>NZ_JBWKPG010000008.1:51796-302057 GCF_059418125.1 Pseudomonas sp. GW821-FHT09C08 | reverse complement strand
TCGCGAAAGCGGTGTGTCAGTCGACCTCTGCAGTGGCTGATCCAGCGTATTCGCGAGCAAGCCCGCTCCCACATTTTGACATTGCCTGTACCTGCCAGGCATACCAGTCCACCTCGGCATTCATCAATGCGTTTCGCCAGCAGTTTGATACGACGCCCGGTGAGTTCTTTCGCTGACCATGAGGTGAAGGAGATCCAAGTGTAGGAGCGGGCTTGCCCGCGAAAGCGGTGTGTCAGTCGACCTCTGCAGTGGCTGATACCGCGTATTCGCGAGCAAGCCCGCTCCCACATTTTGACATTGCATGTGTCTGCTAGGCAGAGGCCTTGGCCAGGATCGCCTGGAGCAACACGTCCGCCCCCGCCGTCGACCATTCGGGGGAAATTTCTTCCGCCTCGTTGTGGCTGAGCCCGTCCACGCAGGGCACGAAGATCATCGCGGTCGGCGCTACCTGGTTCAGGTAGCAGGCGTCATGCCCGGCGCCGGAGATCATCGGCCGCTGGCTGTAGCCGAGCTTTTCCGCGCTGGCCCGGACCACCTCGACACAGTCAGCGTCAAAGGCAATCGGCGCGTACTGGAAAATCTGCTTCACGCTGTGCTGCAAGCCAATTCCTGCGGCGATGCGTGCCACGGCGTCGCGCAATTGCTGGTCCTGGCGCGCCAGCACCGCTTCGTCCGGGTGGCGAAACTCCACGCTGAAAAACACCCGTCCCGGCACCACGTTGCGCGAGTTGGGGAAGATGTTCGCCATGCCCACCGTCGCCCGTCCTTCGGCGCCCTGCTCCAGGCCCAGGCCATTGACGGCCTCGACCACCCGGGCAAAACCGAGCAGCGCATCCAGGCGATGGTCCATCGGCGTGGTGCCGGCGTGGGCGCTGCGCCCGCTCAATTCGACTTCATACCAGCGCTGGCCCTGGGCGCCGGTGACGACGCCGATGGTGATGCCTTGGGCTTCGAGAATCGGGCCTTGTTCGATATGCAGTTCGAACGCGGCATGCACGGCCTGACCGCCGACCGGATGAGGCCCGGCGTAGCCGATCTGCTGCAAGGCCTCGCCAATGGTCACACCGGCCTTGTCCGCGCGGGACAGCCCGTATTCCAGGTCGAACACGCCGGCGTAGACCCCGGAAGAAATCATCGCCGGAGCAAAGCGCGAGCCTTCTTCGTTGGTCCAGTTGACCACCTCGATGGGGCGCTCGGTTTCGATGCCCAGATCGTTCAGGGTTCGCAGCACTTCCACACCGGCGAGCACGCCGTAGATGCCGTCGTACTTGCCGCCGAAGGGTTGCGAGTCGCCATGCGAGCCGGTCAGCACCGGCGCCAGGTCATCATGTTTGCCAGCGCGGCGCGCAAAGATATTGCCCATGGCGTCGACCCGCACCGTGCAGCCGGCGGCTTCGCACCACTGCACGAAGAGGTCGCGGCCACGACGGTCTTCGTCGGTCAGCGCCAGGCGCGAGACGCCGCCTTTTTCGGTGGCGCCGATCTGCGCCATTTCCATCAGCGATGCCCACAGGCGTTCGCCATTGACCCGCGCCAGGTTACTCATGGGGTTTGGCCCGATAGCGGAAATCACAGTGGTGCGCGCCGCCCATGATGGTCTGGGTGCGGGTCAGTTCGATGTCCGGGTTGTAGCCGACGATAAACAACTCGTCGCGGTTGCACGACAGCAAGTGGCCGATCTCGCCCAGGCCCATTTCGTGGTACATCTCGGCGTAGCGGCAGCGCTTGACGTCATAGTCATAGTGCTCGGCATCGCTGGCGATGATCTCGACCTTGAGCGCATCATCCTTTTCCCACAGCACTTGCAGTTCGACAAAACTCTTGAGGTCGGCGCCCTGCTCTTCCAGCGCGGCAAAATGCTTGCCGGCCTGAATCGCCGCGTTGCCCACGGCCTCGCCGATCACGGCGGCGGCAAAGGCCTTGCCCTGCTCGCGCACCAGGATCTCGTAGATCGGCTTGATGATTTCGGCTTCGATCCGCCGCCGGGCAAGAATGCCCAGTTCACCTTCCAGATTGCTCATTGTGTGCCTCCGTCAGCTCCACAAAACCTATTGATTGCCCCCACACTGAGAGGCTTTTCTGTGGCGAGCGGGCTTGCCCCGCGTGGGGCTGCAAAGCAGCCCCAATAAGCACGCCGCGTTGTCTCAGATACACCTCGGCAGCTGATTTTGCAGCGGCTTCGCCACCCAACGCGGGACAAGTCCACTCACCACACCAGCAGTTCGCCGGCCAGACGTCGGCGGTTATTGACCGCCTGCCACACTCACCGGCTGCCATTGATTGGCCTTGACCTGGTAAACGGTGAACGACGGTTTCTTCAAGTTACCCTCGGCATCGAAGGCAATAGTGCCGGTCACGCCCGGGTAACTGATGGCGCGCAGCACCGGCAGGTACTTCTGCGGATCAACCGAATCGGCCTTTTCAATCGCCGCCACCAGCACGCCGACGCCGTCGTAGGCAAACGGCGCGTGCAGTTCGATATTGGTTTTGTAGCGTTCTTTATAGGCCTGTTCGAACGCCTTGCCACCCGGCATCTGTGCAACCGCCAGGCCCGGCTCCAGGGCAATCACGCCCTCGCCTTCGTTCTGCGCCAGTTGCAGGAAGGTCTGGCTGACAAACCCGCCGGCCCCCATCAACGGCGCCTTGATGCCTAACTGCTTGATGCGTCGGGCCAGCGGCGCGGCCTGGGCGTCTACGCCGCCGAAGAAGATCAGGTCGGGGTTCTGGCTGCGGATATTGGTGAGCACCGCGCTGAAGTCGATGGTCTTGTCGTCGACATATTCACGGGCAACCACCTTGGCGCCCCCGGCCTGGATGGATTTGACGAACTGGTCTGCCAGGCCCTGGCCGAAGGCGGTGCGGTCGTCGATCACAGCAATGCGCTGCGCCTTGAGCGTGTTCAAGGCATAGGCGCCGGCCACCTGACCGCCATCGTCGTCATGGCCCATGATGCGGAAACTGGTGTCGAAACCCTGCTGCGTGTAGGCATGCCCCGTGGCCACCGGCGCGACCTGGGCGATGCCGGCGTCGTGGTACACCCGCGCCGCCGGAATGCTGGTGCCGGTATTCCAGTGACCGACCACGCCGACCACGCCCTCATCCACCAGGCGCTGGGCGACGGTCACGGCTGTGCGCGGGTCAGACTGGTCGTCTTCGGACACCAGCTTGAAAGTCACCGCTTCACCGTTGATCTTCGGGTGCTGGGCGTTGGCCCGGTCGATGGCCAGTTGCGCGCCATTTTCCAGGTCTTTGCCGATCCGCGCGGACGGGCCGGTCAGCGGGCCCGCCAAGCCGATCAGCACGGTCTGGTCGGCCTGGGCCACGGCGCTTGCCAGGCTGCTCAGGGCCAGGCCTATCAATACGGTTTGCTTCAAAGTCTTCATCAGTCGTTCCTGTGTCTTTTCGGGCGGGTCGAAACACGCCGGGCGTCCGGTAGCGTCATGGTTGGGTTCTATTCACCGAGGTAGGCGCTGCGCACCTCGGGGTGTTCAAGCAATGCGGCGGACGGACCGACAAGGCTGATGCGCCCGGTGTCCATCACGTATGCGCGGTCGGTGACCTGCAGCGCCAGCCGAGCGTTCTGCTCCACCAGCAACAACGTCATGCCCTGGCGGCAGACGTCGTCGATCACCTGGAAGATCTTCTCGACCATGATCGGCGCCAGGCCCATGGACGGCTCATCGAGGATCAACAGGCGCGGGCGCGACAGCAGCGCACGGGCCAGGGCGAGCATCTGTTGCTCACCGCCTGACAGCAGCCCGGCGGACTGTTGCAGGCGCTCTTCGAGGCGCGGGAAGTGTTCGAACAATTGGCGCATTTCACGCTGCACCTGCGCGTGATCGCGGCGCACAAAGGCACCGGCCTGCAGGTTTTCCAGCACACTCATCCGCGCAAAAATCCCGCGCCCTTCCGGCACCATGGCGATGCCCTGGCGCAGCAGTTGGTCCGGTGCCTGGCCCCGAATCGAGCGCCCGGCAAACCGGATCGTGCCCTTGGCGGCCGGCAGCAGGCCGGTCAACGCCTTGAGGCTGGAGGTCTTGCCGGCGCCATTGGCACCGATCAGCGTCACGCGTTCGCCTTCGGCGATCTGCAGGTCCAGGGACTTGACCGCCTCGATCGCGCCGTAGCGCACCTGCAAACCGTCGACGTGCAACAGGGCTTCAGACATGTGCACTGGCTCCCAAATAGGCCTGGATCACGGCCGGGTGCTGACGTACCTCGGCCGGTGGCCCGACGGCAATGACCTGGCCGTAATCGAGCACACTGATGCGGTCGCACACGCCCATCACCAGCTTGACGTCGTGCTCGATCAACAACAGCGTGTGGCCGTCGTCGCGGATTTTTTCCAGCAGGCCGCGCAGTTGTACCTTCTCACTGGCGTTCATGCCCGCCGCCGGTTCGTCCAGCGCCAGCAGGCGCGGTTCGGTGGCCAGCGCGCGGGCGATTTCCAGGCGGCGCTGATGGCCGTAGCTCAGGCTGTCGGCGCGGTAGTTGGCAAAGCCCGCCAGGCCCACATAGGCGAGCAAACGATGGGCATGCGCGCGGGTTTGCGCCTCTTCATCACGGGCGCGGCGATGGCGGCTCAAGGCGGCCCACAGGCCATTGCGGGTGCGCACATGGCGCCCGACCATGACGTTTTCCAGCGCACTCATGGCATTGAACAGGCGGATATTCTGGAACGTGCGCGCGATGCCGGCTTCGGCCACCTGGTGCACGCTGGTCGGCCGGTACTCGCGCCCGTCCAGCTGGAAGCGCCCGGAATCCGGGGTGTAGAGGCCGGTCATGACATTGAAGAAAGTGGTCTTGCCGGCGCCATTGGGGCCGATCAGCCCGTAGATTTCGCCGGGCTGGATGCTCAGGCTCACGTCGGTCAGCGCCGCGACGCCGCCGAAGTGCTTGTTGACCTGGTCAATCTGCAACAACGGTGCGTTCATCGTGCCACTCCTTTGGGCCATAGCCCGGCAGGTCGGTAGAGCATCGCCAGGATCAGCGCCAGGCCGTAGAACAACTGACGGATGATTTCCGGGTCGACCAGTACCTGGCCGAACAGCGCCTGCTGCAGCGGGCCCATGCTTGCGCGCAGGGCTTCGGGCAGCGCAGCCAGCAGCACGCAGCCGAGCATCACCCCGGGGATATGGCCCATGCCGCCGAGCACCACCATCGCCAGCACCGCGATGGACTCATTGAGGGTGAACGATTCCGGCGAGACAAAACCCTGGAACGCTGCGAACAGCGCGCCGCTCACGCCGCCGAACGCGGCGCCAATCGCAAACGCCAGCAGCTTGAGGCGCACGGTGTTCACGCCCATGGCCTGCGCCGCTTCTTCGTCTTCGCGGATCGCCACCCAGGCGCGGCCGATGCGCGAGCGCTCCAGGCGAATGCAGGCGAACAGGATCAGCACCACCAGCGCGGCAAACAGGTAGTAATAGAGGTACACCGATGGCAGGCGCAGGCCGAACAGCTCCTGGGTGCGCCCCAGGTTCACGCCCAGCAGGCTGACCGGATCGACTTGCGAAATGCCTTTGGGGCCGTTGGTGATATTCACCGGGCGATCGAGGTTGCGCAGCAGGATGCGGATGATCTCGCCAAAGCCGAGGGTGACGATGGCCAGGTAGTCGCCACGCAGGCGCAAGGTCGGCGCCCCGAGCACCACCCCGCAGCCGGCGGCGAGCAAAGCGCCCAATGGCAGGATCAGCCAGATCGAGGTGTGCATCCCCGCCGGCAGCCACGCCACCAGCGCCGGGAACTGCTGCAACAGGTGCGGCGACGACAGCAGCGCGGCAAGGTAGGCGCCCACCGCGTAGAACGCGATAAAGCCCATGTCCAGCAGCCCGGCGTAGCCGACCACGATGTTCAGCCCGAGGGCGAGCATGATGTACAGCAAGGCAAAATCCAGGGTGCGTACCCAGGTGTTGCCGCCGGCATGCCCGACGATCCACGGCGCCAGCACCAGGGCCACGGCGAACAGCAGCAGGCCGAAGGTGGCGCGTTTGTTGGCGGTCAGAGAGTGGCTCATGCGCGCGTCGCCAAGCGTTCGCCCAGCAGCCCGGACGGCCGGAATACCAGCACCGCGATTAACACGATAAAGGCGAACACATCCTGGTAATTACTGCCGAACACGCCATCGGTGGCGGCACCGAGATAGCCGGTGCCCAGGGCTTCGATCAGCCCCAGCAGCAGGCCACCGAGCATCGCGCCCTTGAGGTTGCCGATACCGCCCAGCACCGCTGCGGTAAAGGCCTTGATCCCCGGCAGGAAGCCCATGTAGAAATGCGCGCTGCCGTAGTTGCTGGCCATCATCACCCCGGCCAGCGCCGCCAGGGCACCGCCGATGGCGAAGGTGAGCACGATGATGCGGTTGGGGTTGATGCCCATCAGGCTGGCGACTTGCGGGTTCTCTGCCACGGCGCGCATGGCCCGGCCAAAACGGGTGCGCTCGACCAGCACCAGCAGCGCGACCATCACCGACAACGCGATGGCGATGGTGGTCAGCGCGGTGGCATTGGTGATCGCCGGGTGCGTCGAAGCGCCGGCCAACACTTCGATGGGCTCCAGCGGCAGCAGTTGCGGGAACATCTGCGGGTTGCGCGTCCACACCAGCATGGCGAGGGTCTGGAGCAGCAGCGACACGCCGATACCACTGATCAGCGGCGCCAGGCGCGGGGCGTGGCGCAGGCGGCGATAGGCCACGCGCTCGATCACCACGGCCAGCAGCGCACAGAACGCCATCGCGACCAGCGTCGCCAACAGCAACACCAGCACCGGCGGCAATGTCGGCCAGGTGGCTTGCAGCAGGCGGATCACCGACAGGCCCACCAGCGCGCCGATCATCAAGACATCGCCATGGGCAAAGTTGATGATGCGCAAAATGCCGTAGACCATGGTGTAACCCAGGGCCACCAGCGCGTAGAGACTGCCCGTCATCAAGCCATTGAGCAGTTGTTGGATAAACCCATCCATCAGGACCCTGAACCTCAGTGCGTACAAGGGCGGCACACTAAGCATCTATTCTGTTTTTATCAAATATCAGAAAGTCATATGGTTATACCAAAGCGATAACAGGCTATTTACGCCATGTTTACGGCATTTATGGCTCTTTATTTACGCAAAGAGTTGGTATTTAATTCAACACATGAATAAATTAGAACAGTTAGACAATGACCCTCCCCTGCGCGCCGTGCGCACCTTCGAAGCGTTTGCGCGCCATGGCGGGGTGAATGCCGCCGCACGCGAGCTGGACGTGTCCGCCTCGGCGATCAGTCATCAACTGCACTTGCTCGAAGATTTCCTGCAGCAGCCGCTGACCTTGCGCCAGGGCCGCAACCTGGTACTTACCGATGAAGGCCGCGAGTATTACCGTGCGATTCGCTCGGCGTTCGCGGTACTGCGCAGCGCCACCGAACACGTGCGCGAGAAAAGCGCCACGCGCCAGGTCACCATCAGCCTGATCCCGTTGTTTGGCATCAACCTGTTCATCCCGCGCCTGGCCGACTTCCTCAAGGACCACCCGGCGCTGGACATCAACGTGACCTACGCCAACCACCGCAGCTACCCCAGCGACGCGGCCGACCTGTCGATCCGCTTCGGCACCGGGCACTGGCCGGGCTATCACAGCGAGCCATTGATTTGCGGCGCGGTCACACCCTATTGCAGTCGCGCATTCCTGGCACAACACGGCCCCATCGACACACCGCAGGCCCTGAGCCAACTGCCCCTGCTGCACGACGAAGAACGCGGCACCTGGGGCCAATGGTTCGAAGCCGCCGAAGTCGACGCCACGGCGCTCAATGGGTTGCTGTTGGAAGATGGCCAACTGGCGCTCACGGCCACCCTCACCGGCCTCGGCTGCGCCTTGCTGCGCGAGCCGCTGGTGACGCCACATGTGGCCAGTGGTGAGTTGGTGAAGCTGTTCGACCTGCAGGTCAACGACGGCCGCCAGTACTACCTGTGCCGACGGGCCAACAGCGAATTGTCGAGCGAGGGGAATGACTTGTATGACTGGATCAAGCGCAGCTTGATCGCGGTGTAGAGCGCGATTTTAGCGGCGGGAGCGGTGGAGTTACAGCGCGGCTGCGAGGGCGGTGGGGCTGACCGTTCTTCTGTGCCTGATACACCGCCTTCGCGGCCTCGCTGGGGCTCGACGGCTCCCACAGGGGGGCGGCTGTGTGGCTGGGATTTGAGCAAGTACTGGGTTTCGCTGATTGCAGTTTCTGCAGAGTGTCGCTGGGTGAGCTGGATCCCAGCGACCACTAGGTTTCGCTATGTGGCTGATATTCCAGCCACCACACCGCCCAACTGTGGGAGATGTCGAGCTTTAGCGAGGCTGCGAAGGCGGCGGCACTGACTGCCCTTCTGTGCCTGACACACCGCCTTCGCGGCCTCGCTGGGGCTCGACGGCTCCCACAGGGGGGGGGCGGCTGTGTGGCTGGGATTTGAGCAAGTACCGGGTTTCGCTATGTGGTTGAAATTTCAGCTACAACACCGGTCAACTGTGGGAGATGTCGAGCTTTAGCGAGGCTGCGAAGGCGGCGGTACTGATAGCCCTTCTGTGCCTGACACACCGCCTTCGCGGCCTCGCTGGGGCTCGACGGCTCCCACATTTGGCGGCGTTCGACATCAGGGTCTTGGCGGGTCAGCTGCCGTTGCCGCCATGGGCTTCTTCGAAGAAGTAGTCCTTCCAGCTCGCCGCCTTGTTTTTCAGCACTCCGAGCGCCTGCAATTTCTCGGCATAGATATAGGTGCGCTGCGGCACGATGGTGAAGTCGATTTCCGGGTCCTGGACGATTTTCTCGACCAGGTCCAGCGGCAACTTCGACTGCTCTACGCGGATATACGCCTTGGCAGCAGCCGGTTTGTCGGCCTTGATGATTTTCTCGGCCTCGGCCAGTGCGTCATAGAACGCCTTGTAGGTCTTGGGGTTTTCGTCGTGGAATTTCTGCGTGGTGTACAGCACGTTGAACGTAGCCTGGCCGCCAAGGATGTCGTAGGAACTGAGCACCTTGTGCACGTTGGGATTCAACAGCTCCTGGTACTGGAACGGCGGGCTGGAGAAGTGCGAGTTGATCTCCGAACCGCCGGCAATCAACGCCGCCGTGGCGTCGGGGTGGGCCAGGCTGATGGAGATGTCATCAAATTTCTTGTAGTTGGCATCGCCGAACTGCTTGGCGGTTTCGATCTGCAGGGTGCGTGACTGAAAGCCCACGCCGGCAGCGGGCACGGCGATGCGGTCTTTCTCGGTGAAGTCCTTGAGGGTCTTCACGTTGGGGTTGTTGGTCAGCAGGTAATTGGGCATCGAGCCGAGGGAGGCGATGGCCTTGACGTTCTGCTTGCCCTTGGTGCGGTCCCACAGCGTGAGCATCGGCGGCACACCGGCCGAGACCACATCCAGGGCGCCGGCCAGCAGCGATTCATTCATGGCGGTGGCACCGGATATGCTGTTCCATTCCACCTTGATATCCAGGCCCTGCTCCTTGCCGTGTTTTTCGATCAGGTGCTGATCGCGCACCACGTCGAGGATCAGGTAGCCGATGCCGAATTGCTGGGCGATGCTGATGGTGCCTTCGGCCTGCGCACCGGGGCTGAGCAAGGCCGTGGCGGCGGCGAGGGATGCCGCCAGGAGGGTCAGGGGGGAACGCTTGAAAGTCATGGGGGTCTGCCGCGTTTTCGGGAAGGTGCTGGAGCGTAGCGGCGGTTTTTAAGACAGCAAAAGAATATTGGGGTCTATTGTTATGCAAACAATCCCCAAACTGGCGTGCGGCTGGTATTGTGCCGCGCTTTGTAAAACTGCCGCAGACTGCGAGGAAATGGACGTTGAACACTGACGAAAAAATGACCGGGGACCTGTTCGAGGTGGATAAGCGCCTGTCACTCAAACCCGTGGTGGACTTCAACGCCTACCTGCGCAGCGCGTTCGGCGACGGCCCCTGCACCTGCGTGCGCTGCACGGCCAGTGGCGGTGACGAGACGGGCTATGAGTTCCAGCACTCGTTCGCTTTCGACGGTAAACCGAGCCACCGCCGCTTCGCTTCGACGGCCGGCAGTGATGTGTTGCAGATGCTCAAGAAAGCCTGGCTGTCGTACACCAAGGCCGAGCTGCCGCTCAGTGGTGCGCTGGCGCTGGACACGGTAAAGGAATTCGTCGAACCGCAGTTGCACAAGCGCCTGGCACCGCTGTTCCTGGCCAGCGGCTTGGTCAAGGATGTCGACGGCGAGTTGCGCCTGCAGCCACAAGCTGCTGCCTGATCAACTCCCTGCAGGAGCCGGTTTGCCGGCTCCTGCAAGGGATCGGCTAGAATCCGGGAACGCCCTGCACGCGAATCTCCGGCGTCAGTTCTTCCAGCGGCTCGACCAGTGGCCGCTCGTCGATCCCAGGCAGCAGGATCACCTTGCGGCAATCCTCCTCGGCCTTGTCGAACAGCTCATAGCCACGCGCCGCCTGCTCCAGCGACAGGCGATGGGTGACGATCGCCTCCGGGTTCAAGTGCCCCAGTTCGATATGCCCCAGCAGCTCCGGCAGGAACCGCTGCACATGCGTCTGGCCCATCTTGAAAGTCAGGCCCTTGTCGAACGCATCGCCGAACATGAAGCCATGGATAAACCCGGCATACACCCCGGCCACGCTGACCGTGCCACCCCGGCGCACGGCGGCGATGCACTGGCGCAAGGCCTTGCCGCTGCTGCCTTCGAGCTTGAGAGTGGTGAGGATGGTTTCGGTGGTGCTGCCCTTGGCCTCGAAGCCGACCGCATCGACCACGCCATCGACGCCGCGCATACCGGCAGTCTGGCGGATGATGGTGTCGGCAGGGTCATCGTCGTCCTCGAAGTTGATCGGGATCACGCCATAGGTTTTCTGCGCATAGGCCAGGCGATACGGGTGATCGTCGACCATGAAGATCTGCGCGGCCCCAAGCATCTGTGCGCACGCGGCGCTGAGCAGTCCCACCGGGCCGGCGCCATAGATCGCCACGCTTGAGCCCTCGCCGATGCCGGCATTGGTCACCGCCTGCCATGCGGTGGGCAGGATGTCGGAAAGGAACAACACCTTCTCATCCGCAAGGGTGCCAGGCACCTTGAACGGCCCGGTATTGGCCTTGGGCACCCGCACCAGCTCGGCCTGGCCACCGGGAATGCCGCCGTACAAACGGCTATAGCCAAACAGCGCCGCGCCCGGCGGGATCGCCTTTTTATTCAGGATCGCGCCGCGCCCGTCGTTAGTGGTTTCGCAGGCGGCGAACTGCTGGAGCTGGCAGAAGAAGCAATCACCACAGGCAATCACGAACGGGATCACCACACGGTCGCCGCGCTGCACGGCCGTCACCGCCGGCCCGGTTTCCTCGACGATGCCCATGAACTCGTGGCCGAAGATATCCCCGTGCTCCACCGTGGGGATCTTGCCCCGGTACAGGTGCAGGTCCGAACCACATATGGCCGTGGCGGTGACGCGCAAAATGATGTCGTCCGCCTGCTCAATGATCGGATCGGGAACCGTGTCCACCTGCACCTTGTGGGTGCCCTGGAAAGTCATCGCTCGCATGCTCTGCACTCCTGCCATTGGAGGGGTTATAGATAAGGGCGGTCGAGCCGGCGAGCGTTCCTCCAGCGTGCGTCCACACCTGATGAGTGGTCAGCGCAAACGGGTGACGGTGAGCGCGACCACGGCAATTCGCTCCACGCGCTCATACCCGGGTTTGCCCAGCTCTTCGCCGAACACATCGGGATCGAGTTCGCGGTAGGTCCAACCGAAAGCGTCGCTGGCAAGCAGCGGCTTGACCGCCTCCAGAAACGGGTCTTCGCCGGCGACGATCGCCACGCCGGTGTAGAGCACCAGGCTGCCGCCAAGGGCCAGGCGCCCGAGTGATTCGCTGGCGATACGCACCGACAGTTGCTCACCCAGCGCGCCACCGCCATGCCGATAGGCGCGCTGACGGTCGTCGTTCATATAGGGCGGATTGGCGACGATCAGGTCGAATTCGCCCTCGACACTGCCCAGCACATCGCTGTGGTAGGCACTGACGTTGGCCAGTCCCGCCAGCTCCGCGTTCACCGCCGTGAGGCGCAAGGCACGCGGGTTGATGTCCACTGCCAGCACCTCGGCGTCGGGCCGCGCGCGGGCGACCACCAGCGCGCCGACACCGGCGCCGCAGCCGATGTCCACGGCGCGGGTGATCGGCTCGCCGCGCTGCTGCAGATGGGCTTCGAGCAGGTGCGCGAAGCGGTAGCTGTCCGGTCCGAAAAACACCGCATCCGACTGTGTGGTGGGGTACGCCGAGTGGGCCAGCAGCAGATCATCCAGGCTCGACCAACGCACCGCGCTGCGCCACAGCGCGTCGTGCTTCTCGATCACATCGGCCTGCTGCAACTCTTCCCGAAATGCTTCGGGCAACAGCTGATTGTCAAACGGCATCGACCAGCCAAAGACATCACGCAGGTCGACCGCCAGTGGCGTGGGCAGGCGTTGATAGACCCGCTCATGGGTCAACGGCGTCGGCGTGATGAACCGGTAGCCGTGCTCCTTCAACCCCCGGCCCAGGTTGAGCAAGGCGCGGTCGGCGAGTTGTTGTGCAGACATGGGCAAGGACCTCAGCGCAGGCGCGCGCGCAATTGGATAAAACGTCGGGTGGCGTACAAACCGGCGGGCGTGCAATGGCGCCGCGCCGACAGCCAGGGAATCAATGCCTGGAGCTGCTGCTCGTCGGACAGGTTCCACAGCGAATCCACCAGCGCCTGGGTGTCCGGATCCGCCGGGCGGTGCTGCTCCCGCGAGAAGCGGCTACCGCGCCCTGGCCGTACCGGCGGCACGCGTTGGCCGCTGACCCACTCACCGGCGATCCAGTCATGCAGCAGCTGTTTTTCATAGCCGCTGAACACGCCGAACATCGCCGCGCCGGCGCCTTCGATCAATTGCCAGAAACGACTGTCGGCCGGGTCCTGGTTGCGCTTGATCCAGCCCTTGTCTTCCAGGGCCCGGAGAAAGGCGCCGATCTGCCCCGGCTGGGCCAGCCACTGATTGACGGTCTGGCCCTCGAAGCGGCAGTAGTCCGAATGCATGTGCTGGCCGAACGTGCGCTTGCGTTCGAGCATCGCCACCACTTCGTCCTGCAGATTGAACCGGCTGATCACCGCGGTGGTGCCCAGGCCGAGGTCGTTGAGCCGGTACCCGTCGGCCACCCGGCGATAGAAGTCCGCCCTGCCCTCGCCCAGCGGCAATAAATTCAGCACCGACTGCGCGGCCTTGCACGCGTGGCCGCTGCTGGCGTTGTCGATGGTCACGTGCAGGGTGAAGTAGTACGGGTCGATGCCCAGCTCGCTCAGCTCGTACGCGGTGATCAACAGGTGCAAGGGCAACTGCTCATAGCCCAGGTTGTAGCCGATGATCTCCGGCAGGAATTCCTCGGCACACAGCCCCAGCGCCAGTTGCAGCGCGCCTTGCAGGTAATGGCTGTCTTCCAGGCCGGCGTCGCTGTCGGCATCGTGTTCGCTGAGCAATTTGCGGTAGATCAGCACATGATTCTGCGCCGCCTCACCGTCGCCCAACTCTTCAAGGTAGGTGGTGAGCAGGCCGTCGAAACGCGGGTCCTGCCAATAGCGCAGCAGGCCGTTGAGCCAGGCGCCGTCGACGTGTTTGGTCGGCGCCACGCGCTGCAGGAAGTACAACGCATGGGCCTTGTTCTGGAAATAGCGGCGTGACTGGCCTTGCTGGCGTTGCTCCAGGTAATCGGCATAGGCCTGGGCCACCTCGGCGCAGCGCTGCTCGACCCACGCGGGCAATTGCTCGGGCGCCTCGGGCAACTCGCCGGGCACGTCGCGCAACTGTGCCAATTGCGTGCGAATAAATGCCCGCGCGACCTCTTCTGCACCCGCAGTTTCGCCATGCAGCTGTTGATACACCCGCTGGCACTGGCCCGGCTGGGTAAGGGAGGCCGGTTGGCCCGACAGCGCTGTAAAAAGCGTCATGATGGCAGTGTCCGCAAAGTCCGATGCAACGGGCCTCCCAACAAGGAAGCCCCACAAGAGCGCTGAAAACCACACGCTTCTAACAGTGCAGAGCATCGGGGTGTGCGGAAAATTCAATCGGGGTTAAGAAGGGGCGGATCGGCGGTTATAGATGACCCAGCCCGTACACCCGCCGAGGCGGGGATGGGCGCTCCGGCGAGCCAATGGGCACTCGAAAAACGTCACTCCGCACAAAAAAAGCTCACTTGATACACAAAGCCCACGCAACGCAGTAAGTTGCCTCTACACAAGGTGCCCCTCACCACTGGGGCAGTGTTCCCCCGCCAATCCAAGGAACGACCATGCCCGAACCAAGCAAAAAGATGAGCCTGTTGGGCCTGACCACGCTGGTCACGATCAATATGATGGGCTCGGGCATCATCATGTTGCCGGCGAGCATGGCGCAGCTGGGCGCGATTTCGTTGTTGTCATGGGTGATCACGGCAGTGGGCTCGATGGCCATCGCGTATGGCTTTGCCCAGTGCGGACTGTTCTGTACGCGCACCGGCGGGATGTCGGCGTATACCGAAGAGGCCCACGGCAAGTCGGGATTTTTCCTGTGCTCGTTTCTGTATTTTCTGTCGCTGATCATCGCCAATGTGGCGATTGCCATTTCAGCCGTGGGCTATCTGTCGTCGTTTGTGCCGTGGTTGGGTAGCGGGCCGGTGCCGTTGTTCATCGGCAGCCTGGCGCTGATCTGGCTGACCACCGTGGCCAACTTCGGCGGCCCGCGCCTGACCGGGCGCATCGGGGTGGTGACGGTGTGGGGCGTGATCATTCCTGTGGTGGGGCTGTGTGTGATCGGCTGGCTCTACTTCAAGGCCGAGGTGTTTGTGGCGGCCTGGAACCCCAATCAGCTGGAACTGTGGGACGCCATCGGTGCGAGTATTCCGCTGACGCTGTGGGCATTTCTCGGCATGGAGTCGGCGGCGCAAGGCTATGACGCGGTGGAAGAGCCACAGCGCACCGTGCCGCTGGCCTGCCTGCTCGGCACCCTGGGCGCGGCATTGGTGTACGTGCTGTCGACGGCGGTGATCCAGGGCATCGTGCCGAATGCGCAGTTGGCCGAGTCTTCGGCGCCGTTTGCCTTGGTGTATGCGCAGATGTTCACGCCCTGGATGGGTGAAGTGATCATGGCGCTGGCGGTGGTGGCGTGCATCGGTTCATTGCTGGGCTGGCAGTTCACCCTGGCGCAGACGGCCAAGATGTCGGCGGACCAGCGTCTGTTTCCGGCCTTTTTCAGCCGGGTCAGCGCGACAAATGCGCCGGTACTCGGGCTGCTTGCGTGTGCGACGCTGCAAAGCCTGATTGCCCTCTCGACCATCTCGCCAACAGCCAGCGCGCAATTCAGCAAACTGGTGAACCTGGCAGTGGTGACCAACCTGGTGCCCTACGTGACCGCCCTCACCGGCTTGCTGGTGATGATGCACAAGGCACGCGCCACTGCAGCGGTGCAGGCGCGTAATACGCTGGTGGTGCTGGTGGCCGTGGGGTACTCGCTGTACGCGATTTATGCCTGCGGCGAAGAGGCCGTATTTGGCGCGATGCTGGTGCTGGCGTTCGGGTATTTGCTGTATGGATTCCTGGCCAGGCGCTTTGTCGAGGAAAGGGTCTGGGCTCCTGGTACATAAAGGTCAAATGTGGGAGCGGGCTTGCTTGCGAAGGCGGTGGGTCAGCCAACCTTTTCAGCGACTGGCACACCGCTTTCGCGGGCAAGCCCGCTCCCACAGTTTTGATCGGTGTTGGGGCTGGAGGCCGAGGAGCTGCAACGGCATGAGCAGATGGTACAACCCGATTCCAGCCTTGAAATACACCCCAAATGTGAGAGCGGGCTCGCTCGCGAAGGCGGTTGATCAGCCACCCTTTTCAGCGACTGGCACACCGCTTTCGCGGGCAAGCCCGCTCCCACAGTTTTGATTGGTGTTCGGGCTGGAGGCCGAGGTGCTGCAGCGGCATTTGAGCGAGTGGTACAACCCGATTCCAGCCTTGGAACACACGCCAAATGTGGGAGCGGGCTTGCCCGCGAAGGCGGTGGATCAGTCACCCAATTCAGCGACTGACACACCGCTTTCGCAAGCAAGCCCGCCCCCACATCCGCTAACTGGCGCATTTATTTACGCGCTGCCTCCCACTGCTTGAGCAGATCGCCGTAGGCCACGGTTTCGCCCTTGGGTTTTTCGTTGGCGAGTTTTGGTTTCGGCGCGCCCGGTTGGTCGAACCAGTATTGCGCGTCACGCTCGGGGTTCATCTTCGGACCGCACACCGGTTGCACCTTGGAGCGCTCCAGGCGCGTCATGATCGCGTCCTGCTCCTTGGCCAGGTTGTCGAGGGCCTGTTGCGGGGTTTTCTCGCCGCTGGCGGCGGCGGCGATGTTGCTCCACCACAGTTGCGCCAGGCGAGGATAGTCCGGCACGTTAGTGCCGGTCGGCGACCACTCGACGCGGGCCGGGCTGCGGTAGAACTCCACCAGGCCGCCGAGTTTGGGCGCCATGTCGGTCATGGCCTGGGAATTGATATCGGACTCACGAATCGGCGTCAGGCCAACGATGGTTTTCTTCAGCGAGACGGTCTTCGAGGTCACGAACTGCGCATACAGCCAGGCCGCGAGTTTCTGTTTCTCCGGGGTCGACTTGAGGAACGTCCAGGAACCCACGTCCTGATAGCCCTTCTTCATGCCCTTTTCCCAATAAGGCCCGACCGGCGACGGCGCCATGCGCCACTTCGGCGTACCGTCGGCATTCACTACCGGCAGGCCCGGCTTGACCATGTCGGCGGTAAACGCGGTGTACCAGAAAATCTGCTGGGCGATGTTGCCTTGCGACGGCACCGGCCCGGATTCGGAGAAGGTCATGCCCGCCGCTTCCGGTGGTGCGTAGGCTTTCATCCAGTCCACGTATTTCTGCGTGGCGAATACCGCAGCAGGGCCGTTGGTGTCGCCGCCACGGGTCACGCTGGAGCCCACCGGATGGCAGTCCTCCACGCGAATGCCCCACTCGTCCACCGGCAAGCCGTTGGGCAGGCCTTTGTCGCCGCCACCGGCCATGGAGAACCAGGCATCGGTGAAGCGCCAGCCCAGGGATGGGTCTTTCTTGCCGTAGTCCATGTGCCCGTAGATGCGCTTGCCGTCGATTTCCTTGACGTCTTCGCTGAAGAACTTGGCGATGTCTTCATAGGCCGACCAGTTCACCGGCACGCCGAGGTCGTAACCGTATTTTTCCTTGAACTTGGCTTTCAGCTCCGGGCGCTCGAACCAGTCGGCGCGGAACCAGTAGAGGTTGGCGAACTGCTGGTCGGGCAGCTGGTAGATCTTGCCGTCCGGCGCGGTGGTGAACGAGATGCCGATAAAGTCCTTGATATCCAGGGTCGGCGAGGTGAAATCCTTGCCTTCGTTGGCCATCAGGTCGGTGATCGATTCGGTTTTTCCATAGCGAAAGTGCGTACCGATCAAGTCGGAATCGTTGACCCAGCCGTCATAGATATTCTTGTCAGACTGCATCTGCGTCTGCAGCTTCTCGACCACGTCGCCTTCCTGCAACAGGTCGTGGGTCAGCTTGATCCCGGTGATTTCCGTGAAGGCCTTGGCCAGCACCTTGGACTCGTACTCGTGGGTGGTGAGGGTTTCCGACACCACATTGATCTTCATCCCACGGAACGGTTCGGCGGCCTTGATAAACCACTTGAGCTCCTCGAGCTGTTGGTCGGCCGTGAGGGTGGACGGTTTGAATTCGCTGCCGATCCATTTTTTCGCCGCATCTTCGTACGCATCGGCCCAGGCCGTGGCGCTCAAACCGCTGAGGGCCAATACGGCGGCCAATGAAATGCTATGTCGCAGCTTATTGTTTTTATCGAACATAGAGACCTCCTGGTTAGTTTCAAACGGGACCTGCGAACACAATCCCTGCAGGCGCCGGCTTGCCGGCGCCTACCGGGCGAGTACTAGCCCCAACGCATCACACTCAACAGCCATACCAGGGACAGCGCGGACGCCACCCAGATGCTCCAGTCGGTAACGCCGATGACCAGCAAATGCAGGTAGGCGCTGCCGAGAAGACCGATAAACAAGCGATCACCACGGGTGGTGCTGATCGGCAGAAAACCGCGCCGGGGGATGCTCGGCGAACGCAGTTCCCAGGTGGTCATGCCCGCCAGAATCAGGGCGATACCACCAAAGAACAGCGCGGTGGGGGTGGTCCAGGCCATCCATTCCATCATCGATTCCTCTAGACCCGGCCCAGGGCAAAGCCCTTGGCCACGTGGTTGCGAACAAACCAGATCACCAGCATGCCCGGCAGGATGGTCAACACCCCCGCCGCTGCCAGCACGCCCCAATCGATGCCCGACGCCGAGACCGTGCGCGTCATCACCGCCGCGATGGGCTTGGCGTTGACCGAGGTCAGGGTGCGCGCCAGCAGCAACTCAACCCAGGAAAACATGAAGCAGAAAAACGCCGTCACGCCGATGCCGGAGCCGATCAAGGGGATAAAAATCTTCACGAAGAACTTAGGAAAGCTGTAGCCGTCGATGTAGGCAGTTTCGTCAATTTCCTTGGGCACGCCGGACATGAAGCCTTCCAGGATCCACACCGCCAACGGCACGTTGAACAGGCAATGCGCCAGGGCCACGGCGATGTGCGTGTCGAACAGGCCGATGGACGAATACAGCTGGAAAAACGGCAGCAGAAACACCGCCGGCGGCGCCATGCGGTTGGTCAGCAGCCAGAAGAACAGGTGCTTGTCGCCGAGGAAGCGGTAGCGCGAAAACGCATACGCCGCCGGCAGCGCCACACTCAACGAAATCACCGTGTTCAGGCTCACGTAGTACAGCGAGTTGAGGTAGCCGGTGTACCAGCTGGGATCGGTGAAGATCACCTTGTAGTTGGCCAGGGTGAAATCCTGCGGAAACAGCGTCAGGCCGCCGAGGATTTCGGTGTTGCTCTTGAAGGACATGTTCAGCAGCCAGTAGATCGGCACCAGCAGGAACAGGATGTAGATCAGCAGCGGAATCAGCTTTCTCTTGCTCATGTTGGCGGCCTCAGCGGTTGGCGTCGGAGTGGGTCATGGCGGTGTAGAACAGCCAGGACACCAACAGGATGATCAGGAAATACACCAGGGAAAACGCGGCCGCCGGGCCTAGGTCGAATTGGCCTACAGCCATCTGGGTCAGCGTCTGACTGAGGAAGGTAGTCGCGTTACCCGGTCCGCCGCCCGTCAACACGAAAGGCTCGGTATAGATCATGAAACTGTCCATGAAGCGCAGCATCACCGCGATCAGCAGCACGCTTTTCATCTTCGGCAACTGGATATGTCGGAACACCGCCCAGGCCGAGGCCCGATCAATCCGCGCCGCCTGGTAGTACACATCCGGAATCGCGCGCAGGCCCGAGTAGCACAGCAGCGCCACCAGCGAGGTCCAGTGCCATACGTCCATCACCAGCACGGTGACCCAGGCGTCCATGGTGTTGGCCGCGTAGTTGTAGCTGATGCCCATGGCGTTGAGGGTCGAGCCGAGCAGGCCGATATCGGCGCGGCCGAAAATCTGCCAGATGGTGCCGACCACGTTCCAGGGGATCAGCAGCGGAATGGCGAGGATGATCAACACCAGCGACGACCAGCGCCCCTTGGTCGGCATGGTCAGGGCGATGGCGATGCCCAGTGGGATTTCGATCAGCAGCACGCACGCCGAGTAGATGAACTGGCGCAGCAATGAGTCATGCAGGCGCGGGTCGAGCAGCACCTGCTTGTACCAGTCGGCGCCGACGAAGTAGCGGCTGGACTGGTCGAAGATGTCCTGCACCGAGTAGTTGACCACGGTCATCATCGGGATCACCGCACTGAACGCCACCAGCAGGAACACCGGCAACACCAGCCACCAGGCCTTGTTGTTCTGCACCTTGTTCATGGCAGCACCTCCAGCAGGTAATCGTCGGCGTAGACCATCAGCCATTGCGCCGGGAAACTGATGGACGCCGTGCCTTCAGGCACGGGCTTGTCTTCGGCCAGGCGCACTTTCAGGGGCGCGCCGTCCAGCGTAAGGGTCATGATCTTGTAAGTGCCGAGGTCCTCGACGTGTGTGACAGCGGCCTGCAAGGCGTCAGGGTTGTACTCGTCCCACACGTGGATAAATTCCGGGCGGATGCCTACCTGGAGTTTCTTGTAGTCCGTATCGGCAATACGCTGGGTCAGTGCCGCGGACAGGGGCAGATGAGTACCGGCAAAGCGCACCCCGCCGGGTTCGGCCTGCACCTCGATCAGATTCATCCCAGGGCTGCCGATGAAATAGCCGACAAAGGTGTGGCTCGGCCGCTCGAACAGCTCACGCGGCGTGCCGAACTGCACGATCTGCCCGCCGTACATCACCGCGATCTTGTCGGCGAAGGTCGAGGCCTCCAACTGGTCGTGGGTGACGTAGACCATGGTGATGTTGAACTGCTCATGGATCTGCTTGAGTTTGCGCCGCAGCTTCCATTTGAGGTGCGGGTCGATCACCGTCAGCGGCTCATCGAACAGGATCGCCGACACATCGTCGCGCACCAGCCCACGGCCCATGGAAACTTTCTGTTTTTCATCGGCGGTGAGGTTGCGGGCTTTCTTGGTCAGCAGGTTTTGCAGGTCGAGCACCTCAGCAATTTCCTGCACCTTGCTGTGAATCTTCGCCTCGGCCATGCCCTGGTTTCGCAGAGGAAAGGCCAGATTGTCGAACACCGTCATGGTGTCGTACACCACCGGGAACTGGAACACCTGGGCGATGTTGCGCCGTTCAGGCGTCAGCTCGTTGACCACCTTGTGATCGAACAGCACCTGGCCCTCGGACGGGCTGAGCAGCCCGGAGATGATATTGAGCAGGGTCGACTTGCCGCAGCCCGAGGGCCCGAGCAAGGCGTAGGCACCGCCCTGCTCCCATACGTGGTTCATTTCCCGAATCGCGTAGTCTTCAGGCCCTGTCGGTGTAGGGCTGTAGCTGTGCGCCAGGTTCTGCAAATGGATCTCGGCCATCAGGCAACCCTCGCGACACGGCGTCCGGGAGCCTGGACCAGACGGCCCTGGACATCGAACACAAACAGTTTATGGGTGGGGATATACACGCGGATCGGCGCGTCGACGTCGTACTCGTGCACGCCCGGCAGGTGCAGAACCAAGAGGAAATGCTCGCTACGCACATGCAGGAAGGTTTCCGAGCCGCTGATTTCGGCGACTTCCACGGTCACTGCCAGCTCCAGGTCATCGTCGTTGCTCGGCACCAGGCTGATATGGCTGGGGCGCACGCCGAAGCGGAATTCGCCTTCGCCAATCGGGCGCAGGTCGACGTTCAGCGGGAAGTGCACAAAATTGGCGAAACTCACCTCATTGCCGCTGATGCGCCCCGGCATCAGGTTGATCGGCGGTTCGGAAAACAGCTCGGCGGCCAGCACGGTCTGCGGCTGGTGGTAGACCTCGGCGGCCTTGCCACTCTGGATCACCCGGCCTTCGTGAAGAATCGTGGTGGTGCCGCCCAGGGCCAGGGCCTCGTTGGGCTCGGTGGTGGCGTAGATGGCGATGGTATGCCGCGCCTTGAACAGCTCGCGCATTTCCTGACGCAGCTCTTCACGTAGCTTGTAGTCCAGGTTGACCAGCGGCTCATCGAACAGGATCAACTCGGCATCCTTGACCAGCGCACGGGCCATGGCCGTGCGTTGCTGCTGCCCCCCGGACAGCTCCAGCGGGTGGCGCTGGAGGAATTTCTCGATGCGCAGCATCCTCGCGGTTTCCAGCACCTTGCTCTGGATCAGCTCGTTGGAAACACCGGCCTGGCGCAACGGCGAGGCAATGTTTTCGAACACCGTCATGGTCGGGTAGTTGATGAATTGCTGGTAGACCATCGACACATTGCGCAGTCGCACCGGCTTTTGCGTGACGTCCACGCCGTTCATCAGGATGCGGCCGCTGTCGGGCTTGTCCAGGCCGGCCATCAGGCGCATCAGGCTGGTCTTGCCGGAGAGTGTGCGGCCGAGCAATACGTTGAAGGAGCCGGCTTCGAAACGCAGGCTGGCGTCGTCGATCCAGGTTTGGCCTTCGACAACGCGGGAGACATTTTCCAGGGTCAATGACATGACACGACCTTTTTATTATTGGAATGAATCTGGCCAGTTGTCAGAGCGAGTTTCGTGCCAAAACGGCAAGGGCTTGATGTGTAAGGAAATGGGAAAACCCAATGTTCGTGTTTGAACACTCCAGGTGAACAACTGAACAGTCACGGGGTTGACAATGAACAGTTCTGAACAACACTCTCACCACCAACACAGGACATTTTGATCCGGTTTCAATGGTTGGATTGTGCAACACCCCATAACAATAAAAATGCAGGTCACCCCATGGCCGAACCCTTGGCTCACGACACCCTTATCCAGGAATCCTGGCGCCGCTGCCGCGCGTTTGGGCTGGACCATCAGAGCACGCCCAGCTTCGATCAGTTGCCCGCCGAGGGCATCAGCCAATTGCTCGAAAGCCAGCATTCCCTGGTGCAGACCACCCATCAGGAAGTGCTGCCCTACTACGAAAACATCCTCAGCAACTCCAACTGCCTGATCATGCTGGCCGACAACCAGGGCCAGGTGCTGACCAGTTGGGGCACCCAGCGTTTTATCGAGCCCAAGCTGGCCCGGGGGTTCAGCGCCGGCGCCAGTTGGATGGAGCGCTCCAGCGGCACCAATGCCATCGGCACTGCGCTGGCCTGTGCGCAGGCGGTGCATATCGAACATGACGAACACTTTCTCAAGGCCAACCGCTTCATGACCGGCTCGGCCGCGCCGATCTTCGACGCACAGCGCGAGATCATCGCGGTGCTGGATGTGTCCAGCGACAGCTACCTGCCGCCCTCCCACACCCTGGGCATGGTCAAGATGATGAGCCAGACCGTGGAAAACCGGCTGATCCTCAACCTGTTTCGCGGCGAGCATTTTCAACTGACCTTCAACACCGGCCTGAGCAACCTCGACAGCCAATGGGCCGGCCTGCTGATCTTCGATGAAAGCGGCCAGGTGCTGTCGGCCAACCGTCGCGCAGACAACCTGCTGGGCATCAGTCTGTCACGGGTGATGATCGACAGTTTGTTCAAGGTCTCGCTGCTGGAGTTGCTCAATCAGCCCGAGGGCCTGCCGTTTTCGCTGCAGGCGGCTGGGCGCAACCGTTTCCAGTGCCTGTTGAAACGGCCCAAGCAAATGCCGGTGCAGGCGCGGGTGTTCAGCCAACCCACGCCGCCAAAGCCGGCGGCGATTGGCCTGAACACCCTGCACTTTGGTGATGCGCGCGTGGAAAAGGCCGTGCGCCAGGCCGAACGCTTGCTGGAGAAGGACATCCCGCTGCTGATCCACGGCGAAACCGGCGTGGGCAAGGAAGTTTTCGTCAAGGCCCTGCACCAGGCGAGTTCCCGCAGTCAGCAGGCATTTATCGCGGTGAACTGTGCGGCGATTCCTGCCGAGCTAGTGGAATCGGAACTGTTCGGCTACGAAAAAGGCGCGTTTACCGGCGCCAATCAAAAAGGCAGCATCGGCCTGATCCGCAAGGCCGACAAGGGCACGCTGTTTCTGGATGAAATTGGCGACATGCCGCTGCCGACCCAGGCACGCCTGTTGCGGGTGTTGCAGGAGCGCTGCGTGCAACCGGTGGGCAGCAGTGAGCTGTTCCCGGTGGATCTGCGCATCATCTCGGCCACCAACCGGGCGCTGCGCGAGCAGGTGCAGGCCGGGCGTTTTCGCGAGGATTTGTACTACCGCATTGGTGGCCTGACCCTCGAGCTACCGCCGCTGCGCGAACGCAGCGACAAGCGCGCGCTGTTCCAGCAACTGTGGCAGCAACATCGCGAGCCGACCCAATGGGCCGGCCTCAGTGCCGAGGTGCTGGCCCTGTTCGAGCAGCACCCCTGGCCGGGCAATTTGCGCCAGGTGAGCAGTGTGTTGCAGGTGGCGTTGGCGATGGCTGAGGAGCAGCCGATTCGCCCGGAGCACCTGCCGGATGATTTCTTTGTCGACCTGAATGTCGCCGCGCCGCCGCCCACCAGCGAGTACCTGGATGACAGCATCGACCTGGCCCAGCGCCTGAAAGCGGCCGGCGGGAATATTTCCCACCTGGCGCGGGAGCTGGGGGTGAGCCGCAACACCTTGTACAAGCGCCTGCGCCAGCACGAAGGCTAGCGCGGCTTGACCACCACCAGCAGGTCGGTGAAGTACTCCACCTGAATCGGCAGGTTGTCGGCCAGGGCCGAGAGCGCCGCAGCGGTGTCGTCCAGCTTGAATACGCCGGACACGCGCAGGTTCTGCAGGGCCTGCGGGTCGTAGCGCACCAGGCCGTGACGGTAACTGGCCAGGGTTTGCAGCACCTCGCTCAGCGGCTGGTCGTTGACTTTGAGCAGGCCACGGGTCCAGGCGTCCGCGTCGGTGTTGCCGACGGCTTGTGGCGGTTGGGCGCGGCCATGGTCGAGGACCGAGCGCTGGCCGGCGGTGACGTTGACCCCTTCATTGGTCTGGCCTTTGACCGCGACGGTGGACTCGATCACGGTCACCACGGTGGTGCCGTCCGGCGCACGCTTGACCAGGTAACGCGTGCCCAGGGCGTTCGCGGTGCCTTGGTCGGTGCGCACCACGAAGGGCCGTTGCGCGTCCTTGGCGACCTCGACCCACAGTTCGCCTTGCAACAACTCGATGACGCGCTGGTGGCCGTCGAATTTCACGTCGACTGCCGAATTGCTGTTGAGCTGCAGCTGGCTGCCGTCTTCAAGGGCGATCTGGCGACGCTCGCCGACGCCGGTGCGCTGGTCGGCCATCCATACCGGCAGGTGTTCCAGGCCCAGCCAGCCGCACAGTAAGACGCCAAGCAGCCCCACCACCTGAGTAGCCCGCGGACGCCGCGGGGCGAAGGCCCGGTTGAGTGCCACGCGTGCCGGTTGCGCAGGCACAGCATCGAGGCTGCCCCACAGGACGCGCATGCGTTCGATAGCCACCGCATGGCGTGGATCGGCCTGGCACCAGGTGTTGAATGCCTGGCGCTCGGCGTCGCTGACGTCTTCGTCGTGCAGGCGTGTCAGCCAATTCGCCGCTTGTTGAATGATCTGTTCGGAGTTCATGCCAGCGGATCTGCCGCATGCAGGCTGTGGTAGCAGTGCACAAGGGCGCTGGAGATGTAGTTTTTGACGGTGCTGGAGGACACCTCCAGGCGCGTGGCGATTTCGCTGTAGGTCAGGCCGTCGAGGCGGCTCAACAGAAAGGCTTCGCGCGCCTTGGCCGGCAGGCCGGCGAGCATTTCGGCGATGCGCTCCAGCGCTTGCAGCGCCACATGGATGGCGGCCGGGTCGGGCATGCCGGCGTCTTCGCATTGGATTACCAGGGCTTCCATGTAGGCTTTTTCGATGCGCCGACGCCGCGCGCCGTCGATCAATAACCGCCCTGCCGTGGTGGCCAGGAACGCCCGTGGTTCCTTGATATTTTGCGGTTCGGCGAGCATCAACACGCGGATAAACGCGTCGTGGGCCAGGTCGGCAGCATACTGGGAGCAGCCGAGTTTTTTGCGCAGCCAACCGTGCAACCAGCCGTGGTGCTCGCTGTACATCGCCGTAAGGGTCTGCTGACGCTCTGAATCGCCCAGCGCGGCCGGAATGTCATGCATGCGCAAAAAGATCTCAAATGGGAAGAGTTACCAATTGCGCAAACAATGCCAGTAAATCGGTGTAGGAGCAAGAGCGCCCGCCCGATGCACCAGGGAAAGTTTCGCCTCCTTGTGGTGAGCGGGCTTGCCCCGCGTTGGGCGGCGAAGCAGCCCCTGTCACTGCTGGCGATGAGTGTCAGGTTTATTGCGTTGGGTCTTAATGGGGCGGCTTCGCCACCCAACGCGGGGCAAGCCCGCTCGCCACAACAAGCCTGCCAGCAACAACAAGCCAAGCCCTTCATCACAATGAGCCTATTCACCACAGGCGGCGGTCGCTGCAGGTGGATACTACGTTCACGCTCCGTCTGTGCCACGGCGCGCTGCAGAGATTAAATGGGCCATGCCCAGCCCCTTGTGGTGAGCGGGCTTGCCCCGCGTTGGGCTGCGAAGCAGCCCCTGTCACTGCTGGCGATGAGTGTCAGGTTTATTGCGTTGAGTCTTAATGGGGCGGCTTCGCCGCCCAACGCGGGGCAAGCCCGCTCGCCACAACAAGCCTGGCAGCCACAACAAGCGCATTCTTCACGACAAGTTCACCACAGGCGGCGGTCGCGGCGGGTTAACGCCAGCTCCATGAGACGCCGGTGTAGATGCCGCGACCGTCTGCCGGGGTCGAGCGGGCCGTGTCCAGGCCTTTGTCGTCGTAGCCGGGGGTCACGGTGTTGGCGTAGCGCCGGTTGGTGAGGTTGCGCAGGTCGACCCACGCTTGCCAGTCCTGCTTGGGCGCGTCGTAGCCGAAGGTCGCCCCCAGGGTCGTGTAGGACGCGGCGTAGTAGGAGTTGGCGTAGTCCACCGCCACACGCGAGGAATACTCGGTGTTGAGGCTGGTGTAGAAACCGGTCGGGTGGCTGTAGCGCAATTGGGCCTGGTAGTAGTGCTTGGGAATGCCCGGCAAGGTGTTGGCGCCGAAACGGTCGTCGTCGCGGTAGTGGAAGTCACTGAAGGTATAGGCCTGGCGCAGGGCCACCTGGCCGCTGCGGCCGCCTTCCCACAGCGGGCTGAGCAGGCTCAGCTCCACGCCCTGGTGCACGGTGGGGCTGGCGTTGGATTCGGCAATGATGGCATTGCTGGAAGAGGTCTGGGCCTGGGTTTCCACACTGAGCAGCTCGTGGCGCACTTCTGAACGGTACAGCGCGAGGTCCCACTGGCCGATCCACGCCTCGCCCCGACTGCCGACCTCCAGGGTGGTCGCGGTCTGGTTTTTCAGGCTGACGCCTTCACGCTGCAGGCCAGTAGCCGGGCCGCTGCCTGGGCCGAAGTATTTGTTGGAACCCCAGATCATCGACCAGGCGTGCGGCGGCTCGACCGAACGGCTCAGGTTGCCGTACACCTGCAATTGCGGGGTGAAGTCATAACGCAGGCCGATGCGCGGGGCGTAGTCCCAGTCATGCTGGCTCAGCGGCGCCTGGCCTTCGGGGTAGGTCACCTGGGTTTCCCGGCGGGTGTAGATCGCCGCAAGGCCTGTGGTCAGCCACAGGTCCGGGACCAGCTCCAGGTCGTTACCTATATGCAGCACGGTGTCGGAGCCCAGGTAGCTGTAGTCGCGGGTCTTGGTTCCGGGTGCGTAGGTGGCCGTGTTGCCGGCGGGCGTGCGTACATATTCCGACGCGCCGTTGTTGGGCATCGCCTGGGTGGTGCGCAGGCCGACTGTGGTGGTGCTGTCGTGGCCGAACAGCGTGTCCTGGCGGATGTAATTGAGGGTGCTGCTGATGTCGGTGTAGGCAACCTTCAGGCGGTTGGTGCCTTCACGCAGGTCCATCGGATAGTCGTGGTAGGCCAGTCCGACTTCGACGCGGGAGCTGTCGTCCAAGTGCAGGGTGGTCTTGTTGGCGATCCAGGTCGAGCCCGGTTGCAGGCGCTTGGAGTCGCGGGCGGCGTTAAGGCTGTTGGCCGCACGCGGGTCGTGGCTGATCTGCGCACGGGTAAGTTTGCCGGGGGTGTCGTTGGTGGTTTCGCGGTAGCGGAAGTAGAAACGGGTTTCCAGGTCAGGGTTGAAGCGGTAGCCGAAGTTGGCCGCCACGCCCTTGCCCGTGGCAGCGCTCTGGCGTTGGTAGCCGTCGGACTCGGAGTCGGTGAGGCTGATGTAGTAGTCGGCATCCCCCAGCACTCGCCCGGAGCTGATCTCGCGTTGGGCGTAGCCACGGCTGCCGGCCTCATAGCGCAGCTGCAGCTTGGGCGCATCGTAGCCGGTGCGGGTCACATAATTGACCGCGCCGCCCAGGGCCAATGCGCCCTGGTCAAAGCCATTGGCACCGCGCAGCACCTCGACGCGGCTTTGCCACAAGGGGTCCTTGAGCTCATAAGGGGTCCCGCCGGGGCCGGTCAGCGGCAAGCCATCGAACATTTCATACAGCCCCGAGGCATGCGAACCCGGGCTGCGATTGAGGCCGGAACCGCGAATCGACAGCTTCACCCCTTCATTATTCGCCGCCTTGGCGTACACCCCAGCCTGATACTTGAATACATCTTCGTTGGTGCTCACCCGCCCCTGCTGCACGCTGTTCATGTCGATGAAATTGGTGCCGCCGGGCACGCTCTTGAGTTGTGCCTGGGCGACTTCACCAGCACTCGCCTCGCTGCTGGTGACTTCGACCGGGGCCAGTTGCAGGTCTTCGGCTTGCACCAGCGAACTTAAGGTCAGGGCGGCAAAAAAGAGCGGGGGTTGGCGCAGCAGCATCGAGGCAGGTCCTTGGAATTCGGGAGCGTGGCAGGCTGGACCTGGCACGCGAACAGTGTTGGGAAGGCAGGCGCGCCCGCCAGGTCACGCCTTATTAACGGACCAGACGCTTCCCACAACAGTGTCGGACCCAATTTATGGGTTAAGTCCAAAATCGAATTACCACATGCAAACTCAGTATTTAAAGAAATAACCGGCAGGCATTACTGTGGAGCCACTGAACCAACCACGCCGCACGAGACTGCCCCCATGCAAACATCCGCCACCGTCATCGACTTCACGCTCCATCGCAAACGCCGCCAGGCGCGTGCCGCGGCCGAGCTGATGTGGGCGATGTACGCGGCGCGTGCCGGGCTGGCGGTGTTTACCGCACAGGTGACGCCGTCCAGCGATACTCGCCGGGCGTAAGGCCAATGAATTTCCTGCACGTGCTTCCCGAACCACCCGCCCCCCTGCCCAAACCCACTGTTGACGACGACGTGATCAGCTTGTGCGTCGCGCACAACCTGCAACGCCTGCGCAGCAAGCGCCATCTGTCACTGGATGGCCTGGCGCGTGTGTGCGGGGTCAGCCGGGCGATGCTGGCGCAGATTGAATCCGGGCGCAGCGTGCCGTCGATCAAGGTGCTGTGCAAGATCGCCAAGGGCTTGAAGGTGTCGGTCGCGGCGTTCCTGGAGGACCGCGCGTTCGAAGGCGTCGAGGTGCTGCCGGCACACCAGAGCAAACGCCTGGTGAGTGCCGACGGCGCGTTTACCAGCCGCGCGTTGTTTCCCTACGATACGGCGCGCCAGTCGGAGTTCTACGAGATTCGCCTGCGTGCGCTTGGCGAGGAAGTCTCCGAAGGCCACGGCCCCGGCATCCAGGAGAACCTGGTCGTGGCGCAAGGTGTGCTGGAGGTCAGTGTCAACGATGAGCGCTATCTGCTTTCCACCGGCGACTCGATCCTGTTCTATGCCGACCAGCCCCACCGCTACCGCAACCCGGCGGACAGCGAAGCCGTGGCGTTCCTGGTGATCACCTACCCCGAACGCCTGGATTAATCCCGGCAAAAAAAACGCCCCGAATCATCGGGGCGTTTTTTATTGCGCTACCTGTCAGCAGGTGCAGCACATCATCGGCATACCGTTGCAGCTCATCATCATCGGCATGGCGCAGTCGTTCATCATTTTATTCATGAGCATGCAGCAGTTTTTCATCATGTCCATGCTCATGCCCGGCATCGGCATCATTTTGCACATCATGCCGTCAGCCTGCAGGGTGCACTCCATCACGCACTTCATCATCGGCATCATCATGCCCATCGACATCATCGGCATGTTCATCGGCATATTCATGCCCGACATCATCGCCATGGTCTCGGCGGACATGCACATCATCGACATGTTGGCGCACTGCATCATCATCGGCATGCCGCAGTTCATCATCATCGCCATCATTTCGGCGTTGGTCTTGAACTGAGCCATGTCCATGCCCGCCGCCGGCTTCATGGTGCACATCATGGCGTCAGCGGCCATTTCGCATTTCATGGTGGCCATCATCATCGGCATGCCCATCATCGGCATCATTGGCATGGAAGTGTTCATCGGCATCTGCATTGCATTCATCATGTTCGAAACTCCGTAATCGACAGGAAATGAGTAAGTTCTGGGGCCGATTCTAGAGACGCCAGGCAGCGGCGCAAGACGGCGACAGAGCAGCAGGATCGGATGTTCGGAGGGAAGCTTAGTCGATCAAGACAGCTGTGCCGGCTGTGATGGTGGGCATTTCGTTGTTATCGCGTCGTGGATATCCGTGACACGCACCAATTCGACGTCATGGATATTCGATCCAGGCATGTCGTCCAATCTTATGGAAATAAACGGTCTAACGACGGCGTTCAATCGCTAGGCTGCGCCAGTAAGTCCAGCAATTCCTGCGCTTCTGATCCCGGCGCAAACCTGAACCCGTACATTTCTTCGGCGCCGAGGATTTCAACCAGCGCACCCAGCAGCTGCGCTTCGGTTGGCGAACCTTGCAGCAGTGCGTGCGCGGGCAGTAACAGCTCCGCTGAAACACCCTGGACACTCGCGGCATCGATCACGGCAAAGAGCATAAAGCGCAGGCGTATTTCGCGGTCTGTCGGCCAAACCGTTTTTCGCTTACCCAAGGGAGGGCCTCATTTTTTCGGAAAAGTCCGAGGCTATTGCGCACTGAGGGGTGATTCAAGCGGCGGGATGCAAGATAGGCCGTTTCCTACAGAGAAAAGAGACATAACCCAGCAAACCACCTTGATGGACTCAGGATCTGCTGCGCTGCAATTCCAGTGTAGTGCCGATGAGCCGCGTGAAGATGCTCAGGATTTCGAGCATTTGGGTGTTTTCAAACTGCCTGGGCAACACGTCCAACGCGCACAAGGTGCCAAAAAAAGTGCCATCGGAGAACACGATGGGTAACGAGATATAGCTCTCGAAGCCATGCTCCTTGGGCAACGGGTGCTCCCAGAATACCGGGTCGCGACTGGCATGCTCGATGACGATAGATTTGCGATTGGCGCGTAACTGGTTGCACAACGTGGCCTCCACGAGCAACTCGTCGCCGGCCTCCAGCCCGAACTGCAACTCGTCATGAACCGCACACGCCACCCAGTGCGTGTCCGTCATCTTGGAAATGGCTGAAAAGCGCATTCCGGTCAAACGCGAAGTCAGTCGCAAGATATTTGAAGTGGTTTCGATCTCTGTGATCGCGTCCAGCTCTTCAATGGTTAGATGTTTGATAACACGCTCCTCACATGACAGGTCTCACCCCTGCATCGGCCATTGGCGATGAGGCTTAAATCCACGCCGACGAAATGCATCACTGCACCGGCAGGAAATTCATCAGCAACAGGCTCTGCGCGTAATTGAGCCCAATGCGCCGGTAGCGTTCATCCAGCATCTGGGTCAACAGGTCGAGGCGCGCGACGATCTTGCCGAACTCCACGGCGAAGCTCAGGTTGCTGCCCTCCTCCGAAATTTCGTTGGAAAACAGCAACAGCACGCCATTCGCATCCTGGCGCTTGCCGAGCAGCCAGGTGGCCTTCTCGATATTGCGCGCGGCGTTGCTGACGAACTGCGGGTTGATCGAGTCGGTGATGTAGAACTCGGTGCGGCCACCGTGGGCCGTCACAATCATGCTGCCGATGGCATAGATAAAGGCGCCGACCCGGTCGCCTTTGAACTCCGGACTCAGCGAATAACTCAACGCGGCCAAATCGCGGCGGTCGCCAAGGGCCGGCAGTGAGCGACGCTGCTCAATGGCCTGGCGTATTTCCCGCGCGGCGCTCACTGCATCCGGGTAACCCGACTGGCGCCACTGGTTGGGGTTGCGCAGGTAGAGCTTGTTCATCAGCAAATACAGGCTCTGCAAGTTGTCGCGCATGCCCAGGGTGGCCATGCGATCGACACTCGTCTGGAAAAACTCATCGGGTTTACCATTGCTGAACTGCTTGGCGATATCTTGCCCTTGCTGCTGCGTACACCCGCCGACACAGAGCATTAACATTGCCGCCAGCCACAGTGGCTGGCGCCTCCATCGAATCTTGAATAACAGTAACGTGCGATCCATCGGCACCCGATCTGGTTCTCATGCCCCGCGCGGGGGATCGGCGGGGCTGCGACAAAGATAGATAGGAGAAATGCAAAAAAGTGCAATAGGGGCCGGCAGATAGTTGTAAACCGTACGCAGGGGGATCAAACGTGAAGAATTCGGCGCAGGCACTATACTCAGAGGAACAGTTGCGAGTGACTTTGGCGAGCCAAGGAAGATTGACAACACCCATCTCTCTCTTAACAGCAACTGTACTGGAGGGTCGCGGCGATGAAACACCCCATTAGAGCTCAAATCTTTGTTCAGGTAATTTGCTTGCTTTCGGTGGCTCAGCTTTTCTGCTGAGCAGTGCGTCACTGCCTTTTAACTCTGCTGCTGGTGCGGCATGGAGGGCTGTTGCCGTTTACCTGGAATCGCGCGGATTACGCCCGCCAGGCAAACTGGCGCGTAGTGCGGTCCAAAGGATGTTAAGAACATGCACGCCAACCGCAGGCCCCGTTGAAGATTGCCCAATGGCGCTGGACTCGAACCAGCCCCGGGCGAGCGTAGACACCACTTCAGCGTCGCGGGGCTCGGGAGCCATGGTTTAGATAAATTGCCGGGGTTCCTCGGATGAAGCCGAAATCCTTTTCAGGCATCAAACTTCGAACGACTCCGTCACTGCGAGGAGAACTTCTCCGATTTGATAAGGCAATTACAGGAGCCTTCCTTAGATAGTGGCGTAATGACACTCCTGCGGCCGTGCGTCGTGTACAACGTGAAAGGATTCACACTTATGGAACTTCAGCGTTGAAGGCCAATAACCGACCCAATAGTATTTTTCCCGCCCGGGCGCACCTCTTATACGGATATTGTTCTGCGCCAGCTCGGGACTTCTGCGTTGCGCAGGCAATAAAACATTGAGGTTTGCCATGCGTCTTTCCAAACTCGCACCCGCCGCCGCCCTGTTCAGCCTGTTCACCCTGCCCGCCCACGCCGCCGACCTGAGTGCCCTCACGGGTGCGCTATCGTCTGCCCTCGGTGGTGCCAACAACAGCACCGTCAACGCCAATAACAGCAACAGTGCCTCCTGCCAGCAACAGGTTCGCGACCTGCAGGCAAACATCAATGCCGCCAATGCCAAGGGCGACACCTTGCGCGCAACCGCTTACCAGGCGGCGCTCACGCAAACCAACAAAAGCTGCAGCAACTCTACCTACAACGCCCAAGCGCAGGTCGACACCAACCCGCAACGCCAGCAGAACGTCAACAAGGCGGCGGATGCTATCAACGCCTTTGGCGGATTGTTCAAGTAGTCCGTAACACGCAGTGAAAAAGGCCCGCGAATGCGGGCTTTTTCATGGGCATCCGTCCACCCTGGACACCGCTGGAAGCGATAGATCTGGCGCGCTGTGTGGTGCGATTTGGAAACTTCGTCTGCCGGCGGCCAGCGTTCTGGGGCTGCGTAGATGCCTTGGCCAAAAGGATGTGATCGGCGCATCCGTCACCCCTAGGTATCAACATGCCACTAGCACATCTGTTCTATGTTACTGCCCCCATCATGATGCTAGCTTCTTGACCCCTTAGATAGCCACTTCGCAAGTTCAAGGAGTTGAACAACCGATGTCTTTTTATTCTGGAATCAATCAACGTCGTCTCCTATTGGTTGCGCTCCTATCAGTGTTTACTTGCGCATGGGCCAATGACTCAAGTCCCACCGGAGATTGGTGGATCATCTACGGGGATGGCGCGCCCGGCAAGAATGTGACCTATGTCGCAGATCGAACTTCCGTGACGCCCTCTAAAAAAACCAAGGGAGCCCAGTTAGTCGCCGTCACTTTAGTTTATGAAGAACTGGGCAAGCCCATGATTGATGTCTACAACATGGAGGTCCAGTGCCCAACGCATAAGTTTCGATTTATCAATGGTCAATCTGTCTCGCGCATGGGTAGCCTACGGCACTTGAAAGTATCGGAAAAATGGCAGGACGTGAAAGACCCCTGGGTCCAGCGCAGTGCTGAATTCGTTTGCTCGCCGAAGAGCAAAGATATGATTGCGATGGGCAAGATGGAATATATGCAGATGATTAATATTACCCAGCAGATGTTCTTTAAGCTGGCGCCCATCCGCGAGAAAAGTCAGATGATGGAGGACCTGGACTCCATACTGGGCAATAAATAGCAAATCGATCCGCACGCTGACGGAGACGGATACTTAGGGGTTGCGAGCGCGTCAACTTGAACGGGCATCGCGATGGATAAGTATCCGCTAAACCTCAATACAGACATCAGATGTAGTTTTTTACTTTAAGCGAGACAGAGGGCATCGGGATGGAGAAGTTGGCTAAAGCAGTGTTGCTGGGGGTGGTCATTTCATCAGTACTGCTTTTGAATGGTTGTAGCACTATTGCCCAGTCCCGCTGGGAAGGGCGAGACCTCCAGGAGGCACTGGATTTATTTGGCAAGCCCGATTCAATGAAAAAGCAAACAGGCCCGAACGGCGAGGCGCTCGCGGTACTGACTTGGTATAAGTCCTCAAGTTGGACCAATACTGAAGCAGCAGGAACCTCGATGAACCACACGGGCAATGGCATGGTGTACACGGAACATTATCAAACGGTCGGACATAGCTCTTCCTGCAAACTTGAGGCGACGGTCAACAAAGCCAAAAAAATCGTACTGTTTAGAATCGAGGATGGGCGCATCCTCCATGGCAAGTGCACGAACGTCCCCTACGTACCTGGGTATATCCCCCCAGGCTTTTAAAACTGAGCCATCCAATGATAGATGGCTCACCGCGAGTTCCTGAACGCCCCGCCCTTTTTATAGAGTGTGAGTCTGTCGATCTGAATAAAGCCCTTACAAGCGTCCATAGAGAAGATAACTGCAACTGCGTTTGGGGTTTCGCCACCCACAGGTCCTGAGTATCCAAGCCAGAATTCCACTCCATCCTCCTCAAAACGAGGATACCGGCCTATTGAGGCACTCTCTAGCGTCGGGCACACTTAAGCGGACTCGTCGGTAAAAAAGGAATTCACAGTGCCGTTTTCATTGGATGAAAGAACCGCTCTGCTCGCACTCAAAGGTATAGGGCCAACGGTAATTACTCGACTTGAGCAAATGGGTATCGAATCGCTCGCCGAACTTCGAAAATCAGATGTGGGTGACATCCTGGCTCGAGCATCCGCGGCATTAGGCTCGACTTGCTGGAAGAACAGCCCTCAAGCCAGAGCAGCCATCACCGCCGCAGTGGAGCTTGCGAAGAGCTCTACAGATTAAATCCCGGCCCGGTGCAGACGTGTTTGGGGAGTCCCTGAAACCGACCCGCTGACATCGAGTTGCGGAAACTGCCTGAGATAATGCGTAACCGACAAGATCAGCGTCAACTGCCAAGCCAAGCTCTCCGAGGTCATCACCAAAATCAGCGCCATGTACAAAGACAAGAAGTATGTCGTCGTGACCCTGCGCGAGGCCGAAGCGAAGCGCATCGCCGAAGAGCAGGAAGCCCAGCGACTGGCAGCTATCAAGCCAGAGCCATTCGTGGAGAAGGTGGCGGCGCCCGAGCCCGTCCGCGCCACGCCAGTCCACACAGCGGCACCCGTCGCCAGGCTACAAAGCCAGTAACGAGCCACGTGGTCGAGCAGGTAGCGCTGCAGGCCAGCGTGACGGACTTCGAGGCACTGATCAAAGCGGTGGCATATGGTCAGGCGCCGGTCTCGCTGCTTTTGGTCAACTGGGAAGCGCTCGACGCGATGGTCGCAGCGCAGGGTGCAAACTTCAGCATGGCCGGGGTGACACTCGGCAAGGCGGCAGCATGATCAGCAACCTCAGATCTGATATCGAGTTCCGGCGCGAGAAAGCGCTGGAACTTTCCAGCCAGGTACATCAGCACCTGGCCGCCGGCGGTAAATACAGCATCGGCGATAGCCCGGCGATCAATCCGTAGCCGGCGAAGCGTTCGGAATTCATCGACCCGACAACCATCCTCAAGCGCCGCAAGCCGCCCATCACCCGGGCCGAGCGTGAAGCGCTGCGCAAACTCGCGGAGGCATTATGAGCAAGCGCAAGGCGCATAACCTGCAGGCGCGCATCACGCGGTCGTGCCGCTCGCTACTGGCATCCAATCACGTCGCCGTGGTCAACATCGACCCCAGTGGCCGCCAGGGCAAGATCAACTACAAGTCGCTCAAGAACATCGCCCCGGGGAAGATTGGCCAGGCCCTCTGCGGCATCCCCCACCAATGGACGATCTACCTCAGCGCCCTCTGCATCGACGCTTGCGGCGACCGCTACAACAAGTCGGTGGAGGTAGCGCCTGATGGCGTCTACCTCTCCGACCATCTGGAGGACGTAATCGAGCATTGCTACAAGAAGCTGCGCGACGAGGCCAATCAAAGCCAGATGGTGGCTTCAGGTTGGATTGCCATACCTGAATCGATGTCGCTCGATGAGGCACACGCCGCGCGGATCTTCGAAGCAATCGGCGCCTGTCGCCAGGTCAAGGTCGATTCATGCGCCGCATAGCCCGCATCCAGCAACGCAAACGTCAAACCTGGTTCGCACTGCCGGCCAGCGAAATAGAAGAGGTAGGCCATGGCTGCCGAACAGAAGGAACGCACAGCCAAGCTTGCCGAGAATCGGCAGGAACTGGGCGAGCAAGAGTTGCGGCACACGGTCCCGTATGGCACCCCGCAGATGCTCGACGAGCTGATGCTCTGGCATAAGATTGGGGAAGTTAGCGAGGCAGTGCAACTGCTAGCGCTGAATACCAAAGCTGAAGATCTGCCGCCGGCACCGCAGAAGGCCATAGGGCCGTCCGACATCATCCGCCACTACTTCCGCCAAGGGATGCGTGATCGTCTGGCAGCGCTCACCGCCGAGCTGGGCGAAACGAAAGACCGAGCGACCATCTGGAGACTGATAGCACATACCCACTCGATGGGCGCCGAGCAGTCCGCCACTTTCTTCGAAATTAAGCGCCACGGATTCGAGATATCAGAAAACGTAGCGCGCAAATTACGGCAAGCCGGGCTCGCCGAATCGCTCCAAATGGATGCCGAAGATGGGGATAGCTATTAATCATCAGCATCCGGCGATTACTAATTCCTCCGCAGATGTGTTGAGCACGCGATTAGCGATAGCAATCATGAGCCTGAAGCTGAAGCTTGGTGAATTTCCGTCGATTATCAATTCTCCGTCTGCAGCAAGGATCGATCCATTGGGCGCAAAGAGAAAGCGATCAATCACGACCGGATCACCTTTTCCCAGGCTATAAATCAACAAAACTGCTTCCAGCACACCGTTTTCATCTCTGCCTAGAGGACCGTAATGGATAGAGAACTTTTTTCCAAGCACTTGGCCTTCTACCCGGTTATCCCCAGCCAAAGCTGAAACTGAAATTGCGCCGCCCAAAAATTGTTTTCCGAGTTCCTCCCAATGCTCAATGCGCTCTAGCAGATTTGTTTGTGCGCCTTTTAAAGCCCACCGAGTCTTCGCAACTTTATTGGCAAAGAGATCCGCATCGTATTCAAAATCCGTCTTATTCATTTCTTATTTCCAGTTGGCCGGCCCTATGCCGGCACTGCTTCCCTAATACCCCAGACCAAACCAAATTGCCACCTTCGGTCACGGAGGTGGGGTCACACCGTCAGCTGAGCTTTATCTCTTTCACAAATTTAGATTCAATTACCGTTCCTAACACTGTTGTCAGCGTCAGGCAGTCCATTAAATCTTTGCGCGCTTTGAGTACTTGATCATCAGCGCTCGCTCGGTGCGATTCCAAGTCGGCGCCGGTTAAGCCTGTTTCCTCGTTTGCTATAAGTCGTGCGTAATCGCGATTCAGTTCGAGGCAGGTGTGTAAGTTTTCTACCTGAAAGCAACCATCGTAGAACTTAAGCAGTTCCCCAGAAAGCGCCTCGCTAACGTAAAGCGAGGACGACCGAAGAATCATTCCATACGGAGCTAAATCCTGCTGTTTCAAAAATAGTCCGCGGCCACTCAAGAGTTTTCGAACTTCGCAGAACGCGCGATGAAGCTCCTTTTGGTATTGATGAATGGCGATGCAATTAGCCCGCTTCGCCTGTGATACGGACCTCCATGAAAATACAGCAGCTGCTACAGATACAAAAAGGGCTAGACCTGCGATCACATTCGCCCATGTTGCTGCTTCCAAAATTATCTCCTTGAGCTGGCCCCATGCTGGGCTGAACACAAATACCCCAAGCCACCCCAAATTGCCACCACCGGCCACCGGAGGACGGCGCTTACCCGAGGTAAACGAAATGCCCGTACGTCATAGCGTCATCCACAAGATCGACAAGAAGCCCGACGGCAGCCCGGCTGTTCTCTTCCTGGGGGCATCCGAGCAGGTCGAAAGCCAAGCCCGCGACGACCTGATGAGCCAGCTCAACGAAAGCTACAACGCCACTGCCGGTAAGGGCTGGGGGTTCTTCCATCAAGAGTCAGGCGCGTACCCGTTCAGCGGCTGGCTCGGCAAGTACTTGGCCGGCGTTACCAACTTCCTGGCATTCAGCGCCATGGCCGTCGAGCACCTGACCAAGCTTATGGAGGAGTCGAACCTCACCACCGGTGGACACGCCCTCTTCTGCCACTACCAGCAAGGCCTGACCGATTAATTGGTCATCGCCCTGGTGCAGGAAACCGAAGCGGTGACCATGACTGAAGAACTGGCCCTGATGATAGTTAAGCGCCTGGACCTGGATCACATCCGTCTGGCCGCGCGCATCAACATCAGCGAATGGCAGGCCAACCGCCAATCGAAACAGTACATCTCGTACCTGAAGGGCAAGCAGGGCCGGAAGCTCAACGACTATTTCCGCGACTTCATCGGCTTTCAGGAAGGGATCGACGCCCCGGGCGAAACCCGCACGCTGCTGAAGGCGTTCAGTGACTTCGTTGAAAGCGAGGACATAGTCGAAGATGCGGCCCGCGAGAAGACGCACACTTTGGTCAGTTATTCGATGGCCCAGGCCAAGCTAGGCGAGCCCATCACTCTCGATGAACTGTCAGGCCTGATCGACGAAGACCGGCCGAAAAGCTTCTACGACTTCATCAAGGCCAAGGACTACGGTATTTCCGAAAGCCTGCCGCCGGACAAAAAGACGCTCAAGAAATTCCGGCGCTTCACCGGCAGAGCTGAAGGTATGTCGATCAGCTTCGAAGCGCATCTTTTGGGCGACAAGATCGAGTTTGACGAAGCCGGCGGCACGTTGACGCTGCGTGGGCTGCCCACTCAATTGACCGAGCAGCTCAAGCGCGCATAGAGCGAAGCCCCCAAGGGCTTCTCAGGGAGAGGTTAATTAGTATCCCCGCTTGACCTCTCTTTGGAATCCGCCGCCCGGCCCGGATGGATAGAGACTGAAAGACGCGATGTTCGCATTCAGAAAATCTTTTATAGCCTCCACCTCTTCCATCGAAGATCCGGGTGTCACCTCGAAGACTGCGGGGTGATTTGGCATACCTTCAATCAAAGCATCTACCCACATCTGAATGTTTGGTGTTCCACCTTCTTGCTCGCAGACAGTAAATGTGACGCCTGTTGAATTGATCATCTTCTGCTCCTTGATCCGGCTCCATGCCGGTCACCCGTAATACCCCATATCAACGAAAACACCAACACCTGAACAAGTCACCGGCTGTTGAGGATGTCCTCAACATTGCTCGCGTGGCTACTGGCGGATTCCGCTGCCGAGTAAGCATCATCGGCAATGTCCCGGGCATCCATGGCGTAGTAGGCAGACACTCCCGCCAAAGTCAGCGTGAGCAAGTTGGTGGCAATCAGAATTTTGAGCAGCTTGTTCGTTTCCATACCGGCTCCTTTGCGACTCGCACCAATACCCCATATCGACGACTCACGCCAGCCGTAAGGCGGCGTCTAAAGAACTATGAATCAAATCAAATATTCATCGTATTTCGTCGGAAGTAAGGCCACTTCACCCCATCCAATATTTTTCACACTCAACCCTCCGCCATTCACACTAATTTTTCCGTAAAAAATGGCAAACCGACCAATCGATTGAGTATTAAGATCATGAAGATCAGCCTCGCGTTGTGAAATCATGATAGAGAAGTCCCCGTATCCGTTCTTTGCTTTAAAAGCCAACTTAACAAATCGGGTGCTCTGCGGGTACTTACCTGGCTCCCAAATGCTAACGATTCTACCAAATCCAAGAATTGGACTACTGGTAATAGAATCAAGCGTGTTCACGTTACGGAGAGCGTCGAAGAGTAGTTGGGCGTGCTGCTGCTCTGGAAAAACATAGTATCTATAAAGGTTTTGATCAAAGTTTGTGCATAGCCCTCGTACCGTTGTGAGAGTGCTTGGAAGATTAAATTTTTCTCCACGATGGCGTCCTATTGCAACCTCAGAGACTTCACCTTGCTCATCTTCAACAGCCGTCTGATCATATTCTTTGGCTTCTCTATCGGGGGAAACCGGCTTTTCTTTCAGAAAACCTTTTACGATCACTAGCTTCCCATCAACAATTGCCTGACTTGCCTCTTCTTCAGTAAGGTATTTTTTGCCCTCCGCCGGCTTTGTTCTTAACCCGCACTCCGTTTTAATATTTCTGCGATGCGCATAGTAGGCGTTACGCCCATTTTTGTTAGCTTCAACTTCTACCGGCGACCTAAACAACGGGCAGGTACATTCAGGACAGAATATCTCGCCCTTCATTTCTTTTTGATACTCAGATACCAGCACCGGTTTGCCGGTAAGCCTCAGCACCGACTCATTTGCGACCTTAAATATCCAGCCAGGTAAATGTAATGCGTGCTTGATCCGGTTGCGGTCCCAGTCCGTTCCTATCTTTTTGCTACCTGCCATTACGACGCTCCTATGTCGATATAGGCTTTGTAACTACACGAAGTAGCGGCACATTGCCACCCTAAGGCACCGAAACATCGCCGCCCAGGCATGACCAGTCAAGGATTCCCCATGGCTACAGAAGGTCTATAGGTCTGCGCCAGCAATCAGTCTGGTCCCAACCTCGCGCCCAGCAACCTGCGCCAGGCCACGGTCAACATAGGTACGGTCCCCCGCAACAACCGGCACCACCATATCACCACCGCACTTCACCTCGACGTAGATACGCCAGGTCTCCCGGCCTTCCTCGTTCTTGTCGCACTCCATGTAGTTCCAAACCTGAAAGCCTTCGATCTCATCGTAAATATCGTGCTTTGTCATGGTCCAGCCCATTTAGAGGAAGGGGCCATCGTAGCACCACACCGCCCGGGCATGGCCCGGCAGGGACTCCCCATGCTCACAGCAATTGACTTGTTTTCCGGCTTCGGCGGATGGACCCGGGGCGGGAAAGACGCCGGCCTCAACGTCCTCTGGGCAGCCAACCACTGGCCATCCGCCGTGGAGTGGCACACCAGGAACAACTTGGAGACGCAGCACGTCTGCCAGGACTTGCACCAGGCCGATTGGTCGCAGGTGCCAAAGCATGACGTGATGCTGGCCTCTCCTTGCTGCCAGGGCCACACCAAGGCGCGCGGCAAGGCGTCAGGCAACCCGCAGCACGACAACTCGCGCTCGACGGCCTGGGCGCCAGTGGCGAATGCAGAGGTCAACCGACCAGACTTTGCAATCATCGAGAACGTGCCGGAGTTCATGGACTGGATTCTCTACCCGGCCTGGGCCGACGCGATGCAGCGCCTGGGTTACTCGCTGGCTCCGCACATCGTGGACTGCGCCGACCTCGGCGTTCCCCAGCACCGGGTGCGTCTATTCATGGTCTGTTCCCGCAGCAAGGCTCCACTTAACCTGCAGCTCCAGCAGCATCAGCATGTGCCCGCCAGCGAGATTATCGACTTCAACGCCGGCAAGTGGTCGCCGATCATCAAGCCAGGTCGTACCGAGTCGACGCTGACCCGCGTGAAGAATGGCCGGGAGCGGTTCGTGATGCCTTTCCGGGTCTGGGCTCACCGGCCGCAGTCTGGACCGCCCGATCGGCACCATTACTACTTTGGACCGATGGGCCGTGGTCGACGGTGACCGGATGCGCATGATCACTGCCGATGAGGCCATGACCGCGCAATCCTTCCCGAAAGACACGCAGCGCCCGGACAACCATCGGCTGACTATGCACATGACTGGCAACGCAGTACCACCGCTGGCTGGTCAGCGTGTCATTGAGGCGCTTACGGCTGCTGCTTAGTCTCCGTACTAGCTTGGGCAAAAGTAAAGTGAGGGTGCATTCTCTATTTATACCGGTCCTTTAGCGTTATTAATCGCTGCGGCAAGCTCATGAAGTTCTCGGCGTCGATTACTGAATAGCTCCTCCAATAAAAGCTCCATAATTTCGAACGCTTGCAACGCCTGCTCATTTCCTATCGCATCTCCCGGGTGACTCCCATGGTTACCCAACCACCTTAATGCATCAAACAAAACAGTAGCTTGCTGTCGATCAGCAGGAAGCAGATCAATCCGCCGTTTAAAGCCAAGCCGTTCGCCGCTTTCAACCCTGATTTCAGGTATACCAAGCGAAGTAAGAATTTCTTCAGCAGCAATACGAATGTTATTACAACATGCGGATGGGTTAGAAAAGTAAGTGCTGGAAGCTTTCCTTAGTGATAAAACGACATCCTCTGGGGTATTCGCTGCATAATCGATTATCTGGAGCGGGGGCTGAAAGAATTTTGGCGTGTACGATTCAATGATTTCACGACCCCATCCATTGGGACTGCTCTCATCATCATAATAGAACTCACTTACTCGCCCTTCACCCACAACAAACACACTTTCTTCGCAATTGCCACAACGCACAGTACAGGAAAAGTTAAGCTGAACATGATCAGCCTCAAACCACTCTTCGCCATGAAGGCCTCTAGTTTCGACTGACTCCTCCGACAATAGCTCTCCATGAAGCTTTAATATCCCAGTAGAGCATGACGGGCACCGATATGGGTGCACAGCATTAGCATTAAAACCTCGCACATACAATTCTTTATTCAAAATACTCTCCAACTCAAAGAATGAAAAACACTCTAGTATAAACAGATCTTACCCCTGCCTGAAATTGCCCCATCCCTTCAAAGTTAGCCGCTATAGCGACAAGGACGAAGTCATGCCTGAACAAAAGATTACGTTCGTCAACTGCGAACCCGCCAAGTGCGGCTGCAAGATGGAATTCAGCTCTGGCGGCGGGCACTACTCCGACGTGCTTTACGTCACTCCGTGTGAGGCGCACAGCGGCAGCAAGTCGTTCGGGCCGGTCGAGGTGAAGCGCGATGCAGGCGGCTGGTGATATCACCCGAACATTCCAAGCTTTGGCCAAGGCGAAGACCCGGCCCCCGACATTACCTGGGTCAAGGAACACGGACTGGAGCTGAAAGGCTGGCACTCTGGCGACGAACTCAAAGATCTACCTGACGATGATGCTGCGCGCACCGCCTGGAATCCCGAATCGCCAGGGCCTGAATGGTTCCTGATGGGGATCTTCGATACGGATGACGGACCGTATGTTCAGTGGGAGCGCCGGGAGGTGAAGCCGTGAGCCAGATCAAAGAACGCCCCATCCTGTTCTCGGCGCCGATGGTGCGCGCCATCCTGGAAGGCCGGAAGACGGTCACGCGGCCGCCAGTGAAAGATTTCCAAGTCCCTACCGAGGACACTGCCATTCCGACTGGCGATCGTCATCGCTGGAGCGCAATAGGCCAGCGTGACCCGCGCTATGGCTTCTGCGTGTTTGGCTCGACAGAAGCAGAGTGCGCAAAGGAACTGGAAGTGTACGCACCTTGCCCCTACGGCAAGCCCGGCGACCGGCTTTGGGTGCGAGAGACCTGGGCAGCGGACGCACAGGTTGATGCAGTCGCACCGCGGGACCTGAGCCAAGGCGAGCCCATCCATTACCCGGCAGATGGGGAGGTTCGGCAGACCGGGTGCGCGATGATCACTCCAGAGAAGCGCCGCCCACCCATCCACATGCCCCGCTGGGCCTGCCGCATCCTGCTGGAGGTCATCGCCGTTCGCATCAAGCGCCCGCAGGACATCACCGAGGACCAGGCGCAGGCGGAAGGGATTGGCCACCATGAGTTCGGGCATGAGCGACCGTGCGAGCCGAACGGGTACCCATCCTGCAACTGCGACAGCCTCTCCTACATCGATTCCTTCCAGCAGGCGTGGTCATCATTGGGTGGCGAATGGAACTCTAATCCTTGGGTGTGGGTTGTTGAATTCCGAAGAATAGACACTTACGAAAATATGATTCAATAAATTCATCGTTTCCAGCGACTACTGCGCCAGCGACATCGTCCTCAAGGATTTTAAAAGCAATAACTCTCAAAAATTCAAACATCTTCTCACTCAGTGATGAAACCTCTCCCACCAAAGACTTACTGACGGGTGCCCCGTGCGTAACCTGCGAGCGGACGGCATAAACCTTTTTCATAAATTGATAGTTTGATTCCATTTCAACCGGACTACCGCCAACAAAAAAAGAAACTCGCTCGGACAGGCGATGTGTCAGTTCAGTGGTTGTTGTAGAGAAAAGACTCTCTAGAGCGCTACACATTTGCGAGATTTTCATTGCGGGTGCAGAAGCACACCGTCCTATGTAGACGAAGTTTAAAAACCTAGCAAACCTAGTCACTGTTTTCTCTACCACCGGCTGGATAATAGAATATCCAGTGTCATTGAGTCGAGTACGCAACAGAAGGCTGCTAGACGCCCACAAATTAAGCTCATCGCAATCGAACTTAACAACCGCGCGTCTGGATCCATTAGCGGTCGACGCTTGAGAATATAGGTTGTTGTTTGCCCAGCTAACAGTTCCTAGTTCTCTCAAACGACAGTATGCGATTTCACAAATAAAACAGTTATCTTTGACAAGCCAAGAATCTTGAAGTGCCCACTCCACAAATATCATCCACAAGTGAAGTACCTGGTCAGCACTTAGATCATCATCCCAATTATTCAAGTCTTCAGTTTCGCAAATTACTAGATGATTTGCATTGGAGAAATAATTTGACTCTATAATTCCGGCAAACAACTCAAAATCGGATGGGAGGTGCCGCGCTATATTCTCCGGACCAACCACTAGACTCACAGTTGGCATTAGCTTGTAGATCCCTGGTGGCGCGTCAATATTCAACCACCTCAACGTAGTGATAAGAAAAATATCCCTCACAAGCTTTCCCTCTTCCAAACCAGTCACTCCTTCGCTTTAAAACGTTAAACCATGTTCACACAGCTATAGACAAGTTGGCGAGAAAATCCCATGTCGAGAACAAACGCGGCACCGGCATGCGCGCCATCTGCAACAAGACGGAATGCCAAGAACATGGCTGCCAGGGTGGTGGCTGCTCACGAACCGCCGAAGACTACCGAATCCAGCAGTTGCACAAATCGCGAGCGGAGGCAAAGCCATGATCGCCACCCTTTGGTTCGCCTACGTCTTCATCTACAAGGGGCCTAGGCGGTGAATGCCAACTGCAAATAGTCGGGAAACCGTCAGTTCGCCGCGTTGAACATAGGGGCTCATCACACTAGGAGTACCTCATGAAAAACTTTGCAGAAGCAGTCATTGCCATTGCCCCTGTGGCCAGCCGCAAATCCAGAAATCGCTTCTTCCGCGACTACGACAGATGGACTAACCGCCTGCTTATGCGGCGCCTCATCAACCTTCACGAGCGTCAGGATCTGCGTAAGCAAATCGCAGAGGCCTATTTAGCCTCCTTGATGTAACAACCCCCACTAAAGCCTGCCGCCTAGCGGCAGGCCCACCTTCTGCCGCCCGGCGCGGCAAGGACACCACATGTTCGCTATTAAACTCACCCTGATCCTGCTGGGCGCTTTGCTGTACCTGGTCGGCAGCGGCTACTGGTTCTTTTGGATCGGCCCATGCCTTCTTGAGTACGGCGAAACAGCCGACATCCTCTACGCCTTCGCCGGCACCTGCGGCTGGCTGCTGATCACATTCGGTTTCATCATCCACATCATCAAGACAGCGCGGCCCACGGCGGCCGGCAGGAGGTAAGCATGCAAGCAGAGATCCTGTCGGACGACGAACTCGCCGAGATCACCGGCTACAAGCAGCGTGCACACCAGCGAAAATGGCTGAAGGATCGAAACTGGGTATTCATCGAGAGCCGCGGCGGCCGCCCGCTGGTTGGCCGGATGTTCGCCCGCATGAAACTGGGCATGGTGAACGCCACAATCGCAGACCCAAACCCGCCGCCGGCGCGCCTGGCTTGGACACCTGACTTCTCCAGGGTGAACTGATATGCGCCCCCGTAATACTGAATACCGCCACCTCCCGCCGCGCATGTACAAACGCACCAGGAAGCGTAAGAACGGCACTACCTGGACCGCCTTCTACTACAGGGATGCCTCCGGCGAGGACATCCCCCTTGGTAAGGACCTGGACAAAGCTCGACTCAAATGGGCAGAACTGGAGGCTAAAGATAAACCTGGTGATCTGACCATCATGAAAGGCATCTTTGACCGCTATGTTCGCGATGTCATTCCGAAAAAGGGTGCTCGGACACAGACCGACAACCTGGCAGAGCTCAAACAACTCAGGCCAACGTTCGATAGCGCTCCCATTGACTCGATCACGCCAGCCAATATCGCCGGCTATCGCGATGCCCGAACGGCCAAGGTTCGAGCCAATAGGGAGATCGCCCTTCTGTCACATGTGTTCAATATGGCTCGCGAGTGGGGGCTCACCGAGCGGGAGAACCCTTGCCAAGGCGTAAGGAAAAATAAAGAAGTCCCGCGCGACTACTACGCCAACGCGGTGGTTTGGGATGCGGTTTACGGGATGGCAGAACCTGAACTGAAGGAAGCCATGGATCTTGGCTACTTAACCGGCCAGCGGCCAGCTGACGTGATCATCATGCGCAGCGATGACACTGAGGGCGATTACTTCCTGGTCACGCAAGGGAAAACCGGGCAGAAACTGAGGATCCTGATGCGCACAGAATCGGGGGAAAACAGTCTTGGTAAATTGGTCAGGGAGATAACTGAAAGGAATGTCGGCCATCCATCCAAGTACCTGCTGATCAACAGGCATGGAAAGCGGATGACGAAAGGGATGCTGCGCTTGCGCTGGGAAAAGGCAAGGGAGAAGGCTCGACTGAAGGCAATCGACCAGGGCGACCCACTGCTTGCAGCCAAGATCGCCGGGTTTCAGTTTCGGGATATTCGGCCTAAAGCGGCGTCGGAAATCCTCGATATCGGGGATGCAAGCCTGCTGCTGGGGCACAGCAAGCAGGAAATCACGAAGAGGGTTTACGGGAGGATTGGAGCGACCGCGAAGCCTTCAAAGTAGGAAAGTTATGGAACACTTCCACAATAGTAATGGAACGCCTGCGAAAATCGGTGACGAAATCCCCGTACCCCAGAAACACAAAAGCCCCGCAATCGCGGGGCTTTCGTTTGAATCTTGGCGGGAAACCAGGGATTCGAACCCTGGAGACGCTATTAACGTCCGCCGGTTTTCAAGACCGGTGCATTCAACCACTCTGCCAATTTCCCTTGTGCATCACAGGATTATAGTAGCCTATCCCGTCTCAGCGGGCGCCATAATACCCGAATGAAACACACTGTCAAACTCTCGCCATCGCTTGTTACAGAGCGTCTGTTATGATCTTTGCGACTGAACGTTTCAAAACCGAAGGAGTGTCGCCATGCGCGAACAGAATTACGCAGTGAATGGTAACGCGCAGGCTGAGCAGCTTGAAGTCAGCCGCGTGTTGCGCAACACCTATGGCTTGCTTGCCCTCACCCTCGCCTTCAGCGGCGTGATGGCGTTCGTGGCCCAACAGATGCGCGTCGGCTACCCGAACATCTTTGTCGTGCTGATCGGCTTCTATGGTCTGTTCTTCCTGACCAACAAGCTGCGTGACTCGGCCTGGGGCCTGGTGTCGGCGTTTGCCTTGACCGGTTTCATGGGCTTTATCCTCGGCCCGATCCTCAACCGTTACCTCGGCATGGCCGGCGGCGCGGAAGTGGTCAGCTCGGCGTTTGCCATGACGGCCCTGGTGTTTGGTGGTCTGTCGGCCTACGTGCTGATTACCCGCAAGGACATGAGCTTCCTGGGTGGCTTCATCACCGCGGGCTTCTTCGTACTGCTGGCCGCCGTGCTCGCCAGCATGTTCTTCCAGATCAGCGGCCTGCAACTGGCGATCAGCGCAGGTTTTGTGCTGTTCTCCTCGGTGTGCATCCTGTTCCAGACCAGCGCCATCATCCACGGCGGTGAGCGCAACTACATCATGGCGACCATCAGCCTGTATGTGTCGATCTACAACCTGTTTATCAGCCTGTTGCAGATCTTCGGCATCATGAGCCGCGATGACTGATTCATCCGCGCAATAAAAAATGCCCCGTATCGAAAGATACGGGGCATTTTTGTTTTCAGCGGTTCAGTACTGGTTGGGTTCCATTTCCAGGTCGACCTTGAAGCGCTCGGCGATATCCTGCTGGATACGCCTGGCCAGGTTGGCAATGTCGTGCCCTGACGCAGCGCCATAGTTGACCAGCACCAGCGCCTGCAACTTGTGCACGCCCGCATCGCCTTCGCGAAAGCCCTTCCAGCCTGCCTTGTCGATCAGCCAGCCGGCGGCGAGTTTCATCTGCCCATCGGCCTGGGGATACGCCACCAGGTCCGGATACAGCTCCTGCAGTTGCGCAGCCAGCGCCTGGGACACCAACGGGTTCTTGAAGAAGCTGCCGGCATTGCCAAGTTCCGCCGGGTCCGGCAGTTTCTCGCGACGAATGCTGCAGATTGCCCGACTGACATCACTTGGCGTCGCCTCGGTGATGCCCTGCCCGGCCAGGCGCTGCTGCACCGGGCCGTAGTCGAGCTTGAGGTGGCTGGCGCGACTCAGGGCAAAGCGCACCCGCAGGATCAGCCAGCGCCCGGTCTCGTGCTTGAACAGGCTGTCGCGGTAGGCAAAGTTGCACTCTGGCAGGCTGAAATCGCGCAGCTCGCCCGTGTGCCGGTCCAGGGCAGTCAGGCCGGCGAATACGTCCTTGATCTCTACACCGTAGGCACCGATGTTCTGCATGGGGGCAGCGCCCACCGTACCAGGGATCAGGCTGAGGTTTTCCAGGCCGCAGAAGCCCTGCGCCAGGGTCCACAGCACGAATGGGTGCCAGCCTTCGCCCGCTTCGGCTTCAACCACCACCTGCACGCCGTCATCGCTGAGCACACGGATGCCTTGGGTGGCCATACGCAGGACCAGTGCAGGAATATCCTGGGTCAGCAGCAGGTTGCTGCCGCCACCGATGACCAGCACCGGCAATGCCTTTGCGGCGCCGTAGGCCAGGGCCTCGCGCACATCGTCGTCGCTGTGCGCTTCGGCGAACAGTTGGGCACGCACATCAATGCCAAAGCTGTTGAATGGCTTGAGCGATACCTGCGAAAGCACCTGCAAGGTCATAACCGCCCCTTCAATTCGATCACCAATAAGTCACAGGCTCGCTCGATCAGGTCCAGCACCCGCTCGAAGCCTTGCTCGCCTTCGTAGTAAGGGTCTGGCACTTCATCGACTTCAGCCTCGAAGCGGCGCAGGAACAGGTCCAGCTCGGCCTTGCCCTGCGCTGGCTGCAGGGCCTTGAGGTTGCGCAGGTTGCTGTTGTCCATCGCGAGGATCAGGTCATAGCGCGCAAAGTCGGCACGTGATACCTGCTGGGCACGCTGCGCCGACAGGTCGTAGCCGCGAACCAACGCTGCACGCTGGCTGCGCTGGTCGGGCGGGTTGCCGATATGCCATTCACCGGTACCGGCCGAGGCCACTTCCACCTGCCCCGCCAGCCCGGCTTCGCGCAATTTATGGCGCAGCACACCTTCGGCAGTCGGCGAGCGGCAGATATTGCCCAGGCAGACAAACAGAACTTCCATCAAGCCCCCAGCAGGCGCCGGACGCGCTCAAGGTCTTCCGGGGTATCGACGCCGGCAGGAGGCGCTTCCAGGGCATCGCCCACGTGAATACGCACGCCGTGCCACAGGGCACGCAGTTGTTCCAGCGATTCGGTGTTTTCCAGCCAGCACGGCCCCCAACTGACGAAGTCATGCAGGAAGCCGGCGCGATAGGCGTAGATGCCGATATGGCGGCGATACGGCACGCCTTGCGGCAACACGTCAGGCTGCTTGGCAAAGGCATCGCGGGCCCACGGCAAGGTCGAACGGCTGAACGTCAGCGCCAGGCCGTTGATGTCACTGACCACCTTGACCACATTGGGGTTGAACAGTGTGTCGATGTCTTCGATCGGCTCCGCCAGCGTGGCCATGCGCGCTTCGCCATGGGCGGCCAGGTTGGCGGCCACCTGATCGATCACGCTCGGCGGGATCAGCGGCTCGTCCCCCTGCACGTTGACTACGATCGCATCCGGGGCCAGGCCCAGCTGGGTGGCCACTTCAGCCAGGCGGTCGGTGCCGGAGTTGTGGTCCTCGCGGGTCAGCACCGCTTCGGCGCCGAAACCTTTGCAGGCGTCGATGATGCGTGGATCATCGGTAGCCACCACCACGCGCTCGGCGCTGCTCTTGCAGGCCTGCTCCCACACCAGCTGGATCATCGGCTTGTGGCCGATCAGTTGCAGCGGTTTGCCCGGCAGACGGGTCGAGGCGTAGCGCGACGGAATGACAACGGTAAAGGCTGTGGTCATTTATCCAGGCGCTCGTCGGTGGTCAGGGTGCGGGCTTCGCTTTCCAGCATCACCGGGATGCCATCACGGATCGGGTAAGCCAGGCCGGCGCCTTTGCTGATCAGCTCGGTTTTGTCGGCGCTGAGCTTGAGCGGGCCTTTGCAGATCGGGCAAGCGAGGATGTCGAGCAATTTGGTGTCCATGAGTGTTTCCTGGATAGCAGCGTTTAAGGCAAGAGACGAGCGGGCAGCAGACGCATCAACTGCGTGTCGAACCAGGCGACGAACGCTGGCGACGGCACGGCATCCACTGCAAGGTACCACCAGTCTGGCCGTGCAAAGGCGCGGCACTTCACCGCGTCCTTCTCGGTCATGACCAGCGGCAATGACGGCGTAAAGTTCAGGACCTCGGCGCTGTAGGGCGCGTGGTCGGCAAAAGCATGGGGTATTGGCTGCCAGTGTAGCGTTTCAAGGGTATTGAAGAAACGTTGCGGGTTGCCGATGCCGGCGACCGCGTGTACCTGCTGGCCCGCCGGGAAGTAATCGACCGGCTGGCGCTCGCCGCTCTGCAGGTTGACCAATGCGCTGGGTTGCAGGCGAAAGGCGAAGCCGTCCTCACGGTCCGAGACGGCGCCGTTGTACAGCAACGCATCGACACTCTGCAGGCGCTCCACCGGCTCGCGCAACGGTCCGGCCGGCAGGCAGCGGCGATTGCCCAGGCCACGGGCGGCGTCGATCAGTACCAGTTCCAGGTCACGGGCCAGGCGGTAATGCTGCAGGCCGTCGTCGGAGAGGATCAGGTCCAGGGTTTCACTCGCCAGCAGGGCCCGGACCGCGCGACTGCGGTCGGGGTCGATCATCAATGGGACACCGCAGCGCTGCACGATCAACAGCGGCTCATCACCTGCCACGTCGGCGCTGTGGCTGGCCTCGACCCGCCACGGCAACTGCGGCGGCTTGGCACCATACCCACGACTGACCACGCCAACGCGCAAACCGCTGCGCCGGCAGTGTTCGATCAGCCACAGGATCAACGGCGTCTTGCCGGTGCCACCCACGGTGATATTGCCGACCACCACCACCGGCACAGGCGACTGGTAGATCTCGCCCTCGCCCGCCAGGAATCGCGCACGCTTGCGCTGCACCACGCGGCGATACAGGGATTCCAGCGGCCGCAACAAGGCGAGCGCCGGATGGCCGGTGTACCAGGCCTTGAGCAAACGATCGGACATGGCCATCAGGGTTGGCTCGCCGCCTCGACAGTGGTCATGCGCAGATGGCTGAAGCCGAGCTTGCCGGCCGCGTCCATGGCGGTGATCACGGCCTGGTGCTGGGTCTTGCCGTCTGCACTGATCGAAAGCGGCATCTTGGTATCACCGCCGGATTCCTTCTGCAGCGCGTCCATCAGGCTGTTGAGGTCGTTTTTCTCGAGCAACTGGTTATTCACCGAGAACACCCCGTCGGCGCTGATGGCGATGTCGAGCTGCTTGACCTCCTGGTCTTCGGCCGGCGAACCGCTCACGGCTTCCGGCAGGTCGACACGCAGCTGGGTTTGCCGGGTGAACGTGGTGGTGACGACAAAAAACAGCAGCAGGATGAACACCACGTCGATCAGCGACGCGAGGTTGATATCGACATTTTCCCGTTGCTTGCGGCGAAATTTCACGCTCTGCCCTCGACCAGGTCCACATCACGGTCGCCCTGCACCACTTCCACCAACTTGATGGCTTCCTGCTCCATGCCAACCACCAGTTCATCGATGCGGCGTTGCAGGAAGCGATGGAAGAACACCGAAGGAATACCGACCATCAGGCCTGCGGCCGTGGTGATCAAGGCCTTGGAAATACCACCGGCCAGCACCGCGGCGTTGGTGGTCATGCCCGAGCCCATGAACGAGCTGAAAATATCGATCATGCCCAATACCGTGCCCAGCAGCCCCAGCAACGGCGCCATGGCGGCGATGGTGCCGAGGGCGTTGATATAGCGTTCCAGTTCATGGATGACGCGGGCCGCGGCTTCCTCGATGCACTCCTTCATGATCTCGCGACCATGCTTGGAGTTGGCCAGGCCCGCGGCGAGGATCTCACCCAGCGGCGAGTTGGCCCGCAGCTCCTTGAGCTTGTCCTTGTCCAACTGTTTGTTCTTGATCCAGCCCCAGACCTGCCCCAGCAGATGCTCGGGGGTGACGCGACTGGCGCGCAGGGTCCACAGGCGTTCGGCGACGATGCCGAGTGCGGCGATGGAACTCATGATGATCGGCAACATCATCCAGCCGCCGGATTTGACCAATTCCCACACAGTGAATGTCCCCTCGAAAAAGTGCGCCACTTTACCATATAGGTTCGCCGGCGGGGTCCGCCGGCCATGCAGCGGTCGACGGTACGATCAGGGTAACCCCTCGCGCCAGAACCGGCGTTGACTGCGCGCAACAACCGGTGCTGCAAAGGCCCCCAGCTGCAGGCGCACGGCCCCCTGCTCGGCACTATCGTAGACCTGGCTGCCCAGCGCCTGATAGCGCTGCAGCACCTGCGGATGGGGATGGCCGAACGCGTTGCCACGCCCCCGCGATATCAGCACCGAACCGGGTGCCAATCGTTGCAGGAAGGCCTTCGACGACGAACTGCGGCTGCCATGGTGGGGCGCTTGCAGCCAATCGGTCGGCACGGCCAGCGGCGAAGCGAGGAAAGCCTGTTCGGCGGCGCGATCAATGTCGCCGGTGAGCAACAGGCGCTCGCCATTCGCCTGCACCTGCAGCACGCAGGACTTCGCGTTACCGTTGTCGGCGCCTGACCATTGCCACAGCTCGAATGAAACACCGTCCCACTGCCATTGCTTACCGCTGACGCAAGGCTGGGTGCCGAGGAACGCCGGCAGGCCTTCGACTTCACCGCCCACCACACGCTGGATCGGCATGCCCCCGGCAATCGCCGCCGCGCCGCCCGCGTGATCCGCATCGGCATGGCTGAGCAACATCATGTCGAGCCTGTCGACCCCGAACTTTCGCAGCGACGGCAGCACCACCCGCGCGCCCAGGTCAAATGTTCCGGTACGCGGGCCGGCATCGTAGAGCAAGGTGTGATGGCGGGTTCGCAGGATCAGGGATTGCCCCTGCCCGACATCCAGCTGAACCACGTCCACCTGCCCATGGGGCACCCGCTCCTGCGGCGGAAACACGGCAAGCAGCAGCATCGGCAACCCCAGCAGGCGCAACGGCACACCGTTGGGCAACAACAGCAGCACCGTGCCCAGCAGGCTCAACCACCAGTAACCCAGCGGCACCTCGGCCGGGACCCACGCCGGCAGCAGTCCGGCGAGCCAGGCCAGGCCCTCGAACAGCCCGGCCAATGCACCGCCGGCCAGCCACAACAGGCTCTCCCCCAACCACGGCAACGGCAGCAAGGCAGTCCCCAGCAAGGCCAGCGGCAATACCACCAGGCTGATCCAGGGCACCGCCACCAGATTGGCCAACGGTGCACTCAGGCTGATCGGCAACCCCAGCACCAGCAATACCGGAAACAGGCCGATGGCGATCAGCCACTGCGGTCGGATCCATGCCTGCCACACACTCCAGGGCCCCAGCCGCCCGGCGAAGGCCAGGATCAGCACCGCCACCGCGGCAAAGGACAACCAGAAGCCTGGCTGCAAACTGGCCAATGGCTCCAGGATCAGCACGCCATCAAGCGCCAGCAACAATGGCCACCAGACCCCCAGGTGACGAAAGCGCAAACGCCACACCAGCACCAACCCGACCATCACACACGCACGCTGGACCGGCACGCCGAACCCTGCCAGCAGGCCGTACCCCAGGGCTGCGCCGAATGCCAGGCCGCACGCCCATGGCAGCCACGGCCAGGTGCGCGGCCAGCACCCGTAGCGCGCCAACCCGGCGATCAGTCCGTAGACCAGCCCCGCCAGCAGGCCGATATGCTGGCCGGAAATCACCAGCAGGTGCACGGTGCCGGTAGCCTGCAAGACCTGCCAATCTTCGGCCGCCAACCCCGAACCGTCGCCCAGCACCAACGCGGCCAGGCCCGCCTCGCGACCTTGGGCATCCACCGCCATCAGGCGTTGGCGCACGCTGTCGCGCCAGGCATTGCGCGCCGGCGCCAGGCGCTCGCCGTCCTTCACCGACGCGGTGGCACCGATGCGCTGGGCCAACAGCCAGGCCTCTTGATCGAACCCATGAAAATTCAGCAGGCCCGAGGGCCGCTTGAGGCTGACTGCCAGGCGCCAGCGCTCGCCACTGCGCACCTCGGGCCCGCCCCGCCAGGACACGCGAATACGCTTGGGCAGCCGCGCCTTTCGCGAGCGGCTGTCGGTCAGTTCAAAACGTACGCCCTCGCCGGTTCGTTGCGGTAACCCGGTGATCCGCCCTTCGACCCAGCGGGTCTGGCCGTCCAGCGCCGGGTCGAGACGATTATCCAGGGCCGATTGCGCGCTGAGGCAAGCCCAGCTCAAACCGAACAGGAAGAACGCCAGCGGGTAGGTGCGAAACGGCAACAGCATCAGCGCCACCACCAGCAGCATCACCAGCCATCCCGTCGACGGCAACGCCGGTAACCAACGCAAGGCCAGTAACCCCAGCGCCAGCGCAAACATCCCTGTCTTCATGAATCATCCTTTGCAAGTGATCCACTCAGTCTTAGCGGGTTGCCGGGCAGCGCCTATGATGTTTTGTCACAAAGTCTGAATTTTCTGTTTATAGAATGCGGGCATACTTGCCACTCGAACTGACCTGGACCCCTTATGCCCCGGCGCTTATTCAAACGGTACATGCCCGACCCGACCAGTATCAGGGAACACAAGTCATTACAGTTTCTCGGCACGCTGCTGCATGACCCGAACCTCTGGCACCTGAACCGGCACTCGGTGGCCCGGGCCATGGCGGTCGGCCTGTTCGCGGCCTTTATCCCGATCCCGTTGCAGATGCTGCTCGCGGCCATCCTGGCGATTACGGTGCGCGGCAATATGCCCATCGCCGTCAGCCTGGTGTGGCTGACCAACCCGATCACCATGCCGGTGGTGTTTATCTGCACCTACCTGACCGGTGCGTGGTTGATGAATGTACCGCCACGCAGCCTGCCCGATGACCTCACCTGGGAATGGATCAGCAGCCAACTGAGTACCTTGTGGCAGCCCTTCCTGCTGGGTTCGGTGGTATTGGGGCTGGTGTTGGGGGCGCTGGCCTATTGCCTGACCATGCTCTATTGGCGCTGGTGGGTGGCGCACCAATGGAAGAAACGCAAACAGCGTCGCGCGTGAGGGTCAGCGCGCCCGCAGACGCAGGTGCACGCGCAGGCCGCTGCCGGTGTTTTCCGCCCACAGGCTGCCTTCCTGGCGCTGCACGGCGTTGCGCGCGATGCTCAAGCCCAGGCCGAAGCCACCGTCGCCGGGGCGTGAACCGTCCAGGCGGGTAAAGGGCGCGAAGATTCGCTCCAGGTCCTGCTCGTCGATCCCCCCGCCCTGATCTTCGAGCCAAAGGTGCCAGTACTCGCCATCACGCTGCCCGTCCAGGCTGACAATACCGTCCACTGGCGAATGCCGGATGGCATTGCGCAGGATATTTTCCAGGGCCTGGGCCAGGGTATTCAGGTTGCCACGCACCCAGCAATCGGCGCCCAGCAGACACGGCAGGCGCGACGGCGACCAGTCACTTTCAAAGCACGCGTTTTCGCGCAACATGTCCCACAGCGCCTGGAGCTGGATGTCTTCCTGCGGCAACGGCGCCCGCTCGGTGTCCAGCCAGGCCAGTTGCAGGCTGTCTTCCACCAGGCGCTGCATGGCGTCAATCTCGCGGCCGAGTCGCTCGCGCAGTTGCGCCAGGTCCTGCTCACTGTCACAGGCCACGCGCAGGCGGCTTAACGGGGTGCGCAGTTCATGGGACATGTCTCGCAGCAATTGCTGCTGCAGTAGCACGGTCCCTTGCAAGCGCTCGGACATCTGGTCGAAAGCCCGGCCCAGCTCGCCCAATTCATCCTGACGGCTGGTGGCCGCGTGGGACAGCCGCGTATTCAACTGATCGGCACGCCAGGCATTGGCCTGCTCGCGCAGTTGGTTGAGCGGCATGATCAGCAGCCGGTACAAGCCCACACACAGCAGCAAGGTAAACAGGCCGGGGATCACGCCGTTGGTCACCACCCGCCAGAACAGTTGATAACGCCCCGGCACGAAGCGCTGCGGCAACTCGATCACCAGAGAGCCGGCGTTGGGATCCACGGGGAATGGGATTTTCAACCACGGCAGGCCTTTGACATGCCGGCTGACCGGCCATTCCAGGCCACGCAGGAAAGTCAGGCGCTGGCTTTCCTTGACCGTCAGCGGCTTGCTGCTCAGCGATTGCAAGTCGTTGCCGATCACACCGACCCAGGTCGACTCGCGCTTGGCCATGACCTGCAACCACGCGTCCACTCCGGCACGTCCCTGGGTACTCCAGGCCAGCTCGGCGCCTGCCGCGTAGCCCTTGAGAATTTCGCGGGGTTCCTCGGCCAGATAGGCATTCTGCTCTTCCATGTAGCGGCCCCAGGACCAACTGAGCCAGATCATCAGCAGACAGAAGGCGATCAGCAGGCAAGCCAATTTCCAGAATAACGAGTGCTTGCCCGGCAACCGCTGCAACGGACGATCAAAGTCCGTCATCAAGAGCACTCAGCACATAACCCTTGCCCCACACCGTGCGCACTTCGCGCTCGGCATAGCCGATGGCCTTGAGCTTGCGGCGGATCTGGCTGATATGCATATCGAGACTGCGGTCGTGAGGCGCATAGCCACGTTGCAGCACATGCTGGTAGAGGAAGGCCTTGCTGAGCACTTCGTCGCCATTGCGGTGCAGGGTTTCGAGCAGGCGGTATTCGCTGCGGGTCAGCCCGGCCCAGTGTTGCTGGTAGAAGACGTCGCACAGTTCATCGTCAAAACGCAGCGTGCGTGCATCATCGCGCGCCAGGGTCAGGCTCGGCAGCGGGCGCCGATCCAAGGCCACTCGGCGCAGGATGGCTTCGATGCGCACGCGCAACTCGATCATGCTGAACGGCTTGGGCAAGTAATCGTCGGCGCCCAGGCGAAAACCACTGACGCGGTCGGCTTCGGCGCCCAGGGCCGACATCAGGATCACCGGGATCGAATGGCTCTGGCGCAGGTGGGTCAGGATCGACAGGCCATCCAGCCCGGGCAGCAGGATATCCATTAACACCACGTCGAACGCCTGGTCGCGGGCCATCTGCAGGCCTTGCTGGCCGTTCTGGCACCAGGTGACCTGGAAACCACAGCGGCCCAGGTGCTCATGCACGTAGGCGCCGAGCACGGGATCGTCTTCGATGGTCAGGATACTGGGTAGGCCAACTGCTGCGGGATTCATTAGCGTCTGCAAGTCATTCTCAATGACTGATTATTCAAGATTACCCCGCGCCAGGCAATCGCCACCCGGCGCCAAATGGCGCGAAGATTGCCGTATGTCATTAATTTGCAAGATTCCTCGCCGTGCAAATGGCTACACTGCGCAAGTGGTGCGGGCCGGATGCCCGTGCAGAAATTCGATAACACTGTGGTAGCAGGAGAGTGGCGTGCTTAGAAGAATGGGGATAAAGGGCCGCGTACTGTTGCTGACCTTATTACCGACCAGCCTGATGGCCTCGTTGTTGGGGGGCTATTTCACCTGGATGCAGCTCTCGGAACTGCAGTCGCAATTGCTGCAGCGCGGCGAAATGATCGCCGAGCAGCTGGCACCGCTGGTGGCACCCGCCCTGAGCGCGCGCAACACGGATCTGCTGGAACGCATTGCCACTCAATCCCTGGAACAGCCGGACGTACGCGCCGTGTCCTTCCTCGCCCCGGACCGCGCGTCCCTCGCCCACGCCGGCCCGACCATGCTCAACCAGCCGCCGGTCGGCAACAGCTCGCACTTGCTGCAGCGCACCGGCAATGACGCCACGCGGTACCTGCTGCCAGTGTTTGGCCGCCATCGCAACCTCGCCGGCGACCTGATTCCCGATGAGGCCGACCGTCTGCTCGGCTGGGTCGAGGTGGAGCTGTCCCACAATGGCATGTTGCTGCGTGGCTACCGCAGCCTGTTCGCCAGCCTGCTGCTGATCGCCATCGGGCTGATCTGCACCGCGGCCCTGGCGCTGCGGATCAGCCGCACGATCAATTCCCCGATCGGCTTGATCAAACAAGCCGTGGCCCAGCTCAAGGACGGCAACCTGGAAACCCGCCTGCCCGCCCTCGGCAGCCAGGAACTGGACCAGCTCGCCTCGGGCATCAACCGCATGGCCGAGACCCTGCAGAACGCCCGGGAAGAGTTGCAACACAGCATCGACCAGGCCACTGAGGACGTGCGCCAGAACCTGGAAACCATTGAAATCCAGAACATCGAGCTGGACCTCGCGCGCAAAGAGGCGCTGGAAGCCAGCCGCATCAAGTCCGAGTTCCTGGCCAATATGAGCCATGAAATCCGCACGCCGCTCAACGGCATCCTCGGCTTTACCCACCTGCTGCAAAAAAGTGAATTGACCCCGCGGCAGCTGGACTACCTGGGCACCATCGAAAAATCCGCCGACAACCTGCTGGGCATCATCAACGAGATCCTCGACTTCTCGAAAATCGAAGCCGGCAAGCTGGTGCTCGACAGTATCCCGTTCAACCTGCGCGACCTGCTGCAGGACACCCTGACCATCCTCGCCCCCGCCGCGCACGCCAAGCAGCTCGAACTGGTCAGCCTGGTGTACCGCGACACCCCGCTGGCACTGGTCGGCGACCCGCTGCGCCTCAAGCAGATCCTGACCAACCTGATCAGCAACGCGATCAAGTTCACCCGTGAAGGCACCATCGTCGCCCGGGCGATGATCGAGGACGAGCAGGAAGACAGCGTGCAACTGCGCATCAGCGTGCAGGACACCGGCATCGGCCTGTCCAACCAGGACGTGCGCGCGTTGTTCCAGGCCTTCAGCCAGGCCGATAACTCGTTGTCGCGCCAGCCCGGTGGTACTGGGTTGGGCCTGGTGATTTCCAAGCGCCTGATCGAGCAGATGGGCGGTGAAATCGGCGTCGACAGCACGCCTGGCGAAGGCTCGGAATTCTGGATCAGCCTCAACCTGCCCAAGACCCGCGACGATGTCGAAGACCTGCCGTGTGCGCCGCTGCTGGGCCATCGCGTGGCTGTCCTCGAAAACCACGAACTGGCGCGCCAGGCCTTGCAGCACCAACTCGAAGACTGTGGCCTGCAGGTCACCCCGTTCAACAGCCTCGAAAGCCTGACCAACGGCATCACCAGCGCGCATCAGACCGACCAGGCCATCGATCTTGCGGTGCTCGGCGTGACCGCCAATGACATTCCGCCGGAACGCCTCAACCAACACCTGTGGGACCTCGAACACCTGGGCTGCAAAGTGCTGGTGCTGTGCCCGACCACCGAGCAGATGCTGTTCAACCAGTCGGTGCCCAACCCCAACAGCCAGTTGCAGGCCAAGCCGGCTTGCACGCGCAAGCTGCGCAGGGCGCTGTCCGACCTGATCAGCCCCCGCCCTTCGCGCAGCGAACCTGGCGAGCCGCTGTCCAGCCGTGCACCGCGCGTGCTGTGTGTGGATGACAACCCGGCCAACCTTTTGCTGGTGCAAACCCTGCTCGAAGACATGGGCGCACGGGTGCGTGCCGTGGAAAGCGGCTATGCGGCCGTCGACGCGGTGAAGCAGGACACCTTCGACCTGGTGCTGATGGACGTGCAAATGCCCGGCATGGACGGTCGCCAGAGTACCGAGGCGATTCGCCAGTGGGAAAGCGAGCGGCACGGTACGCCGTTGCCGGTGGTCGCCCTCACCGCCCACGCCATGGCCAACGAAAAACGCGCGCTGCTGCAAAGTGGCATGGACGATTACCTGACCAAACCCATCAGCGAGCGGCAACTGGCGCAAGTGGTGTTGAAATGGACCGGCCTGGCCCTGCGCAACCAGGGCCCTGAACGCAGCGCCGATGGCCTCGGCCCTCGCGAGCAACTGCCGGTGCTGGACCACGAAGAGGGCCTGCGCCTGGCCGCCGGCAAGACCGACCTCGCCGCCGACATGCTCGCCATGCTGCTGGCGTCGCTGGAAGCCGACCGCCTGGCTATCAACGTCGCCCGTGATGCCAATGACAACAACGCCCTGATCGAACGCGTCCACCGCCTGCATGGCGCCACTCGCTATTGTGGCGTGCCACAGCTGCGCGCGGCCTGCCAACGTGCCGAAACCCTGCTCAAGCAGGACGACGCCAAGGCCATGCACGCGCTGGACGAACTGGACATGGCTATCGCCCGGCTCGCCAGTGAAGCGCGGGTCAGCGCCTGAACACCGCTGTAGGAGCGCGATTGCTGTGACAAGGGAGGTGGCGAGAGCGCTTGCTCGCCACGACAGGCACACCTGCAACACACTTGCTGCAGCAAGTTGCGCCTACGAGCAACGCAACCATTCTACGATCGCAGGGAGCTATTCAATGCGCGTGATTCTTTTCAGCAGCCAAACCTACGACCGCGACAGCTTTCTCGGCGAGCCCTTGCCCGATGGCCTGGAGCTGCAGTTCCAACCGGCCCGGCTCAACCTCGACACCGTGGCCCTGGCCGAACATCACGAAGTGGTCTGCGCATTTATCAATGACGACCTCAGCGCGCCGGTGCTGGAGCAATTGGCCCAGGGCGGCACACGGCTGATCGCCCTGCGGTCGGCCGGCTATAACCATGTGGACCTGCCGGCCGCCCAGCGCCTGGGCCTGACCATCGTGCGTGTGCCCGCCTACTCGCCCCATGCGGTGGCCGAACATGCAGTGGCGCTGATCCTCGCCCTCAATCGCCGCCTGCACCGCGCCTATAACCGCACCCGCGATGGTGATTTCAGCTTGCACGGCCTGACGGGTTTCGACCTGGTGGGCAAGACCGTCGGTGTGGTCGGCACCGGGCAGATCGGCGCCACGTTCGCCAAGATCATGGCCGGCTTCGGTTGCCAGCTGCTCGCCTACGACCCCTTCCCCAACCCGCAGGTCGAGGCGCTCGGCGCCCGCTACGTGAGCCTGCCCGAACTGCTCGCCGAAGCGCAGATCATCAGCCTGCACTGCCCGTTGACTGCCGACAGCAAACACCTGATCAACGCGCGTTCGCTGGCACAGATGCAACCCGGCGCGATGCTGATCAACACCGGTCGCGGTGGCCTGGTCGACACGCCAGCACTGATCGAGGCGCTCAAGGACGGCCAGCTCGGCTACCTCGGCCTGGATGTGTATGAGGAAGAAGCCCAGCTGTTTTTCGAGGACCGCTCCGACCTGCCGCTGCAGGACGATGTACTCGCGCGCCTGCTGACCTTCCCCAACGTGATCATCACCGCGCACCAGGCTTTCCTCACCCGCGAGGCCCTGGCGGCGATTGCTGGCACGACCCTGGCGAACATTGCAGCGTGGGCCGATGGCCGCGCCCAGAACCGTGTCGAAGGATGATCAGCGGTCATATACCAGGCGCATGATCGGCAGGCACCCGTGATAGGATGCCGCGCCTATTTGGAGGATCCATGGCCGAACACGATTTCCGCTTCAGCTTGCTGAGCCCGCAACACACCCTGATCGAATGCCGCGCCCTGGTGCCGGGCCGTTACCAGGTCACCGGCAACGGTGGCTCGATCAAGCACGGCGACGTGCTGATCGTCACCCTGCGAGGCAGCAAAACCCTGTCGATGCGCCTGACCGTCGAAGGTGACGCGCGCTACTCCATCCGCCCGGCAGGCCAGTGGGTCGCCATGGCCCAGGGGCCGAAATTCGGCGAACTGGAAATTCACACCTGGAAGGTCAACTGCGACAGCTGCGACGCCGTGCTGGAGTTTGAATTCGCGGTGGAAACCAAGCTGACCAAAGAGCCGCTGCAACCGGCCGCCAATGCGCGCATCAAGGAACTGGGTTGGGCCAGCGAGGGCGACAAACACCGCTGCCCGAAATGCCAGCAGGCCGCGCAATGAAAGGCCTGCTTCTGCTCGCCGCCCTCGGTGCGGCCCTGACGGGTTGCGCCGGTGACGCGGTCCGGCTCAAGCAGGATCACAGCTATGTAGTGGAGTGGATTGGTGAGCGGCCGCTGATGGATTACGCGCACCTGACCGTCACCCTCGGTGCCGACGGGCGCGCCTACGGCAATGGCGGTTGCAACCACTGGTTTGCGCCGTACACCGTCGACGGCGACAAGCTCAGCTTCGGCAAGATCGGCAGCACCCGCAAACTCTGCGCCGAGGCGCTGATGGAGCAGGAACACCGCTTCTTCCAGGCCCTGCAAGGGGTGCAGCGCTGGGACATCTCGCCGATCGAACAGACGCGCTTCTGGCCAGCCGAGGGCCAGCCCATCCGCCTCTGGCTGGAAGAAGGCTGACCCACTCCATCCAGAGATGGCTGAGGTCTAAATGTGGGAGGGGGCTTGCTCCCGAAGGCAGTGTGTCAGTCAGCACGTGTATTGGCTGAGCCACCGCATTCGGGAGCAAGCCCCCTCGCACATTTGATCGGGGACCGCCTTTAGCCGCGCAGGGCCTTGAGCTTGGCCAATACGCCTTCTGCAGTCTGCTCACCCATCAACTGCTCGCGCACCTTGCCCTTGTCATCGATGATGTAGGTCACCGGCAATGCTTCGCTGCGCGGAATATCGAAGATCCCGTCCGGGTTCTGCGCCAGCACCGTGAACTTGATGCCCAGCTTGTCGCTGGCTTCCTTCAGCTCTGCGCCTTGCACATTGTCGAAGTTGACCCCGAACACACCCACGCCCTGCCCCTTCAACTGCTCCGCCAGGGCGTTGAGTTCAGGGATTTCCGTGCGGCACGGGCCACACCATTCCGCCCAGTAGTTGACCACCAGCCATTGCTTGTCCAGGCGCTCGGCCGCCACCTTCTGGCCGTTCTGGTCAACGCCGTAGTCATTACCGCAGCCGCTGAGCAGCAGGGTTGTGATGATCGCCAATGCACCGATCAGTCGCCTAGTCATGGGGTAATCCTTCGCAAAAATGAACGTAGGCTGCGACCTAACGCCTCTAACGGTTTAAGGACCGGGCGCAGCGCAGGTAGAATACCTGCCACCTTACGCAAGATGCGACCCGCACATGACCGATCTGACGCTTTATCACAACCCGCGCTGCTCGAAATCCCGCGGTGCGCTCGAACTGCTGGAAGCCCGTGGCCTCGCCCCGACCGTGGTGCGCTATCTGGAAACCCCGCTCGACGCCGCGCAATTGCGGGCCTTGCTGGCCAAGCTCGGCATCAGCGCCCGGCAACTGCTGCGCACCGGTGAAGACGAATACAAGGCCCTGGGCCTGGCCGACGCCAGCCTCAGCGAAGCGCAATTGATTGCCGCCATCGCCGCGCACCCGAAGTTGATGGAACGCCCGATCCTGGAAACCGCCGACACAGCCATCATTGGCCGCCCGCCGGAAAACGTGCTGGAGATCCTGCCGTGACGTCGCCGTATGTGCTGGTGTTGTATTACAGCCGCAATGGCTCGGTGAGCGAAATGGCCCGGCAGATTGCCCGGGGCATCGAGCAAGGCGGGATGGAGGCGCGCTTGCGCACCGTGCCGGCGATCTCCACCGAGTGCGAAGCCGTGGCGCCGAGCATCCCGGAGGAAGGCGCGCTGTATGCCAGCCTCGATGACTTGAAACACTGTTCCGGCCTGGCCCTCGGCAGCCCGACGCGCTTCGGCAATATGGCCGCGCCGCTCAAGTACTTCCTCGACGGCACCAGCAACCTGTGGCTCACCGGCGCGCTCGTCGGCAAGCCGGCCGGGGTGTTCACCTCCACCGCCAGCCTGCACGGCGGCCAGGAAACCACGCTGATGTCGATGCTGCTGCCGCTGCTGCACCACGGCATGCTGATCACCGGCCTGCCGTACAGCGAACAGGCACTGCTCGACACCCAGGGTGGCGGCACCCCGTATGGCGCCAGTCACCATGCCGGGCCGGATGGCAAGCGCCTGCTCGATCAACACGAAATCAGCCTGTGCCGCGCCCTCGGCCTGCGCCTCGCCACCACCGCCACGTTGCTGGAGAACGGCCGTGGCCAGAAAGCCTAAGGTCCTGCCGCCCCAGGCGTGGCTGGAGCCACGGGTCAAGCTCGCGCGCACGCTGAGCCTGCTGGCGTTTTTCGCCCTGGTGGGGTTGCTGTGCGTGTACTACCTGTTCATCGCCGACCTCCACGGCGCCCGCCCGTGGGTGATCCTGCTGATCGAACTGGTGCCGCTGCTGATCCTCGCGCCGGGCATGTTGCTGGCCAGCGCGCGCGGACATTCGTGGATGTGCTTTGTGGTGAACCTGTATTTCATCAAGGGCGCGCTGGCGGCGTACGACCCGAACCGCCAGTGGTTCGGGGTGCTGGAGATGCTCGCGAGCCTGGCGGTGTTCTGTACGGCGTTGCTGTATGTGCGCTGGCGGCATCAGTTGAATCGAAGACTGGCAGAATAACGTTGTGGCGAGCGGGCTTGCCCCGCGTTGGGCTGCGCAGCAGCCCCCGAAATAGTCACCGCATTCTTTCTGATAGAAAGCAGGGCTTGGTTTTGGGGCCGCTACGCAGCCCAACGCGGGGCAAGCCCGCTCGCCACGATAGAACTCGGTCAGTGATTTACTGTGTAAGCCAGCATCATCGACAACTGGCACATCGGCCGGCCGCTCTCGGCATGCCATTGGTTGAACGCGCCCTGCACCGTCGCCAGGTCGCGCAGGCTGGTCGGCGCCTTGTCGACGATCTTCTGCGCATTCAGCGCGGCCACCACGTCATAACTCGGCACAAACGTATCCTTGCCGACCATGCGCAAAAAGCGCGGCGCCGACAGCCCGCCCAATTGGTGGCCGTGCTTGCTCAGGTACTTCCACAACCCAACGATATCGGTCACCGGCCAGTCGGCGACGAACGCACCAAAGCTGCCCTTTTCCTGCTCGATGTCGAGGATCATCTGCGCGTTGCGCGGCACACTCTTGAGCTTGCCCAGGTGGCGGATGATGCGCGTGTCCTGCATCAGCCGCTCCAGGTGCTCGGCGCCCATCAACACGACTTTTTCCGGATCGAAGCCGAAGAACACTTGCTCGAACGCCGGCCACTTGGCGTCGACCACGCTGTGTTTCAAGCCAGCGCGAAAGACCCGCAGCGCCAGGGTCGACAGGTAGCGGTCATCACTGATCTTGCGCAACTGCGCCGGGGTCTTGGGTACAGGCAGGTGGGCTTCCAACTCGGCCGCTGAACCGAAGCGGTTCAGACAATATTCGTGCAGCCACTTGTAATCGCGCATGCCCTCTCCTGGCAATGGAATTGAAAACGGCGCCCGCAAGCGCCGTGTGTCAGAGCGTTGAATCGGCTCAGAGGTTCACAACATTGACGAAGCGCGACGCGGCGGTTTCATCAATCTTCAGGCTGGTGAAGTCAAACAGGTTGCGGTCGGCCAGCTGTGACGGGATCACGTTCTGCAGGCTGCGGAAGATGCTTTCAGTACGGCCTGGGGTCTTGCGCTCCCAATCCACCAGCATCTCCTTGACCACCTGGCGCTGCAGGTTTTCCTGGGAGCCACACAGGTTGCACGGGATGATCGGGAATTGCTTGAAGTCGGAATAGGCCTGGATGTCCTTCTCATTGCAATACGCCAGCGGGCGAATCACCACGTTGCGCCCGTCATCGGCACGCAGTTTGGGCGGCATGGCCTTGAGCGAGCCGTTGAAGAACATATTCAGGAAGAAGGTCTCGACGATGTCGTCACGATGGTGCCCCAGGGCCATCTTGGTCGCGCCGATCTCATCGGCGAACGTGTAGAGCGTGCCACGGCGCAGGCGCGAGCACAGCGAGCAAGTGGTCTTGCCTTCCGGGATCAGCTCCTTGACCACCGAGTAGGTGTCTTTCTCGACGATGTGGTACTCGACGCCCAGCTCCTTGAGGTAGGCCGGCAGCACGTGCTCAGGGAAACCCGGTTGTTTCTGGTCCATGTTGACGGCGACGATCTCGAACTGGATCGGCGCGACCTTTTGCAGGTGCAGCAGCACGTCAAGCATGGTGTAGCTGTCTTTGCCGCCGGAGAGGCAGACCATGACCTTGTCGCCATCCTCGATCATGTTGAAATCGGCGACCGCTTCACCGGCCAGGCGACGCAGGCGTTTTTGCAGTTTGTTCTGATTGACCGTAAGAGTGCCCATGGCGCTTGGATCCGCTAGAGGTGTGTGACGAAAAGCGCGGTATTTTACCGATAAGCACCACCGAGTTCCATTGTAGGCGCTGGCTTGCCGGCGATAGAGATGGTTGCCGTTCCGTGGCAGCCCGTTATAGCGCAATCGCCGGCAAGCCGACGCGTACACAGACCTCACCGCGATTAGGGCCAATGTTTACAGCGCGATTTGCTCTAAAGCCCTACAGTTTTTCCGGTCATCCCTTCCTATACTGCGACTTGAGGTCGCACATCACTATCCAGACCTTTCAGGCCAATTGGCCGGTGGGCGCTCCGATGGGGGGCGATGGTAATAACGACAGGAGTGACTGGCATGATCCATCACGTCGTGGGGCTGTTTACCCATCCCGACCAGGAATGGCGGGAAATTCGTGGCGATAAAGAAGAAAGCATCAGCCACATGTACCTCACTCACACCTTGATTCTCGCGGCGATCCCCGCCGTGTCCGCCTTTATCGGTACCACCCGGGTCGGTTGGGTGATCGGCAGCCGCGCGCCGGTCATGCTGACCCAGGAAAGCGCGTTGTGGATGACCATCATGTCGTACGCGGCCATGCTCGGCGGCGTGGCAGTGATGGGCGCGTTCATTCACTGGATGGCCCGCACCTACGACGCCAACCCCAGCATGGCGCGGTGCGTAGCCTTTGCCACCTACACCGCGACACCGCTGTTTATCGGCGGGCTGGCGGCGCTCTACCCACATATGTGGCTGGGCATGGTGGTCGGGACGGCGGCGATTTGCTACACGGTGTACCTGCTATATGTGGGGCTGCCCACCTTCATGAGCATTGATCCCGACGAGGGCTTCCTGTTTTCCAGCTCGGTACTGGCCGTGGGCCTGGTGGTCCTGGTGGCAATCATGGCGTTTACCGTGATTGTCTGGGGGCTGGGCGTCGGCCCGATCTATACCAACTGACCGGTCAAAGGGGTAGGCAAAGCCGCCGCAAGGTGGCTTTGTGCGTTATGCATGACCATTCGGCGCCTGACAGATTCGGAAACACCCGGTTTTGCGGCATACTGGACGTCTCTGGAGATATGGTCAGCATGCCCGAGCAACTCAATACCCGCGTCGAAGATTGTTTCCTGCAAGCCGAATCCTTTTTCAAACGAAGCTTCAAACGCCCCCAGGTCAGCCTCAAGCTGCGGGGCCAGAAGGCCGGTGTCGCGCATTTGCACGAGAACCTGCTGCGCTTCAACCCACAGCTCTACCGCGAAAACAGCCAGCACTTCCTGAAGCAGACCGTGGCTCATGAAGTGGCGCACCTGATCGCCCACCAATTGTTTGGCGAGCGCATCCAGCCGCATGGCGAGGAATGGCAACTGATCATGCGCGGGGTCTACGAACTGCCGCCGGACCGTTGCCACACCTATGCAGTCAAGCGCCGCCAGGTGATGCGCTATATCTACCGTTGCCCGTGTGCGGACAGTGATTTTCCGTTCTCGTCACAGCGCCACGGGATGGTGGCCCAGGGGCGGCGGTATTTGTGCAGGCGGTGCCGGCAGACCTTGGTGTTTACCGGCGAAACCCGGGTGGAGTGAGGCCCCTTCGCAGGCACGCCCACGCCCCCCGTTTGAATGCATTACGAGGATAGGGCGCGGTCAACATGTGGCAACGGGCTTGGCCGCGAAAGCCCCCGCCCAATCACCCCACAACTTTGGCCTGCCGCAAATCGGCTATCCGCTGCGCACTCAAGCCCAGCTCCGCCAGCACTTCATCACTGTGCGCCCCTACGGCGGCGCCGATATGCCTAGGCTGCGGCAACGCCTCGGAAAACTTCAACGGGCAGGCAATCTGCGCCTGGGTCGAGCCATCGCCCCGTGGCACCTGGGTGACCAACGCCCGTGCCTTCAACTGCGGATGCTCCACCGCCTCACTTAAAGCGAGGACAGGCTCCACACACGCGTCCACCCCGGCAAACAACGCGCACAGCTCATCAAAACTGCGCTTCTCGAACTCGACCTGCAGCGCCAGCTTCAAGGCTTGTTGGGCCTCCGGTTTGGGTGACAAGCCTTGCGCCGCCAGCTCCGGGCGGCCCAATGCCGCGCAGAGTTGTTGCATAAACCCGGGTTCCAGGCTACCGACTGACATCCAGCGCCCATCCCGCGAGCGGTAATAGTCGTAGAAACTGCCGCCATTGAGCACATGCCCCTCCCACGCCGGCTCGACGCCACACGCCAGGTAACCGGCGCCAGCCATGGCATTCAGGCTGAACGAACAGTCGGTCATGCTCACATCCAGGTACTGGCCGAGGCCACTGGTTTGCCGGGCAATCACTGCCGCCAGCAGCCCCACCACCGCATGCAGCGAACCGCCGCCCACATCCGCCAATTGCACGCCCAAGGGCAGCGGCCCGCTGTCCTGGCGACCGGTATAGCTGGCGACGCCGGCCAGGGCGAGGTAATTGATGTCATGCCCGGCGCGATCCTTGTAGGGGCCGGTCTGCCCGTAACCCGTGATGGAGACGTAGATCAGCCGCGGGTTGATCGCCTTCAACGCCTCATATCCCAGGCCCAGTCGCTCCATCACCCCGGGGCGGAACTGCTCGAGCACGATGTCGTACTCCTTGACCAGCGCGTGCACGATCTCCAGCGCTTCGGCTTGCTTGAGGTCCAGCGCCAGGCTGCGTTTGTTGCGATTGAGGTAGGCGTGGCTCGCCGATGTGCCTTGATCGTGCGGCGGCAGTACCCGCAACAGGTCCATGCGCGTGGGCGATTCGATACGCAGCACCTCGGCGCCCATGTCGGCGAGCATCAATGACGCAAACGGGCCGGGCAGCAAGGTGGAAAAATCCAGCACTTTGAGGGACGCCAAGGGACCTGACATGAACACTCCAGTTGTGTTTCGGGTTCCCACAGACTAGGCAGCCTGGCGCCGACCGGCAATCGTCAGAACGATCAGCGGGGGTGACCGTTTTGATCACGGCGGGCTTTTTCGTGCAGGCGGCTTTATCATTGGCCCACGTTTGCTTGCAGAGTGTTCCATGAAGTTTGCGATTGCAGTGTTTTCCGCCGCCCACGCGCCCTCCTCGCGCCGCGCCCTGCGCTTTGCCCAGGCGGTGCTGGCCGGTGGGCATGAGATTGTGCGGCTGTTTTTCTATCAGGACGGCGTCTACAGCGCTGCCAATAATATCGTCGCGCCCCAGGACGAGCAGGACATCGCCCGCCAGTGGCGCGAGTGGGTCAGTCAGCACCAACTCGACGGTGTGGTCTGCATCGCCGCCGCGTTGCGCCGTGGCGTGCTCAACACCGAGGAAGCCACGCGTTATCAACGCAGCGCAGTGAACCTGGATGCGCCGTGGGCGCTGTCGGGCCTGGGGCAATTGCACGACGCCGCCCAGGCCGCCGACCGCCTGATCTGTTTTGGAGGGCCGTGAGATGTCCAAATCCTTATTGGTGATCAGCCGCCAGGCACCGTGGTCCGGGCCGGGCGCGCGCGAAGCACTGGATATCGTGCTGGCCGGCGGCGCGTTTGATCTGCCGATCGGCCTGCTGTTCCTCGATGACGGCGTGTTCCAGCTGGCGTCGCACCAGGACGCCAAGGCCGTGCAGCAGAAGGACCTCAGCGCCAACCTGCAGGCACTGGGCCTGTTCGGCATCGATGATGTGTTCGTCTGCAGCCACAGCCTGGCCGAGCGCGGGCTTATCTCCCCGGCCAGCGCCCAGCCATTGGACAGCGCCGCCATTTCCACGCTGATTGACCGTTATGACCAGGTGATGACCCTCTGATGTCGACTTTACATGTGGTTTCCCACTCGCCGTTCACCGACAGCCGCCTCGCCAGTTGCCTGCGCATCTGTGGCGCCGACGATGCAATCCTGCTCTGCGGCGACGGCGCCTATGGGCTGCACAATCCGGCCCTGCAGGCCAAGGGTGTGAAGGTCCTGGTGCTGGCCGAAGACCTGCTGGCGCGCAATCTGCCGCTGCCGGATTGGGCCGACAGCGTCGACTACCCGGGTTTCGTGCAACTGTCGATCGACTACGACAAGGTCAACACCTGGCTATGAACACCCTGACCGTCGGCGCACGCACCCTGGAACTGGACAAGGACGGCTACCTCGTCGACCTGAACGAGTGGTCGACGGAGGTGGCCCACGCCCTGGCCGCCGCCGAAACGCTGGAGTTGACCGCGGACCATTGGGAAATCCTCACGCTGCTGCGCCAGTTCTATGCCGAATTCCAGCTGTCTCCCGCCACGCGCCCGCTGATCAAGTACACCGCCTTGAAGTTGGGCCCGGAAAAGGGCAACAGCCTGCACCTCAACAAACTGTTCAACGGCACTCCCGCCAAACTCGCCGCCAAGCTGGCGGGCCTGCCCAGGCCGACGAATTGCTTATGACCGACTTTGCCCCGCTGACCCTTGAAACCCCTGCCGAGCACCCATTTGCGCAATTCGTGCGCATCCTGGGCAAAGGCAAGCGCGGCGCGCGCAACCTCACCCGTGAAGAAGCCCGCGAGGCCATGGGCATGCTGCTCGACGAAAAAGTCGAAGACACCCAGATCGGCGCCTTCCTGATGCTGCTGCGCCACAAGGAAGAAAGCCCGGAAGAACTCGCCGGATTCACCGAAGCGGTGCGCGAACGCCTGCACGCCCCGGCCTTGAACGTGGATGTCGACTGGCCGACCTATGCCGGCAAGAAGCGCCACCTGCCGTGGTACCTGCTGGCGGCCAAGTGCCTGGCGCAGAACGGTGTGCGCATCCTCATGCACGGCGGCGGCGCACACACCGCCGGCCGCTTGTACACCGAGCAGTTGCTGGAGGGCTTGCAGATCCCGCTGTGCCGCAACTGGCAGCAGGTCGGCACCGCGTTCGAACGAGGCAACCTGGCATTTATTCCCCTGGGCGACTGGGCGCCGCAACTGCAGCGCATGATCGACCTGCGCAACACCCTGGGCCTGCGCTCGCCGATCCACTCCCTGGCACGCCTGCTCAACCCGCTGAATGCACGCTGCGGTCTGCAAAGCATCTTCCACCCCGGTTATCAGGGCGTGCACCGCGATGCCAGCGGCCTGCTCGGCGACAATGTGATTGTGGTCAAGGGGGATGGCGGCGAAGTCGAGATCAATCCCGACACCATCAGCCACCTGTACGGCACCACCGGTGGCGAAAGCTGGGACGAAGAATGGCCCGCCCTCTCCGCCCAGCGCCATGTCAAACCCGCGAGCCTTGAGCCGGAACATTTAAAAGCCGTGTGGCGCGGCGACGCCGAAGACAGCTACCCGCAACTGGCGCTGATCGCGACCATGGCCCTGGCGCTGCGTGGCCTGGGCCACCCACGGGAACAGGCGTTCACATTGGCGCAGCAGTACTGGGATGCACGGGATAAATCGATTTAATCGATGATTCACGCCCGGTCTTTGCGCTTTTAGTTCGAACTCATCCCTTTAGACTGGGCTCCAACGCTTATTAGCCAAGGAGCCAGTCATGGGTTTGCTGATCGAAGGGCACTGGAAGGACCAGTGGTACGAAAGTAGCGCCGACGGCGCTTTCCAGCGTGAACAGGCGCAACGCCGAAACTGGGTGACCGCCGATGGCGCGCCCGGCCCCAGCGGCGAAGGCGGCTTCAAGGCCGAAGCCGGTCGCTATCACCTCTACGTCTCCCTTGCCTGCCCTTGGGCGCATCGCACGCTGATCCTGCGCAAGCTCAAGGGCCTGGAAAGCCTGATCGACGTGTCAGTAGTCAGCTGGTTGATGCTGGAAAACGGCTGGACCTTCGACAAGACCCACGGCTCCACTGGCGACACGCTGGATGGCTTCGACTTCATGCACCAGCGTTACACCGCCGACACCGCCGACTACACCGGGCGCGTCACCGTGCCGGTGTTGTGGGACAAGAAACTGCAGCGCATCGTGAGCAATGAGTCAGCGGAAATCATCCGCATGTTCAACAGCGCCTTCAACGAGCTGACCGGCAATACCCTGGACTTCTACCCGCAGGCACTGCGCCCGAGCATCGACGCGCTGAACGAGCGGATTTACCCGGCCGTGAACAATGGCGTGTACCGCGCCGGCTTTGCCACCGCGCAAAAGGCCTACGAAAGCGCATTTGATGATGTGTTTGCCGAGTTGGATCACCTGGAGCAGCACCTGCAAGTACATCGCTACCTGGCCGGTGAGTACCTGACCGAGGCGGATGTGCGCCTGTTCACCACGCTGATCCGTTTTGATGCGGTGTATTACAGCCACTTCAAATGCAACCTGCGGCGGATTGCCGATTATCCGAACCTGTCGAATTGGTTGCGGGAGATGTATCAGTGGCCGGGCGTGGCCGAGACGGTGGATTTTGCGCATATCAAGGGGCATTACTATACGAGCCACCGGACCATCAATCCGACGGCAATCGTGCCGAAGGGGCCGTTGCAGAGTTTTGATGCCGCCCATGATCGGGCTCGCCTTGCGGGGAAAGGCGTCTTTAGCTGAGACGACCCGGTGTCTGTGGGGTGGGGCTTCCTATGGCAGCAAGCTTGTCGGAGCTAGTGGGCATCTTGAGGCTAGTGGGATTCTTGAGGTCAGTGGGCTTCTTGAGGTCAGCGGGCATCTTGAGATCAGTGGGCTTCTTGAGATCAGTGGGCTTCTTGTGGCGAGCGGGCTTGCCCCGCGTTGGGGCGCGAAGCGGCCCCAAAACCTGCCTACACGGTCTTCCTGAAACTGCGCGGCGAGTGTACTGGGGCCGCTTCGCGCCCCAACGCGGGGCAAGCCCGCTCGCCACAGGAATCTCCACTGGCCTCAGAAATCTCCACTGGCCTCAGGAATCTCCACTGACCTCTGGAATCTCCACTGACCTCTGGAATCTCCACTGACCTCTGGAATCTCCACTGACCTCAGAAATCTCACTGGCCACAGGAATCTCCACTGACCTCAGGAATCTCCACTGACCTCAGGAATCTCCACTGACCTCAGGAATCTCCACTGACCTCAGGAATATCACTGGTCTCAGGAGTCTCCACTGACCCCAGGAATCTCACTAGCCTCAGGAATCTCCACTGACCTCAGGAGTCTCACTGACCTCTGGAATCTCCACTGACCTCAGGAATCTCACTGGCCTCAGGAATCTCCACTGACCACAGGAATCTCACTGGCCACAGGAATCTCCACTGATCACAGGAATCTCACTGGCCACAGGAATCTCACTGGCTCAGGAATTTCCACTGGCCACAGGAATCTCACTGACCACAGGAATCTCCACTGCCCATAGGAATCCCACAGGCCTCAGAAATCTCCACTGCCCACAAAAATCTCCCCGGCCTCAGAAATCTCACTGGCCTCAGAAAGCCCACTAGCCACAACAACTGCGCAGCCTCAACAAGCCCGGCAGTCACACAGGCCTAAACCTGCGACTGCGCGCCCTCAAACCACTTCAGCTTCTCGCGCAACACCACCACTTCACCGACGATTACCAGTGTCGGTGCATGCACTTCATGCTCCGCCACCATGCGCGGCAAGTCCGCCAGGGTGCCGGTGAATACGCGCTGGTTGGAGGTGGTGCCCTGCTGGATCAACGCAGCGGGGGTGTCAGCCGCGCGGCCATGCTTGATCAGTTGTTCGCAGATGATCGGCAAGCCAATCAAGCCCATGTAGAACACCAGGGTCTGCGACGGTCCCACCAGGTCATGCCAGGGCAGGTCCGAAGTGCCGTCCTTCAGGTGCCCGGTGATAAACCGCACCGACTGCGCATAGTCACGGTGAGTCAGCGGAATCCCGGCATACGCCGCGCATCCGCTCGCCGCCGTGATGCCAGGCACCACCTGGAACGGAATGCCATGGGCCGCCAGTTCCTCGATCTCTTCGCCACCCCGGCCAAAGATGAACGGATCGCCACCCTTGAGCCGCAATACACGCTTGCCCTGCTTGGCCAGGTCCACCAGTTGCTGGTTGATCTGATCCTGCGGGACGGCGTGATCGGCGCGACGCTTGCCGACATAAATACGCTCGGCATCGCGGCGGCACAGTTCGAGAATCGCCGGGGCCACCAGGCGGTCGTACAGCACCACGTCGGCCTGCTGCATCAGGCGCAAGGCGCGGAAGGTGAGCAGGTCCGGATCACCCGGCCCTGCCCCCACCAGGTACACCTCGCCCGGTGCATACGGCGGCGCGCCGTTGACCTTTTCGATCAGCAGGCGCTCGGCCTCGTCACCCTGCCCGGCCAATTGACGGTCGGCAATCGGGCCCTGGAACACTTCTTCCCAGAACGCACGGCGTTGTTGCACATCCGGGTACAGGCCTTTGACCTGGGCGCGAAAACGCGCCGCGAGCCCGGCCAGTTGCCCGTAGGTGGACGGAATCCAGGTTTCCAGCTTGGCCCGGATCAAGCGTGCCAGCACCGGCGCATCGCCGCCGCTGGACACCGCGATCACCAACGGTGAACGGTCGACAATCGCCGGGAAGATCACGCTGCACAAGGTCGGCGCATCCACCACATTGACCGGCACGCAACGACGCTTGGCATCGCTGGACACTTGCGCGTTCAGCGGCTCGTCATCGGTGGCGGCGATAATCAGGGTGCAGTCGTCGAGATCGGCCTCCTGATAACCGCGCAAAATCAATTCCCCGCCACTGCCCAGCACCAACACACGCAGCTGGTCTTCGATCTGGGGAGCAACCACCCGCAGCACTGCACCGGCGTCGGCCAGCAGCCGGGATTTGCGCAAGGCAATCTCCCCGCCACCGACGACCAACACACGGCTGCCGCGCAGGTTATGAAACAGCGGCAGAAACTCCATTTAGCGGATGACCTCGACGCCCGCCATATACGGCTTGAGCACTTCCGGCACACGGATCGAGCCGTCGGCCTGCTGGTAGTTTTCCAGCACGGCCACCAACGTACGGCCTACCGCCAGGCCCGAACCGTTGAGGGTGTGGACCAGTTCCGGCTTGCCGGTTTCCGGGTTGCGGAAGCGCGCCTGCATGCGACGGGCCTGGAAATCGCCACAGTTGGAACACGACGAAATCTCGCGGTATTTGTCCTGGCTCGGCACCCACACTTCGAGGTCGTAGGTCTTCACGGCACTGAAACCCATGTCGCCGGTGCACAGCGCCAGCACGCGGTACGGCAGCTCCAGCAGTTGCAGGACGCGTTCGGCGTTGGCGGTCAGGCCTTCCAGGGCTTCCATGGAAGTCGACGGCTCAACCACCTGCACCATCTCGACCTTGTCGAACTGGTGTTGGCGGATCATGCCGCGGGTGTCACGGCCCGATGCACCCGCCTCACTGCGGAAGCACGGGCTGTGGGCGACAAACTTGATCGGCAGTTGCTTAGCGTCGAGGATCTCGCCGGCGACGATGTTGGTCAGCGACACTTCGGCGGTCGGGATCAGGTACAGATCGGCTTCGCCATCGCGGCTGATCTTGAACAGGTCTTCCTCGAACTTCGGCAACTGGCTGGTGCCCATCAGCGCCGGTGCCTGCACCAGGTACGGGGTGTAGGCCTCTTCGTAGCCATGCTCGCCGGTGTGCAGGTTGATCATGAACTGCGCCAGGGCGCGGTGCATGCGTGCGATCGGGCCGCGCAGCAAGGCAAAGCGCGCGCCGGACATCTTCGCGGCGGTTTCGAAATCCAGGCCGCCGGTCAGTTCGCCCAGGGCGACGTGGTCCTTGATTTCGAAATCAAAAGACGTCGGCGTACCCCAGCGGCGCACTTCGACGTTGCCGTCTTCGTCTTCGCCGACCGGTACGGACTCATGGGGAATGTTGGGAATGCCCAGCAGGATCGAATCCAGCTCGGACTGAATCTTTTCCAGCTCGACTTTACCGTCGGACAGCTCGGTGCCCATGCGCTCGACATCCGCCATCAGCGGCGCGATGTCTTCGCCGCGCTGCTTGGCCTGACCGATGGATTTGGAACGCGCATTACGCTCAGCCTGCAGTGCTTCGGTGCGGGTCTGGACGGTCTTGCGCTGTTCTTCCAGCGCTTCGATGCGCGCAACATCCAAGGCAAAGCCACGGAATGCCAGGCGGTCCGCTACGTCCTGAAGGTTGCTACGTAACAGTTTGGAATCGAGCATGTCGGTCTCTCGTTTATCAAAGTTTGGTCAAGGACAGGCCGGCCCAGGTGGCGAGCAGCCCGCCGAACACGCTGATGCCCAGGTACCCGAAGGCGACCAGGGCCTGCCCGCTTTCCAGCAGTCGCAGCGTGTCCAGTGAAAAGGATGAAAAGGTCGTCAGACCGCCTACAAAGCCGACAATCAAGCCGGCGCGAATTTCAATCGGCACTTCCGGGCGCAACAGGAACCAGCCGTACAACAACCCGATGATCAAACAGCCCACCAGGTTGACCGCCAGGGTCGCCGCATAAAAATGCTTGGGCCAGTTAGCGCTGACCCAGTTACCGGTGGCGAAACGCAATAATGTACCAGCGATGCCGGCTGCGGACACGGCAAGAATCGTCTTGAGCACTACTTTCTCCGCTGTTTAGGGCTGAGGCGATCGAGTTGGGCCAGGTGATTGAGCTTTTCGCCGATCTTCAGCTCCAGGCCACGCGGCACCGGCTGATAGAGCGGCAGCGGCTCAAGCTCATCGGGGAAATAGTCTTCACCGGCCGCGTAGGCATCCGGCTCATCGTGGGCATAGCGGTATTCGTCGCCGTAGCCCAGTTGTTTCATCAACTTGGTGGGCGCGTTGCGCAGGTGCAACGGCACTTCGAGGGAGCCGTACTCGGCAGCGGCGCGCAGCGCGGACTTGAAGCCCATGTACACCGCGTTGCTCTTGGGCGCACAGGCCAGGTAGGTAATGGCCTGGGCCACGGCCAATTCGCCTTCGGGGCTGCCGAGGCGCTCCTGCACGTCCCACGCGGCCAGGCACAGGCTCAAGGCGCGCGGGTCGGCGTTGCCGATGTCTTCGCTGGCCATGCGCACCACGCGGCGGGCCAGGTACAGCGGGTCGCAGCCGCCGTCGATCATCCGCGCAAACCAGTACAACGCGCCGTCCGGGTTGGAGCCGCGCACGGATTTATGCAGCGCCGAGATCTGATCGTAGAAAGCTTCGCCGCCCTTGTCGAAGCGCCGACGCGTATCGCCGAGCAGGCTTTGCAGGAGGTCGACGCCGATTTCGCTGCCGTCTTCGGCCAGGTCGGAGGCGTTTTCCAGCAAGTTGAGAAAGCGCCGGCCATCGCCATCGGCGGCAGTCAGCAAAATCTTGAAGCCTTCGTCGCTGACGCTCAGTTGGCGCTTGCCCAGGCCCTTGTCTTCGTTCAACGCGCGGTGCAGCAGCTTTTGCATCGCCGCTTCGTCCAGGCTCTTGAGCACATAGACCCGCGCCCGCGACAGCAAGGCGTTGTTGAGTTCGAACGAAGGGTTTTCGGTGGTGGCGCCGATAAAGATCAGCGTGCCGTCTTCGACATAGGGCAAGAACGCATCTTGCTGCGACTTGTTGAAGCGGTGCACTTCATCGACAAACAGGATGGTGCGCTTGCCGTATTGCCCGGCCTGCTGCTTGGCGACCTCGACCGCCTGGCGGATCTCCTTGACCCCGGCCAGTACCGCCGAGACCGTTTCGAAGTGCGCATCCGAGACTTTTGCCAGCAGCCGCGCCAGGGTGGTCTTGCCCACGCCCGGCGGCCCCCAGAAAATCATCGAGTGCAGCGCACCCTGCTCCAGGGCTTCGCGCAAAGGCTTGCCGCGAGCGAGCAGGTGTTCCTGCCCGACATACTCATCCAGGTTGGTCGAGCGCAAGCGCGCGGCCAGTGGCTGAGCAATCGGGTCACTTCGAAACAGGTCCATGGGCAGCGTTTGAAACCTCTTGGCAGATTATTCCTGGATCACGTCGGCACCCTTGGGGATGTCGAACTTGAACTTGGACGCCGGCACCGGCTCATTGGCCTTGACCCCGGAGAACAGGATATCGGTGCGCTGGCCGACGCTGTCGACCAGGCGCATGTTGTTGATCACGCCATTGCCAAACGACAGGGACAGCGTGTCAAAGAGCGTGTCCTTGGATTTCGGCTTGAGGGTGAACTCGATCACGTTGCTGGTTTGCTTGGAGGTGATGTCGAAACTCTCGTTGATTTTCGACACATCACCCGACAGCAGCAGCGCTGGCGTCTGGTTCAGGCGCGGGTCGAGCTTCTTGATGGTCGCCTGCTCCAGGTCCGGGTCCCACAGCGTGACTTTCTGGCCGTCGGAGACGATGGTCTGCTCCGCCTTGCCTTCGGTGTGCCAGTAGAACAGCCCAGGGCGCTGCACGGCCATTTCGCCGGCGGTTTCCTGCAACTGGGTGCCGCCCGCGTCCAGGGTCAGCTGGGAGAAGCGCGCGGTCAGGGTCTTGGATTTGTCCAGCAGGTTGGTCAGGCTGGCCACGGAGGCCGGGTCGGCGTGCGCCGAAACAGCAGTCAGGGCCAGTGCTGGCAACAACAGCATGCGGATAAGACGCATGGGAGTCCTCATTGAGTCGTTAGGGCGTGCCGCGTGCTGCCACGCGGCACGTGATCAGTCGCGCATCTGCCCGGGGGCGATGACTTCGCGCGAGCCGTTGGTGTTCATTGCGGTCACGACGCCAGCCATTTCCATGGCTTCGATCATGCGCGCGGCGCGGTTGTAGCCGATTTTCAGCTTGCGCTGCACCGCGGAAATCGAGGCGCGGCGACTTTCCAGCACAAACGCGACGGCCTCGTCGTACAGCGCGTCGGTCTCGGCATCGTCGTCGCCACCGCTGCTGCCGCCGTCGAAGCCGCTGCCGGCTTCCTCGACGCCCGCGAGGATGTCGTCGTTGTATTCCGGAGCGCCACGCAGTTTCCAGGCTTCCACCACGCGATGCACTTCGTCATCGGAAACGAAGGCGCCGTGCACCCGAATCGGCAGGCTGGTGCCCGGCGGCATGTAGAGCATGTCACCGTGGCCGAGCAGCTGCTCGGCGCCACCCTGGTCGATGATGGTCCGCGAGTCGATCTTGCTCGACACCTGGAACGCCATCCGCGTCGGAATGTTGGCCTTGATCAAGCCGGTGATCACATCCACCGACGGACGCTGGGTCGCGAGGATCAAGTGAATACCCGCCGCCCGCGCCTTCTGGGCGATACGGGCGATCAGTTCTTCGACCTTCTTGCCGACGATCATCATCATGTCGGCGAATTCGTCGACCACCACCACGATGGTCGGCAGCTTGCTCAGCAGCGGCGCTTCGTCGTGGATGCTCTCGCGCTTGTACAGCGGGTCGGTCAGCGGCGTGCCGGCGTCCTGGGCTTCCTTGACCTTGGCATTGAAGCCCGACAGGTTGCGCACGCCCATCTTCGCCATCAGCTTGTAGCGACGCTCCATCTCGGCCACGCTCCAGCGCAGGGCGTTGGCGGCGTCCTTCATGTCGGTGACGACCGGGCACAGCAGGTGCGGAATGCCTTCGTAGATCGACAGTTCGAGCATCTTCGGGTCGATCATGATCAGCTTGGCGTCTTCCGGGCCGGACTTGAACAGGATCGACAGGATCATCGCGTTCACACCCACCGACTTACCCGAACCGGTCGTACCGGCAACCAGCAAGTGCGGCATTTTCGCCAGGTCGGTAATCACCGGCTTGCCGCCGATGTCATGACCCAGGGCCAGGGTGACCGGCGATTTGAAGTTGTCGTATTCCGGCGTCGAGAGTACTTCGGAGAAGCGCACGATCTGGCGGTCCTCGTTGGGAATCTCGATACCTACGGTGGTCTTGCCGGGAATCACTTCGACCACGCGCACGCTGGTCACGGCCAGGGAGCGCGCCAGGTCCTTGGCCAGGTTGGCGATACGGCTGACCTTGACGCCTGCCGCCGGCTGGATTTCGTAACGGGTAATCACCGGGCCGGGGTGGATCGAGTCCACCGACACTTCGACGCCGAACTCCTTGAGCTTGATTTCCAACAGGTGGCCGACAGCCGCCAGGGACTCGGGGGAATAGTTGAGTTGCTTCTTTTCGGCCGGATCGAGGATCGAGATCGGCGGCAAGGTGCCTTCGACGGCGCTGTCGACAAACAACGGCGCCTGTTTCTCTTTCTGCACGCGATGGCTTGGCTCGGCGGGCTTGGGCGGTGCCGGAGCAATCACCGGCGGCACCTGCTTCTCGCGGTCCGACATGTGCTTGCTCAGGGCCTGCTCGCGCTCGATCAGGCGCTCCTTGACCTTGGCCTGCTCGCGGCGGTCCGGCGTGCTCGGGGCGACCACCTCGTTGACGCGGGTGTCGACCTCACGCAACTGGGCGACCATGCGCTTGCGCTCGACCCGGGCCGCCCACCAACGGTTGGCAGCGCCCTGGAACAGCTCCAGCAGGTCGAGGGTGATCTTGCCGGTCACGTCCATCACCTTGAACCACGACAGGTCGGTGAACACGGTGAGGCCGAACAGGAACAGCGCGATGAACATCAAGGTGCTGCCCTGGATATTCAGGGTCCTGCGCGCCAGGTCGCCAAGGCTTTCGCCCAACGCCCCGCCCGCGCCCGCCGGCAGGCCGGTAGGCGCATGGAAATGGATATGCGCCAGCGCCGCGCCGGACAACACCAGGAACACCAGGCCGATCAGGCGCCAGGAAAACAGCCAGCCGCTCCACTGCCACGGCTCATGCCGCTGGCGGAAGATCTGCCAGGTCTTGATCGCCAGCAGCAAGGGGAAGATATACGCGAAGTAACCGAGCACCATGAACAGGATATCGGCGCTGTAGGAGCCGGCAGGTCCACCGAAGTTCTGCACGTCTTCGATCTTGCTGTTGTGGCTCCAGCCCGGATCGTCCTTGCCATAGGTGAGCAAGGCCATCATCAGGAACAGGCACAGCGCGCCGATAGCGATCAGCGCACCTTCCTTGAGTCGGTAGTGCAGGTGCTGGCGCCAGGCCGGCACGACTGCTGCTTTGGGTGTTGCGGCGGATTTCTTCAAAACGGGTCTTTTCCTGCGCCTTTAGCGCGTCCATCTGTTGAATAACTGTAAATACTGCCCAATCCGAGCAGCTGAAAAATGAACGAACGTCATTGAATCTACTTTTAACACTGGGCGATTGCTGGATGAAATGGCGATAACGCCACAATCGCCGCATTGTACGGGTTTGTGCCCCTGATGCCACACCACTTGGCGCTCTTCAAGCAGCATAGCCAATTGTGTGTCACAAGATGTTCAATTTGAGCATGCATTGTCTTTGCTGACAAAGGCTTATGAGCTGTTTTTACCAATCCAGGCAAGCTTGGCAAATGGCCTGCATCGGCCAGACCCGATTACGACCACGCCTCAGGCACAGAGTTGCAGAAACACGCGCTCACGCTAATGCGCGCCGATGGCCGATTCGGGCTGGCCCCACAGCGCTGTGTCGACAATAATCACGCTCTCGGTGCAGGCGACATTCCTGCCACTCCCCTCCCCTTCCGTAAGCCTGGATGCCATGCTGACCTGGTTACAACGCGACACCCTGACATTCCCGCCACTGGCCAAAGCCATGCGCGAACCCAATGGCCTGCTCGCTGCCGGCGGTGACCTGTCGGCCGAACGCCTGGTCCAGGCCTATCGCCACGGTTGCTTCCCGTGGTTCTCCGAGGGCCAGCCGATCCTCTGGTGGTCGCCCGACCCGCGCACGGTGATCTTCCCCGACGAACTGCACGTCTCGCGCAGCCTGGGCAAATTGTTGCGCCAGCAGCGCTACAGCGTGACATTCGACCAGGATTTCGCTGCCGTCATCCAGGCCTGCGCCGCGCCGCGCGCCTATGCCGATGGCACCTGGATCACCGAGGGCATCCAGCGCGCCTACCTCGAGCTGCACACGCGCGGCTATGCGCACTCGGTGGAGGTATGGGACGACGGCGAACTGGTAGGCGGCCTGTATGGCCTGGCGATGGGCCAATTGTTCTTCGGCGAATCCATGTTCAGTCGCGCCGACAACGCCTCGAAATTCGGCTTTGCCACACTGACTCGGCAACTGCAGGCCTGGGGATTTGTGCTGATCGACTGCCAGATGCCCAACGATCACCTGCACAGCCTGGGCGCCCGCGCCATCCCCCGCAGCGAATTCGCGGGCCTGCTGCGCGACCATCTGGATCAACCCAACACTGGACCGTGGGTTTCCTAGGCGACTTGCGCGCACCTGGCTTACACTTATTTCAAAGCTTACCCGAGGGTTGATCATGACCGAGTTGGCGCGTTTGAAGTTTTATGCCACTCAACCCCACTCTTGCAGCTATCTGCCCGACGAGCAGGCCACCACGCTGTTCCTCGATCCCAGCCAGCCAATGGACGTGCATGTGTATGCCGATCTCTCGGAAATGGGCTTTCGGCGCAGCGGCGACCACCTGTACCGGCCCCATTGCCAGAACTGCAATGCCTGCGTCCCGGCGCGCATCCCTGTGACGCAGTTTGTACCGGACCGCAACCAGAAACGCATCCTCAAGCGCAACGCCGACCTGACGGTGACCTCGGCCAAGCCGAGGTTCAGCGAAGAATATTTCGACCTTTACCAGCGCTACATCGAGCAACGCCATGCTGACGGCGACATGTTCCCGCCCAGCCGCGATCAGTTTTCCACCTTCCTGGTGCGTGAGCTGCCGTTCTCGCGATTCTACGAGTTTCGCCTCGACGGTCGCCTGGTGGCCGTCGCCGTGACCGATTTGCTGCCTAACGGCCTGTCGGCGGTCTACACCTTCTACGAACCAGCCGAAGAACGCCGCAGCCTGGGGCGCTTCGCGATCCTCTGGCAAATTGGCGAAGCCATGCGCCTGGAACTCGAGGCGGTGTACCTCGGATACTGGATCAAGAACTGCAAAAAGATGAACTACAAGACCCAATATCGGCCTATTGAACTGCTGATTAATCAAAGATGGGTCACGCTTAACTAGAACCCCTTGGCTTAAACACCCTTTTTCGGGCACAATGCACGCCGCTTTTGCCTGGCGCAGTTGCACCGGGCCATTCACTGGATACCGAGGGCTTTACTGCATGTCGAAAGAAGACAGCTTCGAAATGGAAGGCACTGTCGTCGACACCCTGCCCAACACCATGTTTCGTGTGGAGTTGGAAAATGGGCACGTCGTAACCGCGCATATCTCCGGCAAGATGCGCAAGAACTACATTCGTATTCTTACCGGTGACAAAGTGCGCGTCGAGCTGACGCCCTATGACTTGAGCAAAGGGCGCATCACTTACCGCGCTCGTTAAGCAAGTCAATACAAAACGCCCGGTTATGCCGGGCGTTTTTGTGTGCGCTATTTATGCAGGGCTGCAGGACTCATGTGGGAGCTGCGTACACCCGGGGTATAGGCCTCACCTCCAATCCCCTGTGGGAGCGGGCTTGCCCGCGAAGGCGATCCGTCAGTTGATGCATTCGCTGGCTGACCCACCGCCTTCGCAGGCAAGCCAGCTCCCACATTTGATTTGCATACACCCGGGGTCTCAGGCCCCACCCCAATCCCCTGTGGGAGCGGGCTCGCTCGCGAAGGCGGTGTGTCAGTTGATGCATTCGCTGGCTGACCCACCGCTTTCGCAGGCCAGCTCCCACATTTGATCTGCGTACACCCGGGGTCTCAGGCCCACCCCAATCCCCTGTGGGAGCGGGCTTGTCCGCGAAGGCGATCCGTCAGTTGATGCATTCGGTGGCTGACCCACCGCCTTCGCAGGCAAGCCAGCTCCCACATTTGATTTGCATACACCCGGGGTCTCAGGCCATACCCCAATTCCCTGTGGGAGCGGGCTTGCTCGCGAAGGCGATCCGTCAGTTGATGCATTCGCTGGCTGACCCACCGCTTTCAAAGGCAAGCTCCCACATTTGATCTGCGTATACCCGGGGCCTAGACCTAACCCCAATCCCCTGTGGGAGTGGGCTTGCCCGCGAAGGCGATCCGCCAGTTGATGCATTCGCTGGCTGACCCACCGCTTTCGCAGGCAAGCCAGCTCCCACATTTGATTTGCATACACCCGGGGTCTCAGGCCCCACCCCAATCCCCTGTGGGAGCGGGCTTGCCCGCGAAGGCGATCCGCCAGTTGATGCATTCGCTGGCTGATCCACCGCTTTCGCAGGCAAGCCAGCCCCCACATTTGATCTCCACCAACATCAAGACAGCAAAAAGGCGCCTTTCGGCGCCTTTGCTTTATTGCAGCCAACGATCAGGCCATTTCCGCCGTGGTTTCGAAGTCGAAGGTCAGCTCGCCATCCTTCAGGTCGATATGCACCACGCCGCCATGGTCGGACAGTTCGCCGAACAGGATCTCTTCGGCCAATGGCCGCTTGATCTTGTCCTGGATCAGACGCGCCATCGGGCGAGCGCCCATTGCCGCGTCGTAACCACCTTCGGCCAGCCAGTTGCGCGCCGCGTCCGTCACGTCCAGCTGCACGCGCTTGTCTTCCAACTGCGCCTGAAGCTCGGTGAGGAACTTGTCCACCACGCTCTTGATAACCTCATGGCTGAGGCGACCAAACTGGATAATGGTGTCCAAGCGGTTGCGGAACTCCGGCGTAAAGCTCTTCTTGATCACTTCCATGGCATCGGAAGAGTGATCCTGATGGCTGAAGCCGATCGAAGCCCGCGCGGCCGTTTCGGCACCGGCGTTGGTGGTCATGATCACGATCACGTTGCGGAAATCCGCCTTGCGCCCGTTATTGTCGGTCAGGGTGCCGTGGTCCATCACCTGCAGCAGCAGGTTGAAGACTTCCGGGTGCGCCTTCTCGATTTCATCGAGCAGCAATACGCAATGCGGCTGCTTGGTGATCGCTTCGGTCAACAGGCCGCCCTGGTCGAACCCGACATAGCCCGGAGGCGCACCGATCAGGCGCGACACAGTGTGACGCTCCATGTATTCGGACATGTCGAAACGCACCAGCTCAATGCCCATGGCCTTGGCCAACTGCCGTGCCGCCTCGGTCTTGCCGACGCCGGTAGGACCGGCGAACAGGAACGAACCCACAGGCTTGTCCGGCGACTTGAGGCCCGCACGCGACAACTTGATCGCGGTGGACAGCGAGTCGATGGCCGCATCCTGGCCGAACACGGTCAGCTTGAGATCACGCTCCAGGTTACGCAGCAGTTCCTTGTCAGAACTGGTGACGTGTTTTGGCGGAATCCGCGCGATCTTCGCCACGATGTCCTCGACCTGAGGCACGTCGATGCGTTTCACACGCTTCTCGACCGGCTGCAGGCGCTGGTAGGCACCCGCCTCGTCGATCACGTCGATGGCCTTGTCCGGCATGTGCCGGTCATTGATGTAGCGCGACGCCAGTTCAGCGGCCGAACGCAGGGCTTCATCGGTGTACTCGATGCCATGGTGCGCTTCGAAACGCCCCTTGAGCCCGCGCAGGATGCCAATGGTGTCTTCAACCGAAGGCTCGGACACGTCGACTTTCTGGAAGCGACGCGCCAAGGCGCGGTCTTTCTCGAAAATGCCGCGGAATTCCTGGAACGTGGTCGAACCGATGCAGCGGATATCACCCGACGACAGCAGCGGCTTGAGCAGGTTCGAGGCGTCCATTACCCCACCGGATGCCGCACCGGCACCAATGATGGTGTGGATTTCATCAATGAACAGGATCGCCTGCGGACGTTTCTTCAGCTCACCGAGCAACGCCTTGAAGCGCTTCTCGAAATCGCCACGGTACTTGGTCCCGGCGAGCAAGGCGCCCAGGTCAAGGGAGTAGACGACACTGTTGGCCAGCAGGTCAGGCACCTGATTGTCGACAATGCGCTTGGCAAGGCCCTCGGCAATCGCGGTTTTACCCACGCCGGCCTCACCCACCAGCAACGGGTTGTTCTTGCGACGACGCGCGAGGATCTGCGCTACACGCTCGACCTCAAGCTCACGCCCCACCAGCGGATCGATCCGCCCCTGGCGCGCCAGCTCATTAAGGTTACTGGCATAGGCATCCAGTGGATTGCCCGAAGAAGAAGACTCACCGCCCTCGTCGTCCTGCATATCCTGTTCACCCTCGGAATGATCGCCGTGCCCAGGCACCTTGGAGATACCGTGGGCGATGTAGTTGACGACATCAATACGGGCAACGCTCTGCTGCTTGAGCAGGAACACTGCCTGGCTTTCCTGCTCGCTGAAAATTGCCACCAGCACGTTGGCGCCTGTGACTTCACGCTTACCGGAGCTCTGTACGTGGAAAACAGCACGCTGCAATACCCGCTGGAAGCCCAGGGTTGGCTGGGTCTCGCGGTCCTCGTCATGCACGGGGATCAGTGGCGTGGTGGAGTCGATAAACTCCTGCAGGTCATGCTTGAGTTTGTCGAGGTTGGCGCCGCACGCACGTAGAACGGTGGCGGCAGCTTCGTTATCCAAAAGTGCCAGCAGCAGGTGCTCGACGGTCATGAATTCATGACGCTTCGAACGGGCCTCCTTGAAGGCAAGATTGAGGGTGACTTCGAGCTCGCGGTTTAACATAGCTTCACCTCATACCCAAGTGGTCGGCGTTAACCGTCCTTCTCGATTTCACAGAGTAGCGGATGCTGGCTTTCCCTGGCGTACTGGTTGACCTGCATGGCCTTTGTCTCGGCGATGTCGCGGGTAAACACTCCACATACTGCCCGTCCTTCTGTGTGAACGGCCAGCATTACCTTGGTCGCCAACTCGCGGTTCAGGTTAAAAAACACCTCGAGTACTTCGACCACGAAATCCATCGGTGTGTAGTCATCATTGAACAAAACCACCTTGTACATCGGCGGCGCCTGTAAAGCAGGCTTGGCCTCCTGAACAGCAATGCCTGCAGAACCGTCGTCATCGTGTTCGTGATCCGGTCGATCCTGATTGAATGTTAGTCGAATCTGGCTGATTGCATGCATGGAAAGAAAGGTTCGTCAGTGGTTCAAATACAGTGGTGGGGGCGACCTGTCAGAATTTCAACTACTGACCGGCCAGTCGCCTTGACTATCGGCAAAACGGTGTTACAACCAATAGAACCCACAGTGGGTAAAAAAGGTCCGCGCAGTCAACCTTATTTATTCGGGTTAGGACGGATAAACTGGATGATACTCCAGTGATGGAGTCTGGTGCAGAGGGATATGGGCATGGCAAGTGGTAAGGTCAAGTGGTTCAACAATGCCAAAGGCTACGGTTTCGTCGTAGAGGACGGTAAGTCCGAAGATCTCTTTGCGCATTTTTCAGCGATCAAGATGGATGGGTACAAGACGCTGAAAGCGGGCCAACCTGTAAGTTTCGAAATCATTCAAGGACCGAAAGGGTTGCATGCCGTGGAAATCATCGCCAAGGCACCTGAACCCACCGCGGGGTCGACCGCTCATAACGAAAAGAAGCAAACGGCCTGATCCGCCGTCGAGCGCTCAAACGCAATAAAAAACCGGCCACCCCAGCAAGATTGGGACGGCCGGTTTTTTTATGCCTGCGCCTTACATATGCGAAATCAGCGCATCACCAAAGCCCGACGACGACACCAACTTCGCGCCATCCATCAGGCGCTCGAAGTCATAGGTCACGGTCTTGGCCGAAATCGCGCCATTGGTGCCCTTGATAATCAGGTCAGCCGCCTCGGTCCAGCCCATGTGGCGCAACATCATCTCCGCCGACAGGATCAATGAACCCGGATTGACCTGGTCCTTGCCCGCATACTTGGGCGCGGTGCCGTGGGTCGCCTCGAACATGGCCACGGTGTCGGACAGGTTGGCCCCCGGCGCAATGCCGATACCGCCGACCTCCGCCGCCAGCGCGTCGGACAGGTAGTCGCCGTTCAGGTTGAGTGTCGCAATCACGTCATATTCGGCCGGGCGCAGCAGGATCTGCTGGAGCATGGCGTCGGCAATTGCATCCTTGACCACCACATTCTTGCCGGTTTTCGGGTTCTTGAACTGCATCCATGGACCGCCATCGAGCAGGGTCGCGCCGAATTCCTGCGCCGCCACTTCGTAGGCCCATTCCTTGAAGGCCCCCTCGGTGAACTTCATGATGTTGCCTTTGTGCACGATGGTCAGCGAGTCGCGGTCGTTATCCACTACATATTGCAGGGCTTTACGCGCCAGGCGCTGGGTCCCCTCTTTGGAGACCGGCTTGACGCCGATGCCGCAATCCTGGTCGAAACGGATCTTGGTCACGCCCATTTCTTCCTTGAGGAACTTGATCACCTTGATCGCTTCGGGCGAGCCGGCTTTCCACTCGATCCCGGCGTAGATGTCTTCGGAGTTCTCACGGAAGATGGTCATGTCCACATCGCCTGGCTTCTTGACCGGGCTCGGCACGCCTTCGAACCAGCGCACCGGGCGCAGGCACACATACAAGTCGAGTTGTTGGCGCAGGGCCACGTTCAGCGAACGGATGCCGCCACCGACCGGGGTGGTCAGCGGGCCCTTGATGGACACCACGTAATCCTTGACCGCATCCAGGGTTTCCTGGGGCAGCCAGGTGTCCTGGTCGTAGACTTGAGTGGCTTTCTCGCCGGCGTACACCTCCATCCAGGAGATCTTGCGCTTGCCGCCGTAGGCCTTTTCAACAGCCGCGTCGACCACCTTGATCATCACCGGGCTGATGTCGACGCCAATACCGTCACCTTCGATATAAGGGATGATCGGTTGGTCAGGAACATTGAGAGAATGGTCTGCATTGACGGTGATTTTGTCGCCGACTGCCGGAACCTGAATCTTCTTGTATCCCATGCTGAACTCCATCTATGGATTGAACATCTGGCTGCGTTCGAGCCTACTCCAGATAAATGGCGACTGAAACCTCACGCCATGCTCATTTGCATCGAAAACAGCATAAATTGTCGCCTACAAGCCTGAAAGCAAAGGCAAAATCGCCAATCTTGAGCACTGCATGCGACCTTGGTAGCACGTTGGGCCCTGCGACCTTTAGACCAATGGACGACACACCTTTTGTATGAAGGCTCGGCGTAAGCATAGCGACCTATGTATAATGCCGCCGCTGACCAAAGAGTCACGACGGCGGACCGCTCTAGAACATAGCCTTCCGCTACAAAGCAGGACTAATACAATAGTCCACCCGCTTGACGCTCGACTGATGCAACCCAACATCACCGCGAAGAAACCTCGACATTTCGCTCATGGATGACTTTGAACGAACGCGCTCCACCCGGCGCATCTCGAGTTTCTGCGCACGCTTTCAGCAAAGAAGAGAGTTAATCCGAATATGCCCACCCGCTCGAAGATCATCTACACCTTCACCGACGAAGCCCCAGCCCTCGCCACCTATTCACTGCTGCCTATCGTAGAGGCCTTCACCGCTTCCGCTGATATTGCCGTGGAAACCCGCGACATCTCCCTCGCCGGGCGCATCCTCGCAAGCTTCCCTGAGCAACTGGGTACCAAGGCCATCCCGGACCACCTCGCCGAACTGGGCGACCTGGCCGTTACGCCTGAAGCCAACATCATCAAGCTGCCTAACATCAGTGCCTCGACGCCTCAGCTGCAGGCTGCGATCAAGGAACTGCAGGCCCAGGGCTACGCCCTGCCGGACTACCCTGAAACCGTAACCACCGACGCGGAAAAAGAAACCCGTGCACGTTACGACAAGGTCAAGGGCAGCGCCGTGAACCCGGTCCTGCGCGAAGGCAACTCCGACCGCCGCGCCCCGCTGTCGGTCAAGAACTACGCGCGCAAGCACCCGCACAAGATGGGCGCCTGGGCCGCCGACTCCAAATCCCACGTGGCTCACATGAGCAGCGGCGACTTCTACGGCAGCGAAAAAGCCGTTCAGATCGAAGCCGCCGATGCTGTCAAAATCGAGCTGATCGCCAAGGACGGTACCGCGACCGTCCTCAAGGAAAAGACTTCCGTACAGGCTGGCGAGATCATCGACAGCGCCGTACTGAGCAAGAACGCCCTGCGCAGCTTCATCGCCGCTGAAATCGAAGACGCCAAGAAGCAAGGCGTGCTGCTGTCGGTTCACCTGAAAGCCACCATGATGAAGGTCTCCGACCCGATCATGTTCGGCCAGATCGTTGCCGAGTTCTACAAAGACGCGCTGGCCAAGCACGCCACCGTGCTGGAGCAGATCGGCTTCAACCTGAACAACGGCATCGGCGACCTGTACGCTCGCATCAAGGCCCTGCCGGCCGACCAGCAAGCACAGATCGAAGCCGACATCCAGGCGGTCTACGCCGCTCGCCCTTCCCTGGCGATGGTCAACTCCGACAAAGGCATCACCAACCTGCACGTGCCGAGCGACGTCATCGTCGACGCCTCGATGCCAGCCATGATCCGTGACTCCGGCAAGATGTGGGGCACCGACGGCCAGTTGCACGACACCAAGGCCGTGATCCCGGATCGCTGCTACGCCACCATCTACCAAGCGGTCATCGAAGACTGCAAGGCCAATGGCGCTTTCGACCCAACCACCATGGGCAGCGTGCCAAACGTTGGCCTGATGGCGAAGAAAGCCGAAGAGTACGGCTCCCACGACAAGACCTTCCAGATCAAGGCTGACGGCGTCGTCCGCGTCACCGACAGCAAGGGCAACCTGCTGATGGAACAGAACGTCGAGGCCGGCGACATCTTCCGCATGTGCCAGACCAAAGACGCGCCGATCCAGGATTGGGTCAAACTGGCCGTCAACCGTGCCCGCGCCAGCAACACCCCAGCCATTTTCTGGCTGGACCCGAAGCGCGCGCACGACGGCGTCGTGGTCGAGAAAGTTCAGGCCTACCTGAAAGACCACAACACCGAAGGCCTGGACATCCGCATCATGTCGCCGGTCGACGCGATGAAGTTCACCCTGGAGCGCACCCGCAAGGGCCTGGACACCATCTCGGTGACCGGTAACGTACTGCGTGACTACCTGACCGACCTGTTCCCGATCATGGAACTGGGCACCAGCGCCAAGATGCTCTCGATCGTGCCGCTGATGAACGGTGGCGGCCTGTTCGAAACCGGCGCCGGCGGTTCGGCTCCCAAGCACGTGCAGCAGCTGCTGGAAGAAAACTTCCTGCGCTGGGATTCCCTGGGCGAGTTCCTGGCCCTGGCCGCTTCCCTGGAACACCTGGGCGTCACGTACAACAACCCGAAAGCCCTGGTGCTGTCGAAAACCCTGGACCAGGCGACTGGCCAGTTCCTCGACAACAACAAGTCGCCATCGCGCAAAGTCGGCAACATCGACAACCGCGGCAGCCACTTCTACCTGGCGCTGTACTGGGCTCAAGCCCTGGCCGCCCAGACCGAAGACACTGCACTGCAAGCGCAGTTCGGCGAACTGGCCAAGACCCTGGCCGCGAACGAAGCAACCATCGTTGCCGAGCTCAACGCCGTGCAGGGCAAGCCCGTGGACATCGGCGGCTACTACGCGCCGAACCCTGAGCTGACCAGCAAGGCCATGCGTCCAAGCAACACCCTCAATGCGGCGATTGCTGCACTGGTGTGATGCGCTGATGTGACGATGCTTGATTGGTCGTCGCACCACAGCAAAATCCGGAATTCGAAAGGGTTCCGGATTTTTTTTGCGCTTTTTTCCGTAAGTGGGCGCAGGACTTGCTTTGTGTTTTTGCTCAAGCCATTCCAGAAAACAACAAATAAGGAAGTTTTTATGCAAAGAGCTCACTTCCAGGCGCTGGCCTGGGCCTCGGCAATCGCCCTGCTGACCGCCTGCGCGAGCCACTCGCCACCCTACCCGCATGCACAGGAACCGATTGGCGACGTGCAGACCATGTACGACGGCAAACTCAGCCCCGACGCCGCCGTCAGCACCTTTCGCAATATCGACCGCTTGTTTCCGGTGCGCACCATCAAGGCCGGCGGCCACCCTTTCCCACTGCCGCACAGCAGCCGGGCGTTGGGACCGGTTGCATTCGATTACGAAGGCAAACGCTATAGCCTCGATGACTACGTCACCCTCAACCGGGTAACAGGCCTGCTGGTGATCAAGGACGGCCAAGTCGTTACTGAACGCTACGAAAAAGGCAACACCGCCGAAACCCGCTGGATGTCGATGTCGGTGGCCAAGTCGATTACATCGACCCTCGTCGGCGCGGCCTTGCAGGACGGTTCGATCAAGAGCCTGGATGACAAAGTGACCGAGTATTTGCCTGCACTGGCCGGCAGCGGCTACGACCAGGCCACCGTGCGCCAAGTGCTGGCGATGCGTTCGGGGGTCAAATGGAGTGAGAAATACGCCGACCCGACGTCGGATCGACGCATGATGCTCAAGCTGCAGACCGAACAAGTGCCCGGCTCCGCCCTCAAGTTCATGGCGAGCCTGCCCAGCGCCGCGCCGCCTGGCACCCGCACCAACTACAGCACCGGCGAGACACAAGTGCTGGGCCAACTGGTCAGCGCCGCCGTGGGCAAGCCCCTGGCGAACTACCTCAGCGAGAAAATCTGGGCGCCGTATGGCATGCAGACCGATGCGAACTGGTGGCTCGACGGCCCGAACGGCAACGAAGTGGGCGGCAGCGGCATCAGCGCAACACTGGAAGATTACGGGCGCTTCGGACAGTTCGTACTCAGTGGCGGCAAAACCGGCGACAAGCAAGTACTGCCCAAAGGCTGGATGAGCTTTGCCAGCGCCACCACCGGCACCGATGCCGCCTACGGCGACTTTGCCTCAATGTGGTGGCCGGCCTGGACTGCCGCGTCCAAAGCCGACAAAGCCTTCACGGCTGCCGGCATTTTCGGCCAGTTCATCTACATAAACCCTACGCAAAACGTGGTAATCGTCGTGTGGCAAGCGCAGACCAAAGCCACCGGCGGTGAAGTCATTGACGACATGGTCGCCTTCGACGCCATCACCAAGGCCGCCCGGTAACCAAGCGCAACACCCGGCGGGCGCCCCTGTATGATGGGCGCCTGCCCCACTGATCGCTTGAGAGCCCTCCATGACCTGGCAACCCCACATCACCGTCGCCACCCTCGTAGAAGACAACGGCCGCTTCCTGATGGTCGAGGAACTCAAGGGCGGCCGCGCCGTGCTCAACCAGCCTGCCGGCCACCTCGACCCGCACGAAACCCTGACCGAAGCCGCCGTGCGCGAAACCCTCGAGGAAACCGGCTGGGACGTGGAAGCCACCGGCATCGTCGGCATCTACCTGTACACCGCCCCCAGCAACGGCGTGACCTATCAGCGGGTATGTTTTATCGCCAAGGCGCTGAAACACCATCCCGACTATCAGCTCGACGAAGGCATCCTGCGCGCCCGCTGGATGACCCGCGACGAACTGATGGCCGTGCGCAATGACTGGCGCAGCGAGCTGATCATCCGCTGTATCGATGATTATTTGGCCGGCCAGTGCCACAGCCTCGAACTGATCCGCCCTTCTCTTTAGCCTTGCGGGCCCAGGCCTGCTAGAATCGCGTCCTTTTTCAAGACACCCGTTGAAATCCTATGCGTGATCCAGCCCCTTCTGACACACAAAAGAAGCGCGTCATCGTCGGTATGTCCGGCGGCGTGGATTCTTCCGTTTCCGCCGTTCTGCTCATGGAGCAGGGTTATGAGGTGGAAGGCCTGTTCATGAAGAACTGGGAAGAAGACGATGGAACGGAATATTGCACCGCCATGGACGACCTGGCAGATGCCCAGGCCGTCTGCGACAAGATTGGCATCAAGCTGCACACCGCCAACTTCGCCGCCGAGTACTGGGACAATGTGTTCGAGCACTTCCTGGCCGAATACAAGGCCGGCCGCACGCCGAACCCGGACATCCTGTGCAACCGCGAGATCAAGTTCAAGGCGTTCCTCGACTACGCCATGATGCTCGGCGCCGACCTGATCGCCACCGGCCACTATGTGCGCCGCCGCGACGTTGATGGTCGCACCGAACTGCTCAAGGGCCTGGACCCGAACAAGGACCAGAGCTATTTCCTGCACGCCGTCGGCGGCGAACAGATCGCCAAGACCCTGTTCCCGGTGGGCGAGCTGGAAAAACCCGAAGTCCGCAAGATCGCCGAGAAACACGGCCTGGCCACTGCCAAGAAGAAGGACTCCACCGGTATCTGCTTTATCGGCGAGCGCCGCTTCAGCGACTTCCTCAAGCAGTACCTGCCCGCGCAACCCGGCGAGATCAAGACCACCGAAGGCGAAGTGATCGGCCGCCACCATGGCCTGATGTACCACACCATCGGCCAGCGCCAGGGCCTGGGCATCGGCGGTTTGAAAGACGCCGGCGAAGAGCCGTGGTACGTGCTGGTCAAGGACCTCGAGCACAACGTGCTGATCGTCGGCCAGGGTAATGAGCACCCGTTGCTGTTCTCCGGTGCGCTGCTGGCGTCGGAGATCTACTGGGTCAACCCGATCGACCTGAGCACTCCGCGCCGCCTGACCGCCAAAGTGCGCTATCGCCAGAGTGACCAGCCCTGCACCCTGGAAAAAACCGCCAGCGGCTACCGTGCCACCTTCGATGACCCGCAACGCGCGGTCACGCCAGGCCAGTCCGTGGTGTTCTATGACGGCGAGATTTGCCTCGGCGGCGGCGTGATTGAAGTCGCCGAGCCCTGGAGCAACCCGGCATGAGCCCGACCCAGGAGCAATTGACCGCCCTCGGCGGGGTATTCCTCGCCGCGGTGCTGGTCGACAAGATCGCCAAGACCGGCCAGGTCACCGAGGCAGGCCTGACCTGCATGCTCGGCAGCCTGCTGATCCGCGACCCCAAGGACACACTGGAAGTGTATGGCGGCGACGACCTGGCGCTGCGCGAAGGTTACCGCGCGCTGATCGGCGCCCTGGAACGCGACCCGAGCACCTTGCAGCGCGAGCCGCTGCGCTACGCCCTGTCGATGCTCGGCCTGGAGCGCCAACTGGCCAAGCGTGAAGACATGCTGGAAGTCATCGGCAAGCGCCTGCCGCAGATCCAATCCCAGGTAGAGCACTTCGGCCCGGCCCACGAGAACGTGATTGCCGCCTGCGGTGCGCTGTACCAGGACACCTTGAGCACCTTGCGCCAACGGATTCAGGTGCACGGCGACATGCGCAACCTGCAGCAACCGAACAACGCCTCGAAAATCCGCGCCCTGCTCCTGGCCGGTATTCGTTCGGCACGATTGTGGCGCCAGTTGGGCGGTCATCGTTGGCAACTGGTGATCAGCCGACGCAAATTGCTCAAAGAGCTTTACCCGTTGATGCGCAACGAATAAGTCGCAACAGCCACGTTTTTTATAGCCCCACGCGTAATACGCCGGTCAGTTGGCAACGGACCGGCGGATTTTTTCATGTATGATACGCGCCCCATTTCGTTGCCCGACTGTCCGAGAACACCCCATGCAGCTTTCTTCGCTCACTGCGGTTTCCCCTGTTGACGGCCGCTACGCCGGCAAAACCCAGGCCCTGCGCCCTATTTTCAGCGAATACGGCCTGATCCGTGCTCGTGTATTGGTTGAAGTGCGCTGGCTCCAGCGCCTGGCCGCTCACCCCGCCATCAGCGAAGTGCCGGCGTTCTCCGCCGAAGCCAACGCTGTGCTCAACACCCTGGCGGAAAACTTCTCCCTGGAGCACGCCGAGCGTGTGAAAGAGATCGAGCGCACCACCAACCACGACGTCAAGGCCATCGAATACTTGCTCAAGGAGCAAGCGGCCAAGCTGCCGGAATTGGCCCAGGTCAGCGAGTTCATCCACTTTGCCTGCACCAGCGAGGACATCAACAACCTGTCCCACGCCCTGATGCTGCGCGAAGGCCGTGATGACGTGATGCTGCCGCTGATGCGCCAGACCGCCAACGCCATCCGCGAACTGGCCATCCGTTTCGCCGACGTGCCGATGCTGTCGCGCACCCACGGCCAGCCGGCGTCGCCGACCACCCTGGGTAAAGAACTGGCCAACGTGGTGTACCGCCTGGAGCGCCAGATCGCTCAAGTGGCTGCCGTCCCGCTGCTGGGCAAGATCAACGGCGCTGTCGGCAACTACAACGCCCACCTGTCGGCCTACCCCGAGATTGACTGGGAAGCCAACGCCCGCGCCTTCATCGAAGACGAACTGGGCCTGGGCTTCAACCCGTACACCACGCAGATCGAACCGCACGACTACATCGCCGAGCTGTTCGACGCCATTGCGCGCTTCAACACCATCCTGATCGACTTCGATCGCGATATCTGGGGCTACATTTCCCTGGGCTACTTCAAGCAGCGCACCATTGCCGGTGAAATCGGTTCGTCGACCATGCCGCACAAGGTCAACCCGATCGACTTCGAAAACTCCGAAGGCAACCTCGGCATCGCCAACGCGCTGTTCCAGCACCTGGCCAGCAAGTTGCCGATCTCCCGCTGGCAGCGCGACCTGACCGACTCCACCGTACTGCGTAACCTCGGCGTGGGCTTTGCCCACAGCGTGATCGCGTACGAAGCCAGCCTCAAGGGCATCAGCAAGCTTGAGCTCAACGAGCAGAAGATCGCCGCCGACCTGGACGCGTGCTGGGAAGTATTGGCCGAGCCGATCCAGACCGTGATGCGTCGCTATAACATCGAAAACCCCTACGAGAAGCTGAAAGAATTGACGCGCGGCAAGGGCATCAGCCCCGAGGCGTTGCAGACTTTCATCGATGGCCTGGACATGCCAGCCGCGGCCAAGGCCGAGCTGAAACTGCTGACCCCGGCCAACTACATCGGTAACGCTGTAGAGCAAGCCAAGCGCATCTGATCCACGCACGACCCTTTGAGACGCCCGGCCGCGCCGGGCGTTTTTATTCCAGTCTGAAAAGTGCTTTTTTTCAATAGGTTACACATGAATCCTGATATCCCTCTTCAACTTCTGGGCGGCATCACGGCACGGGAATTCCTGCGCGACTACTGGCAGAAAAAACCACTGCTGATCCGCCAGGCCATCCCTGACTTCGAAAGCCCGATCGACGCCGACGAACTCGCAGGCCTCGCGCTGGAAGAAGAAGTCGAATCGCGCCTGGTGATCGAGCACGGCGAGCGCCCGTGGGAACTGCGTCGCGGCCCGTTCGCCGAAGACGCTTTCAGCACCCTGCCCGAGCGCGAGTGGACCCTGCTGGTACAGGCCGTCGACCAGTTCGTGCCGGAAGTCGCCGAATTGCTCGAACACTTCCGCTTCCTGCCTAGCTGGCGCATCGACGACGTGATGATCAGCTTCGCCGCACCGGGCGGCAGTGTCGGTCCGCACTTCGACAATTACGATGTGTTCCTGCTGCAGGCCCAGGGCAAGCGCAACTGGAAGATCGGCCAGATGTGCAACGCCGAAAGCCCGCTGCTGCAACACGCCGACCTGCGCATCCTCGCCGAATTCGAAGAGAGCGCCGAATGGGTCCTGGAACCGGGCGACATGCTCTACCTGCCGCCGCGCCTGGCGCATTTCGGCATTGCCGAAGATGACTGCATGACCTACTCGGTCGGCTTCCGCGCGCCGAGCGCAGCTGAAGTGCTGACCCACTTCACCGACTTCCTCAGCCAGTACCTGACCGACGAAGAGCGCTACACCGACGCCGATGCCCAGCCGGTCAGCGATCCGCACCAGATCCAGAGTGATGCACTCGACCGCCTCAAGAGCCTGCTGGCCGAGCACATGAGCGACGAGCGCATGCTGCTGACCTGGTTCGGCCAGTTCATGACCGAACCGCGCTACCCGGAACTGGTAGCCGGCGAAGAGCTGGGCGAAGACGACTTCGTCACCAGCCTGCAAGACGGTGCGATCCTGGTACGCAACCCGAGCGCGCGCCTGGCCTGGTCCGAAGTCGACGACGACGTGCTGCTGTTCGCCAGCGGCCAGAGCCGTTACCTGCCGGGCAAATTGCGTGAGCTGCTGAAGCTGGTGTGCTCTGCCGATGCGCTGCACAGCGAGAACCTTGGCGAATGGCTGGCCGACGAAGATGGCCGCGACCTGCTGTGCGAGCTGGTCAAGCAAGGAAGCCTGGGGTTTGCCGATGAATAAGATTCACGTAAGTGTCGCGGACTGGCAAAAGGATATCGCCGAGATTCGGCGCATTCGTGAAGCGGTCTTTGTCGCTGAACAATCGGTCCCACCTGAGCTGGAGTGGGATGCGGACGACGCAGACGCAGTGCATTTCCTAGCCTTCGAAGGCGACTTTCCGATCGGTACTGCGCGCCTGCTGCCCAGCGGCGAGATCGGCCGCGTGTCGGTACTTAAGGACTGGCGCGGCCTGAAGGTCGGCGACAAGCTGATGGAAGCGGTAATTGGCGCGGCCGAGCAACGCGGCCAGACCCGGCAATTTCTCAGCGCACAGGTGTATGCGGCGCCATTCTACGAGCGCCTGGGTTTCAAGATCGTCAGTGACGAGTTCCTTGAAGTCGGGATTCCGCATGTGGATATGGTGCGCGGGGATTGATCCAATACCGCGCCGCTGCTATCGCCGGCAAGCCAGCTCCCGCATTTGACCGAGTACATACTTTGAATGCGGCCAAGTGTGGGAGGGGGCTTGCCCCCGATAGCTATTTCAGCAAAACCAACAATGCCCTGCCTTGCCAGGGCATTTTGCCGTCTACGATTCAACTTGCGCCCTGCCAGGCCGACAAACTGGCACTATCACGCCCAAATGACTCGCAGAGATAACGGACATGTCCCTACGCACCCTGCTCACCGCCCTCCTCCTGGCTGCCAGCTGTTCGGCCATGGCCGACACCGAAGTCGTCAACCTCAGCAACCGTACCAGCGCCGACCTGCTGCCGGTGGCGCAGAATTTCATCGGCAAGGACGGCACCGTCAGCGCCTACGGCAACCAGCTTATTGTTAACGCCGACCCCGGCAAGATCCAGGACCTGCGCGCCCTGCTCGCGCAGCTGGACACGCCGGCCAAGCGCCTGCTGATCACGGTCGACAGCAATGAAAACAACCAGCAGAACAGCGGTGACAGCCAGACCCGCATCATCAGCTACGGCACTGCCAGCCGCGACGGTGGCATCCAGCAGATCCAGGCGAGCGAGGGTGTGCCCGCGCTGATCCAGGTCGGCCAGAGCGTCCCCCTGACCACCACCCAGCCGGATGCCTACGGCCGCCCGCAAAACCAGACCCAGTACCGCAATGTCACCCAGGGTTTCTATGTCACCGCCAGCGTTACCGGCGAGACCGTGCACCTGGCGATCAGTACCAACCGTGACCGCATGAGCCAGGAACGTCCCGATGTAGTGAACGTGCAAAGCACCGACACAACTATCAGCGGCCGCCTTGGCGAATGGATTCCACTGGCCGGCATCAATCGCGAGACCCAGGCCGACAAATCCTCTACAACCCGCAGCTACTCTACTCAAGGCCGCGATGACCTGACTGTGCGGGTCAAGGTCGACACCCTGAACTGAAGCACCAAAAACTGACTGATGAGTCGTATTAGACTAAAGATGTAGTGCTTGAAAAAAAGCACTACAAAACATTTGACGATCCAAAAAAGCATGGGCATGATGGCCTCGCTCCCGCTAATCAGGGGCCCTGGCAAGGGCCTTCGGATCGCCGCTCTAAGCTACCCACCTGAGCCGATTCGTGTCTGTACCGCCCACAAGGTGTGTTTGACGAGGTTGCGACTGGAACGAAGTTGTCCCGAGGGACGGAAGCTAACCAGGTAACCCGGCAACACGCTGTTGGATCGTACAAAGGCCCACGACGCCCGAAGACCGTTCGCAGTTCGCCCTTACCTGCTCAACTCTCCCTTGAGCCCCATCGTTCATCCCGTCGCCTTCTCCGTCGAACCTGTCTTGAGCGCCTACGCTTCTGATCAGCGAGCAGCCCTGCCCACGCAATGAATGCATGGCTGGCAAACGGATACTTCAAACAAGACGCGACGAGGTTTTTCCCCATGGCACTGACACGCGAACAGCAAATTGCAGCCCTTGAAAAAGACTGGGCTGAAAACCCACGCTGGAAAGGCGTGACCCGCGCTTATTCCGCTGCTGACGTCGTCCGCCTGCGTGGCTCGGTTCAACCTGAGCACACCTTTGCAAAACTCGGCGCCGAGAAGCTGTGGAACCTGGTCACCCAGGGCGCCAAGCCGTCCTTCCGTCCCGACAAAGATTTCGTCAACTGCATGGGCGCCCTCACTGGCGGCCAGGCAGTCCAACAGGTAAAAGCCGGTATCCAGGCGATCTACCTGTCCGGCTGGCAAGTGGCAGCGGACAACAACTCCGCTGAATCCATGTACCCCGACCAATCGCTGTACCCGGTGGACTCCGTGCCAACCGTGGTCAAGCGCATCAACAACTCGTTCCGCCGCGCCGACCAGATCCAGTGGAAAGCCGGTAAAGGCCCGGGCGACGAAGGCTACATCGACTACTTCGCACCGATCGTGGCTGACGCCGAAGCCGGTTTCGGTGGTGTGCTGAACGCTTACGAACTGATGAAGAGCATGATCGAGGCAGGCGCTGCCGGCGTGCACTTCGAAGACCAACTGGCCTCGGTGAAGAAATGCGGCCACATGGGCGGCAAGGTACTGGTTCCTACCCAGGAAGCCGTACAGAAGCTGACCGCTGCTCGCCTGGCTGCTGACGTTGCCGGTACCCCGACCATCATCCTGGCCCGTACCGACGCCAACGCCGCTGACCTGCTGACCTCGGACTGCGACCCGTACGACCAGCCGTTCGTGACAGGCGAACGCACCCAGGAAGGCTTCTACAAGGTGCGCGCCGGTCTCGACCAGGCCATCGCCCGTGGCCTCGCCTACGCGCCGTACGCCGACCTGATCTGGTGCGAAACCGCCAAGCCGGATCTGGACGAAGCGCGCCGCTTTGCCGAAGCGATCAAGAAGGAATACCCGGACCAACTGCTGTCCTACAACTGCTCGCCTTCCTTCAACTGGAAGAAGAACCTGGACGACGCGACCATCGCCAAGTTCCAGCGCGAACTGTCCGCCATGGGCTACAAGCACCAGTTCATTACCCTGGCCGGCATTCACAACATGTGGCACAGCATGTTCAACCTGGCGCACGACTACGCCCGCAACGACATGACTGCCTACGTGAAGCTGCAGGAGCAGGAATTCGCCGACGCCGCCAAGGGCTACACCTTCGTGGCGCACCAGCAGGAAGTGGGCACTGGCTACTTCGACGACATGACCACCGTGATCCAGGGCGGCACCTCGTCCGTGACCGCGCTGACCGGCTCGACCGAAGAAGAACAGTTCCACTAAGCACCGCGTACACGGCCACTGCGGCCCCAAGGAAGACCTAACCGCAGTGCCGCACCACAATCACGCCCCGACTGGTTCGGGGCGTTTTTTTTATTTAAAGAACACCAAAATCCAAGGTGGAGCTGGCTACAGGGAGTTGGGGATGAGGCCTAAGTCCCCGGGCGCATGGAGATCCAATGTGGGAGCTGGCTTGCCTGCGAAAGCGGTGAATCAGTCACCGAATGCATCAACTGACGGATCGCCTTCGCGGGCAAGCCCGCTCCCACAGGGGATTGGGGGTGAGGCCGAGGTCCCCGGGTGCATGGAGATCGACTGTGGGAGCTGGCTTGCCTGCGAAAGCGCTGGGTCAGTCACCGAATGCATCAACTGACGGATCGCCTTCGCGAGCAAGCCCGGCTCCCACAGGGAATGCTGGCTACCTGGGGATTTTGCGCAAAACATTGATCCAGAGCGGTATTTACTCGACTCAAATCAGTTAAAAGATCCCCTCCACCAACTAGCGCCACTCCAGCAAGTAACGGCAACTTCCCCCGCCACATGAGAAACAATCGCTTAAACCCCACGCAAACAATATTCATTATCATTTAGCGCATGAAAACTTCGTTACAGGTTAAACAAAACATAATTGGTGAAAAGCCCGCTAATGCCCACACCGCAAGGGCTGCAGCCCCACAAAGGTGCACTATGTCCTTATTCCATCGAATAATTTCGCTATAGGAATTTTACTTGCCCGGTGTTTAGCCATAAAATCACCGCGATTGATTGCAGTGCGACATATCGTCACTGCATCGTTACTTTTTCGAGCTCAGAGACCTTTGCTCTCTGTTAAGGATTTCCAGCATGACCGAAGCGACAGGACTCATGGCCCACAACTGGGGCTTTGCCATTTTCCTCCTCGGTGTTGTCGGCCTCTGCGCCTTCATGCTCGGCGTCTCCAGCCTCCTCGGGTCAAAAGCCTGGGGCCGCAGCAAAAATGAACCGTTCGAGTCCGGCATGCTCCCTACAGGTGGCGCCCGCTTGCGGCTCTCAGCCAAATTCTATCTGGTCGCGATGCTCTTCGTGATCTTCGACATCGAAGCCCTCTTTCTCTTTGCCTGGTCTGTGTCCGTCCGCGAAAGCGGCTGGACCGGATTCGTCGAAGCCCTCGTTTTCATAGCAATTCTGTTGGCAGGCCTTGTCTACCTATTCCGAGTGGGCGCCCTTGACTGGGCTCCGGAAGCTCGTCGTAAGCGGCAAGCGAAGCTGAAACAATGAGGCTTTGGCGATGCAATACAATCTCACCAGGATCGACCCGGATGCTCCTAACGAGCAGTACCCCATCGGCGAACGGGAAACCGTTTCCGACCCGTTAGAAGACCAAGTCCACAAAAACATCTACATGGGCAAGCTGGAAGACGTGCTGAGTGGCGCGGTCAACTGGGGGCGTAAAAACTCCCTGTGGCCGTACAACTTCGGTCTTTCGTGCTGCTACGTGGAAATGACCACCGCCTTCACGGCGCCCCACGACATCGCGCGCTTTGGCGCCGAAGTTATCCGGGCATCGCCGCGCCAGGCGGATTTCATGGTTATCGCCGGAACCTGCTTCATCAAGATGGCGCCGATCATTCAGCGTCTCTACGAGCAAATGCTCGAGCCGAAGTGGGTTATCTCCATGGGTTCGTGCGCCAACTCCGGTGGCATGTACGACATCTACTCCGTGGTTCAGGGGGTGGACAAGTTCCTGCCCGTGGACGTCTACGTGCCTGGCTGCCCGCCTCGCCCTGAAGCTTTCCTGCAAGGCTTGATGCTGTTGCAGGAGTCGATTGGCAAGGAGCGTCGCCCGCTTTCCTGGGTCGTCGGCGATCAAGGCGTGTACCGCGCCGAGATGCCTTCGCAAAAGGAACAGCGCCGCGAACAGCGAATCGCAGTCACCAACCTGCGCAGCCCCGACGAAGTCTGATCCAGCCCCGCTTCTTTTATAGAACGAAAACCTGGCTTCATTCTTTACGTTGACCGAAAGCGATAAAAAACCATGACTACAGGCAGTGCTCTGTACATCCCGCCTTATAAGGCAGACGACCAGGATGTGGTCGTCGAACTCAATAACCGTTTTGGCCCTGACGCCTTCACCGCCCAGGCCACACGCACCGGTATGCCGGTGCTGTGGGTGGCGCGTGCCAAGCTCGTCGAAGTCCTGACCTTCCTGCGCAACCTGCCCAAGCCGTACGTCATGCTCTATGACCTGCATGGCGTGGACGAGCGTCTGCGCACCAAGCGCCAGGGGCTGCCGAGCGGCGCCGACTTCACCGTGTTCTATCACCTGCTGTCGATCGAACGTAACAGCGACGTGATGATCAAGGTCGCCCTGTCCGAAAGCGACCTGAGCGTGCCGACCGTGACCGGTATCTGGCCGAACGCCAGCTGGTACGAGCGTGAAGTCTGGGACATGTTCGGGATCGACTTCCCGGGCCACCCGCACCTGACGCGCATCATGATGCCGCCGACCTGGGAAGGTCACCCGCTGCGCAAGGACTTCCCTGCGCGCGCCACCGAATTCGACCCGTTCAGCCTCAACCTCGCCAAGCAACAGCTTGAAGAAGAGGCTGCGCGTTTCCGTCCGGAAGACTGGGGCATGAAGCGCTCCGGCACCAACGAGGACTACATGTTCCTCAACCTGGGCCCGAACCACCCTTCGGCTCACGGTGCGTTCCGCATCATCCTGCAACTGGACGGCGAAGAAATCGTCGACTGCGTGCCGGACATCGGCTACCACCACCGTGGTGCCGAGAAGATGGCCGAGCGTCAGTCCTGGCACAGCTTCATCCCGTACACCGACCGTATCGACTACCTCGGCGGCGTGATGAACAACCTGCCGTACGTGCTCTCGGTCGAGAAGCTGGCCGGCATCAAGGTCCCGGACCGCGTCGACACCATCCGCATCATGATGGCCGAGTTCTTCCGGATCACCAGCCACCTGCTGTTCCTGGGTACCTATATCCAGGACGTCGGCGCCATGACCCCGGTGTTCTTCACCTTCACCGACCGTCAGCGCGCCTACAAGGTCATCGAAGCCATCACCGGCTTCCGCCTGCACCCGGCCTGGTACCGCATCGGCGGTGTCGCCCATGACCTGCCTAACGGCTGGGAGCGCCTGGTCAAGGAATTCATCGACTGGATGCCCAAGCGTCTGGACGAGTACCAGAAAGCCGCGCTGGACAACAGCATCCTCAAGGGCCGCACCATCGGCGTCGCCCAGTACAACACCAAGGAAGCCCTGGAATGGGGCGTCACCGGTGCTGGCCTGCGTTCCACCGGTTGCGATTTCGACCTGCGTAAAGCGCGCCCGTACTCCGGCTACGAGAACTTCGAATTCGAAGTCCCGCTGGCGGCCAATGGTGATGCCTACGACCGTTGCATCGTGCGCGTCGAAGAAATGCGCCAGAGCCTGAAGATCATCGAGCAGTGCATGCGCAACATGCCGGCCGGCCCGTATAAGGCGGATCACCCGCTGACCACGCCGCCGCCGAAAGAGCGCACGCTGCAGCACATCGAAACCCTGATCACGCACTTCCTGCAAGTTTCGTGGGGCCCGGTGATGCCGGCCAACGAATCCTTCCAGATGATCGAAGCGACCAAGGGTATCAACAGTTATTACCTGACGAGCGATGGCGGCACCATGAGCTACCGCACCCGGATTCGTACCCCAAGCTTCGCGCACTTGCAGCAGATCCCTTCGGTGATCAAAGGCGAGATGGTCGCGGACTTGATTGCGTACCTGGGTAGTATCGATTTCGTTATGGCCGACGTGGACCGCTAAGCATGAACAGCACGCTTATCCAGACAGACCGTTTCACCCTCAGTGAAACCGAGCGCTCGGCCATCGAGCACGAGCTGCATCACTACGAAGACCCGCGCGCGGCGTCGATCGAAGCCCTGAAGATCGTCCAGAAGGAACGTGGCTGGGTGCCGGACGGCGCCCTCTACGCCATCGGCGAGATCCTCGGCATCCCGGCCAGTGATGTTGAAGGTGTGGCAACGTTCTACAGCCAGATCTTCCGCCAGCCCGTGGGCCGCCACATCATTCGCGTGTGCGACAGCATGGTCTGCTACATCGGTGGCCACGAGTCGGTGGTCAGCGAAATCCAGAACAAGCTGGGCATCGGCCTTGGCCAAACCACCCCGGACGGCCGCTTCACGCTGCTGCCGGTGTGCTGCCTGGGCAACTGCGACAAGGCGCCGGCGTTGATGATCGACGACGACACATTCGGTGACGTGCAGCCTGCTGGCGTGACCCAATTGCTCGAGGGCTACCCATGACCCTTACATCTTTCGGCCCGGCCAACCTGATCAAGCGTTCGCCTGAGACCCACCCACTGACCTGGCGCCTGCGTGACGATGCCGAGCCGGTATGGCTCGACGAGTACCAGGCCAAGAACGGCTACGCCGCTGCGCGCAAAGCCTTCGCCGACATGGCCCAGGACGATATCGTCCAGACCGTGAAAGACGCCGGCCTCAAAGGTCGCGGCGGTGCAGGCTTCCCCACGGGCGTGAAGTGGGGCCTGATGCCCAAGGACGAATCCATCAACATCCGCTACCTGCTGTGCAACGCGGATGAAATGGAGCCGAACACCTGGAAAGACCGCATGCTGATGGAGCAACTGCCCCATCTGCTGATCGAAGGCATGCTGATCAGCGCCCGCGCGCTGAAAACCTACCGCGGCTACATCTTCCTGCGTGGCGAATACACCACCGCCGCCAAGCACCTCAACCGTGCCGTGGCAGAAGCCAAGGCCGCTGGCCTGCTGGGCAAGAACATCCTCGGTTCGGGTTTTGACTTCGAACTGTTCGTGCACACCGGCGCCGGGCGTTATATCTGCGGTGAAGAAACCGCACTGATCAACTCCCTCGAAGGCCGCCGCGCCAACCCGCGCTCCAAGCCGCCCTTCCCTGCCGCCGTGGGCGTGTGGGGCAAGCCGACCTGCGTGAACAACGTCGAGACCCTGTGCAACGTGCCGGCGATCATCGCCGACGGCGTCGACTGGTACAAATCGTTGGCCCGCGAAGGCAGCGAAGACATGGGCACCAAGCTCATGGGCTTCTCCGGCAAGGTCAAGAACCCGGGCCTGTGGGAGCTGCCTTTCGGCGTGACCGCCCGCGAGCTGTTCGAGGACTACGCCGGCGGCATGCGCGACGGCTACACCTTGAAAGCCTGGCAGCCAGGCGGTGCCGGTACCGGCTTCCTGTTGCCCGAGCACCTCGACGCACAGATGTATGCCGGCGGCATCGGCAAGGTGGGCACCCGGATGGGTACCGGCCTGGCGATGGCGGTGGACAACACCGTGAACATGGTCTCGCTGCTGCGCAACATGGAGCAGTTCTTTGCCCGTGAATCGTGCGGTTTCTGCACCCCATGCCGCGACGGTCTGCCGTGGAGCGTCAAGCTGCTGATGGCCCTGGAAAACGGCGAAGGCCGCGAGGGTGACATCGAGACCCTGCTGGGTCTGGTCGGTTTCCTCGGCCCAGGCAAGACCTTCTGTGCTCACGCACCGGGCGCCGTGGAGCCATTGGGCAGCGCAATCAAATACTTCCGCTCGGAGTTCGAAGCCGGCATCGCGCCTACCAGCGCCGCCGTCCCGCCTCTGGCGAGGCCGATCGTAGTCGGCGCGTAACGCTTAAAGAGCGAAGGGTCCGTGCCCTTCGCTTTCTCATGTGCTGACGCCGTCAAGGCTGTGTAGATGCACATGAATAACAAGATTCCATTAGCCACGCCCGCTGACAACGGGCCAACGAAGAACTTTGAACCATGGCCACTATCCACGTAGACGGCAAAGCGCTCGAAGTCGATGGGGCGGACAACCTGTTACAGGCGTGTCTGTCACTAGGCCTCGACATCCCTTATTTCTGCTGGCACCCCGCGCTTGGTAGCGTCGGTGCCTGTCGCCAGTGTGCGGTCAAGCAATACACCGACGAGAACGACACCCGTGGTCGTATCGTCATGTCCTGCATGACCCCAGCCACCGACAACACCTGGATTTCCATCGACGATGATGAATCCAAGGCGTTCCGCGCCAGCGTTGTCGAATGGCTGATGACCAACCACCCCCACGACTGCCCGGTCTGTGAGGAAGGCGGTCACTGCCACCTGCAAGACATGACGGTGATGACCGGCCACAACGAGCGTCGTTATCGCTTCACCAAGCGTACCCACCAGAACCAGGACCTCGGCCCGTTCATTTCCCACGAGATGAACCGCTGCATCGCCTGCTATCGCTGCGTGCGCTTCTATAAAGACTACGCCGGCGGCACCGACCTGGGCGTCTTCGGCGCCCACGACAACGTGTACTTCGGTCGCGTTGAAGACGGCGTGCTCGAAAGCGAGTTCTCCGGCAACCTCACCGAGGTCTGCCCGACCGGTGTGTTCACCGACAAGACTCACTCCGAGCGCTACAACCGTAAATGGGACATGCAGTTCTCGCCGAGCATCTGCCATGGCTGCTCCAGCGGTTGCAACATCTCCCCGGGCGAGCGCTACGGCGAACTGCGTCGGATCGAAAACCGCTTCAACGGGTCGGTCAACCAGTACTTCCTGTGTGACCGTGGCCGCTTCGGCTATGGCTACGTCAACCGCGAAGACCGCCCACGCCAGCCGCTGCTGGCCGGTGGCGCCAAGCTGAGCCTGGACGCGGCGCTGGATAAAGCCGCCGACCTGCTGCGCGGGCGCAACATCGTCGGTATCGGTTCGCCACGCGCCAGCCTCGAAAGCAACTACGCGTTGCGCGAGCTGGTCGGTGCCGAGCACTTCTACTCCGGTATCGAAGCCGGTGAACTGGAGCGCATCCGCCTGGTGCTGCAAGTGCTGAACGACAGCCCGCTGCCCGTGCCGAACATGCGCGACATCGAAGACCACGACGCCATCTTCGTGCTTGGTGAAGACCTGACCCAGACCGCTGCTCGCATCGCCCTGTCGCTGCGCCAGTCGGTCAAGGGCAAGGCTGAAGACATGGCCGAGGCCATGCGCGTACAGCCGTGGCTCGACGCCGCCGTGAAAAACATCGGCCAGCACGCGCTGAACCCACTGTTTATCGCCAGCCTGGCTGAAACCAAGCTCGACGACATCGCCGAAGAATGCGTACACGCAGCCCCCGACGACCTGGCCCGCATCGGTTTCGCCGTGGCCCACGCCCTTGACGCCAGCGCGCCTGCCGTCGACGGCCTGGACACTGAAGCCGTCGAACTGGCCCAGCGCATCGCCGACGCCCTGCTCGCGGCCAAGCGCCCGTTGATCATTGCCGGGACCTCGCTGGGTTCCAAGGCGCTGATCGAGGCGGCTGCCAACATCGCCAAGGCCCTGAAGCTGCGCGACAAGAACGGTTCCATCAGCCTCGTCGTGCCGGAAGCCAACAGCCTTGGCCTGGCCATGCTCGGTGGCGAATCGCTGGACGCGGCGCTGCAAACCGTAATCGACGGCAATGCCGACGCGATCGTGGTGCTGGAAAACGACCTGTACACCCGCACCGATGCCGCCAAGGTTGACGCTGCGCTCGACGCCGCCAAGGTGCTGATCGTTGCCGACCACCAGAAGACCGCCACCAGCGAACGTGCCGACCTGGTCCTGCCAGCCGCCACCTTCGCCGAAGGCGACGGTACCCTGGTCAGCCAGGAAGGCCGCGCCCAGCGCTTCTTCCAGGTGTTCGATCCGAAGTACATGGACGCCAGCATCCTGGTTCACGAAGGCTGGCGCTGGCTGCATGCCCTGCGCGCGACCCTGCTGAACCAGCCGATCGACTGGACCCAGCTCGACCACGTCACCGCTGCCGCCGCCGCAAGCGCACCGCAGCTGGCACGTATCGTCGATGCTGCACCGTCCGCCTCGTTCCGCATCAAGGGCTTGAAACTGGCCCGCGAACCGCTGCGTTACTCCGGTCGTACCGCCATGCGTGCTGACATCAGCGTGCACGAGCCGCGTACCCCGCAAGACCCGGACACCGCGTTTGCCTTCTCCATGGAAGGTTACTCGGGTTCGGTCGAGCCGCGTCAGCAAGTGCCATTTGCCTGGTCGCCGGGCTGGAACTCGCCGCAGGCCTGGAACAAGTTCCAGGACGAAGTCGGTGGTCACATCCGTGCTGGCGACCCGGGCACCCGCCTGATCGAAAGCACAGGTGATTCGCTGAACTGGTTCGCCGCGGTACCGCGTCCGTTCAACCCGGCCCAGGGCACCTGGCAGGTTGTGCCGTTCTTCCACCTGTTCGGCAGTGAAGAAACCTCTTCCAAAGCCGCGCCGGTACAAGAACGCATTCCAGCCGCCTATGTGTCCGTGGCCAAGTCCGAAGCCGACCGCCTGGGCGTCAACGACGGCGCCCTGCTCAGCCTCAACGTGGCTGGCCAGACCCTGCGCCTGCCGCTGCGCATCAACGAAGAGTTGGGTGCCGGCCTGGTTGCACTGCCCAAGGGCTTCGCCGGTATTCCAGCGGCGATCTTTGGCAAAACCGTTGACGGTCTGCAGGAGGCAGCGCAATGACCTGGTTCACCCCTGAAGTGATCGACGTGATCATCGCGGTCGTCAAGGCCATCGTGATCCTGTTGGCCGTGGTCGTCGCGGGCGCCCTGCTCAGCTTCGTCGAACGTCGCCTGTTGGGCTGGTGGCAGGACCGTTATGGTCCGAACCGCGTTGGCCCATTCGGTATGTTCCAGATCGCCGCCGACATGCTGAAAATGTTCTTCAAGGAAGACTGGACCCCGCCGTTTGCCGACAAGGTGATCTTCACCCTGGCACCCGTCGTGGCCATGAGCGCCTTGCTGATCGCCTTCGCGATCATCCCGATCACCCCGACCTGGGGCGTCGCGGACCTGAACATCGGCTTGCTGTTCTTCTTCGCCATGGCCGGCCTGTCGGTCTACGCGGTGCTGTTCGCCGGTTGGTCGAGCAACAACAAGTTCGCCCTGCTGGGCAGCTTGCGGGCCTCGGCCCAGACCGTCTCCTACGAAGTGTTCATGGGCCTCGCGCTGATGGGCATCGTGGTGCAGGTCGGCTCGTTCAACATGCGCGACATCGTCGAGTACCAGGCGCAGAACCTGTGGTTCATCATTCCGCAGTTCTTCGGCTTCTGTACCTTCTTCATCGCTGGCGTGGCCGTGACTCACCGTCACCCGTTCGACCAGCCGGAAGCGGAACAGGAACTGGCCGACGGTTACCACATTGAATACGCCGGCATGAAATGGGGCATGTTCTTCGTCGGTGAGTACATCGGCATCATCTTGATCTCGGCCCTGTTGGTCACGCTGTTCTTCGGCGGCTGGCACGGTCCGTTCGGCATCCTGCCGCAGTTGGCGTTCTTCTGGTTCTTCCTGAAGACCGCGTTCTTCATCATGTTGTTTATCCTGCTGCGCGCTTCCATCCCGCGTCCACGGTATGACCAGGTGATGGATTTCAGCTGGCGTTTCTGCCTGCCGCTGACCCTGATCAATTTGCTGGTGACGGCTGCCGTTGTGTTGTTGAACACGCCAGCCGGCGCGGTTCAGTGAGGATTTGACCCATGTTCAAATATATTGGCGACATCGTTAAGGGTACCGGTACCCAGTTGCGAAGCCTGGTGATGGTTTTCGGCCATGGCTTCCGCAAACGCGACACCCTGCAATACCCGGAAGAAGCGGTGTACCTGCCGCCGCGCTATCGCGGCCGCATCGTGCTGACCCGTGACCCCGATGGCGAGGAGCGTTGCGTAGCCTGCAACCTGTGCGCCGTGGCGTGCCCGGTGGGTTGCATCTCCCTGCAGAAAGCTGAAACCGAAGACGGTCGCTGGTACCCGGACTTCTTCCGCATCAACTTCTCGCGCTGCATTTTCTGCGGCCTCTGCGAGGAAGCTTGCCCGACCACCGCAATCCAGCTGACACCGGATTTCGAGATGGCCGAGTTCAAACGTCAGGACCTGGTGTACGAGAAAGAAGATCTGCTGATCTCTGGTCCCGGTAAAAACCCTGATTACAACTTCTATCGTGTTGCGGGTATGGCCGTTGCCGGTAAGCCGAAAGGCGCCGCACAAAACGAAGCCGAGCCGATCAACGTGAAGAGCTTGCTGCCTTAAGGAAGAAAGATGGAATTCGCTTTCTATTTCGCATCGGGTATTGCAGTGGTGTCCACGCTTCGCGTGATCACCAACACCAACCCCGTGCACGCCCTGCTCTACCTGATCATTTCGCTGATCGCCGTGGCCATGACCTTCTTCAGCCTCGGCGCACCGTTCGCCGGTGTACTGGAAGTGATTGCCTACGCCGGCGCCATCATGGTGCTGTTCGTGTTTGTGGTGATGATGCTCAACCTGGGGCCGGCCTCGGTCGCCCAGGAACGCGTCTGGCTCAAGCCCGGCATCTGGCTCGGCCCGGTGATCCTTGCAGCCCTGCTGCTGGCTGAACTGCTGTATGTGCTGTTCGCTCACCAGAGCGGCCAGGCCATCGGCCACACCACCGTGGACGCGAAAGCCGTGGGCGTCAGCCTGTTCGGCCCGTACCTGCTGGTGGTCGAACTGGCTTCGATGCTGCTGCTCGCTGCAGCCATCACTGCCTTCCACTTGGGCCGCAACGAAGCCAAGGAGCAATGACGATGCCTGCTATCCCTTTGGAGCATGGTCTGGCGGTCGCCGGCATCCTGTTCTGCCTTGGCCTGGTCGGCCTGATGGTCCGCCGTAACATTCTGTTCGTGTTGATGAGCCTGGAAATCATGATGAACGCCGCTGCACTGGCATTCATCGTGGCCGGTAGCCGTTGGGGCCAGCCGGATGGACAAGTGATGTTCATCCTGGTGATCAGCCTGGCAGCCGCCGAGGCCAGTATCGGCCTGGCGATCCTGCTGCAGCTGTATCGTCGCTTCCACACGCTTGATATCGACGCTGCCAGTGAGATGCGCGGATGAACATGATCTTTCTGACTTTCGTATTTCCCCTGATCGGTTTCCTGCTGCTGTCGTTCTCCCGTGGACGCTGGTCGGAAAACCTGTCTGCCCTGATCGGCGTGGGTTCCATTGGCCTGTCGGCGATTGTCGCCGCCTACGTCATCTGGCAATTCAACGTGGCACCGCCGGAAGGCGGCCACTACACCCTGGTGCTGTGGCAGTGGATGTCGGTGGAGGGCTTCAAGCCCAACTTCGCCCTCTACGTCGACGGCCTGTCGATCACCATGCTCGGCGTGGTCGTCGGCGTGGGCTTCCTGATCCACCTGTTCGCGTCCTGGTACATGCGCGGTGAAGCCGGTTACTCGCGCTTCTTCTCGTACACCAACCTGTTTATCGCCAGCATGCTGTTCCTGGTGCTCGGCGATAACCTGTTGTTCCTGTACTTCGGCTGGGAAGGCGTGGGCCTGTGCTCGTACCTGTTGATCGGTTTCTACTACAGCAACCGCAACAACGGTAACGCGGCACTCAAGGCCTTTATCGTGACCCGGATCGGCGACGTGTTCATGGCCATCGGCCTGTTCATCCTGTTCCAACAAGTGGGCACGTTGAACATCCAGGAACTGCTGGTGCTGGCACCGCAGAAATTCCAGGTCGGCGACTTCTGGATCACCCTGGCGACCCTGATGCTGCTGGGCGGCGCCGTGGGTAAATCGGCGCAACTGCCGCTGCAAACCTGGCTGGCGGATGCCATGGCCGGCCCTACCCCGGTTTCCGCACTGATTCACGCGGCAACCATGGTGACCGCCGGTGTCTACCTGATCGCACGTACCCATGGCCTGTTCACCCTGGCGCCGGAAATCCTGCACCTGGTGGGCCTGGTCGGCGGCGTGACCCTGGTACTGGCCGGCTTCGCCGCGCTGGTGCAGACCGACATCAAGCGGATCCTCGCCTACTCGACCATGAGCCAGATCGGCTACATGTTCCTGGCCCTGGGCGTCGGCGCCTGGGACGCGGCGATCTTCCACCTGATGACCCACGCCTTCTTTAAAGCCCTGCTGTTCCTTGCTTCCGGTGCGGTGATCGTTGCCTGCCACCACGAGCAGAACATCTTCAAGATGGGCGGCCTGTGGAAGAAACTGCCACTGGCCTACGCCAGCTTCATCGTCGGTGGTGCCGCACTCGCTGCCCTGCCACTGGTGACCGCAGGTTTCTACTCGAAAGACGAAATCCTCTGGGAAGCCTTTGCCAGCGGTAACCAGAACCTGCTGTACGCAGGCCTGGTCGGTGCCTTCATGACCTCGCTGTACACCTTCCGCCTGATCTTCATCACCTTCCACGGTGAAGCCAAGACCGAAGCACACGCAGGCCACGGCATCTCCCACTGGTTGCCACTGTCGGTGCTGATCATCCTGTCGACCTTCATCGGCGCCATGATCACTCCGCCACTCGCCGGCGTCCTGCCGGAAAGCGCTGGCCATGCCGGCGGTGCTGCCAAGCACAGCCTGGAGATCGCCTCGGGCGCCATCGCCATCGCCGGTATCCTGCTGGCGGCCCTGCTGTTCCTCGGCAAGCGCCGCTTCGTCACGGCCGTTGCCAACAGTGGCATTGGCCGCTTCCTTTCGGCCTGGTGGTTCGCCGCCTGGGGCTTCGACTGGATCTACGACAAACTGTTCGTCAAGCCCTACCTCGCCATCAGCCATGTACTGCGCAAAGACCCGCTCGACCAGACCATCGGTTTGATCCCGCGCGCCGCCAAGGGTGGTCACACTGCCCTGAGCCGCAGCGAGACTGGCCAATTGCGTTGGTATGCAGCTTCCATGGCGGCTGGTGCCGTCCTGGTGATCGGCGCCATTGTTGTGGTAGCGGTCTGATATGAACTTTGCGAACTTGCGAAAGGAAACGAGCCCGTCATGATTCTGCCCTGGCTAATCCTGATCCCCTTTATCGGCGGCCTGCTCTGCTGGATGGGTGAACGCTTCGGCGCCACCCTCCCCCGCTGGATTGCGTTGCTGACCATGTCCCTGGAACTCGCTCTCGGCCTCTGGCTGTGGGCCCACGGTGACTATTCATTTGCTCCGGCGCCTGGCGCCGATCCGACCTGGGCGCTTGAGTTCAAGCACGTCTGGATCCAGCGCTTCGGCATCAACGTGCACCTGGCCCTCGACGGCCTGTCGCTGTTGATGATCCTGCTGACCGGCCTGCTGGGTATCCTCTCGGTACTCTGCTCCTGGAAAGAGATCCAGCGTCACGTGGGCTTCTTCCACCTGAACCTGATGTGGATCCTGGGCGGTGTGGTCGGCGTGTTCCTCGCCCTCGACCTGTTCATGTTCTTCTTCTTCTGGGAAATGATGCTGGTGCCGATGTACTTCCTCATCGCGCTCTGGGGTCACAGTTCTTCGGACGGCAAGAAAACCCGGATCTACGCGGCGACCAAGTTCTTCATCTTCACCCAGGCTTCCGGCCTGATCATGTTGGTGGCGATCCTGGGCCTGGTACTGGTCAACTTCAACAACACCGGCGTGATTACCTTCAACTACGCCGACCTGTTGAAAACCAAGATGTCGCTCACCACCGAGTACATCCTGATGCTGGGCTTCTTCATCGCTTTCGCGGTGAAGCTGCCGGTGGTGCCGTTCCACTCCTGGCTGCCGGATGCGCACGCCCAGGCGCCAACCGCAGGTTCTGTGGACCTGGCCGGTATCCTGCTGAAGACCGCTGCTTATGGCCTGCTGCGTTTCGCCCTGCCGCTGTTCCCGAATGCCTCGGCCGAGTTTGCGCCGATCGCCATGACCCTGGGTCTGATCGGGATCTTCTACGGTGCCTTCCTGGCCTTCGCACAAACCGACATCAAGCGCCTGATCGCCTTCTCGTCCGTTTCCCACATGGGCTTCGTACTGATCGGCATCTACTCCGGCAGCCAACTGGCGCTGCAAGGCGCGGTGATCCAGATGTTGGCCCACGGTGTTTCGGCCGCTGCCCTGTTTATCCTGAGTGGCCAGCTGTACGAGCGCCTGCACACCCGTGACATGCGGGAAATGGGTGGCGTGTGGTCGCGCATCGCATACCTGCCGGCGATCAGCCTGTTCTTCGCCGCCGCGTCCCTGGGCTTGCCGGGTACCGGTAACTTCATCGGCGAGTTCCTGATCCTGATGGGGTCGTTCGTCCAGACGCCTTGGATCAGTGCCATCGCGACGTCCGGCCTGGTGTTCGGTTCGGTCTACTCGCTGATCATGATCCACCGCGCGTACTTCGGCCCGGCCAAGTCCGACACCGTCCTGCAAGGGATGGATGCTCGCGAACTGATCATGGTGCTCGGCCTTGCGGTATTGCTGATCTACATCGGCGTGTACCCGCAACCGTTCCTGGACACTTCTGCCGCAACGATGCATGGCGTGCAGCAGTGGTTCGGCACCGCCTTCTCTCAACTCGCTTCGGCCCGGTAAGAGCGCTATGGAATTCACGATCCAACACTTTATCGCGCTTGCGCCGCTGCTGATCACCAGCCTCACCATCGTGGTGGTGATGCTGGCGATCGCCTGGCGCCGCAATCACTCGCAAACGTTCCTGCTGTCCTGTGCCGGTTTGAACCTGGCCCTGCTGTCGATCATCCCGGCCCTCAAGGTCGCGCCACTGGCGGTCACCCCGCTGATGATGGTCGATGACTTCGCGCTGCTGTATATCGCGTTGATCCTGGTGGCGACACTGGCTTGCGTCACCCTCGCCCACGCCTATCTCGGCGAAGGCGGCACCGGCTACCCAGGCAACAAGGAAGAGCTGTACCTGCTGATCCTGCTGGCTGCGGCCGGCGGTATCGTGCTGGTCAGCGCGCAGCACCTGGCTGGCTTGTTCATCGGCCTGGAACTGCTGTCGATCCCGACCTACGGCCTGGTGGCCTACGCCTTCTTCAACAAGCGCTCCCTGGAAGCCGGCATCAAGTACATGGTGCTGTCTGCGGCCGGTTCCGCGTTCCTGTTGTTCGGCATGGCCCTGCTCTACGCCGAAGCCGGCAGCCTGAGCTTCACCGGTATCGGCCACGCCCTGGCCGCCACCAACAGCCCGGCGCCGATTGCCCAGTTGGGCCTGGCGATGATGCTGATCGGCCTGGCGTTCAAGCTGTCGCTGGTGCCGTTCCACCTGTGGACCCCGGACGTGTACGAAGGCGCCCCGGCGCCGGTGGCCGCGTTCCTGGCGACCGCGTCGAAAGTGGCGGTATTTGCGGTGATGGTGCGTCTGTTCCAGATCTCGCCAGCGGCCAACACCGGGGTGCTGAGCAACGTGCTGACCGTGATCGCCATCGCGTCGATCCTGTTCGGTAACCTGCTGGCCCTGACCCAGAACAACCTCAAGCGTCTGCTCGGTTACTCGTCCATCGCCCACTTCGGCTACCTGCTGATCGCCCTGGTGGCGAGCAAAGGCCTGGCCGTGGAAGCCATCGGCGTGTACCTGGTCACCTACGTGATCACCAGCCTCGGCGCGTTCGGCGTGATTACCCTGATGTCCTCGCCGTACAAAGGCCGTGACGCCGACGCCCTGTACGAATACCGCGGCCTGTTCTGGCGCCGTCCGTACCTGACCGCCGTACTGACCGTGATGATGCTGTCCCTGGCCGGTATCCCGCTGACTGCAGGTTTCATCGGCAAGTTCTACATTGTCGCTACCGGTGTCGAAGCCCACGAATGGTGGCTGGTTGCCTCGCTGGTGCTGGGCAGCGCCATCGGCGTGTTCTACTACCTGCGCGTGATGGTCACCCTGTACCTGATCGAGCCAAACCTGCGCCGTGTGGACGCCGAGCTGCATTGGGAACAGAAGGCAGGCGGCGTGATGCTGCTGGCCATCGCCCTGCTCGCGTTCTTCTTGGGCGTGTACCCACAACCGTTGCTCACCCTGGTGCAGCACGCGGTACTGGGCGTTTGATCGCTTAGCAGGATGCAGTCAACAGAAACGGCACCTTCGGGTGCCGTTTTTGCGTTCTGGGCAATCACCAGGCAAAGCTTACGCGACCGACTACGCCGCCCCTCCCCCGTCACCGCGAAACGCACTGGGGCTCACCCCCGTCCAGCGCTTGAACGCCCGCCGAAAACTGCGCACGTCGCTGTAGCCAACTTCCTCGGTGATGCGCTCGATAGACAATCCCGGATTTCCCAGCAGCCCCATGGTCCGGGCGCGACGAACCTGCTCCAGCAAGGCCTCGAAGGTCAGCCCGTGTTCGGTCAGGCGGCGACGCAGGGTACGCCCGCTCATGTTCAGGTCACTCGCGACCTTCTCCAAGTGGCTGCCCTGCAAGTCGCGGGAAATTGCGCGCTCCACCGCCTGGATCAGGTCCATCTTCTGGTGCAGCTGGGCACTCTCCAGCTCCAGCAACTCCAGGGCCTGGCGCAGCGCCAGGGCATGGTGATTGGGCAGGCGCACATCCAGCCAATGGGGCGCCAGCACCATGCGGTTGTGCAGGCAGCCAAAACGCACATCGGCGCCAAACAGCTGCGGGTACTGCGCCGCATAAGGCGGTGCGGCATGCACGAACTCCACGCGCAGCGGCATGAATTCAGCCCCCACGAGCGCGCGGCCGTACACCATCAGGCTGGCGAAGAACTCCTCGGCGGCAAACACCTGGACCTCGGCATACGGCAGCAGGCACTCGACGTCGATAAACACCTCGTGGGGCCCTTCATGCGTGCGGGTGGTGGCGATGCCCCCGGAGGTGTGCTGATGGCGCTCGCCGATGGCAAACGCATCGCGCAAGGTCTTGCACAAGGAAATCACGTGGCCGAGCAAGCCGAGGGTGCCGAGCACATTCTGATGGCCCACCCACAGCCCCAGGCCCTGGTCGGGCAACACCCTCAGCGCACGCTGGATCATCGCCACCGCCTGACGATAGGAAATGCGTTGGGCCGGGTCATCCAGGTCGGCCAGGGTGAACCCCAGGCCACGGCACAGGGCCTCGGCATTGGCGCCTTTCTGCGCCACCACCTGCCCGAGCGTCTGCAACAGGAACGGCGACACGAGCGCCAACTCGAAGTGCGGGTCTACGGCTTTCCTTTGCATGGCTCACGGGTTCCTGACTGAGTGCTTCAGTTCTTGTTTTGGAAACATCCTGTTAATCATAGGCGCTTGCAAGAGCCGCTGCACCATGAGTGAAAACTGTCCGGCAAAGTCCCCCTATCTGGCCGCCAAAACCCTGCCCTGCCGGGCGTCCAGGGCTTATTTCTATGGGCCAGCGGTGCCCTAACAATAATAAAGAGGCCAGACATGAACCCCACCCGTGCGTTTCACCCACTGCCGTTCGCCCTGTTGAGCCTGATCAGCCTGCCGGCCCTGGCCACCGAAGGCGGCGTTGACAACATCGGCCCCGGCACCGACGGCTTCTACATCCTGCCCCTGGATGTGAACAACCTGCCGGACCATATGTTCGCCTTCAACCTGTACTACAACCACTACGAAGCGCGGAAATTGGACATCAGCTCCCTGGGCGGCAAGGTGCCGGACGTGCGCATCAAGTCCGACGCGATCATCCCGCGCCTGGACTACCTGAGCCCGGTGCGCATTTTCGGCGGGCGCCTGGGCGGCTACATTGCCCAGCCCTACCTCAAGCAACAGGTGGCGCTGTTCGGTATGTCGGACCAGCGCGAAAGCATGGGCGACACCACGGTGGCGCCGATCATCCTGTGGGACATGGGCCCCCGCCTGACCTTGGCCACCGCCGTGGAGATCACACTGCCCACCGGCGAATACGACGCTTCGCGGTTGGCCAACACCAGCAACAATTTCTACACCTATAAACCGTTGGTCTCGGCGACCTGGATGCCTGACGATCGCACTGAACTGTCGATCAAGGCTACCTACAGCTTCAACCAGGAAAATCACGACACCGACTACCGCTCCGGGCAGATTTTTCACTTCGATTATTCGGCCAGCTACAAGGTCACTGACAACCTGAGCCTGGGGGTGAATGGTTACTACCTCAAGCAGACTACCGACGATAAGCAGTACGGGCACACGGTGGTGAATATTTTTGGCGAGGAGGTGAACGACGGGGTGCGCGGACAGGTTTTTGCGATCGGCCCGGCGGTGTATTTCACCTTTCTCAAGTACGCCAGCGCAGAGGTGCGGTGGGCCAAGGAGTTTGATGTGGAGAATCGGCCGGAGGGGGATATGTTGTGGGCCAAGGTGACGATTCCGTTTGCTTTGTGAGGGGTGGTGTACATATCCGATGTTGCGGTAATGGCTGACATTGGTTCCGCTCTTACAGCGGGTCACTTTTGGAAAAGCCCCAAAAGTAACCAAAAGGGCTCTTGCCCCAACACTCGGCACCTCGCCTAGGCTCGGTGTGCCCTCACTCCGGCCAGCGTGTTTAATGGGGCGCCTAGATCAAGATCAAGGTCAAAAGCGGCTCGCTTCGCATCGTGGGTTGTGTTTGTTTGCGCCAGGCCGGTATTGAGGCCGACACCGCCGATTCCCTGTGGGAGCCGTCGAGCCCCGGCGAGGCCGCGAAAGCGGTGTGTCAGGCACTAAATTCATTGGCAATGCCGCCGCCTTCGCGGCCTCGCTGGGGCTCGACGGCTCCCACATTTGGTCTTCGGGGCGGCGGATTATGGGGGGTGACTCAAGGCTGCTTGCGACAGGCCGGTATCGAGGCCAACACCGCCGATCCCCTGTGGGAGCCGGCCCCTACAGATTTCTGCTCTTGATCTAACCACTCAGGCCGGCTGTCAGGCCGCCGTGCTTTTGCTTTTGATCTTGATCTAGGCGCCCCATCAAACACGCTGGCCGGAATTCGATATTGATTTGGGGGGTAAACCGGCAGGGATGCCGGTTTAGCCGCCCCGCGCCATGGATGGCGCGTGGCGGCGGCCCCCCAAATCAATGTCGGATTACGGGCACACCGAGCCTAGGCGAGGTGCCGAGTGTTGGGGCAAGAGCCCTTTTGGTTACTTTTGGGGCTTTTCCAAAAGTGACCCGCCGTAAGGGCGGAACCATAACTCGCCATTACCGCAGCAATGGATATGTACACCACCCTCCCCCCAACCGTCAGCCATAAACAGCCCAAGCATCAACAACCCTCCCCCCCCGAACCGCCAGCAAATCCCCAAACTGCAACAACACAAACTCACTCTGGGTCGGCCGCAAAAACACCTGGTCCTCCACCCTCAAGCCCACCGCAGGCGAGCCATTGACCATCTCCTGGTTAGAGCTACGCCCAAACACCTCATTGCTCTGCAACCCCTGGGGCGATTCAAACTCCGCCATCCAGTTCCCGCCATAAATAAACAACGTCTCCCGCTGGTTCGGGTCCCACCACGAAAACAACCGCGACACACCCTCCAGCGCCGGAATATCCACCGGGCCCGTGCTTTTCAACACCGGCGTGGCAATAAACGCCGCCGGCACATGCTCAGTCAGCGATGGCAAATCGTAATGCGTAGGCTTGAGCAACGCCGTGCCCACCGACACCTCGGTACTCAAGCGCTCCTGCTCATGAATGCGATAACTCGGACTGCCCGCCGTGTTCAGCGTCAACCCGTCGCGCCATAACCCGGGGAACTGCTGGCGAGTAAAATCCACAGCGCCGTTGTAGCGTTGCATCACCTGCTCGAACAACGCCTGGGGCGAGCCGAGGATACCCGGCACCCCCATGCCCACGAACGGGTCATAACCCATGAAACCCGCAAACACCAAGTGCTGCGGGTGCGCGCCGATCAGCGTGAGCATCTGCCCCAGCACCGCGTTGTCACGGATACCGCCGCGGTGCAGCCCCACATCCAGTTCGATATTCACCCGCAGACGCGTGCCCAGGCCCTGGGCCAGCGTCAGGTACTGCTGCAACCGCTCAGGCGTATCCAGCAGCCACTGCAACTGCCGCGAGGGGTCGAACGGCCCTTTATGCGTTTGATAAAACAGCTCGGCCGAGCGCACCGGCAACGGCTTGCCCATCAGGATATCGGCGTCGGGAAATACCTGCGCATCGTGATTCAGAAACGGCTGGTGAAACGACATCAACCGCTGAGTACCAGCGCGCTTGGCGATATACGCCAGCAGCCCCGGCGACGGCAGTGACTTCTCCACCAGCCGCAGCTGCTTGCCGCCGCGCTGCACCGATTGCATGACCACGTCGATATTGTGATCCAGGCGGTCCAGGTCGATCAGCATCACCGGCCGCATCGGGCCATGGGCCTTCAACTCATTATTGAGGTTGCGAAAGTATTCGCTGTACGGCGCGCCGCGATCACTCGGACGCAGCAGCCAGGCACCTGCCGCGACTAAAGCCGCGGTGCCCAGCACAAAATGTCGGCGATTCATCGGGCCACTCCCAGGATCGATTGCAGGTGCGCATTGAGGAATTTGCCGCTCGGGTCCAGCTCGCGGCGCACGCAGGTGAATTCATCCCAGCGCGGGTACAGCGGCTGCAGCGTGCGGGCATTGAGGGTGTGCAACTTGCCCCAGTGCGGGCGTCCGGCGTATTTCCAGAAGATCGGCTCCACGGCGGCGAAGAAGTTGTGGTGGTCCATGGCGTAATGCTGGTGCACGGAGATCGAGCAACTGTCGCGGCCCTCGAACATGCTCAAGGGAATGTCATCCGCCTTGACGTAGCGGTACTCGATGGGAAACCAGGTGCGCAGGTCCTTGTCGTTGATCAGCTTGAGGATCTCGCGCAGGCACGCCGGGCCGTGTTCGGCGGGCACCGAATATTCCATCTCGTTGAAACGCACGTTGCGCACATTGGCGTAGACCTCGAACGACTCGGCCACCCGGTCCTCGAAACTGGCGAAAAAACGCAGGCTGTTGAGCAAGGTGCGACGCGTGTCCGGGAAGTCGCTGGCGTACTTGTCGAGCTTTTCGATGATCGACACGAATTCGTTGCCGCCCGCCTCGGCCGGGTCGATGGGCGGCGTCGGCGCATCGCCGGTTTCGTTGAGGGCGATGGACAGCGCGTAGTCGGAATGGGTCACCACGAGCATTTCCCAGTGCTGGTTCTCGCGGGTGTTCTTCTCGACGTCTTCCAGCAGCTCTTCGGTCCTGGCGATCCATTGGCGTTCGCGCAGGCGGTAAGGCGCGCGGTTCTGCGAGCGGATCCGGGTGGCCACGCCCAATGCGCCAAGGGAGACCCGGGCGGCGTTGAACACCTCGGCATGGCGCTGGGCGTCGCAGTCCAGGACCTCGCCCTGGGCAGTGACCAGTTGCAGCCCGGTGACGCAGCCGGAATACGAGGTAAAGCCGACGCCGGTGCCATGGGTCGAGGTGGAAATCGCGCCGGCCAGGGTCTGGTAGTCGATGTCCGCCATGTTCGGCAGCGCCTGGCCCACGGCCTTGAGCGCCGGGCCCATGCGCGACATCGGCGTGCCGGCGGCAAAGGTGGCCTGCAACGTGGCCGGGTCGTGGTCCAGCAGCCCGTTGAAATAACTCAACGACAGCAACGTGCCGTCGGTGGGCACCAGCGCACTGAAGGAATGCGCCGAGCCCACCGGGCGGATCTGCCCCGGCGCCTGGCGAATCACCTGCACCAGTTCGTCCAGGTCCTTGGGGGCCAGCCGCGCCAGGGGCAGGCAGGTCTGCGCCCCCGACCAGTTGCGCCACGGAATCAGGCGCGGCGCCCGCGCCAACTGGGCGAGTGTCGGGTTACTCGCCAGTGCCAGGAATGCCCCGGCGAGTGCCGAGCCTTGCAAGAGTTGCCGCCGTGAAAGCGTCATCCACCACCCCTTTTATTCTTGTTGGAGTTGAACACCGGCCATAAAGCTGATCAGCGCCACAAACTGCTGTTCAGAACACTGCATGCACAGGCCCATCGGCGGCATGCCGTTGTAGCCGTTGATGCTGTGGTCCAGCAGCGTGTCCACGCCTTGGGCAACACGCGGGCTCCATGCGGCCTTGTCGCCGCTCAGCGGCGCGCCGGACGCCGGGTTGGCGTGGCACAGCTTGCAACTGCTGTCGTAGACCTGGGCCAGTGCCGGGTCGACGGGCATGGCAATCGCGGCCGTGGCACGTGCGGGGGGATGTCTGGGGGTGTCGTCACAGGCGGCAAGCAGGCCGGATACGGCCAACAACAAGGCAATGCAACGCATGGCCAGCCTCTCTTCTTATACGGTGGAAAGCGATTCCACACTAAGGCAGCGGCGGCGCGGCGTTGAGGGTTTTGCGGGACACAAAGGGGGGCATTACCGGACAGCCGGATGCGGGGCGTTGGCCTCCCCGCATCCGGCAGTGGGGCTTAGAACGCGATACCGACCTTGAAGCCGTATTCATCACGCTTGAGCTTGGTGTTGTCGGCCACTGCCGAGTCTTCGTCAAGCTTGTACTCGGTGCGGGTGTAGTACAGGCCCGCCATCACTGGCAGGTCGCCCTTCTGGTTCATCAGCAGGCTGACTTCGGCATACGGGTTGGTGCGGTCCTTGAGGTCGACGGTGTCGCTGCCGACGTCTTCCACCTTGAGCTTGGCGCGCCCGTCGAGGGTGCGGCGCGCACCGGCTTCGACACGCAGGGTCATGTCATCGAACTGGTGGTTGTAACCCAGCGCGGCCTTGGCGAACGGCGATTTGTTGGTGAGCTTGACGTCGTAGTCGTTGGTGTCCGGCTCGTAGCGGGTCCAGCTGTAGCCACCGCCCACGATCACGTCGACGAAGTTGCGCGCATCCAGCGCGGCACGCCAGCCGAGGTCCAGGTCGGCCTGGCCTTCCTTGAGTTTGTTGTCGCTCTTTTCGCCGTATTTGGCCTCGATACCGGCCTGGTAGATAAACCCGGATTCACCGGTCAGCTTGTTGCCGAAGGTGTAGAACAGGCCCGCTTCAGGCATGTGGTCCTTGTCGCTTTCGCTGCCGCCTTCGAGTTTGAAGTCGTTGTAGCTGCCCTGGATCCCGAAGGTCGAAATCGGGTCGGTGGACGGGGCCGCAAACACCACGGCAGGCGCGGCAACCAGTGCCAGTACCGAGGTGTTCTTGAGGAATTTTCCGAATAGCTTGGACATCGTTTTACATCTCCTTGTCTGGTGAGCAAATTATTCAGGAACCGGTTCGAACCCCCGCTCGCGCCAAAGGTTCGAATTAATTTGCCCGGTTGTGGAGGTAAAACGGTTCAGCGCAGGCTCTAGATCAATACTCTTACGCGGTTGCCACTATTAAGCCATCAAGCGCCGGGCGCAACACAGCCGCAGGCGGCAGACGAATACCAAATGTCTCGCTGAGCAACGTCGACAGCTCATCCGCGCTCTCAAGCGTGCGCTTGTCACTTGGACGATCCAGGTAATGCACCGCGTAGTGGGCGTTGTTCAGGGTATGGCGTTTGCCCGCGGCCAGGCGCGCGACTTTCAGTTGGCCCACAAACGGCGATTGCGGGTGCGTGGAGACGTACCAGTTGCCGATTTCGTAGTCGATGGCCGCCTGCACTTGCAGGTCGAACACATACAACCCACGCCACTCCCCGCCCACCTGCGCCCACAAGGTGTAACTGCCCTGCCCGTCGCGGCTCAGCCGATAGGGTTCGTGGGCGGTGGCCTGCACCGCCTCGCTGTCCAGTTGCAACGGGCTGCTGGGCACCATGCCGCCGAAACCGACATCGGTGATGTAGCGCACGCCGTCCAGGGTCACCAGGCTCAGGCGGTGGGTGCGCGCGGTGTGCGCATCCGGCGGCCCGCCCATGACCACGCGGCCGGTGATGCCGCGCGCGTCGAAACCCAGCTCCTGCAACAACGCGAGGAACATCTGGTTGAGTTCATAGCAATAGCCGCCCCGCCCATCGAACAGTACTTTTTGCTCGACGCTGGGCAGGTCGATCGGCACCGGCAGGCGCAGCAGGGTCGACAGGCTTTCAAAGGCGAAGGTGCAGACGTGGCGCAGCTGCAACTCCTGCAGTGTCTGCAAGGTCGGCGGTGGCACGGTGTCGTAGCCCAGGCGTTGCAGGTATAGCTGGCTATGAATCAGTCGCGGCATGACACGGTCCTTGGGCACGGGGCGGGTGCGTCACTATGCCGTGCCGACGTGCGGATTGTCATTTTGAATGAACCTTTTTGAACACTCCCATATCCATCTATAACAAGACAGGGAGGCAACATGAGTACCGCAAAAATCTACACCATCCACTATCAGCTGCACGGTCAACCGAAGTCCTTTGTAGTGCGCGCCGAAGTGATGAACAACGCCGAGGCCTGGCACTGGGCGGCCGTTGATGCCGACATTGCACACGTCAGCCGAATCGGCCGCGTGGGTCACGAGCAGGTGAAGAAAACCACGCGTCCCTGGGCAGAAAAATACGGGATTACCGAAGTGACCTGGACACCACCCAAGTAAACAAAAGCCCCGCTCAATGGCGGGGCTCGTTTACTTCTTCAAGTCGCCCAACGGATCGTAGGGCGGCTTTTTTTTTGCCTCATCCTTATCCTTCTGATCCAACGGCGCGATTGCCGCACCGATGGGGTCGACCTGCGGGTCGGACACGTCCGGCGAGTCCGGGTCGAAGCCCAACTCATCCTTGTCACGCACCTGTTCGTTGGAAGCCGGGCCATCTGGGCGTTTGTTCATTACCGTCTCCTGTTACAGCGGGCGAGCCTGGTCGTGGAGGTTTTCGAGGTCTTCCTCGACGCGCTCGACATCATCGTGTTCGTCACGCTCTTTCGGGTCATTGGGGCGCAACGCATCGTTGTCGCGCTCTTCTTCACCGGGTGTGCGATCGGGGTCGGGGGTACCGGGTGGCGGCTGCTTGTAGTCGGGCATGATGGTTCACCTCACGGGGGTTGTGGTGTACCCAGGTTTAGAGAAAGCCCTGGGAACCATCGTTCAACTTGATTGCGCAAAGCATGCGAAGATGCCAGCCCTATGTGGAGAAATGACCCGGATGTTCGAACTCAAACCCTGCGACCCCGTCACCTACCGCCAACAGACCCGCCGCAGTACGCTGATCGTGGCGGTGCTGTTCCTGGCCTTGGCGATGCTGCTGTCGAGCCTGGCGGTGATGCTGTTCGGCGAGCCCGGCGGTGACAACATGCGTTTCAATGTCGGGGGAGTCTTTGCCGGGGTGCTGGTCACCGTCGCCCTGGTGCGCGGGCTGTTCTGGAACCAGCCGTGGCTGGCGGCAGCGGTGTATGGCTGGCAGCTCAAGCGCAGCCTGATGAGCGTGACCAATGTGATGCACACCGTCACCGCGCGCGTGCAGGCCGATGACCCGACGGCGATCAAGCTGCTGCGCTTCTACCACCTGGGGCTGACGCAGATGCACGCGTTGGACGCCAACTCCAGCGCCCAGGCGCAACTGGCCGGGGAGATCCAGGCGCACGCCGCAAAGATGCAGGCACTGGGGATCGACACCGAGCAAACCCGCCTCGATCCCGCCTGGCTGGAACGTCTTAAAAGCGCTTAAGCCAATACGCCGATACGTTGCCGATCCGGCCAGAACAGCGCCGCCTGGCCGCAGGGCCGGTCCGCCGCATCGAGCAAGGTCCACACCACCCCGGCATAAATCATGAAGGGCTGGTTATGCGCGTCCACCCGCCAACCGCTGTAGCCCTCGGCGATGCCATGGGCGCTGACCTGTTCCAGCAGCGCCTGGCGCGCGGCGCGGTCCAGTTCCGAGGCACTGAACCGCGACGGCATGCCGATGAAGCGCTCGCGCGGGTATTTGAAGCACTGCAAGGCGCATTCATTCACGTAGGTAAAACACGGGTCCGCTGCGCCATCATGGGCCAACAGACTGTAGGGCGCCTGGGTGTGCAGCCAGTCCAGGCGTTGTTGCGGATCCAGGTGAGCGGGCGCCGGCAGTCCCTGGCCGGTCCAGTGGCGATAGGCAGCGTCCAGCACCTGTATCAAGGGTTCTTGTCGGGACACACACAACCTCAGCTTGTCAGTTGGAAATCCTCGCGCGCCAGCAGAACACCGCGCTCACGGCAATCGCCGCGCCGGCCACGCCGAACACCCACGGTGCCGAGGCGATCGGCAGCAGCAGGCCCGCCAGCAACGGCCCCAGGCCCGCGCCGATATCACGCCACACCGCATTGGACGCCAGGGCCGACACGCGCATCGAACCGGGGTTGCGCTCGGCCACCAGGGTGGTCACCAACGGCAATTGCAGCGCACGCAACACCAGCACCGCCGCTGCACCGACAATCACCCAATAGCTGCCGAACGCGGTGAGGGCCAGGGCACTCAGGAACGAAAACAGCAACAGCATCGACGTCGCACCAAAGCGCTGGGCCGCATGGCCGCCGAGGGGGCTCAGGAGCATTTCGGAGACATAACGCAGCGCCATCAAGCCACCGGCGATCAACACCGCATCGCCGCCGAGCAGCTTCTGCGCCTGGATCGACAGGCCAAAGATAAACAGCCCGTCGAGTGCCACCCCTTCGATAAACGACCACAGCGCCACGCTGTCGGGCCACTTGAAACGCCGCCCCGGGGTGCTGTGCAAATTATGTCCGACAGTAGGCAGGCCGCGCGCCATCCACAAGCCCACCAGGCAGCACCCGGCCAGAATCAGAAAAATCGGACGCGGCCCGGCCCACATTGTCAGCCAGCCCCCCAGTGGCAACGCCAGCATCGGTCCGAGGGCGATCAACGCCCGCGACCGCCCTGCCCGGCGCGCGGCACCGGCCGGTTCCGCGGTCGCCAGCACTTGGGTCGAGAGGTTCAGCGCGGCAAAACACAAGCCCCAGACCAGCCGCAGCCCGAGCAGCGCCGCAAAGCCCGACAATACCGAATTGCCCAGCGCACACAGCGTGGCGGCCCCGGCGGCGATCATGCAGGTCAGCCGGTCGCCGTTGCGCGCGTAGAAATTCAATACATGGCGGTAACCGAAAATCCGCACCAGGCGGTTGGCTGCCAGCAGCACCCCGGCCTGCGCCAGGGTGATGCCGAAGGCCTGGGACTCCATGGGCAGCAACAGGTAGAGCAACACGTCACTGGGCAGGCATAAGGCGAGGGTCAGCGCGGCGCGGCGGGACTGGGTATCAGCGGTACGGAGGGCCAGGCTGGACATAAATCTGAAACATCCCGAAATATTCAGGTCGCCACGGTAGCCTTCCCACCGCGGGTTTTACAACGGCTTTTTCCCGTAGGGCAGCAAACGCAAGCCACTGGCCACGGCGCCCACCAGCGCGAATGCACAGCCCAGCCACAAGGCATACTGCGGGCCGCTGCCGACAAACAGGTGGAAACACAAGGCCACCAACGACGCCCCCAGCGTCTGCCCGAGCAAGCGTGAAATCGCCACGATACCGCTGGCACCGCCGCTGCGTGCCAATGGCGCGCTGGTCATCAACGCCTTGAGGTTGGGCGACTGGAAGAACCCGAAACCGGCCCCGCACAACGCCATGCGCCAACCGATATCGAACGCCGAGGCGCCGCTGCCCAGGCTCGCCAGTGCGGCCATGCCCACACTCAGCATCAGCAGGCCGATGCCGCACAACGCGCCCAGCGACACGCGGTCCGCCAGGCGTCCGGCCACCAGCGCCATCACCGCAACCACCGCCGGCCACGGCGTCATCAGGAAACCGGTTTCTACCTGGCTATGCCCCAGCACCGCCTGCAACAGGAACGGCAGTGACACAAACGCCAGGCCCTGGGCGCTGAAGGCACAGATTGCCGTCAGGGACGACAAGGCAAACACCGGCCGCTTGAACAGGTCCAGGGCCAGCATCGGCGCCGGGTGCCCGGCCTGGCGACGCAACAGCAACGCACCGCACACCAGCGCCACGGCGATCAGGCCCAGGGTCAGCGCGCCCTGGGCGCCATGCACCGCCGTGCCCAGGCCCAGCACCAACAGGGCAAACAGCCCGGCACACAGCACCGCCGCCCACCGGTCGAAGGCGTGCCCGGTCATCGGCAGGGTCGGCAATGAGCGCAATCCCAACGCCAAGGCCAGCAGCCCCAAAGGCACGTTGATCAGGTACAGCCAGTGCCAGGTCGCCACCGAGAGGATGGCCGACGCTGCGGTCGGCCCCAAGGTAAACGCCAACCCCACGACCAGCGAGTTATAGCCGAGGCCACGCCCGAGCATTTTCGACGGGTAGATATGCCGCAGCAGCGCGGTATTCACGCTCATGATCGCCGCCGCCCCCAACCCTTGCACCACCCGCGCAGCGGTCAGCGTGACCAGCGAACCGGCCAGCCCGCAAAACAGCGACGAGAGGATAAACACCAGCAACCCGCCGAGGTACACGCGGCGATGCCCCAGCACATCACTCAGGGACGCGAACGGCAGCACCGTGGCGATAATCGCCAGTTGATAGGCATTGACCACCCAGATCACCGAGGCGGAATCGGTGCCGATCCCTTCGGCCAGGGTCGGCAGTGCGGTATTGACGATGGCCGTGTCCAGGGTGGCCATGCCGATCCCCAGGGAGATCGCGATCACGGCCGGCAGGCGTTTGTTGAGGGGCAGCCCATCGGCAACAGAAGACATGAACAATCCGCACAGGTGGCAAAGGTGTCTAGATTACGGGCAGATCGGGATTTTTTCAGTGAGTGATTGCCTGGCTGTCGAAATTTTCATGTTCGCCAGTGCGCGGTGTTCGCCATCAATGCCACCGCTTCGGCGAAGCCGGCCTGTGCCGAGGTGTTGAGCGTGACCATCCCCACACACCGACTCGGCTTCAGGCTGGCCGTCCGGGCCGCCACCCGCGCGCCCAGTTCCAGGCCGGCCAGCAGCGCCTCGGGGATGTGCAGGGCGTTCATCAGTTCCAGCACGTCCTGGCCCAGCACCGCCTCATCGGCGCTGCGCAGGGAAGGCACGATCACGCGAAAACCCTGGGCCGCCAATGGCGCTGTCATTTCGGCGAACGCGCCGACATCCGCCGCCAACAACAGGATCGCGTGGCCCTCCTCCGGCCCTGCGGCTTCATAACGCAGCTCGAATTCATCGGTGCTGACCTGTTGCAGCGCCAACGTCGGCATCGACACGGTCACGCTGGCCAACAGTAAAAAACCACGCCGATCAACCATCACTCACCTCCACGATCAATTCACTGCCCAGCCATCCGGCCAGGTATTCACCGGCCCGCGCCACGCCGGCTTCTTCGCCCAGCCGCGCTACCAGCCATTCGCACAACCCGGCAAAACTGCCGTCGCCCTGAAGCTGCGCCAGCGCTTGAAACTCCAACGCATCCACCTGGCGCAAACGCGAGGTGAACTGGCGCCGCCACACCAGCACGCCGCCCGCCGCCTCCAGCATCTGCGCCGGCGTTGCGGGCTGCGCCTGCCAGAGCGCCGACCAGATGGCATCGGCATTGGTGGTCAGGGCGTGGCAACGCAGGGACGGCGCGAGGCGCAGTACCGCCGTGTCCCACTCCAGCGTGGCCAGCGCCTCCAGTGCCAAAGGTTGGGCATCGGCGGCGACAAAGGCCTGGTTGAGGGCCGATTCGATCCAGGCCAGCTCATGCACATCCGGGTTGTGGGGGAACACCTCCAGCAACGTCGGGTAAAACCCCTCGGGATAGGCATCCAGGGTCCAGGCGTGCGGCGGATGCCGGTCGATATGGGTAATGCTGGCGGCCAGGAAGGCCTCGTCACCGAGCCAACGGCGCAGGTGTGGAAACGCCTGCTCCAGGCACGCGACCAATTGCGCGCGATAGTTGTTCTGGTACACCGCCAGGCCCGCGCGGTGATTGCCCAGCGCGCTCGCAGCGTCATCCGCCGCACTGACCAGCCAGTGGCGAAAGGTCTGTTGGAATTCGGCCAGGTTCATCGCCGCGCCCCCACCGCACGCGCCATCGACAACTCATGCAGCAGCTCGGCGAGAGGCGGGAGGTGATCGTCGCGCTCGATCATGGTCGCCACCGGCCCGACCCGTGCGATGGCCTCGGCGTACAGGTCCCAGACCCCGCTGCATACCGGGCTGTCATGGCTGTCGATCAATAACTCGGCGCCCCGGCTGTGGCCGGCCAGGTGAATCTGGCGCACGCGCTCGGCCGGGATCCCGTCGAGAAAATCCCGTGCATCAAAGCCATGGTTGCTGGCACTGACATACACATTGTTGACGTCCAGCAGCAGCTCACAACCGGTGCGCTGGGCCATGGCGGTGATAAAAGCCCACTCACTCATGGACGCGCCCTCGAAGGCCAGGTAGCTGGAGGGGTTTTCAAACAACAGGGTGCGGCCCAGCGCTTCCTGGGCCTGGTGGATATTCGCGCACACGCGGTCGAGTGCTTCTTCGGTGTAGGGCACGGGCAACAAGTCGTGGGCGTTAAAGGCGCCGCTGCGCGACCAGCTCAGGTGGTCGGAGACGAACAGCGGGTCAATCTCGTCCACCAGCGCCTTGAGGCGCCGCAGGTAGTCCGGGTCGAGCCCTTCGGCGCTGCCAATCGACATCGATACACCGTGCAGCGCCACCGGGTGCCGCTCGCGGACCTGGCGCAGGATATGCCGTGGCTGGCCGCCCGCGACCATAAAATTTTCGGAGATCACTTCGACGAAATCCACCGGCACCGAGGTTTCCAGGAAGTCGCAGTAGTGCTCCTTGCGCAGCCCCAGGCCGTAGCCTGCAAAGTGCGCGGTCGAATTCGACATGATCGCTTCTCCATCAAAAACGGTGGCGAGGGAGCTGGCTCGCCACCCAGGGGCGTTACTTCGGCTCAGTCAGGGTGCCGCCGGCCTTGAGGCATTCGGAAGGGGTCTTGACGATCACGCCTTCGCCCTTGCAACTGTTGAGGCCCTTGCAGTCGTTCTTGGCGGTGGCGCACAGGCTGGTGCCCTTGCAGGTGTTGACGCCGTAGCAGCGGCCGGGTTTTTCCTGCTGGTCGGCGGCGCTGGCGGCCGTGGCGAATGAAGCAGACGCCATGGCGATCAGGGCGGCGGCGGCGGCAAGGCTCAAGCGGGATTTGAGTGCAGTGTTCATGGTGTTTTCCTTTTGGGGGTGTGGGTTATTTGATGACCGCAGCCGCGTCTTCGATGACCTTCGCCACGGCTTCGGGCTGGGAGATGTACACCGAATGGCTGGCCTTGATTTCCGTGACCTTGGAGCCGGCACGCTGGTACATCCAGCGCTGCAGGTCGGGGCTCAGGGCGCGGTCTTCGGTGGAGACCACCGCGTAGCTCGGCTTCTTGTGCCAGGCCGCGGCCCACACGGTGCCGCCGAACAACGCCGTGGTCGCCGGTACCTGCGAGGCGGCCATGAAATCGGTGCGGTTGGTGGTCAGGTCGGCGGCAAAGTCGGCATTGAACCGGGCGCGATCAAAGAACAGGTGACCGTCGCGGCTCGGCTTGATGTCATCGCTCGGCGCCGGCATCGAGCCGATCAACTGGGCCATGTTTTCGCCGACTTCCGGCTGCAGGGCCGCGACGTACACCAGTGACTTGACCTTGTCGCGGTCGCCGGCAATCGAGATCACCGCGCCACCGGAACTGTGGCCCACCAGCACCACCGGGCCGACCTGCTGCTCCAGCACTTCACGGGCTTCGGCCACATCGGCGGCAAGGTTTTCGTGGCCCTGGTGCACCACGGTGACCTTGTAGCCCTTGTGAATCAGGATGTCGTGGACCACGCGCCAGCCAGAGCCGTCGACGAACGAGCCGGGCACGATCACCACGCTCTTGCCGGTACCGGGTTGAGGTGCGTCGGCCGCCTGGGCCAACAGCGGAACAGTCATGGCCATGGCAATGGCCAGGGAAGAAAGCATGCGCATCAGGATGTCTCCATTAAGGGTTGCAACGTTTAGCCCGGATCACGCGGTCCAACGACCAGGCCCCACCGCCATACGCCAGCAGCGGCAGCAACAGGCCCGCCCAGGTCAGGTGCACCGGCCAGGCGTCGGGGTACACGAAGACCTCGATCACCAGGGTCATGCCCAGCAGCGCGGCGGCGGCAGGACGGGTCAGCAGGCCCAGTACCAGCAGCAGCGGGAACAGGTGCTCGGCGTAGGTCGCCAGGTGGGCGGCCCACTCCGGCGGGATCAACGGCAAGGCGTATTCCGAGCGAAACAGCGTGTAGGTCGAAGGCTTGAGTTCAAGAAAACCTGTGACCTTGGTGCGTCCCGACAGGAAGAACACCGCCGCGATCCCCAGCCGCGCGACCAGCAACAGCAGTGCCGGTGGCAGCAGGCGCTGGATCACGGCTGCTCCGTCAGGCTGCCGTAGCCTTTGGGCGTCTTGATCTGGGTGCAGGTGCCTTTGTCCACCAGTACCCAGGCGTTGCCCTGGTAGTCGGCGGTGGCGGTGCCGGCGCACGAGGTGCCTTTGCCGGCGGCGCAGTCGTTGGCCCCGGCCAGGGACACGCCGAAGCATTTTTCCTGGGGCTTGGGTTCATCGGCGTGGGCCACCGCCGCAAAGGCGCTGAGGGACAGCGCAAGGGTGGCCGCGAGGGCTGCGTAGGAACGCTTCATCGGTGTATCTCCTGGCTTGACTAAGTGTGACCAGGGCGCGAGTGGCGGTACGTGACCGCCGGCGCCGGCTGGTGGACAGAGTTAAAGCCAGGCGTGTATCCGCTCTGTGTCGCGAACACGCCAGAACGTCATGCCGGTGTATCAGCAAGGTCCAGGGATACAGTGGGATACACGGCAGCAGCCATTGCCGTGGTACGCGGCTGAGGCCGGCGTTTGCGCAGAGGGGGAATCTGCTGGGCGGACGGCCTGCAGAGGCAAGGCCCGGCACACTCAAGGTGTGAACGGGCCTGGCGAGTGCACAGGGTCAAACCCGCCGGCAGCGCCTTTTCAGAGCGGCGCGGTAACCGCCATCGCACTCAGGTCCAGGTGCCCGTCCTTGACCGGCGGGCACCAGTAATAGCCGCCGGTCAACGGCGTGCTGATGCGGTACAACCCGTCGACAATGCCATCCTCCAACCCGCTCATGCGGCGCAGTTGCGCTTCAAACGCATCGAAGGAATGGCCGAACGCGAGGAACATCAATCCCGCCTGGCCGTTCTCGGCCCATGGCATCGAGCGGCGCACCACGAACGCTTCCGGGGTGAAGCTCTCCTGGGCAGTGCGCTTGGTGTGGGCGGATTCGGGGGCGTCCTCCAACTCTTCGTTGTCGCCATGGCGACGGCCGATGATGTGGTCGCGCTCCTGGGCGGGCAACGCGGCAAACCCATCAAGATCGTGCTGCCATTGCTGGATCGCGGCAAAGCTGGCACCGCTGTCGGTCAGGGCGGCGTCAACGGCGGCGTCGTCGTGTGGGTTTTCGGTACCGTCCTCGTAGTCGGTGAGGTCAAAACCGGTCTTGAAGCGGAACCCCTCCGTCGATTGCTCCAGGCGAAACGCCGGCGCCAGGGCCTTCTCCAGCGCACGGCTGCGCAACAGCAACTCACCGCGATCCACGCCGTGCAACCACACCCACAACGCCTGCTGGGTCGACGGGTTGTGCGCCCCCGGACCACTGACCGCCGGGAATGCACGCAAGCCGTCAATGCGCGCGCCCAGCGCGTTTACCAGCGGTTCACCCAACCCGACCACTGCCGCCGAATCGGCCAGTTGCACCAGCGCGTCAAGCGCAGCGGGCACGGCTGCCAGGGTATCCACGGCAAAAAACAGGTGGCGCGCCTGCAAAGGCACCGGTGCGGCAAGAATGCCCGGCTGGTACTGACTCATGTGAACTCCTTCTGAAAAGCCGCGCAGTTTACCCCAACGCGCGGGGCCAGCGCGGGCTTGTGCTCGAGGTTTTCCAGGCAGCGCGGATCGAGGCCCAACTGCGCCTTCAACTGTGCCCACCCCTTGGGCGTGACCTGCACGGCACGGGATGCCTTCGCCCGGCGCAGCCAGCCGGCGGGCTGTTGTAACGCGTCTGGCCCTTGCCATACGGACCTTGGATGGGTGACTCTCTAGTCATGTTTTGCAACTATTCCAGGGGTAGTGACATGACCACCAGCAACCTGCTCGCCCAGCTGTTTCCCGCCTCCGCCGCGGACATTCCCGAACAGTTTCGCCTGGCGGCGCCCATTGAACAGCGTGATTACCTGGTAGATGGCCAGTTGCAGGTATGGAACGGCCCATTGGCCCAGGTGCTCAGCCCGGTACAGCTGGGTGACGAGCGGGTGCATATCGGCAGCACGCCGCTGCTCGACGCCGACACCGCCCTCCTCGCCCTCGACGCCGCCGTGCGCGCCTACGACCGGGGCCAGGGTGAATGGCCGACGATGCGCGTGGCCGACCGTATCCAGCACGTCGAAGCGTTTTTGCGGCGCATGCGCGAACAGCGGGATGCGGTGGTCAAGTTGCTGATGTGGGAGATCGGCAAGAACCTCAAGGACTCGCAGAAAGAGTTCGACCGCACCTGCGACTACATCACCGACACCATCAATGCGCTCAAGGAACTCGACCGGCGCAGCAGCCGCTTCGAGCTGGAACAGGACACGCTCGGGCAGATCCGCCGCGTGCCGCTGGGCGTTGCGCTGTGCATGGGGCCTTACAACTACCCGCTGAACGAGACGTTCACCACGCTGATCCCGGCGCTGATCATGGGCAACACCGTGGTGTTCAAGCCGGCCAAGCTCGGCGTGCTGCTGATCCGGCCGCTGCTGGAAGCGTTCCGCGACAGCTTCCCGGCCGGGGTAATCAACGTGATCTACGGCAGCGGCCGTGAAACCGTGAGTGCGCTGATGGCCAGCGGCAAGATCGATATCTTTGCGTTCATCGGCACCAACAAGGCCGCCAGCGACTTGAAGAAGCTGCACCCCAAGCCGCACCGCTTGCGTGCCGCCCTGGGCCTGGATGCGAAAAACCCCGGCATCGTGCTGCCCGAAGTGGACCTCGACAATGCCGTCAGCGAAGCGGTCACTGGCTCGCTGTCGTTCAACGGCCAACGCTGCACCGCGCTGAAGATCCTGTTTGTGCACGAGGACGTGGTCGAGCGTTTTATCGAGAAATTCAACGCCAAGCTGGCCACCCTGAAACCGGGCATGCCGTGGGAAGACGGCGTCGCCCTGACCCCGCTGCCGGAAGCCGGCAAGGTCGACTACCTCAACGCGCTGGTGGCGGATGCGACCCAGCACGGGGCCCAGGTGGTGAATACCAATGGCGGCACCTCGCGCGGCACATTCTTCTACCCGGCCGTGCTGTACCCGGTGAACCCGCAGATGCGCGTGTACCACGAGGAACAGTTCGGCCCGGTAGTGCCGATCGTGCCTTACCGCGACCTGGACAGCGTGATCGAGTACGTCCTCGACTCGGACTTCGGCCAGCAACTGAGCCTCTTCGGCACCAATGCCGTGGAAGTCGGGCGCCTGGTCGACGCGTTCGCCAACCAGGTCGGCCGGATCAATATCAACGCCCAATGCCAGCGCGGGCCGGACACCTTCCCGTTCAACGGGCGCAAGAACTCGGCCGAGGGCACGCTGTCGGTACATGACGCGCTGCGCGTGTTCTCGATCCGCACCCTGGTGGCCACCAAATTCCAGGAAAGCAACAAGGCGCTGGTCAGCGACATCCTGCGCAACCGTGACTCAAGCTTCCTGACCACCGACTACATTTTCTGACAGCAGGCTTCTGTAGGCGCTTGGCCTGCGATGCAAACACCTCGGTGCTGCAGACCCACCGGGCGGATGCTATCGCAGGCAAGCCAGCGCCCACAGTGGCTCGAGTTAACCCTGACTTTTTGAGGCCCCTTCAATACCGATGAACCTGCCCCTGTTTGCCCGGCGCCTGCTGCGCCCCCTGCTCGACCCCTACCGCCGCTATCGGCATGCCAAGCTGATCCACGCCGTGCGCGTGTCCATCGGCCTGCTGGCAACGATCCTGCTCACCACCGGCATCAACCTGCCCCACGGTGAGTGGGCCTCGGTGACCATGTTGATCGTGATCGGCGGCCTGCAGCACCACGGCAATATCGGCAAGAAAGCCGTGGAGCGCGCCTACGGCACCTTGATCGGCGCCAGTGTCGGCTTGTTGCTGGTGGTGCAACAAGCCTACTTCGGCCTGCCGTTGCTCACCTACCTGTTGATGTCAGTGGTGTGCGGGTTCTTTTCCTACCATGCCATCGGCAAGGGCGGGTACATCGCACTGCTGTCGGCGATCACTGTGTTTATCGTCGCGGGGCATGGCGACAACCCGATCTCGGACGGTTTGTGGCGCACCGTCGATATCCTGATCGGTATCGTGCTGGCCCTGGCCTTCTCGTTCGCCCTGCCGCTGTATGCCGTGTACTCATGGCGCTACAACCTGGCCAGCGCCCTGCGCGACTGCGCCGCGATCTATAGCCGCATCATCAATGGCCAGTCGGTGACTGACGATGAACACCTGAAACTGCTCAACCGCCTCAACGCGGCGATGCTGCAGCTGCGCTCGCTGATGCCGTCGGTGTCCAAGGAAGTGCGCATCTCCATGACCGAGCTGGACGCGATCCAGCGCCACCTGCGCATGTGCATCAGCACCCTGGAGATCCTCGGCAACACCCGACCCGACCCACGCGATGAACAGGCGATGGCGCGTATGCAGGTCATGTTGAAAGCCGAGCACCGGCAGATCCGGGTGCAACTGGTGGGAATGGCGCGGGCGTTGAAGTCGGGGGTGACGGAACGCCTGGAACGGCCTAGCCACATCACCGGCAACGAACCTGCGCTGGATGCGCCGGTGTACAGTGCGCTGGATGGGTATCGGTTGTTGACGGTGCAGTTGGCGGCGAACGTGGATGCGATGCGTCAACGCCTGGCCAAGAGCGCCGGGCGCTGGAAAATCTAAAGGATCGGTTTGGACGTGTATGACCACGTCAACACTTTCACATTTTTTCTTACATATTTTTCACGTTTTATTCACATCCCAAGACGTAGGGTAAAGCCTCATCCGTTACAAACGTTGCACATCAAGCCCGCCGCCCCAGCGGGCTTTTTTTTGCGCGTTTTTTGCCAGGATCGACTCCCCGGCGAAAAACCCAGGCGCCGCGTTCAGTTTGAAATTGAACGTTATCGCTTTGAGTTTTTCGCCGGCAAACGGGTGTCTACAGGACTATCAGCGCGTAGCCTTGGCGGCCGGGGCTGCCGCTTGCTCGCGAATGGCACGCTGGGTATCCAGCACCTTGGCCAAGGCGTTTTCGGCTTCCGGGCTTTGCTGGGGCACCCGAATGGCCGCGGACACCAGGGTGATCAGCTTGGCCATGACTTCGGCGTCAGTGGCTGGGCGTCCCAGGCTCATGGAGTTCATCAGCAGGCGCAATTCGGTGCCGGCCATGACCCCGGAAATAGCCTTGAGCGCAAATTGCAGGCGCACGCCCAGCTCATTGCGCGGCAGGTCCGGCAGCGCCAGGGCAAAGGCTTCGAAAAAGCGCTGGAATACCGGCTGGTAATGGACCTTGAGGTATTCCTGGATAAACGGCGACGTGTCGCTGTAGACCCGCCCCAGGAACCGGATGAACGAGCGCCCTTCCCCGCTGGCACTCGCCGGGTCACTGCGCTCCAGGCCCATGGCCGGCGCAAACAGCACCCCGAGCAACGTGTCGCAGTCCAGCGGCCCGTCGGATTCGGCTTCGCAGCGCGCCAGCAGTTCCAGGCGCTGCTCGTTGAGCGGCTCGAGGCGCTGCATCAGCAGGGTTTTCATCAGGGAATCCTTGTCCCCGAAGTGATAATTCACCGCGGCCAGGTTCACCTGGGCACGCTCGGTGATCTGCCGCAGCAGCACGGCGTCGTAGCCGTATTTGATGAAGAGAGCCTCTGTCGCATCCAGCAGTCGAGTCTTGGTTACATTTGGAGCGCTGAGTTTCTTCGCGACCATACAAGTTCCACGTGGGAAATATTGTTTTAAAAAATAATTTGATTTTTTATACCGGGGCCGCTGATCGAAAGCAAGTAGTGACACTGCGCCATATGATTGAAAGCCTTTGCCGGCGGGCTCGTTGAGGGTAGTTGAAGGGTTTTTGCCGAGCCTGCTCGCCTGTCGGGGAAATCATTTCAAAGGGTAAAACCGCTCTATATCCATGGCTGGCGAAGCGCGTAGAACACGGTTAGTATTCAAACAATATTTTAAAAACAAGAAATAAAACCAGTCCGTGACGCGTTCCAGGCAGCTCCCGAACTTGTTACAAGGCTTTACCGGGGGCAGTGCGGCCGCGTCGAGACTGAAGGCGTAGTCATGATGACAGATACCCCCGCGCACCCAGGCTTGATTTCCCTGCAAGGCATCGGCAAAAGCTATCAGCTGGCCGGTCAACACCTGTCCATTCTCAATGATGTGTGCCTGACGATCGCCAGCGGCGACAGTTGCGGCATTCTCGGCGCTTCCGGGTCCGGCAAAAGTACCCTGCTGAATATCCTTGGCCTGCTCGACCTGCCCAATTGCGGGCAGTACCACTTTGCCGGTCACGATATTTTCAGCGCCAGCCCCGATCAGTTGGCGGCGATCCGCAACCAGCAGATCGGTTTTGTGTTCCAGAGCTTCAATCTGCTGCCCCGCCTGAGTGCCCTCGACAATGTCGCTTTGCCCCTGAGCTACCGCGGTGTGTCGCGTCACGAATCGGTGGAGCAGGCCCTGCGCATGCTTGAACAGGTCGGCCTGGCCGAACGCGCCCATCACCGCCCTGCCGACCTCTCCGGCGGCCAGCGCCAACGCGTGGCGATTGCTCGCGCCCTGGTGGGTAACCCCTCGGTGATCCTCGCCGACGAGCCCACCGGCAACCTCGACAGCACCACCGCCCAGGACATCATGGACCTGCTCCTGGAGTTGAACCGCGAGCAGCAGGTGACGCTGATCATCGTCACCCACGACCCTCACATCGCCGAGCGCCTGGAACGCAAGATCCTGGTACGCAATGGCGTGGTGCAAGAGGCCGGTCGCCTATGAGGGGGCAGGCACAGAGCAGCCTGCGGGTCGAACAGAGTCTCGGCCAACTGCTGCATGAAGCCTTGGTGAGCCTGCGCACCCTGGGTAAACGCTCGATCCTGGCCCTGCTCGGCATCGTGATCGGCAGCTCCTCGGTGGTCGCATTGATCAATATCGGCCACAACGCGGCGGTGGATGCCGCGATGATTTTCAAGGACATGGGCACCGACACGCTGGTCGCCCAGTTTGCCACCAAGGGCAGCAATACTGCGCCGATGCGCGCCCGCCTGGATCTGGAGGCAGTGCGCCAGGCGGCACCAGGGATCGAACATATCGGCGCATTGACGCTGTTCAGCGGCCCCCTGCTGTTCCATGGCCGTACCGTCAATGCCAACTTCGTTGGTAGCACCGACGATATCAAGGACGCGATGCGACTGGTGGTGCGCGAGGGACGGTTCCTGACGAGCTTCGACGCCAATGAGACCTACGCCGTGATCGGTGATCAGTTGTTCCAGGCGTTGAGTACTCCGGGCGATCCGCTGAAATTGGGTGATCGCGTGCGCATCAACGACTACTTGTTTCTGCTGGTCGGCATCCTGCAATCCCAGCCCCGCGCAATGCTGATGCCGGTACAGGCCAACGAATCACTGTTTCTCCCCGCCGAGGGCATGCGCCGCATCTACGCCACCCCGCAAATTGGCAATGTGATCATCCGCGCCGCCCCCGAACAGAACATGGACCTTATTGCTAAGCAGGCGGCCGCGGCCTTGCAAACGCAAACGCCCAATCATGAAGTCGCAATCACGGTGCCCCAGCAAATGATCGATGGCATGACCCGCCAAAGCCGTACGTTCGCCTACCTGCTGCTGGCACTGGGGGCGATCTCCCTGGTGGGCGGCGGCGTGGGGGTGATGAACGTGATGCTGATGAACGTCTCGGAACGCCGCCGCGAGATCGGCATTCGCATGGCCCTGGGTGCGCGCCAGCGCGATATCCGCAACCTGTTCCTGCTCGAGGCTGTGACACTCACGGCAGTGGGGGCCTTGTGCGGCGCGGTGTTGGGCATGACCTGCGCCTGGCTGTACGCGTGGATGTCGGGCTGGACATTTGCGCTGGCCACCGCCGCGCTTCCCTTGGGCGTGGGCAGCACGTTGCTGGTGGGCTTGTTCTTCGGTATCTATCCGGCGGTCTCGGCCTCGCGGCTGCAGCCGGTGGAGGCCTTGCGCGATGAGTAAATGGCTGTGGTTGCTCGCCTTGATCAGCCTGCACGGCATGGCCGCCGACATTGTCATCAAGCCGTCCGCACCCAGCACCACCCGCAGCGGCTACGACCGGGGCGTGTCGTTGAAGGCCCAGGCCACCGACATGACCCTCGGTGACGCCGTGTACCTGGGCCTGCGCAACAACCCCGCGATCCGCAGTGCGTATCTGCAACGGGTGGCGCAGAAGTTCGATCTGCGCGTGGCCGAGGATGTGTTCAACCCCAAGCTCACCCTCAACAGTTATTACCGCAGCAACCGTGGCTCGGCCGACAACGCGCGCAATGCCAGCGTCGCCCCGGCCACCAGCCTGCTCGGCGAGTACGGCACCCGCCTGAGCATGGCCTGGACCCAGCAACTGAACAACGCCGACCGCGCCGGCCGCTACCGCAGCGACGGCCTCGACCTCGCGATCATCCAGCCATTGATGCGCGGCGCCGGCTGGGACGCCACCACCGCGCCGCTGCGCCTGTCTCGCCTGTCGGAACAGGCCAACCGCCTGAACCTCAAGGCCACCGTGGCCCAGACCATCAGCCAGATCATCGCCACCTACCGCGAATTGCTGCGTGCCCAGGAGCAACTGAGCATCGTGCAGGACGCCCTCAAGCGCTCCGGCACGCTGCTGGAGGTGAACAAGGCGTTGATCAGCGCCGGACGCATGGCCGAGTTCGAAATCGTGCAGACCGAAGCCGATATCGCCACCCAGCAACTCGGTGTCGAGGAAGCCCAGAACCAGCTCGACACCAGCCGCCTGGCCCTGCTGCGCTTGCTGGCGCTGGACCTGTCCACGCCGATTCGCGCCACCGAAGCCCTGGAGGCCAGCCCCCTGCAGATCGACAAGCGCCAGGCCTTCAACCTCGCGCAGAGCCAGCAACCGGAATACCTCGCCGCCCTGCTCGGCAGCCAGCAGGCCGACCTCAACCTGGTGATTGCCAAGGACTCCGGGCGCTGGCAGGTGGACCTGGTGGCCGGCGCCAATCAGGTCCGCGACGCCTACGACAACGATGCCGGCCACTCCAACAACCGCACTTGGGACAGCTACGCTGGAGTGCAGGTGCAGATCCCCATCGGCGACATCAGCACGCGCCAGGCCGAAGTGCGTGCGCGGGTGAATGTGGAGGATCAGGAGATCCGCATCACCGATGCGCGCCAGGAACTGGAACGCAGCGTCAACGACGTGGTGCGTGACCTCGGCACCCGCTGGCGGCAATACCAGATATCCCAGCGCGCGGTGGAATTGTCGCGGCGCAAGATCGAGATCGAGCGCGAAAAACTCAGCGCCGGACGCTCCACCAACTTCCAGGTGCTGAGCTTCGAGACTGACCTGCGCAACGCCGAGAACGCGCAACTCAATGCGCTGATCGCTTATTTGAACGCCCAGACCCAGCTTGACTTGACCCTGGGCATGACGCTGGAAAGTTGGGAAATCGCCCTCAATGACTACTAAACACAAAGGCCTGTTGGTTGTATTGATCGTGCTGCTGGCCGGCGCGGGGCTGGCCCTGCGCAACCCGACTGAAGGCCCCGCCACCGCCGGCGAGCAATGGTTGGCGGTGAAGCCCGACCCGCTGGTGCACCAGATCGGCCTGGTGGGCAAGATCGAACCCGACACCACCCTGACCCTTACCGCGCCCTTCGATGGCACTGTGCAGGCCAACCTGGTGGAGCAAGGCCAACAGGTCGAAGCCGGGCAGGTGCTGCTGCGCATGGACCCGGCCATCCTCGAAGTGCAATTGCGCGAAGCCCTCTCCGCGCAGCTCAAGGCACGGCGCACCGTGCAAGAGATGCAGGACTGGGACAGCGGCCCCAACGTCAGCCGGGCCCGGCGCAGCCTGCGCACGGCCGAAATGAGCGCCGGCAACACCCAGCGCAAGCTGACCGAAAGCGAAAACCTGTTCCAGCGCGGCATCATTCCGCGCAACGAACTGGACGACCTCAAGCAGCAGACCCAGCAGCAACAGCTTGACCTCGCTTCAGCGCGCAGTGAGCTGCAACAGGCACTGGACCAGGGCAAAGGCGAATACCGGCAGATCGCGGACATGGAGCTGACCAACGCGACGGTGAAATACGATGCCCTGCACACACTGCTCGAAGGCAAGGAGCTCAAGGCACCGTTTTCCGGGATCGTAGTGCCGCCGCCCGGCAACAACGCCACTCAGGGCGGTGGTAACAACAACGCGCCGGTGCAGGCCGGCAGCAGGGTCAACCAGGGGCAGGTGTTGTTTGGCCTGGCCAATATCGAACGGCTGAAAATCGTCGCCAAGGTCTCGGAGCTGGACATCAACCAGCTCCATCAGGGCCAGGCGGTGGAAGTGATGGGCGACGGCTTTGATGGGGAGCGGCTGAGCGGCTCGGTGAGCGTGGTCAGCGGCCTGGCGATTTCCAGCGACGGCCAGGGCAGCGCGCAGTTTCCGGTAACCCTGTCGATCCCCAAGCTGACCCCGCAGCAGTTGCAGCGAGTGCGGCTGGGGATGAGTGCGCGCTTGACCATCGTCACGTACAACAATGAACAGGCGATGGTGATTCCAAGCCAGGCGCTCCAGGCGGACATGACCGTGGAGTACCGAGCGGCAATGGATAAACCGGTGGAGCGCGTCAAGGTCACCACCGGGCAATCGACCCCGCAGGGGGTTGAGGTGTTTGGCCTGAAACCTGGGTATGTGAAGATCCCGGGATAAATGAACATTCAAATGTGGGGGGCTGGCTTGCGGTTATCTGCTGATACAGGGGTGGCTGACCCACCGCTATCGCAGGCAAGCCAGCTCCCACAGTGGAACTGCGCCAGGCACAGGAATCAGGCCTGCCATAAACCAGTGTGGGAACTGAGCCAGACACAGGAATCAGGCAAGCGACAAACCAGTGTGGGAGCTGAACCAGGCACAGGATTCAGTCCCGCCACAAATCAGTGTGGGAGCTGGCTTGCCTGCGAACGCGGTGGATCAGCTGCATCATGGTTGACTGACCCACCGCTATCGCAGGCAAGCCAGCTCCCACAGTGGAACTGTGCCAGGTACAGGAATCAAGCCAGCCACAAACCAGTGTGGGAACTGCACCAGGCACAGGATTCAGTCCCGCCACAAATCAGTGTGGGAGCTGGCTTGCCTGCGAAGGCGGTGGATCCGTTGCATCATGGTTGACTGACACTACGCCTTCGCGAGCAAGCCCGCTCCCACATTGAAGCTGCGCCAGGCACAAGAATCAGGCTAGCCCATCCAAAACCTGTGGGAACTGAGCCAGGCATAGAATTCAGTCCAGCCCCGCCAAAAACTGTGGGAGCTGAACCAGGCACAGAATTCAGTCCCGCCACAAATCAGTGTGGGAGCTGGCTTGCCTGCGAAGGCGGTGGATCAGCTGCATCATGGTTGGCTGACACTGCGCCTTCGCGAGCAAGCCCGCTCCCACAGTGAAACTGCGCCAGGCACAGGAATCAGGCAAGCCAGCTCCGACATCAGAGCTGTGTGAGCTTGGCGGCCAGCGCCTTGGCCTGGATCGCCACGTCGGTCACTGCCGTACTCTCCCACCACATCCCGCGCAACGGCGGGCCCATGGCGAACAGGCGCTGGCTGACATTGCCCTCGGCATCCAGCACCGCCCCCGACGCATCCGCCGCAATCCCCAGCGCCAAGGGTCCGGGCTGGATCAACCCGCGTTCGAGCAACTGCCGCGGCAACGGCCGGGCCACGCGGCGCCAGTCGTATTCGATGCCGCTGGAGTTGATCAGCGCCGCCCCCGACACCTGGCGGATCACCTGCTCGCCACGCGCGCGCAGGCGGATTGTCACGCCCTCGCCGCCAGGCTCCAGCCCTTTGAACGATGCCGCCCGAATGCGCAACCGCCCTTCCTCCCGCAATCGCGCCACCAACTGCGCGCTCAACGGCGGTGAGCGGTGGTGATGGCTCTCCCACCATGGCCGCACATGCCGCACGAACTGGCGCTTCTCGCGCTCACTGGCCTGGCTCCACAACCGCCCGATATGCGCACGCACCGTGTCCAGCGGCGCCTGCCAATCGATGCCCTGCGCCAGCGCGAGACGGCATTGACGACGGACCTCGCGCAGCAATTGCAGAGGGCTGCGCAGGCTGTGGTCGGCAGCGAGAAAATCCTCCCAGCTCGGCGGCTGGCGGCGCGCATGGGGCAACAGTCCGTGGCGGGAAAAAATCTCGATCGGCCCGCGATGCCCGGCCTGCTCCAAAGACACCACGGCATCGACCATGGTCAACCCGGAGCCGATGATCAGCACGGGGGCCTGCGGGTCGATCTGGGTCATCGCCTGCACATCCCACGGGTCGACCGCAGCGGCATTCAAGCCGCTGGACTCGGTCTGCGGCGTACGCGCCGCCGGGAACATGCCGGTAGCCAGCACCGCGCGGGCGCCGCGCAGTTGCTGGCCGTTGTCGAGGGTCAGCAGGGTTGAATCGGCGCTCACTTGCAGGTCGACCACTTCCCCGCGCACATGCTCGACAGTCGACGCAGACAAGGCCTTGGCCTCGGCCAGGCGTTGCTGTGCGTACACGCCAAAAAGCCCGCGCGGCGGGAACAGTTCACTGACGGGCACCGGTTGCTCGGCCGACTCCGGCCATCCGCCGGCGCCGATGTAATCGGTGAGCCACTGGGTCAGGTCGTCGGCATTGTCGGGGTCGACGCTCATGCGCGCCGCATTGCCGTTCAAGGTGTGGCCCAGCTCGACCGCGCTGTAGGCCTCGCCACGCCCGAGTTCGGCGCGCGGCTCGATCACCAGGATCCGGCGCTGGCCCGGCAGGCGCAGCAGTTGCACGGCGAGCATCGTGCCGCTCAGGCCGCCGCCGATGATCAGGACATCGGCGTTGCGGATGGTTTCAGTCATGCAGGTTGGCCCTTACTGTTTACCCAGATAAATGTCATGCAAATCGCCCCGCGCCAGCAGTTCAGCGGCGCTGCCACTCAAGGCCACGCGCCCAGTATCCAGCACATAGCCATGGGACGCATAGGTGAGCGCGACGTTGATGTTCTGCTCGGCGATCAGGAAGCTCACCTGCTGTTCGCGATTGAGCTGCGCGATGATCTCGAAGATTTCCTGCACGATCATAGGCGCCAAACCCATGGACGGCTCGTCGAGCAGTACCAAAGTAGGACGGGTCATCAACGCCCGGCCGATGGCGACCATCTGTTGCTCGCCGCCGGAGGTGAGGCCGGCGCGGGTGTGGCGTTTGATCTTGAGCCGGGGGAACCAGGCGTAGATGCGCTCCAGGTCGCGCTCCAGGTCCTTGCGGCTCGGGCGCCGCACGAAACCACCGCTGCGCAGGTTGTCCTCGACACTGAGCTGGCCGAACACATGGCGGCCCTCCAGCACATGCACCATGCCATCGCGCACGCGCTGGCCGGGCTCGACACCGGCCAGGTCGGCGCCGGCGTACTCGATCGTGCCCCGGCTGACTTCGGCCCGTTCGGCGCGCACCAGCCCGGAGATCGCCTTGAGCGTGGTGCTCTTGCCGGCGCCGTTCGCGCCGAGCAAGGCGACGATACCGCCCTTGGGCACCTCCAGCGACACCCCGGCCACCGCGAGGATCGCACCGTCGTAGATCACTTCAATGTCGTTGACCGTCAGCAGTGACGGGCGCGCGGCGTCGGCGGCGGGCTGGCTCATGGTTTATTCATCCCCGGTGCAGGTACGCGGCGTCAGGCCTTTTTCCTTGGCGAACGCGGCCGACTTCTCATCGATCAGCGGACGCAACAGCGCGCGGTCGGCGGCGATCCACTCGCTGACCAGCGTCCAGTTGGCGCCGTCCCACTGCTGCACCCGCGCCGAACCGCCGCCTTCGTGGTCGCGGCATGACAGCTTGAGGTTCTGCATCAGGCCCAGGTAGCCCATGTCCTTGAGGCGCGCATCATCGATATTCAGGTGTTCCAGGCCCCAGCGGCCTTCTTCGCCATTGAGTGGGCGCTTGCCGAACTTGGCCTGGCCGGTGCGGATCGCTTCCACGGCCACGGCGGCGTTCACCAGGCCGGAGTTGTAGTAGACGCTGCCGAAGTTTTTCAGGTCCTTGAGGTCGCTGTGGCCTTTATCGAGGATGTATTGCTTGAGGCGTTTGTGGATCTCGAAATCCGCGCCGGCCGGGTACGGCGTGAGCGCCAGGTAGCCTTTGGCGGAGGCACCGGCCGGCAGCACGTCTTCGCTGGAGCTGGCCCAGATATCGCCAATGATGTGGTCGACCGGGAAGCCGAAACGCGCGGCGGTCTTCACCGCCACCGGGGTGGACACGCCCCAGGTGCGCAGGAATACCCAGTCCGGGTTGGCCTGGCGCACCTGGCGCCATTGCGCCGACTGCTCGTTGCCGGGATCGGCGACCGGAATCTGGATATTTTCGAAGCCGTATTTCTCTGCGAGCAACTTCAGCGGGCCGAGCGTTTCGCGACCGTAGGCCGAGTCGTGGTAGACCGTGGCGATCTTCTTGCCCTTGAGTTTGTCGAAACCACCTTCGCGCTGGGCGATGTAATTCACCAGGGTCGAGGCTTCGCTGTAGAAGGTCAGCATCACCGGGAAGTTATAGGGGAACACCGTGCCGTCAGTGGCTTCGGTGCGACCGTAACCGAGGGTGATCAGCGGGATCTTGTCGACCTCGGCGCGCTCGCTCAAGGCATAGGCCGCCGGGGCGCCGTTGGGCTGGTACACCGCGACCGGCGCGCCATCCAGGCCATTCTTGAAGCGCTCGTAGCACTCGATGCCCTTCTCCGCCGTCCACTCGGTCTCGCATTCCTGCCACACCAGCTTCACACCGTTGATGCCGCCTTCGACCTCGTTGATATAGCGCAGGTAGTCGATCATCCCGGCCCACACCTGCACGCCGCTGGACGCGTAGGCGCCCACGCGGTAGGTCGCCAAGGGAATGAATTGCTGGTCAGGCGAAGCCATCGCCGGGGGCACAGCGCCGGCCAGGGCAGCCAGCGCGAAGGCGGCGCCGGCCAGGGAACGTTTCAAGGATGCACGCATGGGAATTCTCTTGAGGGAATGTTAGAAACGCAGCGGCCACTGCCGCACACGGTCACGCAGGTTGTGCAACAGGCGAATCAGCCCCTCGGGTTCCTTGATCAGGAACACGATGATCAACACGCCAAAGATGATTTTCTGCAGGTTCTGCAACTGCCCTGCATCCACCGACCCACCGAACAATGCTTGCCCGGCATGACTGAGGAAGATCGGCAGCAAACTGATGAAGGCCGCGCCGACGAAGTTGCCGGCGATGCTGCCCATGCCGCCGATAATGATGATGAACAGGATCTGGAACGAGCGGTTGATATCGAAGCTGCTGGCACTCGCCGTGCCCAGGTAGGCAAAGGCCCACAGCGCGCCGGCGATCCCCAGGTAGAACGAGCTGACCGCAAACGCCAGGCGCTTGTAGCGCACCACCGGGATGCCGACCACGGCGGCGGCGGTGTCCATGTCGCGGATCGCCATCCAGTTGCGTCCCACCTGGCTGCGCACCAGGTTGATCGCGGTCCAGGTCAGCAGCAGCACCGTCACCAGGGTCAGCAGGTAACGGCCCAGCGGCGTATTGAGGTCGTACCCGAACAACGCCAGCTTCGGCGCCGAGATCGTGCCGGACGAGCCGTAGTTGTAGAACCAGGGGAATTTGACGAACAGCCACTCCAGGAAAAACTGCGCGGCCAGGGTGGTGACCATCAGGTAGAAGCCCTTGATCCGCGAACTCGGCAAGCCGAACAGCAGCCCGACCAACGCGCTGATAATCCCGCCGCCGAGCAGCGCCACCGGCAAGCCCAGCTCCGGCAGGCGCAGCAGGAAGCCATAGGTGGCGAAGGCGCCGACTGCCATGAAGCCGGCCGCGCCCACGGAGGTCTGCCCGGTATAGCCGGTAAGCAGGTTCAGGCCCAACCCGGCGAGGGACAGCACCAGGAACGGGATCAGGATTGCGTTGAGCCAATAGTCATTGCCCCACAGCGGCACGCCGATAAAGGCCACTGCCAACAGGCCGAGCAGGCCCCAGGGCACGCGCCGTTGGACCAGCAACAGCGGCGCGGTGAGTTGAGCAACAGGGGTCGACATGGTTTCAGACTCGCTCGATGGCGCGCTCGCCGAACAGGCCGGCGGGACGGATATACAGGAAGGCCAGGGCCAAGACATAAGCGAACCATGGCGTGATGCCGCCGCCGATCAACGGACCGATATACACCTCGGCGAGGTTCTCCGCCGCGCCGACAATCAGCCCGCCGACGATCGCCCCGCCAATCGAGGTAAAGCCGCCGATAATCAACACCGGCAAGGCCTTGAGCACCACCAGCGACAGCGAGAACTGCACGCCCTGGCGCGCGCCCCACAGCAACCCCGCCACCAGCCCGACCACGCCGGCCACGGCCCAGACGATCTGCCAGATACGGTTGAGGTTGATGCCGATCGACAGCGCCGCCGTGGTGTCATCCGCCACCGCGCGCAACGACACGCCGATGCGGGTCTTGTTGAACAGCAGCGCGAGCACCGTGACCAGCACCACGGCCACCGTCGCGGCGATCAGGTCGAACTGGCTGAGCATCAGCGGCCCGACAAACAGCGGCACGTCGTCGATGCCCAGGTCCAGCGCGCGCACCTGCGAGCCCATCAAACCCTGGGCCACGCCTTCGATAATGAATGACAGCCCGAGCGTGGCCATGAACAGGGTGATCTGCGAACGGTTGACCAGCGGGCGCAGCACCAGGCGCTCGATGAGCAACGCGCCGACGATCATCACGATCACCGTCAGCAGCAATGCCAGGGCAAAGGGCACGCCCTGATCGTGCAGGCTGACGAAGGTCAACGCGGCAAACAGCAGCATCGAGCCCTGGGCGAAATTGAACACGCCGCTGGCCTTGTAGATCAGCACGAAGCCTATGGCGACCAGCGAGTACATGGTGCCGGCGAGCAGGCCGCCGAGCAGGGTTTCGAAGAAGAAGGTCATCAGTGTGCGACTCCCAGGTAGGCCGCGATCACCTCGGGGTTGGCTTGCACGTCCGCCGGCGTGCCGTCGCCGACCTTGCGCCCGTAGTCGAGCACTACCACATGATCGGACAGGCCCATGACCACGCCCATGTCGTGCTCGATCAACACCACGGTGGTGCCGAGGTCGCGGTTTACGTCGGCGACGAAACGCGCCATTTCCTGTTTTTCCTCGGCGTTCATCCCGGCCATCGGCTCGTCGAGCAGCAACAGGCTGGGCCCGGCGATCAGCGCGCGCCCCAGCTCCACACGTTTTTGCAGGCCGTAGGACAGGTTGCCCACCAGCACATCGCGGTGGGCCTGCAGCTCCAGAAACTCGAGGATGCCCTGCGCCCGCTGACGGAACGCCTCGGCTTCACGGCGGGCGCGGGGCAAGCCCAGCGCCTGCTCGATCAAGCTGCTGCGCATGTGGCGCGACAGGCCGGTGAGGACGTTGTCGAGCACACTCATTTTCTTGAACAGCGCATTGTTCTGGAAGGTCCGGCCAATGCCTCGGCGCGCTGCGCCCAGCGGATCGATGCGGTGCAAGTGCTGGTCCTCGAAGACGATCTCGCCGGCATCGAAGCGATACACGCCGTTGAGCACATTGAGCAACGAGCTTTTGCCGGCGCCGTTGGGGCCGATCAACGCGCAGATCTCACCGCGCCGCACCTCGAAGGACAACGCATTGATCGCCTTCACGCCTTTGAACGACAGCGAGATATCCCGCACCTGGAGAATGGCCTGGGTCATGCGCTTTCCCGTTTGAATTCGGCAAGCCATGTCGGCTCTATCGTGGAAGTGAGGGGCTGCCAGATGTAGGTGAGGCGCTGGAAGCCGAGCAGTTTGCGCACGCGATTTTTCAGCAGGCGGCGCAGGCCGCTGTGCGGGTGGGCGATGGCCCAGTCGCACAGGCGCCGGCGCCAGGTGCCGTGGGGTGCCAGGCGGCTTTCGATATCCTCGGCCAAAGATTGCAGGCGCGCGGGCGACAACAGCAGGCCGGTGGGAGCGACTTCACTGCGATCGCGCCGCGCCGAGGCCGGGCTTTCCGGGAACGCCAAGCCGTGCCCGCTGTTCAGCCATTGCTCGAGCACCACCGCCAGGCCGCCCTGCCACTGGGTGCCCTCCTCGCTCCACAGCGCGGTTTCGCCGCTGGGTTGCCACCAGCGCTGCACCTGCTGCGCCGGGTCGGTGGGGCCCAGCAGCTGGGCAAAATCGAGTCGATTGGCGGCTGGCCAATGCCGTGCCTGTTGGCGGTCCTGCACATAACAATGGGTGGGGCGAATGCGCCATAACTGCTGGTGCAAGGCTTCGGTGTCGAGGTGATCGGCGAGGGTCAGCACCGTCCCGCCCACGGATTGCGCCGCCAGGGCCAGCAGCAACAGGTTGGGCTCGAATGCACCGCTGAGGGCCAGCCGCGACGACTCGCCGAACCCCTGCTGGCGCAAGCCATCGGCCAGGCGCTCGACATCGCGCAGCGCGTCGATCCAGCGCCAGGCATACCACTGGCCCTGGCGCTTGTGGCGCAGTGCGGTGTGCAGCGGTGTGATCTGCGCCCAATGCTGCAGTTGCTCCAGGGCCTTGGGCAGATTGCCGAGCAGTTCGGCAGGCCATTCCAGGGCCAGCGGACGCTTGAGTTCGTGCACGCTCATAGGGGTGATGCTCCTATTCAAGGGGTGTGCGTGCGGTGGTCCGCTGGCTGAATTATTTGACTCGACACCGCTCACCTGTCGGCGCTGGCTTGCCGGCGCCCACGGGGATCGGCTTGAGTCAGTTAGATTGCGCTGGCTTTAAGGTCGCGATAACCGGCCCCCGGATGGTTCGGCGCCAGCCGTGCACCGTCGCCGAAGAGCTTCTCGCGCAAGGTGCCCTGGGCGTATTCGGTCTTGTACACGCCGCGTTTCTGCAGTTCCGGCACCAGCAGGTCGACGGCGTCGATAAAGGTTTCGTGGGTCAGCGCGTAGGCCAGGTTGAAGCCGTCGACGTCGGTCTCTTCCACCCATTCCTGCAACAGGTCCGCCACGGTTTGCGGGCCGCCGACAAACAGCGGGCCAAAGCCGCCGATGCCAACCCAATCGGCCAATTCATTCGGGGTCCAGACCTTGTTCGGGTCCGCCGTGGAGAAGGCTTCCACCGCCGACTGAATGGCGTTGGTGTGCACGTGCTTGAGTGGCTCATCGGGTTTGAACTGGCTGAAGTCGATGCCGGTCCAGCCGGAAATCAGCGCCATCGCGCCTTCATAGCTGACATAGGATTTGTACTCCTCGAACTTGGCCTTGGCCTTGGCGTCGGTCTCGCCGACGATCACCGTCTGCAGGTTGAAGATGAGGATTTTCTTCGGATCGCGCCCCGCCTCGGCTGCACGCCGGCGGATGTCGGCGACGGTCTTTTTCAGCAGCACTTTGGACGGCGCGGCGACGAACACGCACTCGGCCTGCTCGGCGGCGAACTGCTTGCCGCGACTCGACGCGCCGGCCTGGTACAGCACCGGCGTGCGCTGCGGCGACGGTTCACACAGGTGAATGCCGGGCACCTGGAAGTGCTTGCCGACGTGGCGGATCTCGTGGATTTTGCTTGGGTCGCTGAAGATCCGGCGCTCGCGATCACGCAGCACCGCGCCCTCCTCCCAGCTGCCTTCCCAGAGTTTGTAGCAAACCTCCAGGTATTCCTCGGCGTAGTCGTAGCGCGCATCGTGTTCGGTCTGGGCTTTCTGGCCCAGGTTCTTCGCGCCACTTTCGAGGTAGGAGGTGACGATGTTCCAGCCGACGCGGCCCTTGGTCAGGTGATCGAGGGTCGAAAGCCGGCGCGCGAACGGGTACGGGTGTTCGAACGACAACGATGCCGTCAGGCCAAAACCCAGGTGTTCGGTGACCAGTGCCATCGGTGCGATCAGCGACAGCGGATCGTTGACCGGCACTTGTGCTGCCTGGCGAATCGCCGCGTCGCCGTTGCCGTTGTACACGTCGTAGATGCCCAGCACATCGGCGATGAACAAGCCGTCGAACTTGCCGCGCTCGAGGATTTTAGCGAGGTCGGTCCAGTACTCCAGGTCCTTGTACTGCCACGAACGGTCACGCGGGTGCGCCCACAGGCCAGGGGATTGGTGGCCGACACAGTTCATGTCGAAGGCGTTCAAGCGGATTTCACGGGACATCAAAGCACTCCGTTGAGGTGGTAGTTGCCGACAACCTGGTATTTGTGGCGCAGCGGGTCATCGAGGCTCGGCGGCAATGCGGTGCGTTGGCCGGTCAGTTCGAATTCGGTGGCGCTGGCAAAAAGCAGGGCTTCGGCGGCAGCGATCTGTGCTTCGGTGATGGCCACCGGGCTCGGGTGGGTCTCGGCGCGTTCGAGCAAGGCGGCGGCCACGTCCACGCGGATCTGCAGGTCGCCGAAGCGGCTGATCACGTAGGGATCGTCACTTTTCGCGACGGCGCGGCGGGTGCTGTCCAGCAGTTGGCGCGCTTGATTCAGTGCAGTCATGGTTCAGGCTCCTCAGTTCCAGGCGTGGCGTGCGGGCTTCACGCCGTTGAGCACGAAGTTGCCGATCAGGTGGTATTTCCAGCGGGCCGGGTCGTGCAGGGTGTGGGTGCGCGCGTTGCGCCAGAAACGGTCGAGGTTGTGTTTGCCGGTGACCGAGCGAGTGCCAGCCAGTTCGAAGAGTTTGCTGCTGGCGAGCAAGGCGGTTTCCGCCGACAGCACCTTGGCCTGGGCGACGACCAATGAAGCGTTGGCGACGCTGTCTTCATTCGGCTCGGCCAGCGCCTGGTCCACTGCTTTGCCGGCCTTGGCGAGGATCGCTTCGGTGCCGTGCACGCGCCATTCCAGATCGCCGATGGCGGCGATGGTGAACGGGTCTTGCCAGCCGTGATCCTGTTGGCTGTCGATCCATGGCCGCGCCTGGCGTGCGTAAATCTTCGCCTGCTCCAGGGCACCGAGGGCGATGCCGGTGTCGACGGCAGCCTGGATGATCTGCGAGATCGGGCCGTTGGCGGTGGGTTGGTCGAAAGCCTGGTGGGCGGGGATCACCGCGCTGAGAGGGACGGTGACGCCGTCGAGGGTCACGCCGCCGCTGGCGGTGGTGCGCTGGCCAAAGCCGTCCCAGCTGTCGATCACACTCAAGCCGGGCGCGTCACGCTCGACAAAGGCGATAAACGCCTGGCCGTGTTCGTTGTTGCCGACGGTGGGCACGATATGCGCGAACAGCGCGCCGGTGCAGTAGAACTTCTCGCCATTGATTTGCGCGGTGTCGCCGTGCACGCGGATCTGCGTATCGAAAATGCCGGCGTTTTTGCTCTTGGCTTCGGAGAAGGCGTTGCCGAAACGGTAGCCGGCCAGCACCTTGCCGAAGTAATGGCGTTTTTGTTCCTCGGTCGCGGTTTGCAGCAGGATGTCCACCACGCCCAGGTGGTTCTGCGGGATTTGCCCCAGGGACGGGTCGGCGGCGGAGATCAACTTGATCACTTCGGCCACGGTCACGTAGGACACTTCGGCGCCGCCGTAGGCCTTGGGAATGGTGATGCCCCACAGGCCGCTGGCGGAGAATTCGTCGAGTTCGGCCACCGGCAGGCGGCGCTCGCGGTCACGCACGCTGGCGTCGACGGCGAAGCGTTCGGCCAGGCGCTTGGCGACCTCGATGGCTTCGGCATCCGAGCGGATGATATGGGCAGGGTGTTGAGGATGGGCTGACATGGGCCGACTCCAGGCTCCGATGGGATGCTGGAGTGATTGCAGGAGTCGTGCCTGAATTTAATCGCCAATAAAATCAGCGAGTTGCTGGTAAATCAGGGCGCCAGGGCGGGTTTCAAACCAGCAAAGTGTCCATCCACTGTTGCCTGGCAGACAGTTAGATCACCACGTTGCGCACAAAGCGCACGGCCACATCACCCTGATTGCAATAGGCGTGGACCTGGCGGCTGGCGAACATATAGAACTCGCCGGCCGCGACGTGCCGTTCTTCCTCGTCCAATAGCAGCGTCAGGCTTCCCTCGAACACGAACAGCTGCACACTCCAGCCTTCCGGATCCGGCTCGGGGCTGTAGCGATCTCCCGGCTCCAGGCGCATTTCCCACAGTTCGACTTCGCGACGGGCGTGGGCCCTGGCCAGCAAGACCGCCTTGCTGCCGGGGATATCGCCGGCCCAGGCCAGCTCGTTGATGCGGCTGTGGTCGGGCGCATCCGGGGCCTGGATCAGGTCGCTGAACGCCACGTCCAATGCTTCGGCCACGCGGTCGAGGGTCGACAGGCTGACGTTCTTCTCGCCCGCCTCAATGGCCACCAGCATGCGCCGGCTCACCCCGGACTTTTCCGAGAGCGCAGTCTGGCTCAGGTCGGCGGCATGGCGCAGGCGCCTGACGTTCTGGCTGACGTGCTGCAGGACCGAGGCCCGTTGCGGATTTTCTTTGTGCACTATATTGCTCATAAGGTGGGTGTGCGCAGTATACTGCCCAGCAGTGCGGCGCATTGTGCGGTCCGTGCCTTTCCCTTGCAAGACCGAGCCGCCATGACCGCCGCGAATACCGCCCCACGTTTCAACCGTTTCAGCAAAGCCGAATGCCTGCTGGTGTTTATCACCATGATCTGGGGCGGCACCTTCTTGCTCGTGCAGCATGCAATGACGGTCAGCGGGCCGATGTTTTTCGTGGGCCTGCGCTTTGCCGCAGCGGCCATCGTGGTGGGTTTCTTCTCCCTGCGCACCCTGCGCGGCCTGACCCTGTTCGAGTTGAAGGCGGGCGCCTTCATCGGCACCTCGATCATGTTCGGCTACGGCATGCAGACCATCGGCCTGCAAACCATTCCAAGCAGCCAATCGGCCTTCATCACGGCGCTGTATGTACCGTGCGTGCCGCTGTTGCAGTGGTTGGTGCTGGGGCGCCGTCCGGGGCTGATGCCCAGCATCGGCATCATGCTGGCATTTACCGGGTTGATGCTGCTGACCGGCCCGACCGGAGCCTCGCTCAACTTCAGCCCCGGCGAGATCGCCACGCTGATCTGCGCGATCGCGGTGGCGGCCGAGATCATTCTTATCGGCGCCTATGCCGGGCAGGTGGACGTGCGCCGGGTGACCGTGGTGCAACTGGCCACCGCCTCGCTGTTGTCATTTTTGATGGTGGTGCCGATGGGCGAAGCGCTGCCGGGGTTTTCATGGTTGCTGGTATTCAGCGCCGTGGGCCTGGGCTTGACCAGCGCGGTGATCCAGGTGGCGATGAACTGGGCGCAGCAGAGCGTCTCGCCCACCCGTGCCACGTTGATTTATGCCGGCGAGCCGGTGTGGGCCGGGGTCATCGGGCGGATCGCCGGGGAACGCTTCCCGCCGCTGGCGATGCTGGGCGCGGCGTTGATTGTGGTGGCGGTGATTGTCAGTGAGCTGAAGACACGCGGTTCGAAAGTTGTCGATGCCAAGGCCGAAGTCGAACCGGAAAGCCAGGGTTGATGATCTAAGCGGCAAACGGCAAACGGCAAACGGCAAGAAATATACCCTCGGCTATCCTCTTGTAGCTTGCCGCTTATAGCTGCCGTCTCCGACCTCTGTAGGATCCTGCCACATCTTGCCGTTTGGTGATCGAGAAAGCGGCACGTATGATGCATCCCAAACTCCCGCAGATTAGAAGCCTATGTCCCTGATAGTTCTACTGCTTCTGCCTTTTATTGGCAGCTGTCTGGCGGCCTTGCTGCCGCACAATGCACGTAACACCGAATCCCTGCTGGCGGGCCTTGTGGCCTTGGTCGGCACGATTCAAGTCGCCCTGCTCTACCCCCAGATCGCCCACGGTGGCGTGATCCGCGAAGAATTCATGTGGTTGCCCAGCCTCGGGCTGAACTTCGTGCTGCGCATGGATGGGTTCGCCTGGCTGTTCTCGATGCTGGTGCTGGGCATCGGCACGCTGGTGTCGTTGTACGCCCGCTACTACATGTCACCGGAAGACCCGGTGCCGCGTTTCTTCGCGTTTTTCCTGGCCTTCATGGGGGCCATGCTGGGCCTGGTGATTTCCGGCAACCTGATCCAGATCGTGTTTTTCTGGGAACTGACCAGCCTGTTCTCGTTCCTGCTGATCGGCTACTGGCACCACCGCGCCGATGCACGCCGGGGTGCCTATATGGCGCTGATGGTCACCGGTGCGGGCGGTCTGTGCCTGCTGGCCGGGGTAATGCTGCTTGGGCATATCGTCGGCAGCTATGACCTGGACCTGGTGCTGGCGGCGGGCGAGCAGATTCGCGCGCATTCGCTCTACCCGGTCATGCTGGCGCTGGTGCTGATCGGCGCCCTGAGCAAGAGCGCACAGTTCCCGTTCCACTTCTGGCTGCCCCACGCGATGGCGGCGCCGACCCCGGTTTCCGCCTACCTGCACTCGGCGACGATGGTGAAGGCCGGCGTGTTCCTGCTGGCCCGCCTGTGGCCGTCGCTGTCCGGCAGCGAAGAATGGTTCTGGATCGTCGGCGGTGCCGGCGCCCTCACCCTCCTCCTCGGCGCTTACTGCGCCATGTTTCAAAACGATCTGAAGGGCCTGCTGGCCTACTCCACGATCAGCCACCTCGGGCTGATCACCCTCCTGCTGGGCCTCAACAGCCCGCTGGCCGCCGTCGCCGCCGTGTTTCACATTCTCAACCACGCGACCTTCAAGGCCTCGCTGTTCATGGCCGCCGGCATCATCGACCACGAAAGCGGCACCCGCGATATCCGCAAGCTCAGCGGCCTGGTGCGGTTGATCCCGTTTACCGCGACCCTGGCGATGGTCGCGAGTGCCTCCATGGCCGGCGTACCGCTGCTCAACGGGTTCCTGTCCAAAGAGATGTTCTTCGCCGAAACCGTGTTCATCACCTCGACCGCCTGGGTGGAGTTCGCCCTGCCGTTGATCGCGACCATTGCCGGTACGTTCAGCGTGGCCTACGCCCTGCGCTTCACTGTCGACGTGTTCTTCGGCCCGACCGCCACCAACCTGCCGCACACCCCACACGAACCGCCGCGCTGGATGCGCGCGCCGGTCGAGCTGCTGGTGTTCACCTGCCTGCTGGTGGGGATCTTCCCGGCCCAGGTGGTCGGTTCGATCCTCGCCGCCGCTGCCCTGCCGGTCGCGGGCGGAGTGCTGCCCGAGTACAGCCTGGCGATCTGGCACGGCTGGAATGCGCCGATGATCATGAGCCTGGTGGCGATGTCCGGTGGCGTGGTGCTGTACCTGCTGCTGCGCAAGCAGCTCAAGCGCGGGCGCTTCAAATACCCGCCGATCATCAGTTATTTCAACGGCAAGCGCGGCTTCGAGCGCAGCCTGGTAGTGATGATGCGCGGCGTGCGCAAGATCGAAAAACGCATCAGCACCAAACGCCTGCAGACCCAGCTGTTCCTGCTGGTGCTGGCGGCAGTGATCGCCGGCCTGATCCCGATGCTGCACAGCGGCATCAGTTGGGGCGACCGCCCGAAAATCCCGGGTTCCATCGTGTTCGTGACCTTGTGGCTGCTGGCGATTGCCTGTGCCCTCGGCGCTGCCTGGCAGGCCAAGTATCACCGGCTGGCGGCCCTGACCATGGTCAGCGTGTGCGGCCTGATGACCTGCATCACCTTTGTGTGGTTCTCGGCGCCGGACCTGGCGCTGACGCAACTGGTGGTCGAGGTGGTGACCACCGTGCTGATCCTGCTGGGCCTGCGCTGGCTGCCACGGCGGATCGAAGAAGTCTCGCCACTGCCCAGCTCGCTGCGCAAGGCACGTATCCGTCGCCTGCGTGACTTCCTGCTCTCCACCGTGGTGGGCGGCGGCATGGCGCTGCTGTCCTACGCGATGCTGACGCGCCAGACACCCAACGACATTTCCTCGTTCTACTTGAGTCGCGCCCTGCCCGAAGGCGGCGGCAGCAATGTGGTGAACGTGATGCTGGTGGACTTCCGGGGTTTCGACACCCTGGGCGAAATCACCGTGCTCGGCGCCGTGGCGCTGACGGTGTACGCCCTGCTGCGCCGCTTCCGCCCGTCCAAGGAAAGCATGCAACTGCCGGCGCAACAGCGCCAGCTCGCGCCGGACGTGGCCACCGACCTGGTCAACCCGCGCCAGGCCAGCGACACCGCCCTGGGCTTCATGATGGTGCCGGCGGTGCTGGTGCGCCTGCTGCTGCCGATTGCGCTGGTGGTGTCGTTCTACCTGTTCATGCGCGGCCACAACCAACCGGGCGGCGGCTTCGTCGCCGGGCTGGTGATGTCGGTGGCGTTTATCCTGCAATACATGGTCGCCGGCACCCAGTGGGTCGAGGCGCAGATGAGCCTGCGGCCGATGCGCTGGATGGGCTTCGGGCTGTTCTCGGCGACCCTTACCGGGCTCGGTGCGCTGTTTGCCGGGTATCCCTTCCTTACTACGCACACCTGGCATTTCAGCCTGCCGCTGCTGGGCGACATTCATATCGCCAGCGCGTTGTTCTTCGACGTCGGCGTGTACGCCATGGTCGTCGGCTCGACGCTGCTGATGCTCACCGCCCTCGGTCACCAATCCGTACGAGCGCATAAACCGAGCAACCAGGCCAAAGTGGTTGCCGCAACGGAAGGAGCCGCCTGATGGAAGAAGTCATCGCAATCGCCATTGGGGTCCTGGCGGCCTCCGGCGTCTGGTTGATCCTGCGCCCACGGACGTTCCAGGTGGTGATGGGCCTGTGCCTGCTGTCGTATGGGGTCAACCTGTTCATCTTCAGCATGGGCAGCCTGTTTATCGGCAAGGAGCCGATCATCAAGGACGGCGTGCCGCAAGACCTGCTCAACTACACCGACCCGCTGCCCCAGGCGCTGGTGCTCACGGCCATCGTGATCAGCTTCGCCATGACCGCCTTGTTCCTGGTGGTGCTGCTGGCCTCCCGGGGCCTGACCGGCACGGACCATGTGGACGGCCGGGAGCCCAAGGAATGACGTGGATGAATCAACTGATCGTCGCGCCGATCCTGCTGCCGCTGCTGACTGCCGCGTTGATGCTGATGCTCGGCGAGAAGCACCGCCCGCTCAAGGCGCGCATCAACCTGTTCTCGAGCATGATCGGCCTGGGTATCGCGATTCTGCTGCTGTACTGGACGCAAAAAGGCGGCCCCGGCTCGATTGGCGTGTACCTGCCGGGCAACTGGCAGGTGCCGTTCGGCATTGTGCTGGTGATCGACCAACTGTCGGCACTGATGCTGGTGCTGACGGGGATCATCGGGGTGAGCGCGCTGCTGTTCGCCATGGCTCGCTGGGACCGTGCCGGCACCAGTTTCCATGCATTGTTCCAGATCCAGATGATGGGCCTGTACGGCGCGTTCCTGACCGCCGACCTGTTCAACCTGTTCGTGTTCTTCGAGGTGCTGCTGGCGGCGTCCTACGGCTTGATGCTGCACGGCTCGGGGCGGGCGCGGGTGTCGTCGGGGCTGCATTACATTGCGATCAACCTGCTGGCGTCGTCGTTGTTCCTGATTGGTGCGGCGATGATCTACGGCGTCACCGGCACGCTGAACTTCGCTGACCTGGCACTGAAAATCCCGCTGGTGCCTGAGGCTGATCGCGGCTTGCTGCACGCCGGTGCGGCAATCCTCGCCACCGCGTTCCTGGCCAAGGCCGGCATGTGGCCGCTGAACTTCTGGCTCGCGCCCGCCTATTCCTCGGCCAGCGCACCGGTGGCGGCGATGTTCGCGATCATGACCAAGGTCGGCGTGTACACCGTGCTGCGGTTGTGGACCCTGCTGTTCTCCGGCCAGGCCGGGGCCTCGGCTCTGTTTGGCGGCGACTGGCTGGTGTACGGCGGCATGGCCACGATCATCTGCGCGGCGCTGGCGATGATCGCTGCGCAGCGGCTGGAGCGCATGGCAAGCCTGAGCATCCTGGTTTCGGCCGGGATCCTGTTGTCAGCGGTGGGCTTTGCCCAGCCCAGCCTGACTGCCGGCGCGTTGTTCTATCTGGTCAGCTCCACGCTGGCGCTGAGCGCGCTGTTCCTGCTGGCCGAATTGATCGAACGCTCGCGCTCGGCCAATGACCTGCCGCTGGACGAGGAAATCGACGCGCTGCCCAAGGCCATGGAGTCCTTGCACCCGCGTCCGGGCGTCAACCTGGATGACGAGCAAAAGGCCGTGATCGGCCAGGTCATCCCCTGGACCATGGCCTTCCTCGGCTTGAGCTTCGTGGCGTGCGCCTTGCTGATCATCGGCATGCCGCCGCTGTCGGGGTTTATCGGCAAGCTCAGCTTGTTGAGTGCGCTGGTCAATCCGCTGGGCCTGGGCGTCAGTGTCGATGAGCCGATTCGTCCTGCGGCCTGGGGCCTGGTGGCGCTGCTGATCCTGTCCGGCCTGGCCTCGCTGATCGCCTTCGCCCGCCTGGGCATCCAGCGCTTCTGGACCCCGGAGGAGCGCCCCTCGCCGCTGCTGCGCCGCTATGAGTGCGTGCCGATCTTCTTCCTGCTGGGCTTGAGCATCCTGCTGACCTTCAAGGCCGAACCGTTGATGCGCTACACCCAGGCCACCGCCGAGAGCCTCAACAACCCGGAACACTACGTGATGGCCGTCATGGCAACGCGCCCAATTCCGAGCCCTGAAGCCAAGTCCGCCGCGCTGGAGGTGCAGCCATGAAGCGTCTGTTCCCTGCCCCGTGGCTGTCCCTGGCGTTGTGGGTATTGTGGCTGGTGTTGAACCTGTCGTTGAGCCCCGGCAACCTGCTGCTGGGTGCGTTGCTGGGCGTTCTTGCGCCCTTGCTGATGGCGCCGTTGCGGCCGTTGCCAATCCGTATCCGTCGCCCTGGGGTGATCATTCGCCTGTTCTTGCGCGTGGGCCGGGATGTGATCATCTCCAACCTGCAAGTGGCCTGGGGCGTGCTGACGTGTGGGTCACGCCCGCCGCGCTCACGTTTTATCAAGATCCCCCTGGACCTGCGCGACGCCAACGGCCTGGCCGTACTGTCGATGATCACCAGCGTCACGCCCGGCACCGTCTGGTCTGAACTGGCGCTGGACCGCAGCATCCTGCTGCTGCACGTGTTCGACCTGGATGACGAAGCGCACTTTATCCAGCACTTCAAGGATGCCTATGAACGGCCCCTCATGGAGATCTTCGAATGAGCGCCCTGCTTTCCAATGCGATCCTGTTCAGCCTGTTCCTGTTCTCGCTGGCCATGGTGCTGACCCTGATCCGCCTGTTCAAGGGCCCGTCGGCCCAGGACCGGGTACTGGCGCTGGACTACCTGTACATCCTGGCGATGCTGATGATGCTGGTACTGGGCATTCGGTATGCGAGTGACACCTACTTTGAAGCGGCGCTGCTGATTGCACTGTTCGGCTTCGTGGGCTCGTTTGCCCTGGCGAAATTCCTGCTGCGTGGGGAGGTGATTGAATGATGCCGTTGTGGATGGAAATCGTTGTCGCAGTGCTGCTGGTGCTCAGCAGCGTATTTGCGTTGATTGGCGCGCTTGGCTTGCTGCGGATGAAGGACTTCTTCCAGCGCATGCACCCGCCTGCCCTGGCTTCGACGCTGGGCGCCTGGTGCGTGGCGTTGGCGTCGATTATCTATTTTTCGGTGCTCAAGTCCGGGCCGGTGTTGCACGGCTGGCTGATCCCGATCTTGCTCTCGATCACGGTGCCGGTGACCACGCTGCTATTGGCGCGCACGGCGCTGTTTCGCAAGCGCATGGCCGGCGATGATGTACCCGCCGAAGTCAGCAGCCGCCGCTGATTCATCAAGCGAACACAGTAAAAAATGTGGGAGCGGGCTTGCTCGCGAATGCGGTTTTTCAGTCAGCACATCAGCGACTGACCCACCGCATTCGCGAGCAAGCCCGCTCCCACATTTGGTTTTTCATTAGACAAATGATCTGATATGCGCCGCCAACTCCGCTAGCTCGGCATCATCCGCCCGCACAAAATCGTGGGACGAGATATAGCCCTCATAGGCTTCGAAGAACTTCTCCACCTTGGAGCTGATGGGCTTGAAGGTACTGTCCCCGCCCGTCCCATGCATGGGAAACAGCTTCGCATGCAGATGATCCACTCCATACCCTTCAAGAATCATCCCCGTACGGGCCACATCGGGAAACGCGCGGTCGATCTGTTGCGCAGTCTTCTTCGCGGCGATAGCAAGCCCGGCCAACACCTCATCCGACTGCGCAAACGCATAGCTGCCGTAGTGCTGCTTGGGGATTACCACGCTGAAACCCGGTGTGTTGGGAAAGATCGAAAGAAACGCCATATGCTGGTCGTCTTCCCACAGAATGTGCGCTGGGGAGGTCTTTTGAACAATGCTGCAGAAAATACACGTCATTTGAATCTCCATCAGTGGCTCTTGTTGCCCTTCAGATAGCACAGATTCCGTTACAAGATCGACGCGCCAAACCTGCGAAACCGTGGCATCCAATCATCGAGAATCTGCGCCGACGCCAGCACGTGATGCGCCCGACCGATCAACAACCGACGTGGCACAAAGCCGATGTATCGCGAGTCATCGCTGTTATCGCGGTTATCCCCCAGCATGAAATAGCTGTCGGCCGGCACCACCACTGGCGCGAAATTGCGCATCGCCCGCACCGTCGGCATGAACTGCACAGTACGCTGGCGGTTGGCGGCCAATTCGTTCAGCTTGATCCCAGGTACCGTATGACCTGGGACAATTGGCTCGCTGATGTCCTGCGCATCACTGTAGGTGGCTGGCGTACCGTTGACCCACAGCACTTCATCGCGCATTTCCAGGGTGTCGCCGGGAACGCCGACAATCCGCTTGATCAGGCGCATGCCATCCTTGGGTGACGAAAACGTCACCACATCGCCGCGCTGGGGGTTATCGAGGTGGGCCAGGGAAATGTCCGTGAGCGGGACCTTGAGGTCATACGCGACGCGATTGACCAGCACCACATCGCCTTCCAGCAAGGTCGGGCGCATGGAGCCGGAGGGAATCGGATTCCAGTCGGCCAGGGAGGTACGGAAAACGCCGAAGCATATCCAGAAAATGATTGCGTAACGGTAACGGATCAACCAACTTCGCATACATCCTCGCGCGACAGAAAAGGGCATCAGGATTGTTTCTCAGACGCCCGGTTGTGGCACGCGAGGATTAAATGAGTATTAGCGTCAAAGCGCACTAAAAGGAGTTTTCGCCATGGATATCCGCTGTTCCGTTTTTATCGCAACCAGCATCGACGGCTTTATTGCCCGTCCAGACGGTGATATCGAATGGTTGCACCGACCGGAATACGAAACCGCCGAGCTGAACGGCGTGACCTATGAACGCTTCATCGCCACGGTCGATGCACTGGTAATGGGTCGCAAAACCCTGGAGAAAGTCTCGTCCTTCCCGGATTGGCCCTACGAGGGCACCCCCGTCATTGCCCTCTCCCATCAGCCTCTGCAGATCCCTGCGCATCTGGAGGGCAAGGTCGAGGTCATGGCAGGAGACGTCACCTCACTCGTGGCAACGTTAGCCGAACGCGGTATGAAGCACCTCTATATCGACGGTGGCCAGACGATCCAGGCGTTTCTTGACGCGGGCCTGATCGATGAGCTGATCATTACGCGTATCCCGGTTTTGCTGGGGCAAGGCATTCCACTGTTCAGCCAGGTTGGCAGTGAGCAGGAGCTGCAGCATGTTGGCACCTACGTGTCGGACAATGGTTTTGTGCAAAGTCGGTATCAAGTAATGTCAGGCGCTCACGCCGCGCAATAATGGATTTCTCTGAAGGAACAGACCATGAACCCACCCCTCGCATTGGTCGCAGGCATAGGCAGCCGTAATCGCTCCATCGGCAAAGCCAGCGGACTGTTGCGAATGGTGCCGGATGATCTGCGCAGATTCGCTGCCAAGACGATTGGCAAGCCGGTCATCATGGGCCGAAAAACCTTCGAGTCGGTCATTGCCCTCAGCGGTAGGCCATTGGCCAATCGGCCCAACATCGTGCTGTCCAGAAACCCCGACTATGTGCACGAGCACGCGATCGCCTGCCAATCCCTGGCAGCGGCACTAGAACGCGCAGCCCTCTACACCCCCGAGGAAATTCATATCGGTGGCGGGCCAGAGCTTTATGACCAAGCGATACACCTTGTGGACAGGCTGTACCTGACCCTGTTCGACGATGATCACGAGGGTGAAGCCAGGTTTCCGCGTTTTGAGCATGAGTTCGTTGAGGTCTGCCGCCATGGCGTCCGACAGCACGAGGGCCTTGAGTACGAATGGGTGGACTACGTCAGGCGTAGATAACGACTGAATGAAGCGGCCACGCTGAAAACTGTAGGAGCTGGCTTGCCAGCTCCCACATTTGGATTGGGGACATCTGCGGATCGGCCGCGTGTCTGCCAACAATCCATTGACTAAACCCTTCTGAAAAACCATAGCCGTCCGTGGAAGGCTATCGCGTGTTTATCGTACCCAGACGCTGCCGGCCAACGCTACGGAGGACCTGGCGTCAGCTCAAGCGCTGGCAAGCATTTGGCTTTTCACAGATAAATCTGAAACCGAAGAATTCGCGAAGTGGACACGGTAAAAAATGTGGGAGCGGGCTTGCTCGCGAAGGCGGTGTGTCAGCCACTGCAGCTGTGACTGACACACCGCCTTCGCGAGCAAGCCCGCTCCCACAATGGATCGAGTGAGCCGTTAAACCGGCATGCAAAAAAACGCCCCGAACCAGTCGGGGCGTTTTTCATTCAGCGTTTACCAATCAAGCCTGATCAGCCAACCGCCACGTCGTCCCGCCCTTGCCGTCTTCCAACACCACACCCATCGCGGTCAGTTGGTCACGGATACGGTCGGATTCCGCCCAGTCTTTATTGGTGCGGGCGGTCAAGCGCGCCTGGATCAACGCATCGACTTCAGCCGCATCCACACGCCCTTCGGCGCCGGCTTGCAGGAAGTCATCGGCTTCCATCTGCAACACGCCGAGCACGCTGGCCAGCTCTTTCAAGCGCGCCGCCAGGCCCGCCGCTGCATCGAGATCGCTCTCGCGCAGGCGGTTGATCTCGCGCACCATCTCGAACAGTACCGCGCAGGCTTCGGGTGTGCCGAAGTCGTCGTTCATGACTTCGGTGAAGCGCGCCACGAAACCTTCGCCGCCGGCCGGGGCCACGGCGGGCAGGCCTTTCAACGCGTGGTAGAAACGCTCCAGGGCGCCCTTGGCGTCCTTGAGGTTGTCTTCCGAGTAGTTGATGGCGCTGCGGTAGTGACTCGACACCAGCAGGTAACGCACGACTTCCGGGTGGTACTTTGCCAGCACGTCGCGAATGGTGAAGAAGTTGTTCAAGGACTTGGACATCTTCTCGCCATTGATGCGGATCATGCCGCAGTGCATCCAGGCGTTGGCGTAAGTCTTGCCGGTGGCGGCTTCGCTCTGGGCGATTTCGTTTTCATGGTGCGGGAACTCGAGGTCGCTGCCGCCGCCGTGAATGTCGAAGGTCTCGCCCAGGCAGCAGGTGGACATCACCGAGCATTCGATGTGCCAGCCCGGACGCCCGGCGCCCCAGGGCGACTCCCAGCTCGGCTCGCCGGGCTTGGTGGCTTTCCACAGCACGAAGTCGAGAGGATCCTGCTTGGCTTCGTCGACTTCGATGCGTGCGCCGATGCGCAGGTCTTCGATTTTCTTGCGCGACAGCTTGCCGTAGCCCATGAACTTGGCGACGCGGTAGTACACGTCACCATTGCCCGGGGCGTAGGCGTAACCCTTGTCGATCAGGGTCTGGATCATCGCGTGCATGCCAGGGATGTGGTCGGTGGCACGCGGTTCCATGTCCGGCTTGAGGATGTTGAGGCGGGCCTCGTCCTCGTGCATCGCGGCGATCATGCGCTCGGTCAACGCGCCGAACGACTCGCCGTTTTCGTTGGCGCGATTGATGATCTTGTCGTCGATGTCGGTGATGTTGCGCACGTAGGTCAGGTCATAACCACTGAAGCGCAACCAGCGCGTCACCAGGTCGAAGGCAACCATGCTGCGGCCGTGGCCGATGTGGCAGTAGTCGTACACGGTCATGCCGCACACGTACATGCGCACCTTGTTGCCATCCAGCGGCTTGAAGACTTCTTTGGTCTTGCTGAGTGTGTTGTAGATCGTTAGCACGACAAATCCCTTAAATCACTGGCCCCACGAATCACGCAAGGTCACGGTACGGTTGAATACCGGAGCGCCTGGTTTCGAGTCCTTGATATCCGCGCAGAAGTAACCTTCGCGCTCGAACTGGAAACGGTCTTCCGGCTGTGCGTCGCCAAGCGATGGCTCGGCACGACAACCAGTGAGTACTTGCAGGGAGTCAGGGTTGATGTTGTCCAGGAAGCTGGCGCTGTCCTCGGCCTTTTCAGGGTTCGGCGAGCGGAACAGACGATCGTACAGGCGCACTTCGCACTCGATGCTGGCAGCGGCCGGCACCCAGTGGATCACGCCCTTGACCTTGCGGCCTTCAGGGTTCTTGCCCAGGGTGTCCGGGTCGTACGAGCAACGCAGCTCGACGATGTTGCCGTCGGCGTCCTTGATCGCTTCGTCAGCGCGGATCACGTAGCTGCCGCGCAGGCGCACTTCGCCGTTCGGCTCCAGGCGCTTGTAGCCTTTTGGCGGCTCTTCCATGAAGTCATCGCGGTCGATGTAGATCTCACGCGCGAACGGCAGCTTGCGCACACCGAGTTCTTCTTTCTGCGGGTGACGCGGCAGTTCGAGGTGGTCGACCTTGTCTTCCGGGTAGTTGGTGATCACGACTTTCAACGGACGCAGCACGCACATGGCGCGTGGGGCGTTGGCGTCGAGGTCCTGACGGATGCTGAACTCGAGCATGCCGTAGTCGACCACACCGTCGGAGCGGTTGGTGCCGACCATCTCGCAGAAATTGCGGATCGATGCCGGGGTGTAGCCGCGACGGCGGAAACCCGACAGCGTCGACATGCGTGGGTCGTCCCAGCCATGCACGTGCTTCTCATCCACCAACTGCTTGAGCTTGCGCTTGCTGGTGATGGTGTAGTTCAGGTTCAGGCGGCTGAACTCGTACTGGCGCGGGTGCGCCGGCACCGGCAGGCTGTCGAGGAACCACTCGTACAGCGGGCGATGGCTTTCGAACTCGAGGGTGCAGATCGAGTGGGTGATGCCTTCGATGGCGTCCGACTGACCGTGGGTGAAGTCGTAGTTCGGGTAGATGCACCACTTGTCACCGGTCTGGTGGTGATGAGCGTGGCGAATGCGGTACATGATCGGGTCGCGCAGGTTCATGTTCGGCGAGGCCATGTCGATCTTGGCGCGCAGTACGCGGGCGCCGTCCGGGAACTCACCGGCGCGCATGCGGGCGAACCAGTCGAGGTTCTCTTCCACCGAACGGTCGCGGAACGGGCTGTTCTTGCCCGGCTCGGTCAGCGTGCCACGGTATTCCTTGGCTTGCTCCGGGGTCAGGTCGTCGACGTAAGCCTTGCCGGCCTTGATCAGCTCGACGGCCCAGTCGAACAACTGGTCGAAATACTTCGAGGCGTAGCGCACTTCACCGGACCATTCGAAGCCCAGCCACTTGATGTCGCTTTCGATGGCGTCGATGTATTCCTGGTCTTCCTTGGCCGGGTTGGTGTCGTCGAAACGCAGGTGCGTGACGCCACCGAACTCCTGGGCCAGGCCGAAGTTCACACAGATCGACTTGGCGTGACCGATGTGCAGGTAGCCGTTGGGCTCTGGCGGGAAGCGGGTGACGATCTGCGTGTGCTTGCCCGAATCCAGGTCCGCCTGGATGATCGGGCGCAGGAAATTGACCGGGACGGCAGGTCCGGCCTTGGAATTCGAGGTAGGGTCGACAGTGGGCTTGCTCATAGGATCCTTGAACAGACAGGTTCGTGGCCGGTTGGGGCCAAGTAAAACAAAGGGCTTATCATAGCCGAAGCGGTCAAGCCGCTGACAGAGCGTGGCCAAAAACTGCTGCATTTAATGCACGGGCGGTAAAAAACCACCTCGAAATTCCTGCCGGGCACGCTAAACTGCGCGCCTTGGCCGCGATTTCGCCAACCTGGTAAGGCGCGCAGGCGTCCAAACCCACGAATTCCCTGAAAAGAGTAGTGAACATGACTCAAGTCAAACTGACCACCAACCACGGTGACATCGTCATCGAGCTGAACGCCGAGAAAGCGCCGATCACCGTCGCCAACTTCATCGAATACGTTAAGGCCGGCCACTACGAAAACACTGTTTTCCACCGTGTCATCGGCAACTTCATGGTCCAGGGCGGCGGTTTCGAGCCTGGAATGAAGGAAAAGAAAGACAAGCGTCCAAGCATCCAGAACGAAGCGGACAACGGCCTTTCCAACGACAAGTACACCGTCGCCATGGCCCGTACCATGGAGCCGCATTCGGCCTCCGCGCAGTTCTTCATCAACGTCGCCGACAACACTTTCCTGAACCACAGCGGCAAGAACGTTCAGGGCTGGGGCTACGCAGTGTTCGGTAAAGTCACCGAAGGCCAGGACGTCGTCGACAAGATCAAAGGCGTTCAGACCACCGGTAAAGCCGGTCACCAGGACGTTCCGGTAGAAGACGTGATCGTCGAGAAAGCCGAGATCGTTGAGTGATATTGCTGATTTCAGATTTGCATCTGGAAGAGGAGCGCCCGGACATCACCCGGGCGTTTCTGGATCTGCTCCACAACCGCGCCCGTGGCGCCCAGGCGTTGTACATTCTGGGGGACTTCTTTGAAGCCTGGATTGGCGACGATGGGATGACGCCCTTCCAGCGCTCGATTTGCGCAGCCTTGCGCGAGCTGAGCGACAGCGGCACCCCGATTTTCATCATGCATGGCAACCGCGATTTCCTCATCGGCAAGGGGTTCTGCAAAGCTGCAGGCGCCACCTTGCTCAAGGACCCGAGTGTCGTGCAGCTCCATGGCGAGCCTGTGCTGTTGATGCACGGCGACAGCCTCTGTACCCGCGACCTTGGCTATATGAAGCTGCGGCGCATCCTGCGTAACCCGATCGTGCTGTTTATCCTGCGCCACCTGCCGCTGCGCACCCGCCACAAGCTGGCACGCAAGCTGCGCAGTGAAAGCCGCGCGCAAACGCGCATGAAGACCAACGACATCGTCGACGTCACCCCCGAGGAAGTGCCCAGGGTGATGCAGCAGTTCGGCGTGCGCACCCTGGTCCACGGCCACACGCACCGCCCGGCCATCCATAAGTTGCAGATTGGAGACCAGGCGGCCAAGCGTATCGTGCTGGGGGACTGGGACAAGCAAAGCTGGGCCTTGCAGGTGGATGAGCAAGGGTTTCAGCTGGCGGCGTTTGACTTTGTGAACCCGCAACTGGCGTTGCCCGGTGCTTGATTCCCAAACACCGCGCATCCCCTGTGAACAGCGACCTCAATGTGAGAGCTGGCTTGCCTGCGAAGGCGGTGTGTCAGTCGATTCATTTATCGACTGATCCGGCGCCTTCGCGAGCAAGCCCGCTCCCACCTTGTTGATCGCGTGCTGTCTCAGCTTGAGGTTGTGAAGCCGCAATTGGCGTTGCCCGGTGCCTGACTCTCAAACACCACACATACCTTGTGAACAGAGATCCAAATGTGGGAGCTGGCTTGCCTGCGAAGGCGGTGTGTCAGTCAATTCATTTATCGACTGATCCTGCGCCTTCGCGAGCAAGCCCGCTCCCACTTTGTTGACCGCGTGCTGTCTCAGCTTGAGGTTGTGAAGCCGCAGTGGGTATGGCCTGGCGCCTGATTCCCAAACACCGCGCATCCCTTGTGAACAGAGATCCAAATGTGGGAGCTGGCTTGCCGGCGATGGCGGTGTGTCAGTCAATTCATTTATCGACTGATCCTGCGCCTTCGCGAGCAAGCCCGCTCCCACCTTTGTTGACCGCGTGCTGTCTCAGCTTGAGGTTGTGAACCCGCAATTGGTGTTGCCTGGCGTCTGATTTTCAAACACCGCGCATCCCTTGTGAACAGAGGTCCTAATGTGGGAGCTGGCTTGCCGGCGAAGGCGGTGTGTCAGTCGATTCATTTATCGACTGATCCGGCGCCTTCGCGAGCAAGCCCGCTCCCACTTTGTTGACCGCGTGCTGTCTCAGCTTGAGGTTGTGAAGCCGCAATTGGTGTTGCCTGGCGCCTGATTTTCAAACACCACGCATCCCTTGTGAACAGAGATCCAAATGTGGGAGCTGGCTTGCCTGCGAAGGCGGTCTGTCAGTCAATAGATTTATCGACTGAACCACCGCCATCGCCAGCAAGCCGGGTCCTACAGGGCTCGGGATGATCCGGGTATCAGTGCCCGGAGGCTTCCGGCCCGGCCTTCGCGCCGAACGGCGGCTTGGCCAGCCATACCAGCAACATCAAGCCCATGAACATCCACCCCAGCAACGTGAAGTAGTCCACGGTGGACATCATGTACGCCTGGCTGGTGAGGATCTGGTCCAGCTGCGCATAAGCCTTGTGCCCTGCCCCACCGAGCGCTTGCAGCGCGTCGCGGGTGGCCGAGTCGTAGGTGGTCATGTTTTCGCTCATGTACGCATGGTGCTGGTCCGCGCGGCGAATCCAGATCCAGGTGGTCAGCGAGGCCGCGAAGCTGCCGCCCAGGGTCCGCAGGAAGGTCGCCAGGCCGGCCCCGTCGGCAATTTGCTGGGGCGGCAAATCGGACATCAGGATGCTCAGGGTCGGCATGAAGAACAGCGCCACGCCAATGCCCATGAACAGCTGCACCAGGGCGATGTGGGTGAAGTCCACTTCGTTGGTGAAGCCGGCACGCATGAAGCAACTCAGGCCAATCGCCAGGAACGCCAGGCCTGCCAGTAGGCGCAGGTCGAATTTGTGCGCGTACTTACCGACAAACGGCGACATCAGCACCGGCAGGATGCCGATCGGCGCCACCGCCAGGCCGGCCCAGGTCGCGGTGTAGCCCATCTGAGTTTGCAGCCACTGCGGCAGGATCAGGTTGATACCGAAGAAGCCCGCATACCCCAGGATCAACACGATAGTGCCGATGCGGAAGTTCCGGTAAGCGAACAGCCGCAGGTTGACCACCGGGTGCTTGTCGGTGAGTTCCCAGATGATGAACACCGCCAGGGCAATCACCGAAATCGCCGCACCGATGATGATGAAGTTGGACTCGAACCAGTCCAGGTCGTTGCCCTTGTCGAGGATGATCTGCAAGGCGCCGACCCCGACGATCAGGCTCAACAGCCCCACATAGTCCATCGGCTGGTAACTGGTGACCACCGGGCGTTTCTTCAGCTGCGAACGCACCACCATCACCGCGAAGATCCCGATGGGCACGTTGATGAAGAAGATCCACGGCCAACTGTAGCTGTCAGTGATCCAGCCGCCGAGGATCGGCCCGGCAATCGGCGCCACCACCGTGACCATCGCCAGCAACGCCAGGGCCATGCCGCGCCTCGCCGGCGGGTAGACCGCGATCAGCAGCGTCTGGGTCATCGGGTACAACGGCCCGGCAACCAGGCCTTGCACGACCCGAAAGGCGATCAGCTCGGGCATCGAGGTGGAAATACCACACAGGAACGACGCCAGCACAAACAGCAGGGTCGCCCACAGGAACAGCTTCACCTCGCCAAAGCGCCGGCTCAACCAGCCGGTCAGCGGCAAGGCAATCGCGTTGCTCACCGCAAACGAGGTGATCACCCAGGTGCCCTGCTCCGAACTCACGCCGAGGTTGCCGGAAATGGTCGGCAACGCCACGTTGGCGATGGTGGTGTCGAGCACCTGCATAAAGGTCGCCAGCGACAGGCCAATAGTGGCCATCAACAGGCTGGGTGGCGTGAAGGAGGCGTTATTGCTCATCAGCGTTGCGCAGCCTTGGGTGCGGCGCTGCTGTTGTCATGGATCAACTGCGTGATCATGGCGTCAGCCTCGGCCAGTTGGCGGTCATACACGTTGGTGGTGAACGAAGCCTTTTGCGGCGCCTGCTGCGCCAGTACCGGGCCGCTCTGGTCGTGCAGGTCGACATTGACCACGGTGCTCAAGCCCACTCGCAGTGGGTGCTTGGCCAGCTCATCGGCGTTGATGTGGATACGCACGGGTACACGCTGCACGATCTTGATCCAGTTACCGGTGGCGTTCTGCGCCGGCAGCAGGGCAAACGCGCTGCCGGTACCGGCGCCCAGGCTGTCCACGGTGCCGCTGAATTTCACGTCACTGCCGTAGATATCCGACTCGATATCCACCGGCTGGCCGATGCGCATGTCGCGCAGTTGGGTTTCCTTGAAGTTGGCGTCAATCCACAGCTGGTCCAGCGGAATCACCGCCATCAGCGCAGTGCCCGGCTGGACGCGCTGGCCCAGTTGCACGGTGCGCTTGGCCACGTAGCCGGTGACCGGCGCGATCAAGGTGCTGCGCGCATTGGTCAGGTAGGCCTGGCGCAGTTGCGCGGCGGCGGCCTGGACGTCCGGGTGCGACGAAATCACGGTGTCGTCCACCAGCGCGCTGGTGGTCTTGAACTGCTGCTGCACGTTGGCCAGGGCGTTTTGCGCCGAGGTCAGGTCGTCACGGGCGTGGGAGAGTTCTTCCTGGGAAATCGCGCCGCCCGCGGCGAGGTTCTTACGACGGTTGTAGTTGTCCTGGGCCTTCTGCACATTGGCTTGCTGCGCCAGCACCTGGGCTTTCATCCCGTCGACGTTGCTGTACAAACCCCGTACCTGGCGCACGGTGCGGGCCAGGTTGGCCTGGGCACTTTGCAGGCCGACGGCGGCATCATTCGGGTCGAAGTTGACCAGCACCTGGCCTTCGTGGACCAGGTCGCCGTCGTCGGCGCCGATGCTGACCACGGTGCCGGTGACCAACGGGGTGATCTCGACCACGTTGCCGTTCACATAGGCGTCGTCGGTGCTTTCATTGAAGCGGCCGTAGAGCTCATACCAGCCCCACACGCCCAGCACGCCGAGGATGACGATCAGCGCGAGGCCGATCAGCATGATCTTGCGTTTACGCGGGTTGTTGTCCGTTTTGGGTTGTTCGGTGGCTTTGGGTTGTTCGCTTGCGTTGGTGTTTTCGGCAGTGGCCATGACAAATACCTCAAATTATTCCGTGCGTGTGGCTGGGGTGGTCGCTGCCACGTTGTTGGCGCTGTAGCCGCCACCCAGGGCCTGCATCAATTGAATCGACAGATCGATCTGCGCTGCATTCAGCGTCGCCAGCTGGCGCTGGGCCTGCAGCAACTGCTGCTCGATGCTCAGCACATCCAGATAGTTGCCGATGCCGGAGCTGTAGCGCTGCACCCCGGTCTCGTAGGACTGCTGGGCAATGTCCGCGGCGTGTTGCTGGGCCTGGATCTGCCGACCGGTGTCACGCAGTTGCGACAGGGTGTTGCCGATATCGCCCAGGGCTTGCACCAGGGTCTTGTTGTACTGGGCCACCGCCAGGTCGTAGTCGGCGTCGCGGGCGTCGAGGTCGGCGCGCAGGCGGCCACCGTCGAAGATCGGCAGCGAGATCGTCGGCGCGATGCTGAAGAAGCGGCTGGCCGACCCGAACATCGCGTCACCCAGCAACGACTCGGCTCCGGCGCTCGCGCTCAGGTTGAGGTTGGGGTAGAAGTTGGCCTTGCCGGCGGCGATATTCTTGCTCGCCGCCTCCACGCGCCAACGCGCGGCGATCAGGTCCGGACGACGGCCGAGCAATTCGGCCGGCAATACCGAAGGCACCGCCACGGCGCTGGGTTTCAGCACGTTGGGACGGGTCAACTCACCGCCACGGTCCGGGCCTTTGCCGAGCAGCACGGCGAGGGCGATCTTGGCGCTCTGCAGTTGCTTTTCCGCATCGATCAGTTGCGACTGGGAGCTGGCTTCCAGGCTTTCGGTCTGCTGGTACTGGTACTGGCTGTCGATGCCGGAGTTGAGCCGACGCTTGCCCAGGTCGAGCATTTGCCGGGTGCGCTTGAGGTCATCATTGGCCAGGTCACGCACGATATGCGCCTGGCCCAAATCGCTGTAGGCCTTGGCCACGTTGGCGGCGAGTGTCAGGCGTGCGGCCTGCTGGTCGACTTCGGCGGCACGTGCCTGGCCCAGCGCGGCTTCCCACGCGGCGCGCTGGCCACCCCAGAGGTCGAAGTTGTAATTGAAGCTGGCGCCGATATTACGCACGGTGGCGTAGGCATCGCCCTGCCCCAGCGGGTCCTGATCCTTGGCCAGGCGTGAGCGGCTCACACCGGCGCTGGCGTCGAGGGTCGGCATGCGAGCGGCATTCGCCGCATAGGCAGCGGCTTCGGCCTGATGGGCACGGGCGCTGGCCACTTGCATGTCGGGGCTGTTCTGCAGGGCTTCCTGGATCAGGCCGTCGAGCTGGGGGTCGCCCAGGCTTTTCCACCAGTCGGCGGTGGGCCAGGCAGCACTCGACAGCGTCACGCCGCTCAAGGACTTACCGGCCTGCAAGGTATTGGCGTCGAGGCGCTGGCCCTGGGTGTCGAGACCGCTGAAGTTGGCGCAACCGGCCATGCTCATGGCCACCAGCACCAGGCTAAGGGCACGTGTGTTCATTCTTTACCTACCCGCTGCAGGGTGATGGGATCACCGGCAGCTATCAGAATTTTCTTGAGGATCTTTTCCAGGGTTTGCAACTCACCGGGCTCCAGGGCGCCGGCCAACTGATTCAGCGCATCGGCGCCGATGTGCGGCAGCATGTCCGCCAGGCGCTGGCCTTCGGTGGTCAGCACCAACTGCACCTGGCGGCGGTCCAGCTCGGAACGCTTGCGCCCCAGCAGGCCCTTTTGCTCCAGGCGGTCGAGCATGCGTGTCATCGAGCCGCTGTCCAGCGAGAGGTTGCGGCACAGCTCCGCCGGGGTGTCGACGCCGTACTGGGCCATGATGATCAGCACCTTGAACTGCGCGGCGGTGATGCCATGGGGTTCCATATGGGTGTCGATGATGCGGTCTTTGAGCAGTGCGGCGCGGCCCAGCAACAGGCCGAGATGGCAGTTGTGGAAGTTGTCAGGGGTGAAGTGTTTCATCGGAAGTCACCTTATTACTGCCTAGGCAGTGAATGTATGACGAGATGTTACTGCTTAGGCAGCGAATGTCAAATGGAATAATTAGCTTGCTTGCTAATTAGCTGACAGGCGGCAGAAAACCAGAACTGCAGGCGCAGGCTTGCCGGCGATGGCGGTGCATCAGTCAATGAAAGTATCGACTGATGAACCGCTAACGCCGGTAAAAAGAGGAAGGTCAGAAATCGCGCTTGTAGAAGATATCCAGAGAGCTGGCCACGCCGCTCGCCACTTCCAGGTACACCTTCTTGCTCAGCAGATAACGCAAGGCAATGGTGCTGGCCGGTTCGAACACCCCGACCCCGTAGCGCAGGCTGAGTTTCTCGGTGATCTTGCCGCTGGCCACCACCGCCGTGGTGGTGCCACTGCCCTGGGTGTCGAGGTCAAAATCCTGGATACCGAGTTTGTTGGCGATGTCCGAGGTCACCCCGGCACTGCCCATCAGCCCCAGGCCCAAGGCGGCTTGGGCAAGCATGTTGTTGTCTTCGCCGGTGCTGCTCAGCGGACGCCCCAGTACCAGGTAGGACAGCGCCTGCTCCTGGCTCATCGCCGGCTCCGAGAAGATCTGCGTGGTCGGCTGCTCGGCGCTGCCGCTGAGGCGGATACCGGCGACCACGTCGTCGGTCTTGCGGACCGCTTCGATGTCCAGGTAGGGCTGGTCGATCGGCCCGGCGAACAGCAGGCGTGCGCGACGCACATCGAGGCGCTGCCCGTAGGCGCGGTAGCGGCCGTCGTTGAGCCACAGCTCGCCACGGGTATCCATGTTGTCGCCGATGTGCACATGGCCCTGCACCTTGGCGGTCAGGCCGAAGCCGGCGAAGTTGAGCTTGTCCTCGCCCACCGCGACGTCGATATCCATGGCCATCGCCATTGGCGGCTTACCCTCCTCGGTCTGGCTGCCGACGATCACCGTGTCGTCCGAGACCTTGACCGTCGACGGCGGCAGCTCACGCACGGTGATGTCGCCGCGCGGGATCTGCACCTTGCCGGCAATCGCCAGTTTGTCGTTCTTCAGGCTGATCTTCAGGTCGGGCGCCACTTCCAGCACCGCATAAGGCTCCACCGTGACCGGCAGTTGCGAGCCTTGCAGGCTGAGGTCCACCACCAGCGCCTGGCCCCAGTCGATCTGGCCCTTGAGGCTGCCCTGCCCGGCCTTGCCACTGCGCCATGCGCCATTCAATTGCACACTCTCGCCGGCAATCAGCGCCTGCACGTTCAGGCCTTCAAGGCTGACCGGCAGTTGCGGCCCGGACACTTCACCGCCCACCAGGTTGACGTTGCCGTTGACCTGCGGCGCCAGCAATCCGCCGGAAATCCGCCCGCTGCCGTTGAGCTTGCCGGTGAGTTTTTCCACCATCGGCACAAACGGCCGCGCCACGGCGAGGTCGAGGCCAGTGAGGCTGAAGTTGCCGGTGATCGGCTTGTTTTTCGGCAGTGGATTGATCTGCGCCTGCAGCAACAGCTCGCCGAGCTGGCCGCCACGGAAGTTCAGCTGGGTGTCGATGCGCTTGGGGTTGAGGGTGGTTTCCAGCTTGAGGGTGTCATAGGGGAAATCCAGCCACTGGTCCTTGTCCTTGACGCGCATGGTGCCGCCGCTGGCATCCACCGAGATCACGCCTTTGGGCCCGCTGTCGGGCAGGTCGAGTTGCACGTCGGCATTCAGCTTGCCCTGCCACGCGAAGTCCTTGGGCAAAAACGCCGCCAGGCTGTCGATGGGGAACTGCTTGAGGTGGTAGCGCAGCTTCGGCTCGGGCATCAGGCGCTGGTCTTCACCGCACAGGCTGGCCGCGCCGGACACCCAGCAGTGCGCGGCAAATGTCAGCTTGCCGTCGGCCAGGCGTTCGATTTTTGCCGGGGCCTGCAGCTTCCAGTCCTGGCCCCCGGCTTGCACATCGCCACTGGCCAGGCGCCCGCGCCAGTTGCCTTTATCAAGGTTGCCGTCGAGGGCCAGGGCCAGTTTGATCAACGGACCGGCCAGGTCCAATTGGACCTTCTGGCTCTTGATATCGCCTTGGGCACTGGCCGTGAGGGTGCCGACCTGGGTGTCGCCGGCCTGGATGCCGCTGCCCTTGAGGTCGATCCTGGCGCGCTGGGCGCTGTCCAGGTTGGCGTCCAGGCTCAGGCTTTGCAGGCGATTATCGGCGAATGCCAGTTGCTGGCCCTTGAGGTCGAGCTTGCCTTGCGGCGCCTGGAGGCTGCCGGCCACGTCGAGCCGGCCATTGACCTGCCCACGCAGCTGCGGCCACAGCTGGGCCAGGCGTGCCAGCTTGATATCGATCTGCCCGGCCAGGCGTTGCTGCAGGCTGCCGCTGCCATTGATGCGGTTGTCGCCCAGGCGAATATCCAGGTTGGCCAGGGTCCATTGCTCGCCCGCGCCTTCGGCCTTGGCGGCCAGCACGGCGGTTTGCCCGCGCAGGCGGCCCTTGAGGTCGAGGTCGGCGTTGAGCTTGAGCTGTTCGTTCTTGAATTCACCTTGGCTGCGCAGCGGCCCGGCCAGGGTGCCGGGCAACTCGGCGACCCAGTACGCCGGGTTCAGCGCCGACAGGTCCAGCGCGGTGTCCCAGCCGATGCCGTCGGCAAACTGCAGGTTCAGGTGGCCTTCGGCCTTGCCTTGGCCGGCGCTGAGTTTCAGCTCGGGCAGGAACGCTTGCTTGAGGTCGCCGCTGAAGGGCGTGACCACCGTGAACTTGCCGGCCGGGCCGTCGAGGTCGGCCTTGAGATTGCCGAGGTAGTTGCCGTCCTTGTAGGAGACTTCACCGTTGAAGGTGCGCAATACCACCTGCGGCTCGTCGATCAGCGGGTACAGGCGATGCCACGGGAAGTCCAGCCAATCGATCCTGGCCTCGGCGCTGAAGCCTTGTTGCCAGTCCAGTTGCGCCGTCAGTTTCAGGCTCTGGCGGTCACCGGCATTCAGGTCGAGGCCGGCGATCTGCGCGCCCTTGGCGTCGACCTTGCCTTGCAACAGCAGGTCCACCGGGCCCTTTTCCGCCGGCAGCACGGCCTTGCCCAGCAGCTGGTAGCCGCTGCTCAAGTCGCCCTTGGCGCTGAGGTCGAGTTGATTGAGTTGCAGGGTGTCGGGCAAATCCGCACTCGGCTTGAAGCCATCCGCGGTGATGTGCAACTGCGCGGGCAGGTTTTCCGCCAGGGGCTGCAGCTCGCCGCGCAGTTTGGCCGGCAGGTAACCGCTGCTGTCGGCGTCGAGCTTGAGGGTTTTGAGCAAGTCGCCATCGACCTTGAGCGCCACTTTCCACGGCGCACCGCCGGGGGCGTAAGGCAGGCTCAGGTCACCGCTGGCGGTCAACGGCCAGTCGCCGCTGGGTTGCAGCAGGCCGGCAAGGTCCAGCACCAGGTCGTCGCGTTGCAGGTGCACCGAGTCAATCTGCATCCCGGCGGCGGTCCAGTGCGCTGCAAGCTGCAGGCCCTGGAGTTCCTCGCTGCCATTGAACAGCAGGCTACCGACGCGAACGTCGCCCAATTGAATGGAAACGGGCAATTTCAGATCCGGCAATTGAATCGGCCCGCTGCTCTCTTCGGTGCTCGGCGCAAACTGCAGGCTGACTTGATTCACGTCCAGGCGATTGATGCACACGGTCATGCGCAACAGGCACGCCGGCGACCAATCCAACGTCGGCGCCTTCAGCTCGACACGACTGCCGTCTTGCGCCCACAGCAGATGGTCGGCGCTCCACTGGCCACCCAAATGCCCTTGGAAATTCTCCACGCTCAACCCCGGCACACGCCCCAGGGCCCAGCGACTGCCGGCCTGGGTGCCGAGGATTGCCCACAGTGCCAGCAACAGCACGGCGAGGATTGCCAGTACGGCCAGCCCCGCTATTTTTACACCACGCATCACAGCTCAGGCCCCATGGAAAAGTGCAAACGAACGCCGCCCGGGTCTTCCAGGGCATGGGCCAGGTCCAGGCGGATCGGCCCCACCGGCGAGACCCAGCGAATGCCGACACCGACGCCGGTCTTGAGGCTGGGCAGCTCCAGGGAATTGAACGAGTTGCCCTGGTCGATAAAGGTTGCGATCCGCCATTTCTCGGCGATGGAATATTGGTACTCGGCGCTCAGGGCCACCATGTAGCGGCCGCCGATACGGTCGCCGCGGTCGTTTTCAGGCGAGAGCGTCTGGTACTCGTAACCACGCACGCTCTGGTCGCCACCGGCGAAGAAGCGCAGCGACGGCGGCACCGACTTGTAGCCATTGGTCGCGCTGCCGCCGACCTGGGCCCGGGCCAGGAACCGGTGGTTGTCCCACAGGGTGGTCAAACCCTTGACCATGGCCGTGCCGTAAAGCAGGTTGGTGTCGGAGCCCAGGCCCTCCTTCGCGACCTTGGTGTCGAACTGCAGGCGGTAGCCGTTGTGCGGGTCGATGCGGTTATCGCTGCGCAGGTAGGAATAGCTGATGCCGGGCATGACCAGGTTGCTGAGGCCGGAGTCATTGCCCAACCGATATTCTTCGCGCTGGTATTTGAGCGAGATCACGCGGGTCCAGCCGCTGGGCAACTTGCTGTGCCATTCAGGGCCGAGGGTGAGCAATTTACTCAAGGTGTCGGTATTGGCGATCTCTTCATTCTGGTAACCGCCGGCGAAGCGCAATTTATCAGTGAGCGGCGGGTCCAGCGGAATGTCGTACCACAGGCCGACGTTCTGGCGTGGCGCCGACAGTTCGGCCTCCCAACCATAGCTGTGGCCCTGGGGGTTGACCCAGTGACGGGTCCAGTTGGCCTTGCCGCGCGGGCCGACGTCGGTGGAGAAACCCAGGCCCAGGCCCATGGTGCGCGGCTTGCGGGTTTGCAGGTTGACGGCCACCGGGATCACGTCTTTGCTCGAGGCCGCCGGGGCGGCGTCCACGCGCACGCCTTCAAAAAAGCCGCTGGCCTGCAGGTTCTGGTTAAGTTCGGCGATCAGTTCGGAATCGTAGGGGTCACCGCTTTTGAACGGCACCATGCGTTGCAGCAGGTCTTCGTCAAACGGCGTATCGCCGGCAAAGCTGACCTTGCCCAGGGTGTAGCGCGGGCCACTGTCATAGATGAGTTCGATATCGGCGACGCCGGCCTGCGGGTCAACCGAGAGTGTCTGGCGAGTAAAGCGCCCGCTGAAAAAGCCGTAGCGCGACGCCTGGTTCTGGATCAGGCGCTTGGCGTCTTCGTAATGGCCGTGGTTGAGCACGGCGCCGGATTTGAGGTCGTCACTGGCGGGCACGCGAAACGTCTTGAGGTTCGCGGCAGGACCGTCGACCCGAATGGTCACGTTGCGCAAATGCACCGGCTCGCCGGGGTCGATGGTGAGGATCAGGCGCGGGTTCTTGCCGCCCTTCACATCACTCTCGATCAGTGGCTGATAGAAACCCAGTGCCTGCGCGGCTTTGCGCGCCTGCTCCTCGGCGCCACGGCTGAACCGCAGCAAGGCCTCTTCATCACGATCGCCCACCCCGCCGATGTAGCCTACGATGTTGGCTTTCAACGCGTCGTTTGATGGCTTGATCCGCACGTCCAATTCGCTTTGTGCGAATGCGCCGCAGCTGGTGAACAGCAGAACCAAGCCGCTGGTAAATCTTCCTGGAAACTTCATAGGCGCGGATGCTACACGAGCAAGGGAGACTCTTTGAACTCAGAATTGTCTGAATAATTCTGTCTTAAGCCGTTGCAGCATGTAACACCTGCGGATTGGGGTGGAAAAAAACGTGCTCAAGGACAGGTCCTATAGCGACTTCGCCGATTTCCTCGTAGCCCTGACGCTTGTAGAACTCCAGATAGCGAGAATTCCCCGTATCCAGCACCACACCGGACGAATGCGGGTCTTCGGCGCACCAATTGTGTACGGCTTCCAGCAGTTGCTCGCCGTAATGCTTGCCCTGGAATTGCGGATGAATGCCCAGCAGCGGCAGCACATGCACCGATTCGCTGGGCAGGCAGGCCAACACCGCCTGATGGTATTCGAGGTAGCGACGGGTGCCGCGCACACCGGTGCTCAACCACATGCGCAGCTGCCAGGCCCAGCTTTCGGTGATCCCCAGGCGCCGTTGCGGGGGGGCGATCAACGCGATGCCGATCAGGCGGTCGTTGATGAACAGGCCAATCGCCGGCAGTTTCTGGAAAAAGTGCTGCTTGACCAGCTCGCGCACGGTGGCACGGACCCGTTGTTCATAGCCTGGGCGCTCGGCCTCAAAGATGTAGGCGAACGTCGGCTCATGCCGATAGGCCTGGTACAGCAGGGAGCGGGCCTCGCGGGAATAGCCGCTGTTGAGCAGGCGAATATCGGCAATGGCAGTCGAGGTTTCAGGCATACAGTCAATCTCCCTGGGCACCACTCAAAAGGTGGCGTTCTTATGGGTACGAACCTACGCAGCACCAGTCGTTCCCAGACATTAGCAGTGCATCTGTCCTACCGCCACGCTGGCCCCCGTCCGACTTGTCCGCTAGCATCGCCCTTTTGCCAGGACTGGACTGCCGACCATGAAAATCGTCTCCTTCAATATCAACGGGCTGCGCGCCCGCCCTCATCAGCTGGCGGCGCTGATTGAAAAACACCAGCCCGACGTGATCGGCCTGCAGGAAACCAAGGTCCACGACGACCAGTTCCCCCTCGCCGAAGTGCAGGCCTTGGGCTATCACGTGTACTACCACGGGCAAAAAGGTCACTACGGCGTGGCGCTGCTGTCGCGCAAAGAAGCCCTGAGCGTGCACAAAGGTTTTGCCAGCGATGAAGAAGACGCCCAGCGCCGCTTTATCTGGGGCACCTTCGCCGACGAGAACGGCCAGCCGGTCACCATCATGAACGGCTATTTCCCCCAGGGCGAAAGCCGTGACCACCCCACCAAGTTCCCGGCCAAGCAGCGCTTCTACGCAGACTTGCAGCAACTGCTGGAAAGCCAGTTCAGCAATGACCAGGCACTGGTGGTGATGGGCGATGTGAATATTTCCCCGGAAGATTGCGACATCGGCATCGGCGCCGACAACGCCAAACGCTGGCTGAAAACCGGCAAGTGCAGCTTCCTGCCGGAAGAGCGCGAGTGGATGGCACGCCTGAAGAACTGGGGCCTGGTGGACAGCTTCCGCCATCTCAACCCAGACGTGGCCGACCGTTTCAGCTGGTTCGACTACCGCAGCCGCGGGTTTGAAGACGAGCCCAAGCGCGGGCTGCGCATCGACGTGATCCTCGCATCCAATGGCCTGGTGCCACGGGTCAAGGATGCCGGGGTGGATTACGAATTGCGCGGGCTGGAAAAGCCGTCGGACCATGCGCCGATCTGGCTTGAACTGAGCTGACCACACGCTCCACTGTAGGAGCCGGCTTGCCGGCTCCTACGCGTGCTCGTCACATGAATGCAATCTTGCTGACTTAATCTCGCCGCACCCCCTTTGGCTTGAGAAGGTGCCGGCATGATGCTGCGCGTTCTGTTAGTGCTGACCCTTTTTCCTCTCTTCGCTGTCGCTGCTTCCCTCCCCGTTCCCGAGCAAGGCCCCGCCTTGCGCATCCAGGGCTCCAACACCATCGGTGCGGCGCTGGGCCCCGCGCTGGTCAAGGGCTTGATGGAACATCAAGGCTTGCAGGGCGTGCACAGTGAGCCTGGCGATGGCGCCAATGAACAGCGGGTCATCGGCAAGACGCGCCAGGGCAAGACCGTGACCATCGAAGTCGCGGCCCACGGCTCCAGCACCGGGTTTGCCGCACTGAAAAAAGCCGGCGCCGACCTTGCAGCATCGTCGCGTCCGATCAAGGACAGCGAGCTGGTGGACCTCGAACCCCTGGGCGACCTGAAAAGCCCCGGCGCCGAGCAGGTGATCGCCATCGACGGCCTGGCCATCATCCTCAACCCGCAAAACCCACTGAACACGTTGAACACCGAACAACTGGCGCAGATCTTCAATGGCGAAGCCAGCACCTGGGAGGCCCTCGGTGGCATCGGCGGGCCCATTCACGTGTACGCGCGCGATGATCAATCCGGCACTTACGACACGTTCAAGGAACTGGTGCTGAATCGGCGCAGCAAGCCTCTCGTCGCGTCAGCCAAGCGTTTCGAGTCCAGCGAAGCGCTGTCCGATGCGGTCAGCCAGGATCCCCAAGGCATCGGTTTCATCGGCCTGCCCTACGTGCGCCAGGCCAAGGCGGTGGCGATTGTCGACGGCGATTCGCAACCGATGCTGGCGCTCAATAGCCTGATCGCTACCGAGGATTACCCGCTGTCGCGCCGCTTGTTCTTTTACCTGCCGCCGTCCGGGCGCAACCCCTGGGCCAAGGCGCTGGTGGACTTCACCCAGACCAGCAAGGGCCAGGCGATCGTCGCGGCCAACGGATTTATCGCACAGCAGGTGCAGGCGATCGCGGTGCAGCCACGTCCATCGATGCCCGAGGATTATCAGGCCATCGCCCGTGAGGCCCAGCGGCTGACGGTGAATTTTCGTTTCGAGGAAGGCAGCGCAAGCCTCGACAACAAGGCGCGCCAGGATCTGCAGCGCGTGGTGACGTACCTGAAAAGCCATGAAAAGCTGGATAAACAAGTGACGCTGGTGGGTTTCGGCGACGCCAAGAACGACCCGCAGCGCGCCGCGCTGCTGTCGAAGTTGCGCGCGATGGCGGTGCGCCGTGAGCTGGTCAAGAGCGGCGTGGTACTGCGCGATATCCGTGGGTTCGGCGCGCAGATGCCGGTGGCGGCGAATACGGCGGACGAGGGACGGATCAAGAATCGGCGGGTGGAGGTGTGGGTGTACTGAAAAGCGCCAAGCAAGCGCCCAGTAACCACCTTGTGGTGAGCGGGCTTGCCCCGCGTTGGGCTGCGCAGCAGGCCCGATCAAGAACGCCGCGGTCCTTCAGGTAAATAGGGTACTCAGGTTTCAGGGGGGCTTCGCCCCCCCAACGCGGGGCAAGCCCGCTCACCACAATGGAGCGCGTTTCGAGCGGACTTTTTACTGCCCGCTGCGCATCAACTCTTTAGGCACATATTTGCCGATCTCGAACTTGCCGATCGCTGCGCGGTGCACTTCGTCCGGGCCGTCGGCCAGGCGCAGGGTGCGTTGCATGGCGTACATGTAGGCCAGCGGGAAGTCGTTGGACACACCAGCGCCGCCGTGGATCTGGATCGCCCGGTCGATCACCTTCAAGGCGACGTTCGGGGCCACCACCTTGATCTGGGCGATTTCGCTTTTCGCCACTTTATTGCCCACGGTGTCCATCATGTAGGCGGCCTTCAAGGTCAGCAGGCGCGCCATGTCGATTTCCATGCGTGAGTCGGCAATCTTGTCGATATTGCCGCCCAGGCGCGCCAACGGCTTGCCGAACGCGGTGCGGCTGACGGAGCGCTTGCACATCAGTTCCAGTGCGCGCTCGGCCATGCCGATTGAGCGCATGCAGTGGTGGATACGGCCCGGGCCAAGGCGCCCCTGGGCAATCTCGAAACCACGGCCCTCACCGAGCAGCACGTTTTCATACGGCACACGCACGTTGTCAAACAGCACTTCGGCATGGCCATGGGGGGCGTCGTCGTAACCGAACACCGGCAGCGGCCGGACGATTTTCACGCCGGGGGCGTCCACCGGCACCAGGATCATCGAGTGTTGCTGGTGGCGCGGCGCATCCGGGTTGCTCAGGCCCATGAAGATCAGAATCTTGCAGCGCGGGTCGCAGGCGCCGGAGGTCCACCACTTTTTACCGTTGATCACCCACTCGTCGCCCTGGCGCTCGGCGCGGGCGGCCATGTTGGTGGCGTCCGAGGAGGCCACATCCGGCTCGGTCATGGCGAATGCCGAGCGAATCTCGCCGCGCAGCAGCGGTTCGAGCCAGCGTTGCTTCTGTTCTTCATTGGCGTAGCGCACCAGCACTTCCATGTTGCCGGTGTCGGGGGCGGAGCAGTTGAACGGCTCCGGGCCCAGCAGCGAGCGGCCCATGATTTCGGCCAGCGGCGCGTATTCAAGGTTGGTCAGGCCGGCGCCCAGTTCGGATTCGGGCAGGAACAGGTTCCACAGGCCTTCGGCCTTAGCCTTGGCTTTCAGCTCTTCCATGATGGCGGTGGGCTGCCAGCGATCACCTTCGCTGACCTGGCGTTCGAACACCGGCTCGGCCGGGTAAACGTAAGCATCCATGAACGCAGTGACGCGTTCACGCAGTTCCTGAACCTTGGGCGAATAGGCGAAATCCATGAGCAGCTCCCTTCTCTGAGAGGTTGTTTAGGTCATGCAATCGATGCTAGAACAGCGCTGATAATTTACCTAGCCTATTCTCGGCGTGTATTAACATTCATCACCGATATATGATCGGCGTATGGACACCTAACAATAAGAGCGCAACGAAATGAATCTGAGCAAGGTCGACCTCAACCTGTTTATCGTCTTTGACGCGATCTACACCGAAGCCAACCTGACCCGTGCCGGGCAGATTGTCGGCATTACCCAGCCGGCGGTGTCCAACGCCCTGGCGCGTCTTCGGGAAACCTTCAACGACCCGCTGTTCGTGCGCACCGCACAAGGCATGGTGCCTACGCCGATGGCGCAGAACATCGTCGGCCCGGTGCGCAATGCGCTGTCGTTGCTGCGGGTGTCGGTGCAGGAGAGCCGCATCTTCAACCCGCAGCAGGCGGCCAAGACCTATCGCATCAGCATGACCGACCTCACCGAGGCGGTGATTCTGCCCCTGCTGTTCCAGCGCCTGCGCCGCCTGGCGCCGACCGTGGTGATCGAGAGCTTCCTGTCCAAACGCCGCGAGACCACCAAGGAACTGGCGGCCGGGCGCCTGGATTTTGCCGTGGATGCGCCGCTCAATACCGACCCGCAAGTGCGCCACGTCAAGTTGATGGAAGACCGCTACGTGTGTGCCATGCGCAAGGGCCACCCGATGGCGGGCAAGGACAAATTCACCCTGGATGACTACCTGTCGCTGACCCACATTCATATCTCCAGCCGCCGCAACGGCCTGGGCCACGTCGACCTGGCCCTGGGCAAGATGGGCATCCAGCGCAAGATTGCCCTGCGCTCCCAGCATTACCTGATGGCCTCGCAGGTGCTGCAGCAGACCGACATGGTCATGACCGTGCCGGAGCGTTTCGCCCGTCGCCATGAACTGCACTGGTTCAACCTGCCGGTCAACGATGTGCCGCCGGTGGAAACCCACCTGTACTGGCACGAAAGCACCGACCAGGACCCGGCCAATCGCTGGATGCGCGAGCAGATGATCGAGCTGTGCCAGCAGGTGACCGCGCATGAGAAGAAGCTCGATGGCAAGCAGGCTTGACCCCGGGTGAGCGGACTTGCCGTGGCGAGCAGGCTTGCCCTGCGTCGGGCGGCGAAGCAGCCCCTGAGCAATCCGCCTTGACGTAAACGTCAACCTGACATTAGCTTAGCGCCAAGACCTTCTTGAGCGCCCCCATGAGCACCACCTACAGCATCTCCGACCTCGCCCGCGAGCTCGACATCACGACCCGCGCCATTCGCTTCTATGAAGAACAAGGCCTGCTGGCCCCGGAACGCCGGGGCCAGGAGCGCATCTACTCGGCGCGTGACAAGGTCAGCCTGAAGCTGATCCTGCGCGGCAAGCGCATTGGTTTTTCCCTGGCCGAGTGTCGCGAGTTGATCGAACTCTACGACCCCACCAGCGGCAACCATATCCAGCTCAACAGCATGCTCGCGAAGATCGCCGAGCGCCGTGAGCAACTGGAGCAACAGTTGCTGGATATCGAACAGATGAAACTGGAACTGGACACCGCCGAAGAGCGCTGCACCCAGGCCCTCGCCCAGACCATGAACCAGGCCGGTCATTAACCAGAAGGTAGCTGCCATGCCCCTCCCCTCACACGTACGCCTGGTGGAAGTCGGCCCGCGCGACGGTTTGCAGAACGAAGCCCAGCCCATCAGCGTGGCCGACAAGGTTCACCTGGTGGATGCCCTCAGCGCGGCGGGCTTGAGCTATATCGAAGTCGGCAGCTTTGTCTCGCCCAAGTGGGTGCCGCAGATGGCCGGCTCTGCCGAGGTGTTCGCGCAGATCCAGCGCAAGCCCGGCGTGACCTACGGCGCACTGGCGCCAAACCTGCGCGGCTTTGAAGATGCGCTGGCAGCCGGGGTGAAGGAAGTCGCAGTGTTTGCCGCGGCGTCCGAGGCGTTTTCCCAGCGCAACATCAACTGTTCCATCAGTGAAAGCCTGGAGCGCTTTGCGCCGCTGATGGCCCAGGCCAGGCAGCACGGCATCAGCGTGCGTGGCTATGTGTCCTGTGTGCTGGGCTGCCCATACGAGGGCGAGATCGCGCCGGAGCAAGTGGCTGCGGTCGCGCGCGAACTGTATGCGATGGGCTGCTATGAAGTGTCCCTGGGCGACACCATCGGCACCGGCACGGCAGGCGCCACTCGCAGGTTGTTCGACGTGGTGGGCGCGCAGGTACCACGCGATAAGTTGGCCGGCCACTTCCATGACACCTATGGCCAGGCCATCGCCAATATCTACGCCAGCCTGCTCGAAGGTATCAATGTGTTCGACAGCTCTATCGCGGGCCTCGGCGGCTGCCCCTACGCCAAGGGCGCCAGCGGTAACGTCGCCACCGAAGACGTGCTCTACCTGCTCAATGGCCTGGGCATCGACACCGGTATCGATCTGGACGCATTGATGGGCGCGGGCCAGCACATCAGCCAAGTGTTGGGCCGACCTACCGGCTCGCGGGTGGCCAAGGCACGTAACGCCAGTTGAGTAGCGCGGGCGTGACAATGTGTTACCGCACAGCTACACATCGAGTAACACGGGAACATATTTTGTCGCATTTGCCGTAGGCCGTTGCCCACACAAAATTTAAATCATTGATTTTAAAGGGCTTTGTAAAGTTGGCACGGCTTCTGCTATCTCTATGGCATAACAAGAATAAAAAGCGCCAAACCTAATAAAAATAAGACGAAACGACTCTGACATAACAAAAACAACACGGCAGAGACGCAGCTAACAGATTTTTTTGGAGAAGATGTGCTTCGCAGGGTACGGCGTGCCGCAACCCGCAACCGGTTAGAGAAAAATAAAACTACCTCAGGTAGCTACCCACTGGTTGGATCGATAACGAAGAAGCAGATCAGCGCTCAAAAAAATACGTTTGCTCTTGACCCCGGATGGGGGTCGCCAAAAACAGCGGTAAAGGGTAACGGTTGCCAAAAACAACAATAGACCGCCCCTCAATAATAAAAAAAGAGCACGCAACGACAAATTAAAGGGGACCCTCGGGTCCCCTTTGTGCTTTCTGCACGACCACTACTCAGGGCAATGTCCCCTCCTCGTCTGCGGCGTTATCAAGCACCTTGCGTGTCAAGATTTGCCGGGCACGTTGTTCCAGCGCCTGACGTGCGGCACTCACCTGCTCGTGTTCTCTCAAGTAAAAAGCACTTTGCATCGAGCCCGATACCAGAATTTCATCCCGGCGCTTGCCCAACAGACCCGCCAGCCGGTCGGCCGCCGCGTCATAGCTTGCCTGCCACACGTCTTGCGTCGCCTGATCTGCTGCACTGTCTTGCTCGCGTTGCAGATCCGACAGTTCATCCAACGCAGTGCTTTTCTTCTCGAGCAGCTCCAGTTCTGGCGCTATCAATGCGTTGAACGCTTGCGAGTAATGGGTTTGAAGGTGCCTTTCCCAAAACGGGCAACCCACAAAAAACACCTCCTGCTTAGTGGCATCCCGCTCCTCCCTGAGCACGGTTGCATAAGCTTCATCAATCGCCGCGGCGCTGACATTGGCCTGGTGGGGGAACAACATCTCACGGGACTTGACCGGTAACCCCAGCCTGTCTGCAAGACCGATGCGATAAGCCAGGATCACTTCGACCTGCTCAGTGAACCCCGGCCCCCTGGCCACGACATCCCGTTGCGCAATGGCGTCCACCAGGTGTAGACGGAACAGTTTGCGGGCAGTGGATATCAGCGCGCCCTCCGCATTCTGCGTTTGCACCAACTCCAGCGCCCTGGCCGCCATCAGCTCGCTTTCCAGGTTCATGAATTCAACCGAACTGCCGTCGCCACAGGTGATGCGACCGTCGGCGATCGAGAATAACGACTGCCGGATACTCTCGGTTTCACTCGCAGCCTCAAGCATGTCCCAGACCCTCTGGGTAATTTCGGGTCGGGCAGCTTGACTGGCGTACTCGGCACTGCGGGTGGTGTCCGCCAAGACGGTAAAAAAATCTGTCGAACCAGTGCAGCCCGACAGCTCATCCCAGATCGCGCCGTACCGCGCCAACTCGGCGGGCGGGACTTCCTCCAACCAACGGTCGCGCGCTTCCTGCGAGGTGATGTGATCGCCCCATTCTTCGCCCATTTCAAGGCGCGCAAGGGTGGCCGCCGACAAGGGGTTTTCGTGCACATTGATGCGCTCGCGGTGCTCATAAGCGTATTCAGGCAACGTGGTGATCTGGTTTGAATGCAGATCGATCAAGGTCAGGGCGGGCAAACGCTCGGCGCCGACGGGGAACCGGGTGGTGCCGGTATACGGCAGACGCAGCTCGTTCAACTGGCGCAGGCGGCTCAGATTGGCAGACCAACCCAAATGTCGATTGTATCCAAGGTTCAAACTCTTCAACTGCTGCAGGCTCTCCAGGCGCAATCGGCTCGGCCCGTTCAGCCGGATATCATTGCTGCGCAAGTTGAGTGCGGTAAGCCCTGCCCCGCCGTCTCGAAACACCGGCAGTTGGGTTAAATTATTTTCGCTCATGTCCAGCCAGCGCAAGCCACCAAACGCCTGCAAAAAAGGCAACGATTCGTCTGAAAGCCCCATTCCACATAACTTCAAATTGCCCACATGATCCATATTGGCGGTAATCGCAGGCAGTTCACCCACCGCTTCAGTGGACAGATCGAGGCCGGGGCCGATGAGTACTCCATCTACCAGCCATTGCTGGAACGCAATCCGCTGCCAGGCATATTTGATCGTCGTCGACACTCTGCGCCTGGCACTCGCATAGCCGGAGTCCTCCTCCTGCCAGTTGACCAGCGCTTTATTCAGGTCGGAAAACTCGGTTTCCAGGTGCACCAGCCTCGCCAACAGCACGGCATCCGAGGCACCTTGAAGCCCGAGCAGGCTCTCGACCTCCTCCAGGGACTTGGAGTACAGCAGCATGGCTTTCATCGTGCAATCAAACGGACGCTGTGCAACGCCGCCCACCGGACTCAACGGATAACCGATGCGCCCATCCGCCAGACGCATCGGGGATTTGAAGCCGGGCCTGATCGGTTGCAGGCCCAGCGCACGCCGGCTTGCCTGCTCGTCCAGCGGCAAGTGCGCCAGTTGCGCTTTCAAGGCCTTGGTGGACGATTGCAACGCTGGCCAGCGGGTGAACCGACCGCCGCTGGCAAGCCACAGCGCGCTGAAAAAGGCGTCCTTGTCATAGCGCCAATAAAGTCTTTGTTGCGGCACGCTGTATAGCATCCACTCCTTCATGTCGCTGCGGATCAGACGAAGCTGCCTGGGGGCGGTCGTATCGCCGACCCGGTCCAGCACAGCCCCTTCATACGTATCGGCACGCAGCTCAATACACACCCCATCCAACTGCCCCGGGATGGCGGCCAGCTTGTGCAGCGCCAGGTGTACGCCGTCCATTGTGAGCGCGTTGTCGAACAGAAGATCAGCCTGTGCGCGCATGACGCGCGCCTTCTGTGCGTAGCGGCGTGCCTCTTCGGCCAACCGCAACGGCAAGCGTGATGTGGGTTCGATGCAGCGTGCCAACTCATCGGGCCTGGCATGGGCGACTATCTCTTCGGCAGCCAATTTAGGCAGGCTGGGAAAGCTGCGCTGCAGCCACTGGACATGGACATCACTGGAGATATCACCGGCTGACATCTCCAGATTGAACAGCTCAGCCCGGGTGTTTTTAGCCGCTGTCAGCAACCGATCCCGGTACCGTGCCGCCCTGACCGCAGGTGCGCGTTCTGCGCGCATCAGTTGCGCCATGCGTTCTTCGGTGAATGTCGGTTTACCGTCAACCGAACGCTCACCGGGCGTAATGATGCCCAGCATCACCTGCTCCGCGAGTATCTCGCGCTCGACCTCGTCCTCGTCCAACAACTCGCGTATTTCAGTTTCAGTCATTTGTTCGAGCATGGCGGGAAACAAGGCCCCACTGTCGAGATGTTTAGGCTGCAACTTGACCACCTCCCGTGGGTTTCTCACTTTGGCTGAAAGCCACGTCAGATCTCCCTCGGAATCAAAGGCCAGCAGCACCCGCGATTTAGGCCACATGCCATTATCGATCAACAACTTCACTTGCATGTACCAGTTGACGCGGCTGAACACGTTGGGGTCGGAGCTGCTCAACCGGTCGATAAACGCCTGATGCCTGGCGTCGCACTCAAATCGCCGCAGCATGTCCCTGAAGAGCGGCGGCGGCGCCCGGCGCTCGACGAACACCTGGCGCAACTCGTCATCCGACACCCCGCTGAATAGCCGCGCCTGCTCGAGCTGGCTATCGCTCAGGTGATCGACCGTATGGCCAATGCGCCGCAGCAAGGTCTTGCGGCCCCACGTCAGGGGTTGTTCGAACTCATGGACCCAGGCGCCCGTGCCGTTATGGTGGATGCGCGGTGCATAACGTGAATCGCCATCGGGATGCAGAAGCCTGGATTGCCCCTCCGAGCCGGTAACGACCTGGTAGTGGCCACCGTCAGTTGCCGGCAGATAGAGGCTTCCCTCATGGGCATATAGCCCCTGCGCGTTTGGCCGCAGCCCTTTGGGCAAGGCGATCCGGTGCAGGTATTGGCTCGGATTGACACTGTGCAAACGCGTGCGCCCGCCGAGTTCCACCCGTACCAGGCGCTTGATAAATGCCGTGTCTTTGGCAGCCATCAGCACATGGGGCACCGCCAGCCCGGCCAGATCCAGACCCACCGCCGAAAAGTGCGCCCAGGCCGTGCGGGTGTCGCCGTCGGACCACGCTTCAACGCCTTCGCCTATCTCATAGACCATCTGCACGGCCGCGACGACCAGCATGGCCTCCCCCAGGAAGGGCACCACGAAGGACGCCAGATTGAGAATATCCAGCGCCGTGCTGCCCCACGACCAGAGCCAGGCGTTATACGCTCGATCGGTCACCGATTGGGTGGAGGCCACGGCGGCACTGGCGTTGTTCATGATCAGCCGGATACGCTGCATCGCGCAGTCCATCCAGACATCCCGCCATGAGGCGGCATACGTCCCCTGGTCGGTGATGCGACTTTTATTGGCGGCGGCAAAATCTTCATCCACGGCATGCGCCGCGCCGGGGTCGAGCAAGGCCTTGAGCCGGGTAAAAAAACCGTCCTGATGGGCGAGCGGCACAAACTGGCTGAAGAATTTGCGGTATTCAGCCCGGCACAGACGTGTCGTCAAATGGTCGGTAAAGGCTGCTATGTGGTCATAGCGCTTGAGTGGATGAAGCGGATCGCCAGGGATATACACCATGCAGGGCAGCGGCAGGAGTTGGGCATTCCTTGTGTTTTCCCGCCACTCAACCGGCCCGATGACCAGGATGTTCTCGATATAAAGATTGCACAGCCGCAACGGCGAAAACCTGACCGTCTTTTCTGACCATTTACCGGTGGACTGATTAAGCAGCAGGCTGCAGATCAACTGGTGTTGCGCAGGCTGGATATCGCCCTTCATCACCGCGATTTCTGCCGCCAGTTCCAATTGGTTTCGATGGCTGATGATCAGGCTGCTGTATAACTTGCCCGCCGGCTGGTGCTGGGTTGCCGGCGCACTATGGCGGTTGATGGCGGCTCGCAGGTATTCGTAGTAGGAACGCCCCAGATCCAAGTCCCTGCACAGTTGGGCGAACGCGTGGGCCTTGATGTCGAGCTTGAGCGACTTGACATTGGCTGAGGTGTGCACCAGCGCGCTTGAATACCGGTGAAAATCGTACCCGGTGATCAAGTGACAGTCCGCGCACACCGGCTCATTCGCCTGGTCCGGAGCAAAGTTGTTCAGCGCCGCTTCCAACAGGCTGACACCTTTATAAGAATAAAACTGCGGGCCCAATTCGCTGACGCGTGTGGTCGAGACCTCAGTGAGCTGTGCGTCGCAGCTGGTTTGTTCCAGTTTGCGCGCATAGAACACCTTCCTGGGGTCCAGCCGTTTCCCGAACTTTTGTTCGATCGCGGCCGCCAAAAGGGGCTCGGCATACTCTGCCGGTGGCTTCAGCTCACCGAGCAGCTGATCCAGTTGGTTCAACGACGCCCGGCTGCGCTTGTGCACCTTGCCCAGGCGGTCCCTGTCAGCCTGCGGGGCCTTTTTGTACCAGTCGGGAATGCGCAGGTCCAATGACGCCAGTTCAGCTTTGCGGCTGCCCTGCGCCTCGGTGTACCAGTCGGGAGTATTGTCCTTGATGACACTCAGGTGCGGACTTTGCAGGTCCGACACCCTGTCGGCGGGTGGGTCAGTGATGCTGTCTGTCATGCGTGTAGCCTTCGAGTGGCGAAATATTGCGCCACTCTAGGCAACACCCGCGCGCGGGACGCGGTAGGCATGCACCCCGCATCAGCGGCGGATGTTCAGCTCCTCGATGCTGATCTCGCGCATGCGAAATTTCTGGATCTTGCCGGTCACCGTCATCGGAAACTCATCCACGAACTTGAAGTGCCGGGGCGTCTTGAAGTGTGCGATGCGCCCCTTGCACCAGGTCTGCAGTTCCAGCGCATTGGCCACATGCCCCGGATGGAACTTGACCCAGGCGACGATCTCCTCGCCGTAACGCGCATCCGGAATACCGATGATCTGCACATCGGCCACCGCCGGATGGGTGAAGAAGAACTCCTCCAGCTCGCGCGGATAGACGTTTTCCCCACCGCGAATGATCATGTCCTTGTTGCGTCCGGCAATGCTCACATAGCCGTGTTCCTCCATGCTCGCCAGGTCGCCGGTGTGCATCCAGCCGGCGTCGTCGATTGCCTCGCGGGTGGCGTCGGGGTTGTTCCAATAACCGAGCATCACGCTGTAGCCACGGGTGCACAACTCGCCGATTTCACCGCGTGCAACCGTATTGCCATCGGTATCGATGATCTTGCTTTCCAGCTGCGGCTGGGTTCGGCCGACGGTGGTCACGCGGCGCTCCAGGTCATCCTCCGCGCCGGTTTGCAGCGACACCGGGCTGGTTTCGGTCATGCCGTAGGCAATCTGCACCTCGCCCATGTGCAGCTCGCTGATGACCCGGCGCATCACCTCGATGGGGCACGTGGCGCCGGCCATGATGCCGGTGCGCAAGGTCGCCAGGTCGAACTCGCCGCGGCGTGGGTCATCGAGCATCGCGATGAACATCGTCGGTACGCCATACAGACCGGTGGCGCGCTCTTCAGCGACGGCGCTCAAGGTCAGCAATGGGTCGAAGCCGTCATTGGGGTAGATCATGGTGGTGCCGTGGGTGATGCAACCGAGGTTGCCCATGACCATGCCGAAGCAGTGATACAGCGGCACCGGGATGACCAGGCGATCTTGCGCGGTCAGGCCCAGGCTTTCGCCGACCATGTAGCCGTTATTGAGAATATTGTGGTGACTGAGGGTGGCCCCCTTGGGGAAGCCCGTGGTGCCGGAGGTGTACTGGATGTTGACGGCTTGATCGAAGTGCAGGCTGGCCTGGCGAGTACGCAAGTGTTCGGGCGGGATGCCGGCGCCGAGTGCCGCCAACTGCGCCCAGGGCAGGAATCCCGGCGGCGGGCTGGGGTCGAGGCTGATAAGCCCGCGCAGGTCGGGCTTCAATTCCTGCAACATGGCATGGTAATCGGAAGTCTTGAACGACCCGGCACACACCAGCCACTGGCAGCCGGACTGCTTGAGCACGTACTCCAACTCACTGCTGCGATAGGCCGGGTTGATATTCACCAGGATCACCCCGAGCTTGGCGCTGGCGATCTGGCTGATGCACCACTCGGCGCAGTTGGGGGCCCAGATGCCCAGGCGATCACCGGTCTGCATGCCCAGGGCGAGGAACGCACGCGCATGCAGATCCACCGCCTCGGCCAGTTGCCGCCAGGTGTAGCGGCGCTGCTGGTGGCGGACAATCAACGCTTCGCCATCGGGGTATCGCGCGACGGTGTGATCGAAGGCCTGGCCAATGGTCATGGCCAGCAAGGCCTTGTCCTGCGTGCCACGGCTGTAGCTCTGGTTCGGTTGATCCATAACGACCCCTGTTGTCTTTTTTGTAGGTTGACGTAAACGTAAACTACGATTGACAGCGCCTTAACGCAAGCTTACGTTAACGTAAAGGTGAGCGCCCTTCCCTGGTGCGCCATCCACACAACAACAAAGCTCACATTAAGGTGCCTGTCCATGAGTTACCCGTCCCTGAACTTCGCCCTCGGTGAAACCATCGACATGCTGCGCGACCAGGTGCAGTCCTTCGTGGCCAAGGAAATCGCCCCGCGCGCGGCACAGATCGACATCGACAACCTATTCCCCGCCGACCTGTGGCGCAAGTTCGGTGACATGGGCCTGCTCGGCATTACCGTGCCGGAAGAATACGGCGGCGCCGGCCTGGGTTACCTGGCCCACGTGGTCGCCATGGAAGAGATCAGCCGCGGCTCGGCGTCGGTGGCGTTGTCCTACGGCGCTCACTCCAACCTGTGTGTGAACCAGATCAACCGCAACGGCAACCACGCGCAGAAGCTCAAGTACCTGCCAAAGCTGATCAGTGGCGAACACGTCGGTGCGCTGGCCATGAGCGAACCGAACGCCGGCTCCGACGTGGTCTCGATGAAACTGCGCGCCGACAAACGCGGCGACCGCTACGTGCTCAACGGCAGCAAGACCTGGATCACCAACGGCCCCGATGCCAGCACGTATGTGATCTACGCCAAGACCGACCTGGAAAAAGGCCCCCACGGCATCACCGCATTTATCGTCGAGCGCGACTGGAAAGGTTTCAGCCGCAGCACCAAGTTCGACAAGCTGGGCATGCGCGGCTCCAACACCTGCGAGCTGTTTTTCGATGACGTGGAAGTGCCCGAGGAGAACATTCTCGGCGTGCTCAATGGCGGCGTGAAAGTGCTGATGAGCGGCCTCGACTACGAACGCGTGGTGCTTTCCGGCGGCCCCACCGGGATCATGCAGGCGTGCATGGACCTGATCGTGCCGTACATCCACGACCGCAAGCAGTTCGGCCAGAGCATCGGCGAATTCCAGCTGATCCAGGGCAAGGTCGCCGACATGTACACCCAACTCAACGCCAGCCGCGCCTACCTCTACGCGGTGGCCCAGGCTTGCGAGCGCGGCGAAACCACGCGCAAGGACGCCGCCGGGGTGATCCTCTACAGCGCCGAACGCGCCACGCAAATGGCCCTCGATGCGATCCAGATCCTGGGCGGCAACGGCTATATCAACGAATTCCCCGCCGGGCGCCTGCTGCGTGACGCCAAGCTGTATGAAATCGGCGCCGGCACCAGCGAGATTCGGCGGATGCTGATCGGTCGCGAACTCTTCAACGAAACCCGCTGAAGGAGCGCACTCATGGCCACCCTGCACACCCAGCTCAACCCACGCTCGGCGGAATTCGTCGCCAACAGCGCGGCAATGCGCCAACAGGTCGACGCCCTGCACACCCTGCTCGCCCATGTGCAGCAAGGTGGCGGCGCCAAGGCCCAGGAACGCCACACCTCGCGCGGCAAGCTGCTGCCGCGCGAGCGTATCAATCGCCTGCTCGACCCGGGCTCGCCGTTCCTTGAGCTCAGCCAACTGGCCGCCCATCAGGTGTACGGCGAGGACGTACCCGCCGCCGGGGTGATCGCCGGGATCGGCCGCGTTGAAGGTGTCGAGTGCATGATCGTCGCCAACGACGCGACGGTGAAAGGGGGTTCCTACTACCCGCTCACGGTGAAAAAACACCTGCGCGCCCAGACCATCGCCGAGCAGAACCGCCTGCCGTGCATTTACCTGGTCGACTCCGGCGGCGCCAACCTGCCGCGCCAGGACGAGGTATTCCCGGACCGCGAGCACTTCGGACGGATCTTCTTCAACCAGGCCAACATGAGCGCCCAGGGCATCCCGCAGATCGCCGTGGTAATGGGCTCGTGCACCGCCGGCGGCGCCTATGTGCCGGCGATGGCCGACGAAGCGATCATGGTGCGCAACCAGGCGACCATCTTCCTCGCCGGGCCGCCACTGGTGAAGGCCGCAACCGGTGAAGTGGTCAGCGCCGAAGACCTCGGCGGTGCCGACGTGCATTGCAAGGTTTCCGGCGTGGCCGACCACTATGCCGACAACGACGAACACGCGCTGGCCCTGGCCCGGCGCAGCGTGGCCAACCTCAACTGGCGCAAGCAGGGTCAGGTAAGCCAACGCCCGCCCGTGGCACCGCTGTACAGCAGCGAAGAGCTCTACGGGGTGATCCCGGCCGATGCCAAGCAGCCGTTCGATGTGCGCGAAGTGATTGCGCGGCTGGTCGACGGTTCGGTGTTCGATGAATTCAAGGCGCTGTTTGGCACCACGCTGGTATGCGGCTTCGCGCACTTGCACGGCTACCCGATTGCGATCCTCGCCAACAACGGGATTCTCTTCGCCGAAGCCGCACAAAAAGGCGCGCACTTCATCGAACTGGCCTGCCAGCGCGGGATTCCGTTGCTGTTCCTGCAGAACATCACCGGCTTCATGGTCGGGCAAAAATACGAGGCCGGCGGCATCGCCAAGCATGGCGCCAAGCTGGTCACCGCGGTGGCCTGCGCCAAGGTGCCGAAGTTCACCGTGATCATCGGCGGCAGTTTCGGTGCCGGCAACTACGGCATGTGCGGCCGCGCCTATGACCCGCGTTTCCTGTGGATGTGGCCCAACGCGCGCATCGGTGTGATGGGCGCCGAACAGGCGGCAGGCGTGCTGGTGCAGGTCAAGCGCGAGCAGGCCGAGCGGGCCGGCCATGGGTTCAGCGCCGAAGAAGAGGCCGCGATCAAGCAGCCGATCCTCGATCAGTATGAAACCCAGGGCCATCCCTACTATTCCAGTGCGCGCCTGTGGGACGACGGGGTCATCGACCCGCTGCAGACCCGCGACGTGCTGGCCCTGGCCCTGTCCGCCGCACTGAACGCCCCGATCGAGCCGAGCCGCTTCGGCGTGTTCCGCATGTAAATGGAGCTATACCCCATGAGCGACTTCAACACCCTCGAACTGATCACCGACAGCCGTGGATTTGCCACGCTGTGGCTCAGTCGTGAAGCCAAGAACAACGCGTTCAATGCCGAGATGATCCGCGAGCTGATCATCGCCCTCGACCAGGTCCAGGCAGATGCGTCCCTGCGTTTCCTGGTCCTGCGCGGGCGCGGCAAGCACTTCAGCGCCGGCGCCGACCTGGCCTGGATGCAGCAGTCGGCCGAGCTGGATTACCACACCAACCTGGACGACGCCCGCGAGCTGGCGGAATTGATGTACAACCTGGCCAAGCTGAAAATCCCCACCCTGGCAGTCGTGCAAGGCGCGGCCTATGGCGGCGCGCTGGGCTTGATCAGTTGCTGCGACATGGCCATCGGCGCCGACGACGCGCAGTTCTGCCTGTCCGAAGTGCGCATCGGCCTGGCACCGGCAGTGATCAGTCCGTTTGTGGTCCAGGCCATTGGCGAGCGTGCTGCGCGCCGCTATGCCCTGACTGCCGAACGTTTTGGCGGCCAGCGCGCGCGGGAAATCGGCCTGTTGGCGGAAAGCTATCCCCTCGGCGAACTCGACGGGCAAGTGGAACAGTGGATCGCCAACCTGCTGCAGAACAGCCCGGCGGCGATGCGCGCCAGCAAGGACCTGCTGCGCGAAGTCGGCAACGGTGCACTGACCCCGGCCCTGCGCCGCTATTGCGAAAATGCCATTGCGCGAATCCGTGTCAGCGCCGAAGGCCAGGAAGGCTTACGCGCCTTCCTGCAAAAACGTCAGCCAGGCTGGCAGGCACAGGAGCCGCGTTCATGAGCACATTGACCACCGTGCTGGTGGCCAACCGTGGCGAAATTGCCTGCCGGGTGATGCGCACCGCCAAGGCCATGGGCCTGACCACAGTCGCCGTGCACAGCGCCATCGACCGCGATGCGCGGCACAGCCGCGAAGCCGACATACGTGTCGACCTGGGTGGCAGCAAGGCCACCGAGAGCTACCTGCAGATCGACAAACTGATCGCCGCCGCCCAGGCCAGCGGCGCCCAGGCGATCCATCCGGGCTACGGCTTCCTGTCGGAAAATGCCGGCTTTGCCCGTGCGATCGAAGCCGCTGGCTTGATCTTCCTCGGCCCGCCCGCCTCGGCCATCGACGCCATGGGCAGCAAGTCGGCGGCCAAGGCCCTGATGGAAACAGCCGGCGTGCCGTTGGTGCCCGGTTATCACGGCGAAGCCCAGGACCTCGACACCTTTCGCGCCGCCTGCGAACGCATTGGCTATCCCGTACTGCTCAAGGCCACCGCCGGCGGTGGCGGCAAGGGCATGAAGGTGGTCGAGGACGTCAGCCAATTGGCCGAAGCCCTGGCGTCTGCCCAGCGTGAGGCGCTGTCGTCGTTCGGCAACGCGCAGATGCTGGTAGAGAAATACCTGCTTAAGCCGCGCCATGTGGAAATCCAGGTGTTTGCCGACCAGCATGGGCATTGCCTGTACCTCAATGAACGCGATTGCTCGATCCAGCGGCGCCACCAGAAAGTCGTCGAAGAAGCGCCGGCACCCGGCCTGAGCGTTGAACAACGCCGGGCGATGGGTGAGGCGGCGGTGCGCGCGGCCCAGGCCATCGGCTACGTCGGCGCGGGCACCGTGGAGTTCTTGCTGGATGCGCGTGGCGACTTCTTCTTCATGGAGATGAACACGCGACTGCAGGTGGAGCATCCGGTCACGGAAGCGATTACCGGCCTGGACCTGGTGGCCTGGCAGATTCGTGTCGCCCAGGGCGAGGCGCTGCCGATCACGCAGGAACAGGTGCCGCTGATCGGCCATGCGATTGAAGTGCGCCTGTATGCCGAGGACCCGGTGAATGATTTCCTGCCCGCCACCGGGCACCTGGCGCTGTACCGCGAATCGGCCCCTGGCCCGGGCCGCCGGGTGGACAGTGGCGTCGAACAGGGCGACAACGTCTCGCCGTTCTATGACCCGATGCTCGGCAAGTTGATTGCCTGGGGCGAGAACCGTGAACAGGCGCGGCTGCGCCTGTCGAGCATGCTCGATGAGTTTGCCGTCGGCGGGCTGAAGACCAACCTGAGTTTCCTGCGGCGCATTATCGGCCATCCGGCATTTGCCGCCGCCGAGCTGGATACCGGGTTCATTGCGCGCTATCAGGAGGAGTTGCTGCCGGTGCCCGGCGCCTTGAGCGACGCGTTCTGGCAGGCAGCGGGTGCGGCCTTCATGCAGAGTTTGCCGGCGGCTGACGGGCCTTGGGCGGACAACCGTGGCCTGCGCCTCGGCTTGCCGGCCGAGGTGTCGCTGCACTTGAGCTGCAATGGGCAGGATCGGCTGGTCACGCTGGCGGCAGATGCCGCGCAGTTGCACGGCGAGCAGTTGCTGACCGAGCACCAGGGCGTGCGTCGCGCGCACCTCGCAGTTCGCAGCGGAGACACTGTGTTCCTGCGCTGGGACGGTGAGGTGCACGGCGTGAGCCTGTTCGATCCGATCGCTGCGGTCGACGCCAACCAGTCGCATCAGGGCGGCCTGACGGCGCCGATGAATGGCAGCATCGTGCGGGTGCTGGTGGATGTTGGCCAAACGGTGGAGGCCGGCACGCAGTTGGTGGTGCTGGAAGCCATGAAGATGGAGCACAGCATCCGTGCGCCCCAGGCCGGGGTGGTCAAGGCACTGTTCTGCCAGGAAGGCGAAATGGTTGCCGAGGGCGCGGCGTTGGTGGAACTCGACGCGGCGGGCTAGAACTTCGCCGTGGCCTGCACGACGACGCCCAGGATGCGACACGCGTCTGTGAGCAACTGTTTCGGGTAGGTGGGGTTGAGCGGCACCAGGTACCGCTGGCCGCTCTCCTCGAGCAGTTGGCGGAAGGTCGCCTGGGGATGGCCGGCCCATTGGGCAACCACCAGTTTGCCCGGTTCGGCCGCCAACGCCGGGTCGACCAGGATCATCGACCCGGCGCCGATGCTGAGACCGCTGGGCGCGGTCATTGCGTCGCCGCTGACCGGCAGCCAGAAGGCCTCGCCACGGGCGTGGTAATCGGTCAGCTCGAAGCGGGCGGCGCCATAGGCCGGGCGCTCTTCGCGCAGTTCGCACAGGCCTTTCCAGTCGCTGACCGGGTAGCGGAAATACGGGTTGTAGCGGGTCGGCGCAGCCCGGTCCCCGGCGGTCTTCTCGCGGATCTGCAGCACCACTTCCAGGTATCCCAGCCCCAGCTCTTCGAGCACCCGGTTCATGTCCGCCAGGCTCGGTACCCGACGCTTGTTGAGCCAATGCCCGATCCCGCCCTGGGACATGCCCAAGCGCTCGGCGAGTTCGACCTGCGTGACCTTGCGGTCTTCCATGTTGGCCTTGACCAACGCTATCCAGTTATCCATGGCGCCAGACGATACGTCACGGATTTTCCAGGGCAATAAACAGTTTGTAGTAATCCATAAAACGACATGAATACGATACGTACTATCATCGAACTCAAGGTTTTAGACACTCACCCCAGAGCACCGCCCTTATGACGACGAGCCCGTATCTCCTGCCTGACCCTTGCGAAAATGCCGACTTGCACGACCTGCGCAGCAGCGGCGCAGCACAGCGCGCGTTGGACTTTTACTTGAAAGAAAATATGTCGACGCCAACCCCGGACGGGACGTTCTTCGCCATCAAGCCGGGCATCAGCCAGGAGGAGGCCCTGGTGCACGCCTCGGACCTGTTGCGCAGTGCCGCGGCCACCGCCTACGAATCAGCGAGCAGCCATCAGGGCAACCAACGCGACCTGGCCTTTTCAGTGGTGTATTTGATTGATATGGCGAAGGCGATGGTGGAGCGATCACTGCAAGCGCCTGACGCTCAGGCGAGCGCCTAAGCGGCGCGAAGGAAAAATATTTCTATCACACGGATAAAAACATTTGACTTGCAAATGATAATGATTATTATTGGACCCAGCTGATCGCGAGATCAGTCGATAGACCAAGGGACCTTAGGTCGGACTCTTGGAATATCTCCTCATCAGGCTAATCACGGTTTTTGACCCGGCTCTTTGGCCGGGTCTTTTTTTTGCCAGTTTTCCTGGCATGGCTTCAGGCTAATGAAGACTGTGTGTTGCTCGATGGCGCGCATGGTAGCAAAAGACCATCGTCAAAAGAAAGCCGTGCGAGCGCTCTAGCCCAGTTCTCTGCGAAATAGCGCTTGAGAATCAATCTCATAGATTCTAAGCTGCGGCGGCGTCAGGGACGACGCCCCCCCTCCTCCGCAACAACTTTGCGTCCAGTCTTTACCAGACTCGTGTGTAAGATAGCCGCCACAACACTCATAATCAGGCAACCAGACTATGACCGTGGCCTTGACCTCCATCAAGATCAGCACCGACTTCGACAGTGGCAATATCCAGGTGCTCGACGCCAGCGATGCCTACCAGTTGCTGTTGGCGATCAACCCGGATACGCGCAGCCAACATTTCCAGTGGTTCCACTTCAAGGCCGAAGGTATGCACGTGGGCCACACCCACACGTTCCGCCTGAGCAACGCCGGCAAGTCGTCCTACCGCCATGCGTGGAGCGGCTACAACGCGGTGGCCTCCTACGACCATATCAACTGGTTCCGTGTGCCCACGCGCTTTGACGGCGAGATCCTGCACATCAGCCTCGAGACGCGCGAGAAGCACGCCTGGATTGCCTACTTCGAGCCCTACAGCCGTGAACGCCATGACGGGCTGATCGCCCAGGCCCTGAGCCGTGCGGGCACCCAATTGCTGGCCACCGGCAAAAGTGTCGAAGGCCGTGATATCCCCTTGCTGCGTCGCGGCAAGGGCGGCGAAGGCCGACGCAAGGTCTGGATCATTGCCCAGCAGCACCCTGGTGAGCACATGGCCGAATGGTTTATGGAAGGCATCATCGAACGCCTGCAGCAGGACGGTGACGCCGAGCTGAAAAAACTGCTGGCGGTGGCCGACCTGTACCTGGTGCCCAACATGAACCCGGACGGCGCCTTCCACGGCCACCTGCGCACCAACGCCATGGGCCAGGACCTCAACCGGGCCTGGCAGAGCGCCAGCCAGGAACTCAGCCCGGAAGTGCTGTTCGTGCAGCAGCAGATGGAAAAATACGGCGTCGACCTGTTCCTGGATATCCACGGCGACGAAGAAATCCCCTATGTGTTTACCGCCGGTTGCGAAGGCAACCCCGGCTACACCCCGCGCATCGAAGCCCTGGAAAAACACTTCCGCAGCCACTTGAGCGCCCTGACCCGCGACTTCCAGACCGTTCACGGCTACACCCGCGACCTGCCGGGCGAGGCCAACATGACCCTGGCCTGCAACGCGGTCGGCGAGAAATACGACTGCCTGTCACTGACCCTGGAAATGCCTTTCAAGGACAACGACGACGCCCCCAACCCGCACACCGGCTGGTCGGGCAAACGTTCGATACAGTTGGGCAAGGATGTGTTGAGCACCGTGGCCGATATCGTCGGCACCCTGCGCTAACCCGCGCAGGAGCCAGGCTTGCCGGCGGTCGCGTGGTTCAGCACGCATCGCCGGCAAGCCACGGCATCAGTCCCGGGTGCCGGTCATGCTTTGCAGCACACCGTCACGCCGAATCAGCCCATGGAACAACGCTGCCGCCAGGTGCAACAGCACCGTCAGGAACAGCAGATAAGCCAGAAACCCGTGGGCCTTGCGCAACAGCGCAAACAGCGGCGCGTTCGCGCCGACCAGTGCCGGCAATTGCACCGCGCTGCCGAGCATCACCGGATCGCCCGCCGCCGAAATCATCGCCCAGCCCAGCAGCGGCAACACCAGCATCAACGCATACAACACCACGTGAGAGGCTTTGGCCGCCAGCACCTGCCACAGCGGCAAGTCGGCGGGCAATGGCGGTTGACGCGTGGAAAAGCGCACCACCAGCCGCACGATCACCAATGCCAGGATCGCGATACCCAGCGGCTTGTGCAGGTGAATCAGCCACTCATGCCGCTCTGAAACCGAGGCCACCATACCCGCGCCGATAAACAGCATGGCGATCACCATCAGCGCCATCAGCCAGTGCAGCAGGCGCGCCAGGGGCGCGAAAAACCGTGGTTGGGTATTCATGGCTTCGACTCCTGGGGGGCACTGTGCAGCGGGCTGACTTCACCGGCGCGGCGCAGGTACGAGCTGGCGTACGCCGCCGACCGGGCGGCCAGTAATGGGTCGTTGGAGGCTTCGATACCGCTGGGCAATACCAACGGATCAAAGTTGATGTCACGGCAATCGCCGTCCGCCTGCGGCTGGCTGCTCTGCAACACCAGGATGCCGGCATTCAGCACGGTATGTTCGCCGGTCCAGGTTTTGCTGGCATCGTCCAGCGGGTCGCCGGGGTTGGCCAGCGTCATGTTCAACTGCCAGCGCAACGGCCCGGCAGCCAGGCGTTGCACCAGGTCTTTCTCGAGGAAATCGTTACCTGCCGGCGCGCTATCCCCCGGCGCATCCTGGCTCTGCGGCACCACGCCCCAACGCACCGCCTGGCGCTTGCCCTGCGCGCTTACCAGGTAAAACGCATTGATGCCGTTGTAGGTTTCGGTGGCATAGCTGGCCGAAGGCTTGGCCGTCTTGACCCACGCCAGGAACGCCGCCGTCTCCGGATGCGCGGCGAAAAACGCCGGCATGCTCGCCGGGTTCGGCTTGCCGGTGGCCGGGTCGGGCGCGCCCGCCTTGAGCATCTGGTAGAACGCCTCGGGCGTGCCTACCGGGAACACCGGCATGCTGTTCATCCCGGTGCGCCATTGCTGGCCGTTGGCCTGGCTGAACTGCACGGCGAAACTGCGGATCGGCACGCTGCTGTCCGGCGCATACGGGTTGCCGCTGGGCAAGGCGAAGCGGCCGACCACCGGGGTCTTGTCCGCGTTGAACACCTGGGCGCTGGAATAGGCACGGGCCTCGGCGCTGCTTTCGAAGTAGCCCGCCACGCAGATGCCCTTGGCGTGGTTACGCCGGAATCCGGGGTGCACGCCGTTGTTGGTTTCGAGAGCATTGACCAGGGTTTTCGGCCGCAGGCGTTGTGGGTCGAGGGTGCCATTGACGTAGGCAAATGCCCCGGCCATAACCGCCACCACGCCACCAATACACGCCAGCCTGAGAACCAGGCTGGCGCGGCTGAGTGGCGGTTTCGGCGGTGATGAGTGATCTACCATGAAAAGCTCCAGGGCACATGGCCGCAGGGGAAAAGTGCTATGAGACGAATCCCATGTAGGTTTATTCCCTGTTCACTGTAGTTTTTTTCAAAGCAGATGCACTGCCGGGGTATCGCGCGGGGGTTCAGGAATCCCAGATCGCGCCATAGGCTGGGATGCCCCGGGCTTCCAGCGCCTGCACCACACGACGGGTCAGGTGCTGGTTGGCGATGCAAATCACCGCCTCCACGTCATAGGTGTGCACGGCGGCGCAGGCCAGTTGCACAAGGTCTGGTTGACCGCGCGCATCGGTGTCCCAGATCAACGCGTCGGGCTCGGCCCGCAGGATTTCGTCGACCAGTGCATCGCCGTAGGTCTGTCGCGGGCTGCGTGCCGACCAGAGCAACCGCACAAGCACGTTGCCCGCCAGCAAATGCGGGAGCACCGGGCCGATGCCGCTGCCGGTGGCGACGTACAGCACCGATTTGAACAACGTCTCGACATTCGCCACGCCGGCCGTGGTGATTCCCTTGACCCACACATGCGACGGCAAGTGCTCGATGAACCGGCCCGTCCAATCCCCCGCCCGCGAAATGATCAGCCGAAACCCGAGCTCGCCCGGCGCAGGAATATTGGCGAACGAATGCCATTCCAACAGCGGATTCAGGCTGATGCTGGTGGAGGAGCCGGTAAACGGCGTGGTGTGGGTGAAGCGCACGATGGCCACATGCCGGGATGGCCGCAAACTGTCGACCGGTACTCTGCGCAGGCGCAGCCATGGCAGGGCAATGCTCAGGCTCAGTAGCGCCAGCATCCAGAACGTGCCACTGGCCTGCTGTTCGGTGGAGGCCTGCCACGCCAGTCCCCAGAACAGCAGCAATACACTCCAGCCGGCAAAGCGGTGCACACGTTCGAAGCCATTGTGGAAGCGCCCTCGCACCCACGGCAGCGCCATGGCGATTATCACTAGCAGCAAGGTCATCAGCACAGCGCTCAGCCACAACCAGACGGCCGATACGCTGCCCGGCTCGCGCAACTGCTGCAAGACCTGCACCCCGAACAAGGCAGCGAACCAGCCCGTCGCCGCCACCGCGGCGCCACTGTGCAGCCCACCCACGTGGTAAACCTTCGCCACACGCCGACGCAGCCACAGCGGCCAGCGGGTCGGCACCCGCGTCACGCACCAGAACAGCGCATTGATCACGTACTGCTGACGGATCAGCGTGGCCAGCGAGAGGTTGATCAGGACCATGCTCGACAGCGTGTCCACGCCCATGGCCTGCACGCCAGGCCCTAGCCAGACAACAAGGGCATTGGCGAGCATCACCAGGGCAAACAGGCGGTGGTAATAGGAAAACAATGGCTGCGCGGCGAGCCTTCGCCATAACCCCGCCCTGGGCGTCACAACGACCTGGGTCAGGGCATCAAGCATCGCCGGTCTCCTTCACGGCCTGGCGTTGACGCGCCCATTGCAGCAGCAGCGCCTTATCCACCTTGCCGCGGCTCGTCAGCGGCAACTGATCCAGCGCGTAGATCCGCGACGGCACGCAGTAATAGGCCAGGCGCTGCTCGCAGTGCCGGCGGCAGGCATCGATATCGACGCCGGCCGGTGACACGAACGCCACCAGGTGGCGGTCATCGAGTTTCAGCGTGACCGCCCGCGCGCAACCTGCGCTGGCTTCCAGCGTGGCGGACACCGCGTCCAGTTCCACGCGAAACCCACGCACCTTGACCTGGTCATCCACCCGCCCAAGGTGTTCGAGCTGCCCGTCGCGGGTCCAGCGGCCAAGGTCGCGGGTGCGGAACATCAGCGCACCAGCACCGATAAAAGGGTCCGGCCGATAGCGCTGCGCGGTCAGCTCGGGATTGCCCAGGTAGCCTGCTGTCACACCGGCACCGCCGGCCCACATTTCACCGATCTCGCCCAGTGCACAGGCCTGCCCCTGAGCGTCAAGGACATACACCGTGTTATTGGGCGTGGGCTGGCCAATGGTCAGCAACGTGCCGGGCACATGCCGGTGCAGCGTATTGACGATGGTGGTTTCGGTGGGTCCACAGCCGTTGTAGAAGTCGCAGTGGCCCGCCCAGTGGTCGGCCAGGCCTTGCGGGCAAGGCTCGCCCGCCACCGCAACCACCTTCAGGAGAGGGCACTGCCGAGGCTCGAGGGTGGCCAATATCGACGGCGTTGCGATCAGCACGTCACACTGCGCCGCCGTTGGCGCGATGTGCTTGCCGCGAATCATCAGCGTCGCGCCATGGGCCAGGCAGCCGAGGATTTCCCAGGCAGCCATGTCAAAGCCGATATTGAGGATCTGCCCCACCGTGCGCCCCGGCGCCATGCCCATCCGCCCGGGCTCGGTGAGCAAAATGTTGCACAGATTGCGATGGCTGACACGGACGCCGTTGGGACGCCCGGTGGTGCCCGAGGTAAACAGCACAAAACACAGGTCGTCAGGGTCGACGGCAGCGCACACCGGCTGATTGTCCTGGGCGATCCAGGGGACTTCGGCCAGGAACTCATCGAGGCACAGGCACTGCGACGCGTGCGTCTCGGGCAGGCGCTCCAGCAGTGGCGACAGGGTCAGGATCAGCCGGCTGGACAACGCCTCAAGGACCATCGCCAATTGCATCGGCGGCACGATCCTGGCGTCTTGCGGCACATACGCCGCGCCGACCTTCATCACCGCCAGCAACCCTACCAGCATCGGGATCGAGCGCTCGACGAACAGCGCCACCGTGTCACCGCGTTTCACCCCCTGCTCGATCAAACGCATGGCCAACCGATTGGCCTGCCGGTCAAGTTGCGCGTAGCTGATGCGCTGCCCCTGGCACACGGCGGCCGTGGCGTCGGGCGCCAGCGCCGCCTGCCTTTCGATAGCGTGGTGCACACAGCCATGTCCCGGTTGGGCCGACGGGCCGCGCGCCCAGCGTTCAAACAGGTCCTGCTGTGCGACGGGCCAGTGCGCAAGCGCCTGTCGGCAAAATTGCGATTTATCTTGTGGTGAAAACGTCATGGACACACCCTCTGCGGTTAACTGCCGACTGAGTGCCGACAGATACAAGGGTGGAGAGAGGGCAGTGCCCGCGATTACAGGCCTACGAACAATACCGAAACGTATAAACCACATAGCGCAAGATTCTTTCGCACGCGGATGGAATAACCTACAGCGGCCGGCGTCTACCTCAGCACAACCGGCTAGACTCCCATTCCCATGCATGCACTCGACGAACAGTTACGTGAACTCATCCCCAGGTTGCGGCGTTTTGCCGTGTCCCTGACCCGTAACGCCAGCAGCGCCGACGACCTGGTGCAGTCGACCCTGGAACGGGCGATCACCCGCTGGGCCGACAAGCGCCTCGAAGGCGACGTGCGCGCGTGGCTGTTTTCGATCCTCTATCGGCAGTTTCTCGATGCGCATCGGCGCACCCGGCGTTACGCCCGCATGCTGGAGTTCTTTACCGGTCGGGATGATGCGCAGCCGTCGGTGGAGCGCACGGTCATTGCCCAGTCGACCCTGCAAGCCTTCGATCAACTCAACACCGAACAGCGCGCCCTGCTGTTGTGGGTGTCGGTGGAGGGCTTGAGCTACAAGGAGGTCGCCGAGATTCTCGAGGTGCCAGTCGGCACGGTGATGTCGCGCCTGTCCCGCGCGCGCCAGGCCCTGCGCCAACTCAGTGATGGTGAAATAGCCAGCCCTTCCCTGCGGAGACTCAAATGATCAGCCTGCCCCCCAGCGAACGCGATTTGCACGCCTACGTCGATCACCAGCTCCTGGAGAGCGATCGCCGTGTCCTTGAAACCTGGCTGGCGGCCCACCCCGACGTCGCGGCCCAGGTCCACGCCTGGCAACAGGATGCGCAATTGCTGCGCGCGTCCCTCGGCGGGGCCCTGCAACAGCCGGCCAACCCTGACCTGGACCCCGCGCTGATCCGCCAGCGCATCCAGCAGCGCTCGCGCCGTCATTGGGCCACGGCGGCGGTGCTGCTGGTGGCCGTCAGCCTCGGCGGGGTCGGCGGCTGGCAGGCGCGCGAAGCCACCCAGCCGCCGTTGCTGCCGATGGCCGATGCGATGCAGGCGTTCCGTCTGTTTGCCCAGGACGGCATCATGCCCGCCGACTATAACGTCCAGGACGGCGGCAACATGCAGGCCTGGCTCGACCGCTACTTCAACCAGGCCCACCGCCTGCCCGACTTGAGCGCCGCAGGCTTCACCCCCGTCAGCGGGCGCCTGCTTACTACCGAGCAAGGGGCGGCGGCCATGGTGCTGTACCAGGACGCGCAAGGCCGGCGTATCAGTTTTTATATTCGCCCACCGGGTCCGGAAAACGGTTTCTTGCCGCGTGGCAGCCGCAGCGCGGATGGGCTGCAGGCGCAGTACTGGTCCGGCGCCGGCTACAACTACGCAGTGGTCAGCCCGGCGGACCAGCCCGCGCCGCCGCTGCTGAAGTTCTAGAAGCCGACGTCGAGGATCACGTTATCCGTATAGGTGCCGGCCGGGGGTGTGGTCTGGTCGGTGTAGATCCTGGCGTTGTAGTTGAACACCTGGGCACCGTTGCTGCCCATGCCATTGCCGGGGTTGACCTCGGCGCTGGTACTCGCGCGGCGCGCGGCGCCGACACTGCCCCACACGGTGGTGCCGACACTCTGGAAGATGTCGTAGGACAGGTAATTGGCCCCCGAAACCATCCGTCGCCGTCCGGCATTGGCGTTCTGGCCCGGGTCGAGCCCCACCGTGTAGGCGCTGCCCTTGGTGCAGGAAATGTTGATGGTCTGGTTGACCGTGCCGAAGGCACTCACCACCGGCGCGCCGCCGAAGCTGATATTCGGCGCGGTGATCGTGCAGTCGTTGGTGACGGTCATGTTCACCGTCAAGGTGGTCGTCCCCGAATTGGTATCGCGCCCGAGGCAGATGCCCAGCGCGCCAATGCCAGAGCAGTAGCTCCAATCCCAGAAGATGCTCAGGGTTTCGGTATAGATCCCCGCCGCAACGTTACTGCCGGTAATCGTCCCCAGGTACAGCGGCACCGTCTTGGGCGTAGAGCCCCCCAACAGGCCGAGCAGGTCAATGATGCCGTTGCGCGCGAAATCATACTGGGCACCGCGTGTGATCAGATACGCAGCACCGGTGTTGTTGGTCGCGTACAGGTTGTAGCCGATCACATCACCGGTGGGGCCGACCATGCCGGCCGTTGAGGACGTGATGGTGGCGTAGAAGTGGTCATTGGTGGTGAGCAGCGACAACAGCGAACCGGTACAGCGCAACCCGCCGTTGGTGGTCGAAGTGGATTGCGTGGTGGTGCGCACCAGGATCGAACTCACCGGGCCGAACCCGGCCGCATTGGTCGCCACCACCGAACACAACGCCTGAACCTGGGACGCCAACCCGCTCAACACCAACCCCGCTACCACACCCCGCACTTTCACCCGACACCTCCTGTGTCTATCGACAAACCAATGGCCCGATCATCGGCACCTGCTCGCTGGATTCCGGCAGGGCAAACTGCACCTGGCAACTGGCGCCGCCGCCCAGGGTCACGCGCAAGGTGTTCTGCGCCGCCAACCGGTCGAGGTACACCAGGCCATCCCAGCCCACCACCGCCGCCACGCCGCTCTGCTCATGCAGCACAGTCGCGCCCAGCGGCAACGGCGTATTGTGTTCATCCACCAGTTCAATGCTGGCGGCGTTGATCCGGGTCAGCGGAAACTCCAGCAGATAGCCGCTGCCGCGACGCACCGCCACCCGCTGCTCCACCGATGGGCTCAACACGTTGGCCGGCAAGTTCAGCGGATCGATTTCATATTTGCCGCGGTAATAACCGCTGCTCCACGGCACCAGCAGGCGGCCACTCTGGTCGGTTTCGCCGACCAGTTGGTTTTCATAGCGCACCGGGACCTTGGCGTAGCCGTCGGTACTCACCACCACAAAGGCATCGTTGATCCGGTTGGCCGCAAACACATGCTTGTCCATCCACACCAGCGAGCCGCTGGCGTCGGCCCAGCGGGTTTCGGCGTCGCTGCTGCCGTAGACGCCGGCCTGCAATTGCACCGACTGCAGGCGCCAAGTCAGGTCGGCCTGGCGGTAATCCGGGCCCTGGCCATGTGCGTAGCCGAGGTTGTAGCCCACGCCGCCGGGGCCCGGCACCGCACGACTGAAATTGACCCGCTGGCGATTCTCGCCGGAGGTGCTGCGCTCCATGCTCATGCTCAGGCTGCCATCGAGGTCGAACGGGATCACGACTTGGGCCTGCACCGCCCAGTTGCTGTCGCCGATCTCGCGGTTGGCCGACAGGTAAAAGCTGCTGTTGCCCCACAGCGGGCGGTTCCAGGTCAGGTTGAGCAAGCGCGTGCGCGAATCATCGGCGGCGCGGATATCAAAATAACCGGCGCCCAGGCTGCCCCAGCTGTCGAGGTTGAGGCTGGCAGTGACCTGCTCGCTGCGCTTGCTCAAACTGATGTAGGGCGAGTCGATCACGGTGAGGTCGGCATACTGCGCATGCCGTTCCAGCCGTTGGTACGAGAGGCTGTAGCGCTGGCTGCTGTATTGATAGCCGAGGCTGACTTGCTGGCCCTCGCGCCCGTCGAAACGGCTCTGGCTGACCGCACTGTTGAGCACGCCAAACGAGCCGAGCCGCACGTTGCCGCCAACGCCGCCCAGGGTCAGGTCATTGGAAGCTTCGGCGTGGCTTTCCAGGGTGAACACATCGCTGACGCCATACCGCAGGCTGCCGGAGGTGACACCCTGGCCATAGCGAAAATCCTGCTGCGCGTAGTCGCGGCGCAGGGTACCGGCAGCCACCGAGAAATCCGACAGGCCCTTTTGCAGCAGGCTGCTGGTGACATAGAACGGTACCGTGGTGGACACCTGCCGGCCAAGGGCATCGGTGGTCACCACCACCGCCTCGCCCGCACCGTTGATGAACGGGATATTGGTCAGGGTGTAGGGCCCCGGCTGCACATTGTCGCTGGACGACTTGAAGCCATTGATAAACAGGTCCACCGAAGACGGCACCGCCGCCTCGCCGGCGAACTGCGGCAAGGGGTAGGTCACCAGGTCCGGGCGCACGCCGAAATCGCGCGACAGCTGCACGCCGCCCAGGCGCACCGAATTGCTCCACGGCAAGGCGCCGCTGACCAGGTCGCCGGCCTCGTAGGTCAACAGGGTTTCATCGTCCGAATAGCGCCAGGTGGTGTCATAGCGCAGGTAGCCGTTGTCCAGCCCATTGCCGGTGTTCGCGCCGAAACTGCGGCGGTATTGCCCGGTGTTGGACACGGTGCCCCAGGTGTCGAACACCCGCACTTCGTTCCAGGCGGCGAGGTAGGTGCCGGCCTCATCGGTGTCGTTCAGGTACAGGTCATAGTTGAGCATCGCGCCGAAGCTGGTCATCGCCTCGGTGCGCGGGTACGCCTTGCGGTTGCCGAGGAACTGCGCCGGCAGCCAGTCCGGCGGCACGCTCAAGAGCAGGCGCTGGCCCTGGCTGTCGTATTCGCTGTGCAGCCCCGGCAACTGGTCCAGGGCCACTTCGGCGGACACCGAGGCGGGCAGTTTCATGCCGATCGCCTGCAGGTCAGCGGCGGGCATGTACAGCTGCCCCGCCCGCTGTTCGACCACGATGACCTTGCCGGTGTCCATCTGGTTGACCAGCAATTGCAGGTACAGCTGGGCATCGGGCATGGCCTCCAGGCTGGTGGGCGGTGGCGGCAGCTCACCGGCATCGACCCGCGGGATAAACACCAGACAGCAACACCCCATGGCGATCCATCGCACTGTTTGGATACAACGAGCCGACACTCAGCTCACTCCCTGTCTTTTACGGGCCGGGCTTGACGCTCTGTACCGTCGGCGCACCGTTGACTTTAAGCAGTAACTCCTGGCCACTGGCCAAGGGTTCCGGCACTGGCCAGCGCATGGTTGCGCCCGGCAACACGTAGCCCATCAGGCCCTCGGTCACCGGTCGGTTCTGGCCACCTTGCTTCACGGCCACATCCGTCAGCCGTGCATGCACCGCGCCCTGGTTGCGAATCTCGATATAGGAGCGTCCGCCCTCGGCCACTTTGCGCCAGGTCAGGTCCGGCACGCCGGCGCCCTTGGGGTCGCGCTGGCGCGTCAGGTCTTCCTTGCTCCACAGCCCCGCGCCGTAGGCGAACAGCGGCACCGAGTAACGCATCTGGAACTGGATCGACGCGGCCGTCTTGCCATCCTCGGCGCCCGGCTGCCGGGGCGCGGGGATCTCATCGATGATGATGCGATACGCCAACTCCTGGCCCGGTGGCACGTCCTTGGTACGGGTCAGGCGCACCAGTTGTTTCTGTCCCGGTTCGATACGGGCCACCGGCGGGCTGCCGATCACATCACGCTGGTTCTGGTACTGATCATCGAAACCGTTCTGGCGCCAGGCAAACACGCGGACCTGCAGGTTGGCGGTTTCAGTACCACGGTTTTCCAACCACAGTGCACTGGCCTGTTGATCAGCCTCCAGCACCGGGTCGATCGGCCAGATCAGCACCGAGCTGGCGGCCTGCACCTGGCTTGCGCCCAGCAGGGCCATGGCCAGCAGCCCTTGACGCAGGGACGGGGGTAAACACATAGGCAAGCTCTGCTCCTTAGATTGAAAACCACTTCAATTCACATGTCCCTAGAAGGTCAGCTGGACCTGCACCACATCGCTGTAGGTCCCCGCCGGCTGATTCCCCGGCAGCACCACCCGGCCGTAGATCGGCAGCGTGATGTTGTTCGCATTGCTGTAGGCCACATTCACGCTCTGGCTGATCCCCAGCGCCTGGCTGAACCCCGCATCGCGGTAGAGCTGATAGGCCACCTGCGCCGTGCCGCTGTTGAGCTTGAGGTGCCGGCCGCTGCTGTTGTTCTGCCCACCGTCCACGCTCATGGCCAGGGTCACGCCGGGCGTGCATTGCAACTGCACACTGCTGGCCAGCGCAGTCGACACCGTGCTGGTGGACAACGCCGAATAGCTGCCGTACGTGAGGTTGCCGTAATTGCTGCCACCGCCGACCACCAGGCAGCCGGCAATGATGCTGGCGCTGACCTGGAAACTCGTACCGGTGACCGCCGCCAGTGGCAGCGGCACGCTGCACGCACAGGCCAGCAGCACAGCGACGCATCCATGCCCGGCCATCGCACTCAGAAGCTCAATTGCACGGCAATGGTGTCGGTGTAGGTGCCCGCCGGCAGCCCGGCTTTACCCACCGCCTTGCCCCACAGGTTGATGGTCTGCGCTGCGCCCGTGCTGGCCGCCAGGTTGATCACGCCATTGGCCGCCAGGAGATTGTTGAAGCCCGAGTCGGTGTAGAGATCGTAGGGCACGAAGTTGGCCACGCCGTCATACAGCGCGCGCGTGCCGCCGGTGGACTGGCCGTCGTGCAGGCCACCCTGGATGGTCACCGTGGGCGTGGTGCCGGACGAACATTGGATCGACACCGCGCCGCCGCCGGCTGCCACCAGTTGTGTGCCGGTCTGCGTGAACAGGCTGGTGGTGGTGCCGAAGTTCAGGCTACCGAAGTTCAGGTTGGTGGTACCCGCACCGCCGTTGACCAGGCAACTGCTGGTCAGGATCAGGCTGGAGCTGATCTGCCCGGTCACGGTGGTGGCGGCCTGCGCACCGGCGGCCAGGGCCAGGCCCAGAACAGGTACAGCGAGACGCAAAGCGAGTGATTGCATGGTGCTTTTCCTCAGTTGAATTACCAATCCAGCGTGACCGTCAGGGTGTCGCGGTAGGTGCCGGCGGGAAGTGCGCTGGTATTCGCCACCACCGCGCCATAGACCGGGATCGGTCCCAGGCTGCCGGCGCTGACGGCGAAATTGCGTTGCTGGCCAATGCGATAGATGTCCGTCCCGGCGGCATCGGCCGTGAGTCGATAGGGAATAGTCTGGCGGCCATTGCTCAGGCGCCGGGTGGTGCCATCACCGTTGACGCCACCGTCGATGGTCACGGTAAAGCCGCGCACCGAGGCATTGCAGGTGACTTGCAGCGCCCCGCCATTGCCCTCGACATTGGCGTTGAGCGGGCGGGTCCAGGTCGGGCCCTGATTGCCGAAATCGAGTTGGCCCAGGTTGGCAGGCAGGTCCTGGGCACCGGCGCTCACCTGGCAGGCCGGCAGGATCACCAGCCGCGCCTGGATGCTGCCGGTGACGACCGCCTCGGCATCCCCCGCAACCAACAACAGGGGGCTGAGCAACAGCGCGGTACAGGTGAAGTGCTTCATATCGATCCCACTTCCATCAGGATAAAACCAGTTGGCCGCCCAACCTTGGGCGACATTCCTTTACCTGCCGAGTCCACCCGGCAGTCACTGCACAAAAATGCTTACCAGGTCACCGTGACCTTCACCACGTCGCTGTAGCGACTCACTGCGGGGATTTGAGCCAGGGGTTCGATGCGCGCATACAGCGGCAACTCCACCGAGCCACTGTCGGGCACCGTGCCGCTCACTGTTTCATTGACCGGCAATGCCACGCGTCGGGCGGCATCGCGATAAAGACGATAGGGAATCGGTGAGGCATGCCGCTCGCCGGCCAGGTAGCGCACCTCGCCGATGCCGCCATGCAGGCCGCCGTCGATACGTACTTGATAAGGGGTGTCCGGATTGCATTCCAGGCGTGGCTGGCGCGTACTGGTCAGCGCAGCGCTCAAGGGGCCCGCGGGATTGTCGAGACGGGCGGTGCTGCCGAAATCGAGCACACCGAGCTGCTCGATCCCCGCGTCACGCGTCAGACCGACCAACTGGCAGCCACGCATCACATTGACGCGCACCTCCACCTGCAATTGTGTGGCCAACGCTTGCGCGCTGCACAGCGTGCCTACGATGGCCAAAACCATAGATCCATTCACGGCCTCAATCCTTTTGAGGAATGGCGTACCAGGATCAGGTTAGCAGTGGAGGGCAAAGCTGCCAGTCGCGTCAGAAATACGACTGTCAAAAATGTTGTACGTTTGTTACCAGTTCAGCGTCACCAAGGTGCGCGGGCTGCCATCTTCCTGGGGGGCCTGCTCGGTGCTGACGGTAAATTCGGTGGGGCTGTCGGAGGCAGTGCTGCAGCGCACGAGCGGGCGGCTCGCAGCGCTGCCCGGGCTGACTTCACAGCCGGCAGTGATCACCAGCAGCGCGCTGATCTGCCCGCTGCTGACCACCGCCTGCGCAGGGTTGACCCACAGGCAGCAGGCGCCCACGACCAGCAAGAGGCGATGGATGACGAACATGAATGACCTTGAGGAAACCGCGAGGTAGGAAACGCCGCCAAGGATATCCGAGATGGCTATGTGCCTGCATCGATTTCGGCGCTCAGCCGACGCGCGGTGACCGGTCTCTTTTTGAGATCGCTGGCCGCTACATTTTGTATTGGTTAAATTAGCGCGAGCACTGCACCCTAACGCCATTCACCCCACGGAACCCTCGCCCTTGGCTGTCCTCCCCCCTGCCCTGCGCCGACTGTTCGGCAAGCCTGCCGCCGCTACCGCCACGTCCGATGACGTGTCCACGTACTTCCAGCGCAAGGCCCGGCGCCAGGGCTACACCCTGAGCCCGAGCCAGCAGCAGGTCATCGAGCGCATGGCGCAGATTGCCAATGCCCTGCAACAGCAGCACACGACGCGTAGCCTGTACTTGCACGGCGCCGTGGGGCGCGGCAAAAGCTGGTTGCTCGATGGGTTCTTCCAGGCGCTGCCCCTGGCGCAGAAGCAGCGGGTGCACTTCCACGACTTTTTCGCCCGCCTGCATCAAGGCATGTTCCGCCATCGCCAGCAGCCCGACGCCCTTGCGGTCACCCTGGATGAATTGCTCGAAGGCTGCCGCGTGCTGTGTTTCGACGAGTTCCATGTCCACGATATCGGCGACGCGATGCTCATCACCCGCCTGTTCAAGGCCTTGTTCGAGCGCGGCGTGGTGGTGCTGGTGACCTCCAATTACCCGCCCGAAGGGCTGCTGCCCAACCCGCTGTATCACCAGCGCTTCAAGCCGGTGATCGAGCTGATCGGCGCGCGCATGGACGTCATGGAGGTCAACGCGCCCCAGGATTACCGGGGCCTGCCACACAATCACGGCCAGCAGCGCTTCACCCAGGGGCCTTTCATCTGGCCCGGCAGCCCGGCGCAGCGTGCGGCGTTCGGGGTGCCGGAAGCGGATTGCCCGGCGCTCACGCTGGCGGTCGGCACCCGGCAATTACGGGTGCGCTGGCACCAGGGGCGCACCGTCGCCTTCACCTTCAACGACCTGTGCGAGCAGCCCACGGCGGTGATGGACTACCTGCTGCTGTGCAAAGACTTCGACGACTGGATCATCGACGGCCTGCCCCTACTGGGCGATTGCCCGATTGCCGTGCAGCAGCGCTTCATCAACCTGGTGGACGTGCTCTACGACCAGGACAAGCACCTGACCCTGATCGGTGAACGGCCGCTGGCCGAGTGCCTGGCAGGCCAGGCCATCGACCTTGCGCGCACCGCCAGCCGCCTGAACCAATTGCAGCAGGCCAACCCGCAAGCCCTGCCCGACCCGGTATCATGAGCGCCTTCCACGTCCCTTTGCCGAGTGACCGCGCCGTTCATGCATACCCTCGCCCAACTCAAGGCTGGCCAATTGGCCGGTATTACACGCCTGGACCTGTCCTGCGGGCTGACTGAATTCCCGCCGGAAATCTTCACGCTGGCCGACTCCCTGGAAATCCTCAACCTCAGTGGCAACGCCCTGAGCAGCTTGCCCGACGACCTGCACCGCCTGCCGCACCTGCGCGTGCTGTTCTGCTCGGACAACGCCTTTACCGACCTGCCGGAATGCCTTGGCCAGTGCGCGAAGCTGAGCATGATCGGCTTCAAGGCCAACCGCATCAGCCGCGTGCCCGCCGCCGCGCTGCCACCGTTGTTGCGCTGGTTGATCCTCACCGACAACTGCATCGACCAATTGCCCGATGAGCTGGGCGCACGGCCGCTGCTGCAAAAACTGATGCTGGCCGGCAACCGGCTGAGCGCCCTGCCGCCAAGCCTGGCCAACTGCCACAACCTCGAACTGCTGCGCATCGCGTCCAACCGCTTCACGCGCCTGCCCGAATGGTTGCTGACGCTGCCGAGCCTGACCTGGCTGGCCTATGCCGGCAACCCAGTGGAAATGGCCGTGGAGATAGCCGCGGATGACACCACGCCGACTATTCCCTGGACCGAACTGGAACTGGCCGAAGTGCTCGGCGAAGGTGCCTCCGGGGTGATTCGCAAGGCGCTGTGGAAACCGCAGGCGCTGCCCGTCGCCGTCAAGCTGTACAAGGGCACGATCACCAGCGATGGCTCGCCGCTGCACGAAATGCAGGCCTGCATCGCCGCCGGGCTGCACCCCAACCTGATCAAGGTGCAGGGCCGCGTGAGTGGCCATCCCGAGGACCAGGCCGCGCTGGTGATGGACCTGATCGACGCGAGCTACGGCAACCTCGCCGCCCTGCCGAGCCTGGCCTCGTGCACCCGCGACATCTACGCACCCGACACCCGTTTCAGCCTCGAGGTAGCGCTGCGCATGGCGCGCGGCATTGCCTCGGTAGCCGCGCACTTGCACCGGCACGGCATCACCCATGGCGACCTGTACGGCCACAATATCCTGTGGAATACGGCGGGCGATTGCCTGCTCGGGGACTTTGGCGCGGCGTCGTTCCATGCCACGGCGGACACCCTGGAGACTCGCGCGTTGCAGCACATTGAAGTGCGCGCGTTTGGTGTGTTGCTGGGGGAGTTGCTGGAGCGGGTTGACGAAGGGTTGAGCGAAGCGACACGCCTGGTGCTGGAAGGCTTGCGGGAGCAGTGCTGCCAACCCGACGTACTCGCCCGGCCAGGTTTCGAGGCAATACAAGCCACGCTGCAAACCTTGTAGGAGCCCGGCTTGCCGGCGATGGCGATCTCAAACAGGCCATTGCCGGCAAGCCGAACTCCTACAGGGAGGGGTTCAACACGCTGTATCAGCCCGCCAGGCCAACGAACATATCCTGCACGTCGTCATGGTTGTCCAGGCCTTCGAGGAAGGCTTCGACTTCGGCCATCTGCTCATCGCTCAAACCCGTCACCGGGTTCTTGGAGATATAGCCCAGCTTGGCCGACAACACGGTGAAGCCCTGCTCCGGCAGCGCTTTCTGCACGGCGTCGAGGTCGGTGGTCTCGGTGATGAACAGGGTGGTGCCCTCTTCCTCGCCGTCTTCGAAATCCTGTGCGCCGGCTTCAATCGCGGCCATTTCCGGGTCAGCGTCAGGGCTGTCCGGCGAAGCTTCGATCAGGCCGACGTGGTTGAAGTCCCAGGCCACGGAGCCGGAAGCCCCCAGTTGACCCTTGCGGAAGGCCACGCGGATTTCCGCCACGGTACGGTTGATGTTGTCGGTCACGCATTCGACGATCAACGGCACCTGGTGCGGGGCAAACCCTTCGTAGGTCACGCGGTGGTACTGCACGGTTTCGCCGAGCAGACCGGCGCCCTTCTTGATGGCGCGGTCCAGGGTTTCCTTGGGCATCGAGGCTTTTTTGGCCTGCTCCACCACCAGACGCAGGTGGGCGTTGGTCGCGGTGTCGGCGCCGTTGCGGGCGGCGATGGTGATTTCTTTCACCAGCTTGCCGAAGATTTTGCCCTTGGCATTGGCTGCCGCTTCTTTATGTTTGACTTTCCACTGTGCGCCCATGACTCACTCTCTTTTCGTCCATCGCGCCGAAACGTCTACTGGCCGGCGCTTTGGGGGCAGAGTTTATAGCGCAAAAACACTCTAATCCACCAAAAAACCGGCCAGCCTGTCAGGTGCGCAAGGGTTTGATCGCGACGTTGCGGTCCGGCACAAAATCGCCGACCTCGGCCAGCACCGCCGGCCTGGCGTTCCAATAGGGCATCAACACCAGCGAAGAAAACAGCGCCGCGCCGGCAAACACGATGAACACCGTGACCGTGTCGAAGTAGCCCGGCAGCAAGCCGCCGAGCACCGCGCCCACCGAGCCGCAACCGTTGACAAAGCCTGCCGCCGTGGCGCCGGCCTTGGCGGTGCCGAAGTCGATGGCGGCAGTGCTGCTGATCATCGAGTCCGGCCCGTACAGGGTCAGGCCCATGACAAACAGCAAGGCCATCACCAGCATCACACTGCCGGTGTGCAGCGCGCCCATGAACAACGCGAGGGCCACGGTCAGCGCCAGCAGGCTGAGCACACAGGCGGGCATGCGCCGCGCGCCGAAGAGCTTGTCGGACGCCAGCCCGATCAGAATCGGTCCAAGCAACCCGGCCAGTTCAAACGCGGTCGGCACAATCGCCGCGCCGACCTTGCCCACCGAGGGCATCTGCTCGTAGACGATCACCGGGCCCCACAACAGGATCGCGTAACGCGCCGGTTTCAGCAGGAAATACGCCAGGCCCAAGGTCAGCACCGTGCGGTTGCGCAGGATCGCGCGCAGTGGCTCCAACACGCTGATGCGTTTTGCGGCCGCCCTTTCCTCGGCGGTCATCACCGGCTCGGGTTCGACCGCCGGCAAGCCGACATCTTCGGGCGTGTTGCGCTGGAAGATGAAGAACAACAGCGCCACCACCCCCACCACCGCCGCACTCGAGATAAACGCCGCGTGCCACGTGCCGATCAACGTGTAGGCCCACCACCCGGCAAAGGGCGAGGCCACCAGGCCGCCGAACGCGTAGCACGAACTCCACAGCCCGAGCACCCGCCCACGCTGCTGCGCCGGGAAGAAACTGCCAAGGTTCTTGCACAGCCCCGACCAGCCGGTGGACTGCGCCAGCCCCTGGATCAGCATGCAGGTGACAAAGATCGGCAAGGTCGCAAAGGTGCCCATCACCAGCGCGGCCGCAGCGGAAATCAGCAAGCCACCGAGCACCACCACCCGTGGTCCGAAGCGGTCGGCCAACATGCCCCAGGTGAACTGCCCGACCGCATAGGCCGCCAGGTAAATGCCATCCAGGTTGGCCATCATCATTTTATCGAGGGGGAAACTCGGGTCGTCGACGATCCCCAGCTTGGCCACGGAAAACGCTTTGCGAGTGAAATAGAACGCCGCGTACGCCAGCCAGGTGATGGCGAAAATCTGCACGCGCCAACGCTTGATGCTACCCATTGGGATATTCATGGTGGTTCTGACCTCAGGTGAGTGTGCCGGCAGAATCGAGAAGCAAATGCCTGTTCTTTTTATGGTTGAGCACTGCAATGCCGGGCCGTGGACACGGCGGCATTGGTCAGATGAGACCTGTGTCCCAGGTCCCATGGCCGCCGTGGTTGTAGGACTCAACCTACGGCGGTTGAGGCGTATCAAAGCAATGGCTGACTAATAGGTAAAATCGATTTATCGTATTTCAAATATAAGCCCAGCTTGTAAGAGGATCGGCGATGTCGGTGTCCCACGCCCAGCTCAAGGCCTTCCATGCGGTGGCCGTACACGGCAGTTTCACCCAGGCCGCCGAACGTCTGTTTCTGACGCAGCCGGCGATTTCCGACCAGGTGCGCAAACTCGAAGAACGCTTCGGCGTGCTGCTGTTCCACCGCAACAAGCGCTCGGTGCGCCTGACCGATCTGGGCGAGCGCCTGCTGGCCATCACCCAGCGCCTGTTTGTGATCGAGGCCGAAGCCGAGGAGTTGCTGCAGGACTCACGCGCGCTGCTCACCGGCACTCTCACCCTCGCCGTGGATGCCCCGGTGCACGTGCTGCCGCAGATCGCACGGTTTTGCCAGCTGTACCCGGGCATCAGCGTCAAGATCGAAACCGGCAACACCGACGAATCGCTGTTTCGCCTGTACAACTACCAGGCCGACCTGGCCTTGCTTGGCCGCGATGTCGACGATGAGCGCCTGCTGTCACTGCCGTTGCCCGACGACCAGTTGCTCGCCTTCGTCGCGCGCAATCACCCCTGGGCCGGGCGTGAGTCGATCTGCCTGGCCGACCTGGATGACACGCCGCTGGTGCTGCGCGAAATCGGCTCGGTCACCCGGCAGACGCTGGAGCAGGAAATGAGCCAGGCCGGCCTGCGTATTCGTCCGGCGATCCAGGTCGAAGGCCGTGAGGCCGCGCGTGAGGCGGTGGTGGTGGGGATTGGCGTGGGGGTGGTCTCGGCGGCGGAGTTCGGCGCCGACTCGCGGGTGTACGCCATGCCTATCCGCGACTGCAGCCAGCGCATGAAGGAAACCCTGGTGTGCCTCAAGGAGCAAAGTTCGCGGCGGGTGGTGGCGACGTTCCTGCAGATCGTGCGCGACAGCCTTCAGCCGGGCGCCAACTCGAAAAACGCCTGAATCAAGCGCAATGCGCGGCGCCGCTCCATGCAGCCGAGCATGTGCCGGTTGCGCAGCCCCTCGCCCTGGATTGCCACGGCCTGCACCCGCGGGTCCGGGCTGACTTCCATCGATGAGACCACGCCGACGCCCAGCTCGGCAGCGACGGCTTCGGTCACCGCCTCACGGCTGTCGAGTTCCAGCAGCACCTTGGGCTGCACCCCCGACGCCGCGCACGCCGCGTCGAAGGTGCGGCGGGTGATGGAACTGGGCTCGCGCAACACCATGATCACCTCGTCGAGTTGCTCCAGGCGAATCCCCCTGGACTGCTGCGCCCACGGGTGGCTGGCCGGCACCAGGGCGCAGATCCGCGACTCGCTCAAGGGTTGCAGGTGCAGACCGCTGCGCGGCTCGACCTCGGTGAGTACCGCCACATCCGCATGCTCGGACAACAGTGCCGCCAGGGTTTCCTGGGCGTTGCCCAGGCGCAGGTTGACGGTGATCCCGGGGTAGCGCGCACGCAGGCTGGCGATCATCGGCATGACCAGGTGCGGGCCGTCCGCTGCCACCTCCAGGCGCCCGGTGAGCAACTGCCGGTTGGCCTCCAGCATCGTCTGCGCTTCGTCGACCAGGCCGAAGATCGCACGGGTGATCGCGGCCAGGCGCGCGCCCTCCTCGGTCAGCTCCACGCGGCGTGCGGTGCGGCGCAGCAGCGGGATCTGGTAATGCTCTTCCAGGGCCTTGATATGCCCGGTCACCGCCGGTTGGCTGATGAACAGCCGCGCCGCCGCACGGGTAAAACTGCCCTCGCGGGCCACGGCATCGAATGCGCGCAGTTGGAACAGGTTCATATCTATCGGTCTCACTGATAGCTCGCATAACAACAAACAATTTGATTGATGACAAGCCAAACTGCAATTTAGGCCCCGTAGATTCAACCCCCGATGCCTTGCGAGGACTTGAGATGACCACTGCCGCGCCGATCCTGCTGACCCCTGGCCCCTTGACCACATCGAACCGCACGCGTCAGGCGATGATGGTGGATTGGGGGTCCTGGGATGACCGTTTCAATGCCCTCACTGCCAGCGTCTGCTCCCAACTGCTGGCGATCCTTCACGGCACCGACAGCCACTATTGCGTGCCCCTGCAAGGCAGCGGCACCTTCGCCGTCGAAGCCGCCATCGGCACCCTGGTGCCGCGTGACGGCAAGGTCCTGGTGCTGATCAACGGCGCCTACGGCAAGCGCCTGGCAAAAATCTGCGAAGTACTCGGCCGCGACTTCAGCACCTTTGAAACCGCCGAAGACCAGCCCACCACCGCCGCCGACGTCGACCGCCTGCTGCGCGCCGACACGGCCATCACCCATGTCGCGTTGATCCACTGCGAAACCAGCACCGGCATTCTCAACCCGTTGCCGGAGATCGCCCAAGTGGTCAAGGACCACGGCAAGCGCCTGATCATCGACGCCATGAGTTCCTTCGGGGCGCTGCCGATCGATGCCCGTGAAGTGCCGTTCGATGCGCTGATCGCCGCCTCGGGCAAATGCCTGGAAGGCGTGCCGGGCATGGGGTTCGTCTTCGCCGAAAAACAGGCCCTCGCCGCCGCCCAGGGCAACTGCCACTCCCTGGCGATGGACCTGTTCGACCAGCACAGCTACATGGTCAAGACCGGCCAATGGCGCTTTACCCCGCCGACGCACGTGGTCGCGGCGCTGCACGAAGCGCTGCTGCAATACGCCGAAGAAGGCGGCCTGCCCGCGCGCCATCAACGCTACGCCGACAACTGCCAGGCGCTGCTCGACGGCATGGCTGCACTCGGCCTGCGCAGCTTCCTGCCGGCCGAGATCCAGGCGCCGATCATCGTCACCTTCCACGCCCCGCAAGATGCGCGCTACCAGTTCAAGGACTTCTACGAGCGGGTCAAGGCCAAGGGTTTCATTCTGTACCCGGGCAAATTGACCCAGGTCGAAACTTTCCGCGTGGGCTGCATCGGCCACGTCGATGCGACAGGCATGCAGGCAGCGGTCACGGCGATCGCGCAAGCACTGCAAGACATGCATGTGCTCGAACCTGCAGGAGCCGGCTTGTCGGCGATCACCGGCGACGCAGTTCTTTTGTAACCCCTCATTTTCGTTCATCGCTGGCAAGCCAGCTTCTACAGGATTTGTGTATGAACTATCAGAACCCCAACACCCTGCAGGCCGTGATCCTCGATTGGGCCGGCACCGTGGTCGATTTCGGCTCCTTCGCGCCCACGCAGATTTTCGTCGAGGCCTTTGCCGAGTTCGATGTGCAAGTCTCCATCGAAGAAGCCCGTGGCCCGATGGGCATGGGCAAGTGGGACCACATCCGCACCCTCTGCGACCAGCCGCAAGTTGCCGAACGCTACCGCAAGGCCTTCGGCCGCACGCCCACCGATGACGACGTGACCGCCATCTACCAGCGCTTCATGCCGCTGCAGATCGAGAAGATCGCCGAACACTCGGCGCTGATCCCCGGTGCCCTCGACACGATCGCACGGCTGCGTGTGCAAGGTATCAAGATCGGTTCCTGCTCCGGTTACCCCAAGCAAGTGATGGACAAGGTCGTCGCCCTGGCCGCCACCAACGGCTACATCGCCGACCACGTGGTGGCCACCGATGAAGTGCCCAACGGCCGACCATGGCCGGCCCAGGCCCTGGCCAACGTAATCGCCCTGGGCATTGATGATGTCGCCGCCTGCGTGAAGGTCGACGACACCGTGCCGGGCATCCTCGAAGGCCGTCGCGCCGGCATGTGGACGGTGGCCCTGACCTGCTCCGGCAACGCGCTGGGCCTGACCTACGAGCAGTTCCGCGCACTCGACGCCGCCACGCTGGCCAGCGAACGCAAGCGCATCGAGGCGATGTTCAAAGGCTCGCGCCCGCACTACCTGATCGACACGATCAACGAGCTGCCGGCAGTGATCACCGACATCAACCAGCGCCTGGCCCGCGGTGAAATGCCGCAAAGCCACTGATCGAGGTCAAGACAACGGCAATCGCGCCAGGCAAAGCGCTCAAAACCGGCATACAGTTAAGTCACTGCGTCACCCAAGAACGCAATGTTGTCCAGTGATGAAACTGTACCGGTGGCGAGGGAGTTTGCTCCCTCGCCACCGGTTTGCCCTGATGAGTGAGGAACACAGCGATGCCGTGGAAAAATTCCGATACGCGTTACAGCACCATGTCGATCGCGTTGCACTGGTTGATGGTGGTGCTGCTGGCGGTGGTCTACGCCTGCATTGAGCTGCGCGGCCAGTTTCCCAAGGGCAGCGGCGCACGGACGCTGATCGTCGAGATGCACTTCATGTTCGGCCTCACCGTGTTTGTGCTGGTGTGGCTACGCCTGTTTGCGCGCAGCCTGGGGGTGGCGCCGAAGATCGTGCCGGCGCCGCCGCAATGGCAAACCCTGCTCGCCACCCTGATGCATATGGCGCTGTATGCCTTGATGATCGGTATGCCGATTGCCGGTTGGTTGATCGTCAGTGCCGAAGGCCATTCGGTGATGTTCTACGGCATCGAGTTGCCGCCGCTGATTGCCGAAAACAAAGGGTTGGCCAAGGAGATTGAAAGCTGGCACGTGCTGTTCGGCAAGATCGGCTACTGGCTGATCGGGCTGCATGCGCTGGCGGGGATCGCTCATCATTACATCCTGCGTGACAACACGGCGTTGCGCATGATGCCCGGTAAGCGAGGGAGCATTCAGTAACGCCATCGACTGCGGGATCACACTCGCGGATGCCCTGAGCTCAACGATGGGAAACCCCGGCGGCCTTGCAAGCCGCCGGTGTGGACAAAGATCAGGCGCGTACCGCAGACGAAGCGGCGGGCTTCTATCTGCTGCTTCAGCGCCAGCAACGCCTTGCCGGTGTAGAGCGGTTCCAGCGGCAGGCCACAGGCTTGCTCGGTGGCGTCGATAAAGGCCAGCAACTCGGGATCAACCTTGGCAAAGCCGCCCCGGCTGGCCTCCAGCAATTGATAACCGTGCTGCACCAGCGTCTGTACCTGCTGCGCCACCCCGTGGTCATCGGGCACCGCCAGCGCGCCATACACCGGATGCGCGCCCGCCTCCGCCAGCACCAGTCCCGCCAGCGTGGTACCAGTGCCTGCTGCCAGCCACCAGCCGTCATAATCCGCCCAACCGATGTCGCTCAATTGCGCGCGCACCTGCTCCACCAGTACCGCACAGCCCAACGCTCCCGCCAGGCCACCGCCACCTTCGGGCACCGGGTGCAGGTGTGGATACTGCTCGCGCCACGGCCCCCAGAAATCCGGCGCATGCCGCGCGCGATAGCCGCCATAGCCCAGCCAGTGCAACTGCATGCCGAAGGCGTTGAGGTCGAGGACGGTGGGGGTGTCTTGCGCATGGCCACGCAGCAGGCCGACGGTGGCAAAGCCAAAGCGCTTGCCCGCCGCCGCCAGCGCATGCAGATGGTTGGAATGCGCGCCACCCAGGCTGATGATCCCACTGGCGCCAGCAGCCCGACCTTGCGCGAGGTGCTCGGTGAGTTTGAACCACTTGTTGCCGCTGATCAGCGGGTCGATGCGGTCCAGGCGCAGCACGGCCAGCTCGACACCGTCCAGCCAATCGAGCTGCACAGGTTCAAGCGGAGCGTAGGGAAGCCAATCGAAGGGGCCCATCGGGGAGGGTCTGCATGAAAAAAGGGGCGGTAGTCTATCACCGCCCCTTTCGTCGTCTTACAGCTCGGCGGCGAGGCGCGAGCCCTGGTTGATGGCGCGCTTGGCATCCAGCTCGGCCGCCACGTCGGCGCCACCGATCAGGTGCACGTTCTGGCCGGCCGCAACCAGGCCGTCCTGCAATTCACGCAGCGGGTCTTGCCCGGCGCAGATGACGATATTGTCGACCGCCAGCACCTGCGGCTCGCCCTCGGCACCGATGCGGATATGCAGGCCCTGGTCATCGATCTTCAGGTACTCGACGCTGTTGAGCATCTGCACCTGCTTGTTCTTCAGGCCAGTACGGTGGATCCAGCCGGTGGTCTTGCCGAGGCCATCGCCGACTTTGGAGGTCTTGCGCTGCAGCAGGAACACTTCACGCGCCGGGGCATGCGGTTGCGGCTTGATACCGGCCACACCGCCACGCGCCTGCAACTGGGTGTCGATGCCCCACTCCTTCCAGAATGCTTCGCGGTCCAGGCTGGTGGACACGCCCTGGTGCACGAGGAATTCCGACACATCGAAACCGATACCGCCGGCGCCGATCACCGCCACGCGCTTGCCGACCGGCTTGCGTTCGAGGATCACGTCCAGGTAGCTCAGCACCTTGGCGTTGTCGATGCCGGGGATCGCCGGCGTGCGCGGCGCGATGCCAGTCGCGAGAATGATCTCGTCATAACCGCCCGCCGCCAGTTGCGCGACATCCACGCGGGTGTTGAGGCACAGCTCGACGTGGGTGGTCTGCAATTTGCGCTTGAAGTAGCGCAGGGTTTCGAAGAACTCTTCCTTGCCGGGCACGCGCTTGGCGATATTGAACTGGCCGCCGATCTCGCTGGCCGAGTCGAACAATGTCACCTGATGGCCGCGCTCGGCCGCCACGGTGGCTGCCGCCAGGCCCGCAGGACCGGCGCCGACCACGGCGATCTTCTTGATCTGCTTGACCGGCAGGTAGTTCAGCTCGGTTTCGTAGCAGGCGCGCGGGTTGACCAGGCAGGTGGTCAGCTTGCCGCCAAAGGTGTGGTCCAGGCAGGCCTGGTTGCAGCCGATGCAGGTGTTGATTTCGTCCGCGCGCCCGGCGGCGGCCTTGTTGACGAACTCCGGATCGGCCAGGAACGGCCGCGCCATCGAGACCATGTCGGCATCGCCCTCAGCAAGGATCTGCTCGGCAATCTCCGGCGTGTTGATACGGTTGGTGGTGATCAGCGGAATCTGCACCGCGCCACGCAGCTTGGCGGTGACTTTGCTGAACGCGCCACGCGGCACCTTGGTGGCGATAGTCGGGATACGCGCTTCGTGCCAGCCGATACCGGTGTTGATAATGCTCGCACCGGCCTGTTCGATGGCCTTGGCCAACTGCACGATTTCTTCCCAGGTGCTGCCGCCTTCAACCAGGTCGAGCATCGACAGGCGGAAGATAATAATGAAGTTCGGGCCGACGGCTTCCCGCACGCGGCGCACGATCTCCACCGCCAGGCGCATGCGGTTTTCGTAGCTGCCGCCCCAACGGTCGGTACGCTGGTTGGTGTGCGCGGCGAGGAACTGATTGATGAAGTAGCCTTCGGACCCCATGATTTCCACGCCGTCGTACTCGGCAACCTGGGCCAGCAGCGAGCAGGTGACAAAATCCTGGATCTGCTTCTCGATGCCCTCCTCGTCCAGCTCCTTGGGCTTGAACGGGTTGATCGGCGCCTGGATCGCGCTCGGCGCCACCTGCTTGGGGCTGTAGGCATAACGGCCGGCGTGGAGGATCTGCATGCAGATCTTGCCGCCCGCCTCGTGCACGGCCTTCGTCACGATCTTGTGCTTCTGCGCCTCTTCGTCGGTGGTCAGCTTGGCCGCGCCGGCATACACCCCGCCTTCATCGTTCGGGCCAATGCCGCCGGTGACCATCAGGCCCACGCCGCCACGCGCACGCTCGGCAAAATAAGCGGCCATACGTTCGAAGCCGCCGGGCTTTTCTTCCAGGCCAGTGTGCATCGATCCCATCAGGGTGCGGTTGCGCAAGGTGGTAAAACCCAGGTCCAACGGGGCCAGCAGGTGCGGGTAGGCAGCAGCGGTCATGGTACAGCTCCACAACGGATCATCACGGGACGTGGCGCACTCGAACGGTGTGCCATCGGTTTATGTCCCACAGACTAAGAGCCCGCCCGCCGGCGCTCAATGACTGAAACTGACAAGTTATTGATCCAAATGCACAGCGCCCCTTGGCAAGCGGGTGCATGGGCCCTACCCTAGTCGGCGAACCCCGCACTCGGTCTGTTGTCTGTTGCCCCATGCGTAAACTTCTAGCTTTTACCGTCACCATGGCCCTGGTTGCCGCCATCGCCGCGTATCTGGTCTGGACCCAGGAGCGCCCCGTGGCGCATTACCTGTCGGACCTGCGCATCACCCTCGCCGTCAACGAAGGCCTGCCTGCCGACCGCGGCAACTTGCTGGGCATCCAGCCTGAGCTGTTTCCCGCCGACTACCAGAGCCTGGAACGCCTGCACCTGAAGCTCGCGGCCTACCTGCAAAAAGCCCGTGACCAGGGGCTGATCAACGACAAGACCATCGTGGTGCTGCCGGAACACATCGGCACGTGGCTGATGCTCACCGGCGAAAAGAACGAGGTGTACCAGGCCCTGCACGTGAAGGATGCGATGAACTGGCTGTCCGTCAGCAACCCCGTGCTGTTCCTGCGCGCCTGGATCAGCGCCACCGGCGACAGCCGCACCGACGACGCCTACCTGCGCATGAAAGCCAAGGACATGGCCCGCGACTATCAGTTGCTGTTCGGCGGCCTGGCCAAGGAATTTGGCGTGACCCTGGTGGCCGGCTCCATCACCCTGCCCAACCCTAGTGTTAGCCAGGGACAACTGCAAATCGGCTCGGGGGCGCTCTATAACGCCAGCGTGGTCTTCAATGCTGACGGCTTGCCGCTTGGCGATCCGCAGCGCCAGCTCTACCCGATCTACGATGAACGCGGTTTTATCCAACCGGGTGACGAAAACGTCGTCAGCGTGGTCGACACCCCGGCCGGCCGCCTCGGTGTGCTGGTCGGCAGTGACAGCTGGTACCCGGACAACTACCGCAAGCTCAACGAGCAAGGCGCGCAACTGATCGCGGTGCCCGCCTTTGTGCTCGGCCGCGATACCTGGGATCGCCCATGGCGCGGCTTCAAAAGCGTGTCGACGCCGACCGAAATCAGCCTCAAGCCCGAAGAGCTCAGCGAAGGTGAGGCGTGGCGTCGCCTCACGCTGATCAGCCAGTCGCCCGTCAGCCACGCCACGGCCGGCATGAGCGTATTCCTGCGCGGGCAGTTCTGGGACCTGGGCACCGCGGGCCACAGTTTTCTCAGCAACAACGGGCAGATCAACGCCGACGGCGAGGCCCGTGGCGCACGCCTGTTGAATATCTGGCTGTGAAACCGGTCCGGCTGGGGGATCTGTCGGTGGGCTTCGTGCACACCCTGGCAGACGCCATCCACAGTCACGGCCTCGACCCCCAGCCGCTGCTGCTGCAATACGGCCTGGACCCGGCGCGTCTTGCCGAGGCTGGCGCACGCTTGTCGATCCCACGCTACATGCGCCTGGGCCACGCGGCCATCCAGCTCACCGGCGACCCCGCCCTGGGCCTGCGCATGGGCCAGCTCAGCCGCCTGAGCCAGGCCGGGCTGGCCGGGGTCACCGCCGCCCAGGCGCCCAACGTGCGCGAGGCCGCCCGCACGCTGACACGCTTCGAGGCGTTGTACGGCTCCAACTATCGCGGGCAATCGAGCTTTCACGAAGACGCCGAAGGCGCCTGGCTGCGCTTCTATTCCATCAGCCCGTACAACGCCTATAACCGCTTTGTGGTGGACTCGATCATCGCCGGCTGGCTGCACCAATTGTCGGGCCTGGCCCAGCAACCGGTGCAGGCGCAAAAGGTCGAGATCGAATTCGAAGCGCCCGACTACAGCGAGCAATACAGCATGCTGGGCGACAGCCCGATCCAGTTTGGGGCCGAGGTCAATCAACTGCGCTTGAACCAACCGACCCTGGCGCTGCGCAATCCACAGCATTGCCCGAGCACCTGGCAACTGTTGCTGCAATTGTGTGAACGCGAACTGGAGCAATTGACCCGCACCCGCAGCCTGCGCGAGCGCATTACCCGTTTGCTCGGGCCGATGCTCAATGGCGGCCGGGAACCCGACCTGGAAGAAGTGGCGGCACGCTTGAAGCTGCCAACCTGGACGCTGCGCCGCAAACTGGCCGAAGAAGGCACTCAGTTTCGCGCGATTCTCAACGATACCCGTCGCGACTTGGCCATGACCTACATTCGCGATACGGAACTGGCGTTCGGCGAAATCGCCTACTTGCTCGGTTTTGCCTCGGCCCAGGCGTTTCAACGCGCCTTCAGGCGGTGGAACAACCAGACCCCAGGGGAATTTCGCCGCAGTCAGCGGCATTCCGCCTGAAGTCGGTCTTACAGCTCTGTTGCATCGTCTGCGGGTTCCAGCGGGTCCAACTCAATCGCGTGGTACTCGAGCAGTTCTTCCTGGTAATCGTCCATCGTGGACTCCTTGTTTGATTGAAAAGCGGCTGCAGATAAATGACCTGCACTGCCAGCCTAAAGTGCCGTGATGACGAAAAAAAGTCGATGCGATGACGTTCCTGCACGTGCAGATTAAACGTAGCAGCGTCGGGCTGATTTAGCACCTCGCCGTTGAGGTGCGATTGCAATCATTGCAAATGCAATCATATTTCCAGTAGGGTACGAGCCTCTGTTGCCAGGAGCCTTGCCCCCATGCCCGCCTCTACCGCAAACGCCGCGCAGCTGTGCATCAACGCGCTGACCACGACCGAACATGCGCGCAGCTCACCGCTGTATGCCGTGATGACCATGGCCAACACCCTGGAATTGAGTCGCCAGGCCTGGGTGATCCGTGGCCAGTCGCGCTCCCGACGCGTCAGTAATTGGCCGAGTTGGTTCGCGCGCAACACCGGGGAAAAGCCGCTGTTGTACCTGCACAGCGCCATGTCATCGGCGCAGCTGAGTGCGCTGTCGGACGAGACCGCGCAGCGCGGTATCTTGTGCAACGACATCGAGAACCAGCCCTCGCCCTGGCCCCGGGGCGCGCAACCTTCGCTGCCGTTGTGGCTGGCCACCAACCCGCGCTGCACCCCGTATGACCCGGCCTCGGGCGACGAAGCGCGGGCGATTGTGCTGGCGGGGTTGCGCGCGTTGTACGTCGACGGCCAGCCGGGGTTCTATTACCTGGCCCTGCACGACCATGAAAGCGCGGTGCCGATGGCGGAGCAGGCGCGTGAGGATGCGCTCAAGGGCATGTACCCGATCCGGCGTGAAGGCGCGGATGTGCGCCTGCTCGGTGCGGGCCATGCATTGGAAGCGGTGGTGCAGGCGGCGCGCCTGCTGGAGCAGGACTGGAACATCAGTGCACAGCTCTGGAGTTGCCCCAGCTACACACGGCTGGCCCGCGAGGCAGCGGCCGCTGAACGCTGGAATCGTCTGCATCCGGGCGCGCCCAAACGCAGCTGTCACTTGCGTGACTGCCTGGCGGGAAGTCGCGCGCCGGTGGTTGCCGTCACCGGCTATCCGCAAGCGATTGTCGATCAGTTAAGGGCGCATGTGGATGCACGCTTCGTCGCGTTGGGCGCGGGGTCGGTGCAGGCGGAGGCGCCGAGTCAGTATTGGATAGTGGTATCGGCGCTCAGGGCGTTGGCGGATGAAGGGCGGATCGACGCGCTGCACGTACAGGCCGCGATGAATCGCTATGCATTGAAATGCGCTTGACGGCAGGCCGGCACCTACACGGTTTCTGCGTGGGGCTTCAGGTTTTGCGGCGACTGCGGGTCTGGACGCCCGCGTCCATCGCCAGCCCGGCAGTGCGTTCCAGTGCGTCGGCGAAGGCCTGGCGCTGCTCCGGCTCGATTTGCGACAGGAATAACTCGTCCACCGTGCTTTCGTAGATCGCCCACATTTTTTTGCGCAAGACCCGGCCGGCGTCGGTGATCGAGGCAAACGCCGCGCGGCCATCTCCGTCGGAGCGCGAACGCAGCACCAGGCCGTCCTTTTCCAGGCGGTCCACCAGGCGAGTGAGGTTGTAGCGCTCGATGGCCAGCACGTCGGCCAATTCGTGCATGCGGCGGGTACCGTCGGGGCCGCTTTCCAGGCCCCACAGCGCGTCGTACCAGGCATAGGGCGGCAGGTCGGCCGCGGCCAGGCGGCGCTCGATTTCACGGATGACCGTCCTGTGGGCCCTGACAAAGCGGAACCAGACATCAGGCTCTTTCGACGACATGCAACACCATCCGGGGAATTTCAAGAAGGTTGCAATAGTAGCTCATCCCGCGCTAGATTCGGCCATGTAGTTGCAATTGCAATTACTTTTGACGGCACTCCCACAAGGAGACCGCCACTTGAAATCCGCCTACCCTGGAGCCTCCCATGACCCCGAACAACGCAGTCCGCCGCGATGACGATCCACAGGAAACCCGCGAGTGGCTGGAGTCCATCGAATCGGTGCTGTCCACCGAAGGCCGCCCGCGCGCCCACTACCTGATCGATCAATTGCTGGATTTCGACGTGGCGCGGCATGGCGACTTCTACGGGCGCGTCACCACGCCCTACGTCAACACCATCCCGGTGGACCGCCAGTTGCCCTACCCCGGCAACCTCGCCATTGAGCGACGCACCAACGCGTTTATCCGCTGGAACGCCATGGCCATGGTGTTGCGTGCAGGCAAACACTCAGGTGTGGGTGGGCATATCGCGACTTATGCGTCGGCCGCCGTGCTGTACGACGTAGGCTTTGACCACTTCTTCCGTGGCCGTACCGACACCTTCGACGGCGACCTCGTGTATATCCAGGGCCATTCCTCACCGGGCGTCTACGGGCGCGCTTACCTCGAAGGCCGTATCAGCGAAGCCCAGCTGGACAATTTCCGCCGCGAGGCCGGTGGCGACGGTATTTCGTCCTACCCTCACCCGCGGCTGATGCCGGACTTCTGGCAATTCCCCACCGTGTCCATGGGCCTTGGGCCGATCACTTCGGCCTACCAGGCGCGCTTCATGCGCTACCTGGAACTGCGTGGCCTCAAGCAGCACCAGGGCCGCAAGGTGTGGGCATTCCTCGGTGATGGCGAAATGGACCAGCCGGAATCCCTGGCCGCCATCTCCCTGGCCGGTCGCGAGAAACTCGACAACCTGATCTTCGTGGTCAACTGCAACTTGCAGCGCCTCGACGGCCCCGTGCGTGGCAATGCCAAGGTGATCCAGGAGTTCGAAAGCCTGTACCGCGCCGCCGGCTGGAACGTGATCAAGGTGATCTGGGGCGGCGGCTGGGACGCGCTGCTGGAAAAAGACCAGAGCGGCCTGCTGCGCCAACGCATGATGGAATGCGTGGACGGCGACTATCAGAACTACAAGTCGCAGAACGGTGCCTACGTGCGCGAACACTTCTTCGGCAAATACCCGGAGTTGCTCGCACTGGTTGCGGATATGTCCGACGACGAAATCTGGAAACTCTCACGCGGCGGCCATGACCCGGACAAGGTCTACAACGCTTATGCGGCAGCCGTTCGCCACACGGGACGCCCGACGGTGATCCTGGCGAAAACCGTCAAGGGCTTCGGCATGGGCGAAGCCGGCGAAGGCCAGAACATCAACCACCAGCTGAAAAAAATGGGCGCCGACGCCGTCAAGGCCTTCCGCGACCGTTTCGACCTGGAAGTGGCTGACGATCAACTCGACGCAATCCCCTACCTCAAGCCGGCCGCCGACAGCGAGGAAGCACGCTACTTCGCGGCACGGCGCCAGGCGTTGGGCGGCTACGTGCCAGCGCGGCACGCGGCGGTCGAAGCGTTGCAGATCCCCGAACTGAGCGCCTTCGCCACCCAGCTCAAGGACACCGGTGACCGCGCGATCTCCACCACCATGGCCTTCGTGCGCATCCTCGGCACCCTGCTCAAGGACCCGCACCTGGGCAAGCTGGTCGTGCCCATCGTGCCGGACGAGTCACGCACCTTTGGCATGGAAAGCCTGTTCCGCCAGATCGGCATCCACTCGGCCGTCGGCCAGCTCTACACGCCACAGGACGCCGGGCAACTGAGCTACTACAAGGAGAGCAAGGACGGACAGATCATGCAGGAAGGCCTGAATGAATCCGGCGCTATTTCCTCATGGATCGCGGCGAGTACGTCCTACAGCAACCACGGCCTGATGACCGTGCCGTTCTATATTTTCTATTCGATGTTCGGCTTCCAGCGCGTCGGTGACCTGGCGTGGGCTGCCGGCGATGCACGGGCACGCGGCTTCCTGCTCGGCGCCACGGCCGGGCGCACCACGCTGATGGGCGAAGGCTTGCAGCATGACGATGGCCACAGCCACATCCTGTCCTCGGTGATTCCGTGCTGCGTGTCTTACGACCCGACCTTTGCCTACGAGCTGGCGGTGATTATTCGCGAAGGCATGCGGCGCATGTACGTCGAACAGGAGGACATTTACTACTACATCACCCTGCTCAACGAAAACTACCCGCACCCGGCGATGCCGGACGGAGTGGAAGACGGCATTCTAAAAGGCATGTACCGCCTCAGCGGTGACCCCAAAGCCCAGGTGCAGCTGATGGGCAGTGGTTCGATCCTGCGCGAGGTCATCGCCGCCGCCGCCCTGCTCGCCGAGGATTTCGGCGTGCAGAGCGCGGTGTGGAGCGTGACCAGCCTCACCGAATTGCGCCGTGACGGGCACGCGGTTGAACGCTGGAACCTGCTGCATCCGGACAGTGAGCCGCGCGTGAGTTACGTCGAGCAATGCCTGCAAGCGCACACGGGCCCCGTGGTGGTCGCAACGGACTACATGAAGTTGTTCGCCGATCAGATCCGCCCGTTCGTACCCGCTCGACGCTTTGTCGCGCTGGGCACCGATGGCTTCGGACAATCGGACACCCGGGAAACGTTGCGCGCATTCTTTGAGGTGGACCGGCACTTCATCGCGCTGGCGGCCCTCAAGGCGCTGGCGGATGACGGCGTGATCGGTCGGGACAGGGTCAGTGAAGCGATCAAACGCTACGGGATCAACGTCGACAAGGTCGATCCCGTAGCCGTCTGAGTTACTGCGCGGGCGTCGGCAGAGGGGGAATCGCCTCTGTCGGCGGCGGCAGGTCGGGGGTAGTCGCTGCGGGTGCAGGTTCGGCCTGCGGCGCGATCGGTGCAGCCTCGGGAGCCGGCACCACCGGCTCAGAGGCCGCTGGCGCAGCCGGTTCTTCCTTCGGCGCCTCGACCTTTTCGGCGGCTGGCGGTGTCTTGGGCTCCGGCACACCGAGGTCAGCCTTGGGCTTCTCGGGAATATGCTCGGCCTTCTTCACTTCCTGCGGCAGGAACACGTCCACCAGCGCAAAGTAACGGTCGTAGAACTTCGGCGCAGAGACTGTCTCGCTCGCGACCTTGACCATCGAGTCATCGGTGGAGCCGATTGGCATCGACACCGACCCCAACACTCCCACACCCAGGCTCGCGGAGTTGTTGACCTTCTTCAGCGCATAGCGATCCTGCAAGGCATTGGCGAACATCGTCGAGTGGTTGTTGCCTTTGCCATCATCGGCGCACACCACGTTGAAGCTGATCTGCAGATGGGTCTCGCCGGTCTGCTGGAAGCTCTTGTTACCGACCACCAGTTTCGGATCGTTGCTGGTGATGATGTAGCCCTGGCTCAGCAAGGCCCGGCGTGCGGCTTCGCAAGCCGCTACATCGGTGACCGGATAATCCCGGGAAAACGTACCGGAGTCGTCGAAATTCTCATGTTCATAAATAGCGGTCTTGGGTGACGAGCAGCCCGCGGCGCCCGCCAACACCAGCGCCAACCCGAGGCTACGCAAGTGAAATGATGTCGACATTGAAAATCCTGAGGAAAACAGTCCGGGCGGTATTGTGCAACAGAACGCGTGCTTGGCGCGCGCATTCCTGTCGGTAAAACGTCACAGGCCTACACGACAGCTGCCGTGGGAAAAAGCCCAGCGCACATATGATCAATAAACACGCGTAATTTCGCCGAGGCATGGCGACTTGATGGCCATAGCATCCAGAAACTGCCCCGGTGTTCGAGGTAGTCATCCAGCACCCGTTGCAGGCGTCCCTGCGCCACGGCCTGGTTGACCATGTAGTCCGGCAGGCAGGCTATGCCCAGGCCCTCGTGCACCACATGGTTGAGCGACTCGATGGTGGTGCTGACCAACGGTGTGCGCAAGGTCGGCTCCGCAGTGCCCGGCGCAAGGCGCAGCGGCCAGTGCTCGAGTTTACCGGTGGCGCAGAACTTGTGGCGCAGGCAAGCATGCTCGCTCAGGTGGTGGGGCTGCAGCGGCGTACCATGCTGCTGAAAGTAAGCCGGGGTGCCCACCAGCACCAATTGGTAATGCCCCAGGTGGCGCGCCATCAAGCGCGAATCTTCCGGCTTGCCGGTGCGAATCACCGCATCGAACCCTTCCTCGATCACGTCCACCATGCGGTCGGAAAAATCCACATCCAGCTCGATGTCCGGATAGGCGCGCATGAAGTCGCTGAGCACCGGCATCAACAGGCCCCGCACTTGCGGCACGCTGATGCGCAGCTTGCCGCGCGGCGTTGCGCTGGCCTCGGTCAGCTCGCGCTCAGCGGCCTCCACCTCAGCAAGAATGCGCCGTGATCGCTCCAGAAACAGCGAGCCTTCGCTGGTCAAGGTGATACTGCGGGTGCTGCGATGAAACAGCCGCACGCCGAGGCGTTCCTCCATGCGTGCAATGCTTTTGCCCACTGCTGAAGAGGACACCCCCAGCACGCGACCGGCGGCGGTGAAACTGCGCGTTTCCGCCACCTGCACGAAAACCGAGAGGCTGCCCAAGCTGTCCATGATCATGCCCTTTTTGATTGCGGACGCCTGAGTCCGATAAGTTCGGAACCTTAGCCTGTTTTTCCGACGTGCACAGCCCCCTACTCTGGCGCCTTGCCCTTTGCATGGATAGAGTTTGATGACCGCACTCACCGATTCCCCACCCGTTACCCAGCGTGACGCACTGCCGCTCGGCGGCTTGCTCGCATTGGCCTCGGCCGGCTTTATCACCATCCTCACCGAAGCCATGCCCGCCGGGCTCCTGCCGCAGATGGGCGAAGGCCTCGGCGTGTCGCCCGCGCTGGTCGGCCAATTGGTCACGCTCTACGCCTTGGGCTCGTTGCTGGCGGCCATCCCGCTCACGCTGCTGACCCGCGGCTGGCGGCGACGGCCATTGCTGCTGATTGCCATCGGTGGCTTTGCCCTGGTCAACAGCGTGACCGCGCTGTCCAGCCATTACGGACTGACGCTGGTAGCGCGTTTTTTTGCCGGGGTCTTCGCCGGGCTGCTCTGGGCACTGCTGGCCGGTTATGCCAGCCGGATGGTTGCCCCGCACCTGCAAGGCCGGGCCATCGCGATCGCGATGCTGGGCGCACCATTGGCCCTGTCCCTGGGCGTACCGGCCGGTACCCTGCTCGGCACGCTAGTCGGCTGGCGCCTGAGTTTTGCGATCATGACCGGGCTGACGCTGGTGTTGCTGGTGTGGGCGCGCTGGCAGCTTCCGGACTTTGCCGGCCAACCCGCACAGCAGCGCCTGGGCCTGCGCCAGGTACTCAGGTTACCCGGCATTCGTCCGGTGCTGTGGGTGACCTTTACCTACGTGCTGGCCCACAACATTCTCTACACCTACATCGCCCCACTGTTGGTGCCGGCCGGGATTACCACCGACGTCGACCGCGTGCTGCTGGTGTTTGGCTTGGCGGCATTGCTGAGCATCTGGCTGGCTGGAGTGCTGATTGACCAGTGGTTGCGCACACTGCTGCTGATCAGTTGTGCGCTGTTTGGCCTGATCGCCGTGGCCCTGGCGTTCTGGATCAACGTCCCCGCCGTCATCTATGTCGCAGTGGCCTTATGGGGCCTGGCGTTCGGCGGACTGCCGGCCTTGCTGCAGACCGCACTCGCGAAGTCAGCGGGAGCGTCGGCAGACGCTGCGCAATCGATGCTGGTGACCGTGTGGAACCTCGGCATAGCCGGCGGCGGCCTGGCCGGCGGCGTATTGCTGCAGGGCTGGGGCGTCTCGGCCTTTGCCTGGGCGGTGGTACTGCTGATGCTGCTGGCCCTGGTCGGCGCTTTACAGGCTGCGCCCCAGCAACTGGCCCGGCCACCCCTCCAGGTTGAAGGTTGAGATTCGCGTATAGCCGCACGACTCATAAAAACCCACCAGGTCACCTGTGCCGCCGGCGTAGCAGTCCACCCGCAGGCGCGTGACACCGGCTGCGCGCGCCTGGTCATCGGCGAATGCCAACAGGCGCCGCCCCAGGCCGCGTACACGGGGGTCGCGCGCGGCGATCAACAATCGCACATACACCTCCGGCTCGGCCGCCGCTGGCACATAAGGCATCGGCTCGCCCAGCACCAGTGCAGCCAGGATCTGCCCCATGGGGGCCTCTACCACCCAGGCACCCGGCAGTGCGCAGGCTTGCGACACTTGCGCGACTCGACGGGGCGAGGCCGACCAGGGCTCAGTGCCCCATTGATGGTTATTGCCCAGGCATGCGAACCACTCAATCACCTCGTCAAACACCTGCAGCACCGCAGGAACATCCGCCTCAGTGGCGCGACGGATCACCCAGCCTTCCTGTTCCTGAATCAACACGCGTGAACCTCCTTGCTCGACGATTGCGAACGCCCAGTCTAGCGCACAAAAAAAAGCCCCCGGTCATTGCTGGCCGGGGGCTTTCTTATTCAAACCGTCATCAGTACTTCTTGATGTCGGCCTTGGTTTCCAACTGCTTGCGGTACGCCGCGAAGTCCTGCTGGCCGACACGGGAAGCGAGGAAGCGGCGGTATTGCGCTTTTTCTTCTTCCGATGGGGCTGCGGCTTCATTGACGCCGTTCAAGCGCACGATCACCAGGCTACCGTCAGCCAGGGTCACGGTGGTAAAGGTCGGCTTGTCCTTGGCCGCAGGCTTGGGCATGCGGAACAGGGCTTGCAGCACGGCCGGGTCAATCGCTTCCTGGCTACGGGTAGCCGCTTCAGTGACTTTCCAGGCCTGACCATCGATCGGTTGGTTCAGCGGGGTCTTGCCATCACGCAGGCTGGCGATCAACTCGTCGGCATGCGTCTTGGCAGCGGCGCTGGCGCGCTCCTTGATCATCTGTGCACGGATCGGCGCAGCAACGCTTTCCAGCGGCAGTTGCGCAGGTTTGCGGTGCTCTTTGGCACGCAGCACGATGATGGTTTCCGGGTCGAGTTCGATGGCGCTGCTGTTGGCACCTTCATCCAGGACTTCCGGGCTGAACGCAGCGGTGACCACGGCACGGTTGGCCGCAACGCCTTCGCCACCTTCACGGCCAAACGGCGCGGAGGTGTGCACGGTCAGCTTCAGGTCGGACGCTGGCTGGGCCAGGTCAGAGGCTTCGAATGCCGCATCTTCCAATTGCTTGGTCGCTTCGACAAAACGCTGCTCGACCTGCTGGGTCTTGAGCTCGCGGGTCAACTTGTCCTTCAGGCTGGCGAACGTCGGCACTTGCGGTGCTTCAACGCCCAACAACTTGATCAAGTGCCAACCGAAGGTGCTGCGCACCGGCGCCGAGACCTGGTCCTTGTTCAACGCGTACAAGGCGGTTTCGAAGTCCGGGTCGTAGACGCCAGGGCCGGCAAAGCCGAGGTCGCCGCCATTGTTGGCCGAACCTGGATCCTGGGAATACTCCTTGGCCAGGGCTTCGAACGACTCGCCCTTGGCCAGGCGCGCCTGGATTTCCTCGATCTTGGCCTTGGCTTGCGCGTCGGTGACCTTGTCGTTGACTTCAATCAGGATGTGCGCCGCACGACGCTGTTCAGCGAGGTTGGCGGTTTCTTTCTGATAGGCCGCCTGCAACTCCTCGTCCTTGACCGCAACCTGGTCGAAGAAGGACGACTTCTTCAACTCCAGATAGTCGATGACCACCTGGTCCGGGGTCATGAACTCCTTGGCGTGCTGGTCGTAGTAAGCCTTGACCTCGTCGTCGGTGAGTTTCACCGCGCCAGGGTTGGCCTTGATGTTGACGGTGGCGAAATCGCGGGTCTGCTTCTCCAGACGGGCAAAAGCGTTCACCTCGGCGTCGGTCACGAAACCGCTGCCGGCGATGCCTGCGCGAACCTGGCCGATGAGCATTTCCTGGGTCAGCATCTGACGGAACTGCAGTCGGCTGTAGCCCAGTTGACGGATCACCTGGTCAAAGCGTTCGGCACTGAACTTGCCGTCCACCTGGAATTCCGGTGTCTGCAGGATGACCTGGTCCAGTGCTGCTTCAGAGAAGCCGAACTTGGAATCAGCCGCGCCTTGCAGCAGCAGCTTGCGATCGATCAGGCCCTTGAGGGCGGCGTCGCGCAGCAGTTTTTCGTCGAGCAGCGAAGCATCGAAATCCTTGCCCAGCTGTTGCATCAGTTGGCGACGTTGCATGTCGACAGCCTGGCTCAGTTCGGTCTGGGTGATTTCTTCACCGTTGACCTTGGCCACGTCCTGCTTGGTGTTGGTCGAAGCCTGAAAAATAGCCTCGATACCGGTGAACGCCATCAAAGCGACGATGATCCCGATAATGGTCTTGGCAATCCAGCCTTGTGAATTGTCCCTGATATTTTGCAGCATGCGTCCCCCAGAAACGGTTGAACTTCAAAAATTGGCAACCGTGGAGCGTGGGTAGAGTCCGGATAGAAGAAAGGCGCATCCGAGGATGCGCCTTCTCGTAACTGGCGGAGCGGACGGGGGTTTGAACCCACACCCCCGGCGTGGCGACCCGATGGATACGTGGGTCAGCTGCCGCTCCGCTGCCAGGCCAGACCTGCGTCCGACCCGGGTAGGCAAAGGCTTGATCGAAGCTTAGTTAACGGCTTCTTTCAGGGCTTTACCGGCTTTGAAACCTGGTTTCTTGGCAGCAGCGATTTGCAGTGCTTTGCCAGTCTGTGGGTTACGGCCAGTGCGAGCTGGGCGGTCAGTCACAGAAAAAGTACCGAAGCCTACCAGTACTACGGAGTCGCCGGCCTTCAGAGCGCCAGTGACGGATTCGATTACTGCATCCAGCGCACGGCCAGCAGCAGCTTTCGGGATATCAGCGGATGCAGCGATAGCATCAATCAGTTCCGACTTGTTCACTCTAAGTCCCCTTATATATCTATTGAGTATGATTCTAAGTTTTTTGGTGAAAGCAAAAACCAGTGCTGAATGGCCTACAGACACTTAAGAGCCGCTTTATAACAAGGGCTCTAAAAAGCTGTCAAGGAAGCCCCCAGGCTTCAACACATTAATGCGTGCTAATTCTTTCCTTGGAATCAGACTCGCGCTTTTCGTCCTTAGCGACTATCTCCGGAGCCACATCCGGCAAGGGCTCCGGCGCGTATTGCAGCGCAATTTGCAGGACCTCGTCAATCCATTTAACCGGTTTAATCTGAAGATCCTGCTTGATGTTGTCAGGAATTTCCTTCAGATCGCGAACATTCTCTTCAGGAATGATCACGGTCTTGATTCCACCCCGGTGCGCAGCGAGTAATTTCTCTTTCAAACCACCGATAGCCAATACCTGGCCACGCAGGGTAATTTCGCCGGTCATGGCGACATCGGCGCGCACCGGAATACCGGTCAATGCCGACACCAGGGCCGTGCACATGCCTACGCCTGCGCTAGGGCCGTCTTTAGGCGTCGCCCCTTCCGGCATGTGGATATGGGTGTCGTGCTTCTCGTGGAAGTCCAGGGGGATCCCCAGGCTCCTTGCGCGGCTGCGCACCACGGTCTGCGCGGCGGTAATCGATTCGACCATCACATCGCCCAGCGAACCGGTCTTGATCAACTGGCCCTTGCCCGGGATTACTGCAGCTTCAATGGTCAGCAATTCGCCGCCCACCTGGGTCCACGCCAGGCCAGTCACCTGCCCTACCTGGTCCTGCTGCTCGGCCAGGCCGTAACGGAATTTACGCACACCCAGGAAGTGCTCCAGGGAGTCGGCCGTGACCTTCACCGAGAAGCGTTTTTCCAGCGCATGTTCCTTGACTGCCTTGCGGCAGATCTTCGCGATCTGACGCTCAAGACCGCGCACACCGGCCTCGCGGGTGTAGTAACGAACGATGTCGCGGATCGTCTCGACCTCGAATTCGATCTCGCCCTTCTTCAGGCCGTTGGCCGAAATCTGCTTGGGCGCGAGGTATTTGACGGCGATGTTGATCTTCTCGTCTTCGGTGTAACCCGGCAGACGAATCACCTCCATTCGGTCCAGCAGCGCTGGCGGGATATTCATCGAGTTGGAGGTGCACAGGAACATCACGTCGGAGAGGTCGTAGTCGACTTCCAGGTAATGGTCGTTGAAATTGTGGTTCTGCTCGGGGTCGAGCACTTCGAGCAATGCCGAGGCCGGATCGCCGCGCATGTCGCTGCCCATCTTGTCGATTTCATCGAGCAGGAACAGCGGGTTGCGCACGCCCACTTTCGTCATCTTTTGAATCAATCTTCCTGGCATCGAACCGATGTAGGTACGGCGATGACCACGGATTTCCGCTTCGTCACGCACGCCACCGAGGGCCATGCGCACGAATTTACGGTTGGTGGCATTGGCAATGGACTCGGCCAGGGAGGTTTTACCCACACCAGGCGGCCCTACCAGGCACAGTACCGGGCCACGAATCTTCTTCACGCGCTTTTGCACGGCGAGGTATTCGAGGATGCGCTCTTTGACTTCTTCGAGGCCGTAGTGGTCGGCATCCAGGATGTCCTCGGCGCGCGCCAGGTCCAGGCGTACCTTGGTCTGGGCCTTCCACGGCACCTGCACCAGCCAGTCGATGTAGGAGCGAACCACAGTGGCTTCGGCGGACATCGGCGACATTTGCTTGAGCTTGTTCAGCTCGGCATTGGCCTTGGTCAACGCGTCTTTCGGCAGGCCGGCGGCATCGATGCGCTTTTTCAGCTCTTCGATTTCGTTGTGGCCTTCCTCGCTGTCGCCGAGCTCCTTCTGAATGGCCTTCATCTGCTCATTCAGGTAGTACTCGCGCTGGCTGCGCTCCATTTGTTTCTTCACGCGACCGCGGATGCGCTTCTCAACCTGCAGCAGGTCGATTTCGGCATCCAGCAGCGCCAGCACGTGTTCGACACGGGCCGGCAGGTCGATGATTTCGAGGATGTCCTGCTTCTGCTCGATCTTCAGCGCCATGTGCGCAGCCATGGTGTCGACCAGGCGGCTTGGCTCATCGATGCTGTTAAGCGAAGACAGCACTTCAGCCGGGACTTTCTTGCCCAGCTGCACATACTGCTCGAACTGCGAGAGCAGGCTGCGGACAAAGACTTCGGATTCGCGCTCAGGGGCTTCGACTTCGTCGATCAGCGCCACTTCGGCGCGCAGGTGGCCGTCCACCTCCATGAAGCGCTCGACCGCACCGCGTTGCTCGCCTTCGACCAGCACCTTGACGGTGCCATCGGGCAGTTTGAGCAGTTGCAGTACGGTGGCAATGGTACCGACGCGATACAGGGCATCTTCGCCAGGATCATCATCGGCAGGATTTCTCTGGGCCAACAGCAGGATCTGCTTGTCGCCCGTCATCGCGGCCTCGAGGGCTTCGATAGACTTCTCGCGCCCCACGAACAGCGGGATAACCATGTGCGGATAGACGACGACATCACGCAACGGCAGGAGAGGCAATTCGATGGTTGTCTTCATGATTTCGCCTCTATGACAGTTGAAAAGTAAGCTTGAAACCAAGATGGGGGCTGCGTGTAAAAAAAACAAGCTCAATGCTGGCAGTTACACGCAGTAAAAAATCTTCATGAAAAACAAAGGGGCCCCTAAAGGCCCCTTGTTTGTACCGAAACTGCGAAACGCTTACGCGTCTGGCGCAGCCTTGGCAGCCGGCTCACTGTTTTCGTAGATATACAGTGGCTTGGACTTGCCTTCTATAACGCTTTCATCGATCACCACTTTACTCACCTCGGACTGCGAGGGGATTTCGTACATGGTGTCGAGCAACACGCCTTCGAGAATCGAGCGCAGTCCACGTGCACCGGTCTTGCGCTCCAGTGCCCGCTTGGCCACCGATTTGAGCGCGTCGGTACGGAACTCGAGGTCTACACCTTCCATTTCGAACAGCTTCGCGTATTGCTTGGTCAGGGCGTTCTTCGGCTCGGTGAGGATCTGAATCAGAGCAGCCTCATCCAGCTCGTCCAACGTGGCCAGGACCGGCAGACGGCCGACGAATTCCGGGATCAGACCGAACTTGACCAGATCGTCAGGCTCGACTTCACGCAGGGACTCGCCCACCTTCTTGCCTTCTTCCTTGCTGCGCACTTCTGCACTGAAACCGATACCGCCACGGGTAGAACGCTGCTGGATAACCTTCTCCAGACCCGAGAACGCACCGCCACAGATGAACAGGATGTTGCGCGTATCAACCTGAAGGAATTCCTGCTGCGGATGCTTGCGGCCGCCTTGTGGCGGTACGGAAGCGACCGTGCCTTCAATCAGTTTCAACAGGGCCTGCTGCACGCCTTCACCGGAAACATCCCGGGTGATCGACGGGTTGTCGGACTTGCGCGAGATCTTGTCGATTTCGTCGATGTAGACAATACCCATCTGGGCTTTCTCTACGTCGTAGTCACATTTCTGCAGCAGTTTCTGAATGATGTTCTCGACGTCCTCACCCACGTAGCCAGCCTCGGTGAGGGTGGTTGCGTCGGCGATGGTGAACGGAACGTTCAGCAGGCGAGCGAGGGTTTCTGCAAGCAGGGTCTTACCCGAGCCTGTAGGACCGATCAGCAAGATGTTGCTCTTGCCGAGTTCGACTTCGTCGCCTTTCTTGTCACGCTGGTTCAAGCGCTTGTAGTGGTTGTACACCGCTACGGCCAAAACCTTCTTTGCACGCTCTTGACCGATGACATACTGGTCAAGGATGCCGCTGATTTCTTTAGGCGAAGGCAATTTATGCGCGCTGCTTTCGGCCTGTGCTTCCTGCACCTCCTCACGGATGATGTCATTGCACAGGTCGACGCACTCGTCGCAGATAAAGACCGAGGGGCCGGCAATCAATTTGCGTACTTCATGCTGGCTTTTGCCACAGAAGGAGCAATAGAGCAGCTTGCCGTTGTCCTCGCCGTTGCGGGTGTCAGTCATTCGTTCGATCCAAATCCGATAGGCTTGCAACACAAGATGAAGGCTTATGCGGGCTTTTTCAAGCCCGCCGATGATCGGACATGCCGACCAGCCCTATTTTGAGCGGCTTATATTAAGCGGGGCGCTTTTCGATCACTGCGTCGATCAACCCGTAATCACGCGCGACTTCGGCGCTCATGAAGTTGTCGCGGTTGGTGTCGCGCTCGATTTCTTCCAGGGTGCGCCCGCTGTGCTTGGCCATCAGCGTGTTGAGACGCTCGCGGATGAAGAGGATTTCCTTGGCGTGGATTTCGATGTCCGACGCCTGGCCCTGGAAACCGCCCAGTGGCTGGTGAATCATCACGCGCGAGTTCGGCAGGCAGAAACGCTTGCCGTGGGCCCCTGCGGTGAGCAGGAACGCGCCCATGCTGCAGGCCTGGCCGATGCAAGTGGTCGATACATTCGGCTTGATGAACTGCATGGTGTCGTAGATCGACATGCCCGCCGTCACCGAACCGCCAGGTGAGTTGATGTAGAGATGGATGTCCTTGTCCGGGTTTTCCGCTTCAAGGAACAGCAGTTGCGCACAGATCAGGTTGGCCATGTAGTCCTCTACCGGGCCCACCAGAAAGATCACTCGCTCCTTGAGCAGGCGCGAGTAGATGTCGTAGGCGCGTTCGCCACGAGCGGACTGCTCGACAACCATCGGGACCAGGCCGCCGGCGGCCTGGATATCAGAGTTCTGCTGAATATAGGAATTACGGAACATGCTCTGCAGTTACTCCCAAATAGTCATGTCTTGAAAACGCATAAGCCAGCGCGAGGCTGGCTTATGGTTGAATTTCCAACGAGTTGGACAATCAGTCGGCTTGTGCTGCTTCCGCCGGTTTGACTGCTTCTTCGTAAGAGACCGCTTTGTCGGTCACCTTAGCCTTCTGCAGAACAGTATCCACAACTTGTTCTTCCAGCACAACCGAACGTACTTCGTTCAGTTGCTGGTCGTTCTTGTAGTACCAAGCCACGACCTGCTCAGGCTCCTGGTAGGCCGAAGCCATTTCCTGGATCATTTCACGAACGCGATCTTCGTCAGGCTTGAGGTCGAACTGCTTGACCACTTCAGCCACGATCAGGCCCAGCACGACGCGGCGCTTGGCTTGTTCTTCGAACAGCTCGGCCGGCAGTTGGTCAGGCTTGATGTTGCCACCGAACTGCTGCACAGCTTGCACGCGCAGGCGGTCCACTTCGTTGGACAGCAGGGCCTTAGGCACCTCGATCGGGTTGGCGGCCAGCAGACCGTCCATGACCTGGTTCTTGACCTTGGACTTGATGGCCTGGCGCAGTTCGCGCTCCATGTTCTTGCGAACTTCGGTGCGGAAGCCTTCGATGCCGGTTTCCTTGATACCGAATTGAGCGAAGAATTCTTCGTTCAGTTCTGGCAGCTTAGGCTCGGAAACGCTGTTGACGGTTACGGTGAACTCGGCGGCTTTGCCAGCCAGGTCCAGGTTCTGGTAGTCAGCCGGGAAAGTCAGGCTCAGAACGCGCTCTTCGCCCGCCTTCGCGCCAACCAGGCCGTCTTCGAAGCCAGGGATCATGCGGTTGGAACCCAGCACCAGCTGAGTACCCTTGGCGGAGCCGCCAGCGAACACTTCGCCGTCAACCTTGCCAACGAAATCGATGTTCAGCTGGTCTTCGTTCTGGGCGGCACGGTCGACCACTTCGAAACGAGTGTTCTGCTTGCGCAGGATTTCCAGCATGTTGTCCAGGTCGGAATCAGCTACTTCAGCGCTCAGGCGCTCGATAGCGATACCTTCGAAACCTGCCACTTCAAACTCTGGGAACACTTCGAATACGGCAACGTATTCCAGGTCCTTGCCCGCTTCCAGGGACTTCGGCTCGATCGAAGGCGAGCCAGCCGGGTTCAGCTTTTGCTCGACAACTGCTTCATAGAAGGAAGCCTGGATCACGTCGCCTACCGCTTCCTGACGCGCATCAGCACCAAAACGGCGCTTGATTTCGCTCATTGGCACTTTGCCTGGACGGAAACCAGCGATCTTGGCCTTTTGGGCAGTCTGCTGCAGACGCTTGTTGACCGCAGTCTCGATACGCTCTGCCGGCACGGTGATGCTCAGGCGGCGCTCGAGAGCAGTAGTATTTTCAACAGAAACTTGCATGGATATTCCTCGTTGCACAGACGTTAGCCGGCCATTTCCGACCCCAATCAAGGGCATGCATTCTAGTGGGTCAAACTCAAGAAGTCACCCTACTGAGAATACGCCCGAAAACAGCCGGCAATTTATCGGTACGAAGGCACTGATGTACCTCGCCCCGGTGACAAATACAGCCCATCACGCCAGGGCTCTGCGCCGCCTCTTCTATATATAGAAGAAGTCGTCATCCATCTCCCTGACGGCCAACCCTCAAACAGGGCCAGCAGGCAGCGCGGCATCATCGAGACACATAAATACGACGAAACGCCTGCCCTTGCGACCCACTACCTGCAGCCGCCGAATATTCGAACCGCTAAAACCAAAAAAGGCGCCAGACTGTTAAATCTGGCGCCTTTCGAATATGGGGTGGACGAAGGGGATCGAACCCTCGACAACGGGAGTCACAATCCCGTGCTCTACCAACTGAGCTACGCCCACCATATTGCGTTAACAAAGAAACCAAACCACTTCTTTGTCGAGCCTTATACCCACCTGACGGAGGGACAAAGCTTTTATTGGTGCGGATGAAGAGACTCGAACTCTTACGCCTCGCGGCGCTGGAACCTAAATCCAGTGTGTCTACCAATTCCACCACATCCGCGCTTGAAGCTCTTAAAGCAAAGGCGCCAGATGATTAATCTGGCGCCTTTCAAAATATGGGGTGGACGAAGGGGATCGAACCCTCGACAACGGGAGTCACAATCCCGTGCTCTACCAACTGAGCTACGCCC
>NZ_JBWKPG010000008.1:0-51700 GCF_059418125.1 Pseudomonas sp. GW821-FHT09C08 | reverse complement strand
GCCCACCATATAGCGCTACTTGTGCCAAAGCTGCCTAATGGCGCACCCGGCAGGACTCGAACCTGCGACCATCCGCTTAGAAGGCGGATGCTCTATCCAGCTGAGCTACGGGCGCCTGATTAATCTGTACTCTTTAAGGATTACAAACTAAGTGCTTCCAGCCTTGCAGAACAACAATCCTGCTCGACCTTCTTAACCAGTGCTAGGCTGTGCCCGACAAGTGCGACGAATAGTATAGAGGGTCCTGAAACCCGTCAAATCTTTTTTGAAAAAAATTCATTTTATTTAAGGGGTTAGGCCAATTTGCAGACCAAGCGCCTTTGCCCTCACGGCTTGGCATGCGAGAATGCGCGCACTTTTCTTCCCCCTCTCGATGGTTAATCACGCGTAATGACTGCACAACTTATCGACGGCAAATCAATCGCCGCCAGCCTGCGCCAGCAGATCGCCAAACGAGTCACCGAGCGTAGCCTGCAAGGCCTGCGCACGCCTGGCCTCGCGGTGATCCTGGTCGGCAGCGATCCTGCCTCTCAGGTTTATGTCTCGCACAAGCGTAAAGACTGTGAAGAGGTCGGCTTTATCTCCAAGGCCTACGACCTGCCTGCCGACACCACCCAGCAGGCGCTCACCGACCTGATCGACGGTCTCAACGATGACCCGAGCATCGACGGCATCTTGCTGCAACTGCCGCTGCCTGAGCACCTGGACGCCTCCAAGCTGCTCGAGCGCATTCGCCCGGACAAGGACGTCGACGGTTTCCACCCGTATAACGTCGGCCGCCTGGCCCAGCGCATCCCGTTGCTGCGCCCGTGCACCCCCAAAGGCATCATGACCCTGCTGGAAAGCACCGGTGTCGACCTCTATGGTCTCGACGCCGTCATCGTCGGCGCCTCCAACATCGTTGGCCGCCCAATGGCGATGGAGCTGCTGCTGGCCGGCTGCACCGTCACCGTCACCCACCGCTTCACCAAGGACCTTGCCGGCCACGTCGGCCGCGCGGACCTGGTCGTGGTCGCTGCCGGCAAGCCGGGGCTGGTCAAGGGCGAGTGGATCAAGGAAGGCGCGATCGTCATCGACGTCGGCATCAACCGCCAGGAAGACGGCAAGCTGGTCGGCGACGTGGTCTACGAGACTGCACTGCCCCGCGCTGGCTGGATTACGCCGGTACCCGGCGGCGTTGGCCCGATGACCCGTGCCTGCCTGCTGGAAAATACCCTGTACGCGGCAGAATCGCTGCACGACTAATAACCAGCCGTGCTGAAAAAGCCCTGCCTTATCGCAGGGCTTTTTATTGCCCGCAATAAAACCTGTTTTTTCTTTGTTTTTAAGTACTTTCGTCTGGTTTTAGAAGAACATTCGACAGTCTCCCGTCCATACTCCTAAAATGTAACGGCATTTGTCATATAACCCGTTCCAGAACGGTATTTCCTTACTTTTTTAGCGAGTTCATCCGCGTGAAAATTCGTCTTTCTATTGTCAGCCTATTGTTTGCGTTCACAGGCACCTTCGCGCACGCCGCCGAAACCACCCAGGCCCCGCGTGATACGTCCAAACTGCAAATTGCTTCCGGCAGCGCCATGCTGGTGGATCTGCAGACCAACAAGGTCATCTATTCCAGCAACCCCGACGTGGTGGTGCCCATCGCCTCGGTGAGCAAGCTGATGACCGGCCTGATCGTGCTTGAAGCCAAGCAGAACATGGATGAATACATCGACATCAACATCACCGACACCCCGGAGATGAAAGGTGTTTTCTCGCGCGTGAAGATCGGCAGCCAGATGCCGCGCAAGGAAATGCTGCTGATTGCCCTGATGTCCTCGGAAAACCGCGCGGCCGCGAGCCTGGCGCATCACTATCCGGGCGGTTACGCGGCCTTTATTGCCGCCATGAACGCCAAGGCCAAGGCCCTGGGCATGACCAGCACCCACTACGTCGAGCCGACGGGCCTGTCGATTCATAACGTGTCGACCGCGCGCGATCTCAGCAAGCTGTTGGCGTATGCGCGCAAATTCCCGATGCTCAGCCAGCTGAGCACCACCAAGGAAAAGACCGTAGCGTTCCGCAAGCCCAACTACACCCTCGGTTTCTCCAACACCGACCACCTGATCAACCGCGCCAACTGGGACATCAAGCTGACCAAGACCGGCTTCACCAACCAGGCCGGCCACTGCCTGGTGCTGGTGACCAGCATGGGTAACCGCCCGGTATCGCTGGTGATCCTGGATGCCTTCGGCAAATTCACCCACTTCGCCGATGCCAGCCGTATCCGCAATTGGGTCGAGACCGGCAAGAGCGGCTCGGTGCCGGACGTGGCACTGCGCTACAAGGCGGACAAAAACCTCAAGAACCGTCCGAACGCGGCAGAAGCCAGTCGTTGACCGCACCTTGATGTGAGCGCTGGCTTGTGGGGGCTGGCTTGTGTGGGAGCTGGCTTGCCTGCGATAGCATCACCGCAGTATCACTGCTCCCCCTCAGTGCCCGCATCGCGGGCACGCCCGACTCCCACGCAAGCCGGTTCTCACTGAATGTCTGTGGTTACTTTTTTTCCGCCAGCACCTTGAGCGCCTGCGCCGCGGCCTGCTCCTGCCCGGCCTGGGCCGTGGCGTTGGCAGCATCTCGCCAGCGTTGAGCGTCGACATTCGCCGGTAACTGGCTTGGGCGCTGGGTGAGGATTGCCCACTGCCCGGCGCTGCTCCACTTCGATTCAAAATCGCTGAAGCTCATCAACAGCCGCCGGTCCATGCCTGAGCGCAGCAGTATCGTGCTCTTCTGCTGGTTGAACCCGACCACGACCACGTAGTGCGCGTCAGACCACAGCCCGCCGCCAATGCGCGCCATCACCGGGTAACCCGCCGCCACCTGCGCCAGCACCGCCGTCAGCTTGGCATCCAACGGGTACACCATCAGCCCGTACTCACGCGCCAGTACCTGCATGTTGCGTTCAAGGTCGGCTTCACCGCCCGGCAAGTGCAGCGGCTTATCCAGCAAGCCCGGTGTCATGACAATGCCTTGTTGCGACAGCATGCTGGCTAAAGCCGTAGGACCGCTCTGATAAGCCTCGCTGCGAAATGTCGGCACGCCATTGAGTTCGACACGCTCGGGCAGGCCCGGCAATTTCGAGGGGTGGCTGGAACAGGCCGCAAGCCCTATGGCAACAGCCAGCAACAAAGAGGTTTTAACGTTCGAGCGTAACCGCAATTTTTTACTCTCTTGATCAATGGCCGGTGAAGGCCCTGATCATAGGACGCTCTGCCACACGGGTATAGCCCACAGGCGCAGTAAAGGGTCAGTGATAGAGCAAAGAAGTTGGTTGGACACGACCATTGGTCAATAGCAGGCAACCGCCAGGTAGCTAGACTGTCCATTGAGAAGACTGTGTGTGCCCCCTGAGGGGCGAAAGGAGGCCCGAATGAGCCTTGCAACGACGATTTTCCTGTTGATCTGCGGTTGGCTGGCGGTAGCCGGCGCCATGTTGTGGGGGGTGTTGCGCATCACCCGTCGGCACCATCACCCCCACGTCAAACCCGCGGCTCCCGCCAAGCCTCACAAGGCCGCGGTGCGCCACGCCTAGCCAGGCATGCAGTTGAAGTCCTGAGTGGCGGCAACTTCCTTGCCGTGACCATCCTTGAGCGAGGCGCGCACGGTAGTGCCCAGGCTCGACTCGACCAGGGTGTAATGCTCACCGGCCTTGAAGTTTTTATACTCGACACGCCCCTGGCAATCCTGCTGATTGTCGTCGCCTGGCTCCTCCTCGAATAACGTCACATCCAGCCGATGATCCCCCGGGGTCACCTCGAAGAAGCGTCCGTCATCCACACGCTTGCCGTCCACGCGCTCGGCCATCAGGTCGTTCGGCGCTTCCTCCTTCAAACCAATCCAGGCTTCGCTCGGGTCAGCCTTGGGGATCGGGCCGGCACACGCCGACAACAACAGTACGGCACCAAGTGCAGGAATCAACAACAGTGGTTTAAGTGACATGGCAGGGCTCCAAAGGACATCAGTAAAAATACGCGGCGAAAGGTGTCGCCTCCGATGGGCTACAAGCTTGGGGAGCCATCCTTTGTAGAACAAATGAATACATATGAAACGATCTTCAGCCCTTAACTAAATGTTCCTTCACCTGGCTGAAAGGTGCGTGTTAGGTGGGTCGGGCAAGACTGCCGGGGTTTGCAATCCTGCTCCTCTGGAGGTTCACGCATGCTCGGGCTGGTAAAGACCGCACTGCAAAAGCCGTACACGTTTATCGTGTTGGCCATATTCATCTGCATCATCGGGCCGATGGCGGCCCTGCGTACCCCCACTGATGTTTTCCCCGATATCGGCATCCCCGTGGTCGCCGTGGTGTGGCAGTACAACGGCCTGTCACCGGACGCCATGGCGGGCCGGGTGATCTACACCTACGAACGCTCCCTGAGCACCACCGTCAACGACATCGAACACATCGAATCGCAATCGCTGCCCGGCATGGGCATCGTCAAGATTTTCTTCCAACCGGGCGTCGACATCCGCACGGCCAACGCGCAAGTGACGGCGGTTTCACAAACCGTGCTGAAGCAGATGCCACCGGGTATCACGCCGCCGCTGATCCTCAACTACAGCGCCTCCACGGTGCCGATCCTGCAAATGGCGTTCTCCAGCCCCAGCCTCTCGGAAGCCAAGATCCGCGACCTGGTGCAGAACAACATCCGCCTGCCCTTGAGCGCCCTGCCCGGCCTCGCCATGCCCACGCCAATGGGCGGCAAGCAACGCCAGATCACCCTCGACCTCGACCCCCAGGCGCTGGCCGCCAAAGGCTTGTCGGCACAGGACGTGGGCAATGCCCTGGCCCTGCAGAACCAGATCATCCCGGTGGGCACCGCCAAGCTCGGTCCCAACGAATACACGATCCTGCTCAACAACAGTCCCAAGGCAATCGACGAGCTCAACGACCTGCCGATCAAGACTGTCGACGGCGCGCTGATCACCATCGGCCAAGTGGCCCACGTGCGTGACGGTTCGCCGCCGCAGACCAACGTCGTGCGCGTCGACGGCCACCGTGCGGTGCTGATGCCGGCGTTGAAAAACGGCAGCATCTCGACCCTGTCGATCATCGACGGCATCCGCCAGATGCTGCCGCGCATCAACGAAACCCTGCCGCCGTCGCTGAAGACTTCGCTGCTCGGTGACGCCTCGGTATTCGTCAAGCAATCGGTAGGCAGCGTGGCCCAGGAAGGCATCATCGCCGCGCTGTTGACCAGTGCGATGATCCTGCTGTTTCTCGGCAGCTGGCGCTCGACGCTGATCATCGCCGCGTCGATTCCGCTGGCGGTACTGTCGGCCATCGCGCTGCTGGCAGTCAGCGGGCAGACCCTCAACGTGATGACCCTCGGCGGGCTGGCGTTGGCCGTGGGGATCCTGGTGGACGATGCCACGGTGACCATCGAAAACATCAACTGGCACCTGGAGCAAGGCAAGGCGGTGAAGACCGCGATTCTCGACGGCGCGGCGCAGATCGTCGGCCCGGCGTTTGTCTCGCTGCTGTGCATCTGCATCGTGTTCGTGCCGATGTTCCTGCTGCAAGGCATCGCCGGCTACCTGTTCCGGCCAATGGCGCTGGCGGTGATCTTCGCCATGGCCAGTTCGTTCATCCTCTCGCGTACCCTGGTGCCGACCCTGGCGATGTTCCTACTCAAGCCGCACGTGCCGGAGCAAGGCGCAGGGCATCATCCGGAAGACCAATTCATCAACCACCACGAAGGTGAGCAGCACCGCAAGCCACGCAATCGCGCGTTGCAAGCGGTGTTGAATTTCCAGCAGGGATTCGAGCGTCACTTCTCGAATATCCGCGACACCTACCACGGCCTGCTGTTGTTGGCGCTGGGCAATCGCAAGCGCTTTATCGTCGGTTTCCTGGCCTGTGTGCTCGCCTCGTTCCTGTTGCTACCAAGCCTGGGCCAGGACTTCTTCCCGGCCACCGACGCCGGCGCCCTGGCGCTGCATGTGCGCTTGCCACTGGGCACGCGCATCGAAGAAAGCGCGGCGGCCTTCGACCGGATTGAAGCGCGGATTCGTGAAGTGATCCCCGCTGAGCAACTGGACACCATCGTCGACAACATCGGCATCCCGCTGAGCGGCATCGACATGGCCTACAGCAGCAGCGGCACCATCGGCCCGCAGGATGGTGACATCCAGGTCACCTTGAAAAAGGATCACGCGCCGACCGCCGACTTCGTGAAGAAACTGCGCGAAGCCCTGCCGCAAAGTTTCCCCGGCAGCCACTTCGCGTTCCTGCCGGCGGATATCAGCAGCCAGATCCTCAACTTCGGTGCGCCGGCGCCGCTGGACGTGAAGATCTCCGGGCGCAGCGATGAAGAAAACCGCGCCTACGCCGTGGAGCTTGAGCGTCGCCTGCAACACGTACCGGGCATCGCTGACCTGCGCATCCAGCAGTCCACCGGTTACCCGTCGCTGCAGGTGAATGTTGATCGCATGCGGGCCAATGGCCTGGGTATCACCGAGCGCGACGTGACCAACAGCATGGTCGCCTCCCTCGCCGGCAGCTCGCAGACCGCGCCGACCTTCTGGCTGAACCCGGCCAATGGCGTGTCGTATTCGATCGTCGCCGCGACCCCGCAGTACCGTCTCGACAGCCTGCCGTCGCTGGAAGCCTTGCCGGTGACCGGTGCCGATGGGCAGTCGCAGATCCTCGGCGGCGTGGCGAGCATATCGCGCGTGCAAAGCCCGGCAGTGGTGACTCACTACAACATCGAACCGACCCTGGATTTGTACGCCAACGTCCAGGGCCGCGACCTCGGCGGCGTCGCCCGCGACGTGCAGAAAGTGCTGGATGACACCGCGTCCATGCGCCCCAAGGGTGCAGTGATCAGCCTGCATGGGCAGATCGACGCGCTGCATGAAGCCTTCAGCGGCCTGAGCTTCGGCCTGCTCGGCGCGGTGGTGCTGATCTACCTGCTGATCGTGGTCAACTTCCAGTCCTGGGCCGACCCGTTCGTGATCATCACCGCGTTGCCGGCGGCGCTGGCAGGGATCGTATGGATGCTGTTCCTCAGTGGCACCTCGCTGTCGGTGCCGGCCCTCACCGGCGCCATCCTATGCATGGGCGTGGCCACCGCCAACTCGATCCTGGTGGTGAGTTTCTGCCGCGAACGCCTGGCCGAACATGGCGACGCCCTGAAGGCGGCCATGGAGGCCGGCTACACACGCTTCAGGCCGGTGTGCATGACTGCCCTGGCGATGATCATCGGCATGTTGCCGCTGGCCATTTCCGAGGAGCAGAACGCCCCGCTCGGCCGGGCCGTGATCGGTGGCTTGATCTTCGCCACCATTGCCACTTTGTTGTTTGTTCCCGTGGTCTTCAGCCTGGTCCACGGTCGTCACCCTACTCGCGCAGCTGCTGGAGAAACCCCACATGTCGTCTGATCACAAACCCTCGCGCAAGCGTCTGATGCTCATGGGTGTCGGCGGCCTGACACTGGCCGCCCTGTTGGTCGCCAACGGCCTGCATGCCCGCACGATGCACGAACAATCGGTGACCGCGTGGACCGAAACCGCCGCCATCCCGCAAGTGATGGTGTTCCAGCCGCAGCAGAACGCGGCCGGTGACACCCTGCGCCTGCCCGCCCACCTCGACGCCTGGAGCAAGGCGCCGATCCATGCCCGGGTCAGCGGTTATTTGAAGGACTGGAAAGTCGACATCGGCAGCCAGGTCAAGGCCGGGCAAGTCCTCGCCGAAATCGACAGCCCCGACCTCGACCAGCAATTGGCCCAGACCCACGCCCGCCTGATCCAGGAACAAGCCAACGCACGCCTGGCAGAAACCACCGCCACGCGCTGGAAAAACCTGTTGGCGAGCCACTCGGTGTCGCGCCAGGAGGCCGATGAAAAATCCTCCAACGCCGCGGCGGCCAAAGCCAACGCCGAGGCGGCTGCAGCCGATTACGCACGGCTGTCGGCCCTGGAAAGCTACAAGACCATCCGCGCGCCGTTTGCCGGCACCATCACCGCCCGCAACACTGATATCGGCCAATTGATCAAGGCCGATACCGACAGCGATCCGGAGCTGTTCAACATCGCCGACACCCACCAATTGCGCCTCTACGTGCCGGTGCCGCAGAACTACGCGGCGGTCATCCACCCCGGACTCGAAGCCGAACTGACGGTGCCCGAGCACCCTGGCGAGCACTTCAAGGCGCGCCTGATCGGTGACTCCACCGCCATCGACCGTCGCTCCGGCACGCTGCTCGCGCAGTTCGTCGCCGACAACCCCAACGGCGAATTGCTGCCCGGTGACTACGCCGAAGCGACTTTGCCGATTCCAGCGGATACCCATGGTGTGAGCATCCCGGCCAGCGCGCTGATCTTCCGCGCCCAAGGCACCCAGGTGGCGGTGCTGGACGCACAGAACCACGTGCACTTGCAGGACATCCATATCGGCCTCGACCTCGGCGAACGGCTGGTGATCGATCAAGGCCTGAAACCCGCCGACCGCATCGTCGACAACCCGCCCGATGCCCTGCGCGAAGGCGACCCGGTGCAACTCGCCGATGCCTCCGGAGGTGCGCATGCGCCCAAGGCTTAAGCCCCTCGCGGCCCTGATGCTGATGGCGTTGCAAGGTTGCTCGATGGCGCCCACCTACACAGTGCCCACGGTGGACCTGCCGGCCGGCTACCGCGAACAGACCAGCGACGGCCCGTGGCACAGTGCGCAACCGTCCGATCAATTGGCTCCCGAATGGTGGAAGCTCTACAACGATGCACGCCTGGATGGCCTGCAACAGCAACTGCTCAAGGCCAACCCGGACCTGGCGGCAGCGCTGGCGCACTTCGATGCGTCCCAGGCGTATGCCAGCCAATTACATGCAGGGCTGTTCCCGCAGATCACCGCCAGTGCGCAGCCGTTGCGCCAGCGTCAATCCGACTCGCGACCGCTGCGCGGCGACACGCAGCCTTCGGTGTACAACAGCAACACGGCAGGATTTTCCCTGAGCTACGACCTCGACCTGTGGGGCAAAATCCGCAACCAGGTCGCGGCCGGTGATGCCCAGGCGCAAGCCTCCGGCGATGACCTCGCGGTGGCGCGGCTGAGCCTGCAACATCAACTCGCGAGCCTGTATGTGCAGCTCAACGGGCTGGATGCACAGAGCCGGATTCTCAACAGCTCGCTGGAGGATTTCAGCCAGGCCCTGCAACTGACGCGCAGTCGTTATGAGGGGCAGATCGCCTCCGAGCTGGACCTGACCCGCGCGCAGAATCAACTGGCCGAAGCCAAGGCGCAACTGGATGAAGTGCGCGGGCAACGCAACCTCACCGAGCATGCCATCGGGGAGTTGGTGGGGGTGGCGGCCAGCAACTTCACGTTGCCGCCCAGCCAGCAGTTGATTGCCCTGCCGGGGATCCCGTCGCAGCTGCCGAGCCACCTGCTGCAACGGCGTCCGGACATCGCGGCGGCAGAACGCCGGGTGTTTGCCGCCAACGCGAATATCGGCGTGGCCAAGGCAGCGTGGTACCCGGATTTCAGTTTGACCGGGCTGATCGGCGGCCAGACGCAAGGGGTTGGCAACCTGCTGTCCGCTGGCAATCGGTATTGGGCGCTGGGGCCGCTGATGAATCTGCCGATCTTTGATGGCGGACGCCTGAGCGCCAATGAACGCCAGGCCAAGGCCGAGTTTGAAGAAGCCTCGGCGCAGTACCGCAGCCATGTATTGAAAGCCGTGCGCGAGGTGGAGGACAACCTCGCGCAACTGCGGGATTTGCAGCAGGAAGCACAGGATGAGCAAGCCGCGGCAGATGCGGCGCAGCATACCCAGGCCCTGGCGATGAACAGCTATCAGGCGGGGGCGGTGAGCTACCTGGATGTGGTGACCGCGCAGACGGCGGCGTTGCAGGCACAGCGGACATTGCAAGCGGTGCAGACGCGGCAGTTGCAGGCGAGCGTGGGATTGGTGACCGCGTTAGGCGGCGGCTGGCAACCCGGCGCCTGAGCCCTGATCGCTCCCCTGTGGTGAGCAGACCTGCCCTGCATTACCTGTGGTGAGCAGGCTTGCCCTGCGTTGCTGTGGTGAGCAGGCTTGCCCTGCGTTGGGCTGCGAAGCGGCCCCCAATGCGGACATGAGTTCTTTCAGGAAGAACCTCAGCGTCTTTACTGGGACTGCTTCGCAGCCCAACGCAGGGCAAGCCTGCTCACCACAACAGCCGACTTCGAGTTCGGCGACAAAGATTGTGTCGTGCACTGTCCCGCTTTTGCAGGCGAGCGTGGGGTTGGTGACGGCGTTAGGCGGCGGCTGGCAACCCGGCGTGAGCCCTGATCGCTACCCTGTGGTGAGCAGACCTGCCCTGCATTGCCTGTGGTGAGCAGACCTGCCCTGCATTGCCTGTGGTAAGCAGACCTACCCTGCATTACCTGTGGTGAGCAGGCTTGCCCTGCGTTGGGTCGCGAAGCGGCCCCAAACCCAGACATGAGTTCTTTCAGGAAGAACCTCAGCGTCTTTACTGGGGCTGCTTCGCAGCCCAACGCAGGGCAAGCCTGCTCACCACAACAGCCGACTTCGAGTTCGGCGACGAGAGCGCGTCGCGCCCTGCCCCGCTGTTGCAGGCGAGCGTGGGGTTGGTGACAGCGTTAGGCGGGGCCTGAGCGCTCCCCTGTGGTGAGCAGGCTTGCCCTGCTCACCACAACAGCCGACTTTATGAAGAGGGCCTTTCAGGCCGCGAGTTTGCCGCTGGCAATCGCCGCCGAGGCCGCCACCATCGCCCGCAACAACACCGCGCAGCCCGCCGCCAGGTCATCCGGCGCGGCGTTCTCGATTTCGTTGTGGCTGATCCCGCCTTCGCACGGTACGAAGATCATCCCCGCCGGGCCGAGTTCGGCGACGAAGATTGCGTCGTGCCCTGCCCCGCTGACGATGTCCATGTTCGACAGGCCCAGGCCATTAGCGGCGTCGCGCACAGCGTCCACGCAGCCCTTGTCGAAGTACAGCGGTGGGAAGTCGGCGGTGGGTTCCATCTCGAAACTCAGGCCGTGCTTGGCACAGGTCTCATCGATCACTTTACGCACCTGGGCAATCATCGAATCCAGGCGCGCCGGTTCCAGGTGACGAAAGTCCAGGGTCATGCGCACTTCGCCGGGGATGACATTGCGTGAGCCCGGATAGGCCTGCAGGCAACCGACGGTCCCGCAGGCATGCGGCTGATGCCCCAGCGCCGCCGCATTCACCGCCGCCACCACTGCCGCCGCGCCGACCAGGGCATCCTTGCGCAGGTGCATCGGCGTTGGCCCCGCATGCGCTTCGACACCGCGCAGTTTCAGGTCAAACCACTTTTGCCCGAGGGCGCCGAGCACCACGCCGATGGTCTTTTTCTCATCCTCGAGAATCGGCCCTTGTTCGATGTGCGCTTCGAAATACGCCCCGACCTTGTGGCCGCTGACCTCCCGCGTGCCGGCATAGCCAATCGCGTTCAGCGCATCGCCAACGCTGACACCGTCCACGTCGACCTTGGCCAGGGTGTCCGCCAGGCTGAATTTCTCGGCGAACACCCCGGAGCCCATCATGCACGGCGGGAAGCGCGAGCCTTCCTCGTTGGTCCACACCACCACTTCCAGCGGCGCCTCGGTTTCCACCTTGAGATCGTTGAGGGTACGCAGCACTTCCACGCCCGCCAGCACGCCGAAGCAACCATCGAACTTGCCGCCGGTGGGTTGGGTATCGATATGGCTGCCGGTCATCACCGGTGGCAGATTGGGATTGCGCCCGGGGCGGCGGGCGAAGATATTGCCGATGCCGTCGATGGTCACCGTGCAGCCGGCATCTTCGCACCACTGCACGAAGAGGTCGCGAGCCTTGCGGTCGAGGTCGGTGAGGGCCAGGCGGCACACACCGCCCTTGGGGGTGGCGCCGAGCTTGGCCAGGTCCATCAGCGACTGCCACAAGCGATCGCGGTTGATGTGCTGATGGGTCGATTGCAGAACGTCGAGGGCAGCGTTCATGGGGATCTCCTCAGGCTGTATTTGTTATGAATAGACTCGATTCCAACCATGGAATGGGGTCAAACATGTGGAAGCGGGCCTCTCCTGAAGAGGCCGTGACAGTCGCCGCGGATATCGCCTGCAAGACCGCATTCGCGAGCACGCCCGCTGCCACATTCGGATTGCATTTCAACGCCTTTACAGCGGGGACTTGGCCGTAACCGGGCTGATGCCACGCTTGGCATTCAGGCCGTAATACAACAAACCGCCCAACGCCGAGCCGGTGAACCAGCCGTAGCTGTAGAACCAGCTGAATGCATCGCTGCCCAGCGACAGCAAGGTCAGCACCACCGGCACGCCGAAGGCGATAAAGCCACTCCAGTTCCACGCCGGGTACACGTCGTCGCGGTACAGGCCGGCCAGGTCCAGCTGCTGCCGCCGGGTGATGAAGTAGTCCACCACCATGATCCCGGCGATGGGGCCCAGCAGGCTCGAGTAGCCCAGCAGCCAGTTGGAATACACGGTTTCCAGGCTGACGTCGGAGACAATCAGGCCGAGCTTTTTCAGCAGTTCATGGCCCATCAGTGCCAACCCGACCAGCCCGGTGAGGATCACCGCCGTGGTGCGGTTGATCAGCTTGGGGGCGATGTTCTGGAAGTCGTTGGTGGGCGAGACGATGTTCGCCGCCGTGTTGGTGGACAGCGTGGCGATGATGATCAGCGCCATGGCGATGGCCACCCACACCGGGCTCTGGATATGGCCGATCAGGGTCACCGGGTCGGACACGCTGACGCCCACCAGTTTCACCGAGGCGGCGGTCATGATCACGCCGAGGGCGGCGAACAGGAACATGGTCAGCGGCAGGCCGAAAATCTGCCCGAGGATCTGGTCCTTCTGGCTCTTGGCGTAGCGGCTGAAGTCGGGAATATTCAACGACAACGTGGCCCAGAAACCCACCATCGCAGTGAGGCCGGCCATGAAGTAACCGGTGAGGCTCGCCCCTTCAGGCCGCTTGGGTGGAATCGCCATCAGCTCGCTGATCGACACGTTCGGCATCGCCCACACCAGCAGGCCGATCCCCACCGCCACCAGCAGCGGCGCCGACAGGGTTTCCAGGCGCTTGATCGACTCGGCGCCGCGCAGCACCACCCACAGGTTGAGGGTCCAGAAGATCATGAAGCCGATCACTTCACCGGTGCCGCCGAGGGATTTCCAACCCTCGAAAATCGAGCCGAGAAACAGGTGGATTGCCAGCCCGCCAAACATCGTCTGGATACCGAACCAACCGCAGGCCACCAGCGCGCGAATCAGACACGGCACATTGGAGCCGAGGATGCCGAAGGACGACCGCAACAGCACCGGGAACGGAATACCGTACTTGGTACCTGGGAACGCATTGAGGGTCAGCGGGACCAGCACCACGATATTGGCCAGCAGGATCGCCATCAGCGCCTCGCCCACCGACAAGCCGAAATACGCGGTGAGCACGCCGCCCAGGGTGTAGGTCGGCACGCAGATCGACATGCCCACCCACAACGCGGTGATGTGCCACTTGTTCCAGGTGCGCTCATGCACCTTGGTCGGTGCCATGTCGTGGTTGTAGCGGGGGCTGTCGAGGACGTCGGGGCCGGCGTCGAGTTCGTACAGGCCGTTGCGTTCAATGACTTGCGATCTGTTCTGTTGCATGGCCGCTCCACGGTTTTTTCGAATTATTGTTGCTCGCCTGCACTTCAATGCAGGCGGCCGGAGTACCTCGTGAACAACATGACATCACGGGTCCGGCCAGCCGCCACTGCACTCAATAACCGTGCCGACAACCGTAACCGAACCCACACCGCTTATATAACGTGCTGATGTTAATCAGCTTTCCGATTGCGCCTTCGGTACTTGCCGCGTTACTCAGGCTAAATAACGTGGAAGTTGCCCGAACGATCAGGAGTCAATCTGGTGCACCACCATTATTTTTATTTCCCACCGCCGTCAAGCGGCATATCTCAAGCGTCTGATTTGCAATAAGAAATGTTGCTCAATTTACGAACCTGTCAAGTGCGTCAAAATGGTGAGACGCCGCTACATTTTGGTGAATCTGATATTTTATCGTTATAAATCAATTACTTATTTAAGTTATAAGCTTAAGAAAAATCTTCTTGCTCAATCGAAAAACTCGGGCTAGTTTCTATTCCTGTCACCGATGACAGGAATTAACCGACCATCGGCAAGCAGCATTACAACACTTAGAACTGGCACAAGCCGGTCAAGCCTGTGAGGAACTCGACATGTCGCTGTTGATCCGTGGCGCCACCGTAATTACCCATGATGAAAGTTACAGAGCCGACGTGTTATGCGCAGGCGGTCTAATCCGCGCTATTGGCACTGATCTGGATATTCCCGCCGGCACCGAGATACTCGATGGCAGCGGCCAATACTTGATGCCCGGCGGCATCGATCCCCACACCCATATGCAACTGCCCTTCATGGGCACCGTGGCCAGCGAAGACTTTTTCAGTGGCACGGCGGCGGGTCTGGCGGGGGGCACCACGTCGATCATCGACTTTGTGATCCCCAACCCGCAGCAGTCCTTGCTGGAAGCCTTTCACCAGTGGCGCGGCTGGGCAGAAAAGTCGGCGGCCGACTACGGTTTTCACGTGGCGATCACCTGGTGGAGCGAACAGGTGCGCGAGGAAATGGCCGAGTTGGTCAGCCACCACGGCATCAACAGCTTCAAGCACTTCATGGCCTACAAGAACGCGATCATGGCGGCCGATGACACCCTGGTCGCCAGCTTCGAACGCTGCCTGGAACTCGGCGCGGTGCCCACCGTGCATGCGGAAAACGGCGAGCTGGTGTACCACTTGCAGCGCAAGCTGATGGCCCAGGGCATCACCGGCCCGGAAGCGCATCCGCTGTCGCGGCCGTCCCAGGTGGAAGGCGAGGCAGCGAGCCGCGCCATCCGCATCGCCGAGACCATCGGCACGCCGCTGTACCTGGTGCATGTGTCCACCCAGGAAGCGCTGGATGAAATCACCTACGCCCGTGGCAAGGGCCAGGCGGTGTATGGCGAAGTGCTCGCCGGCCACCTGCTGCTGGACGACAGCGTCTACCAGCATCCCGACTGGCAGACCGCCGCCGGCTACGTGATGAGCCCGCCCTTCCGCCCGCGCGGGCACCAGGAAGCCCTGTGGCGCGGCCTGCAGTCGGGCAACCTGCACACCACCGCCACCGACCACTGCTGCTTCTGCGCCGAGCAGAAAGCGGCTGGCCGTGACGACTTCAGCAAGATCCCCAACGGCACCGCCGGTATCGAAGATCGCATGGCGCTGCTGTGGGACGAAGGGGTCAACACCGGGCGCCTGTCGATGCAGGATTTCGTCGCGCTGACCTCTACCAACACCGCGAAGATCTTCAACCTCTACCCGCGCAAAGGCGCGATCCGTGTAGGCGCCGATGCTGACCTGGTGCTGTGGGACCCCGAGGGCACCCGGACCATTTCGGCAAAGACCCATCACCAGCAGGTCGACTTCAACATCTTCGAAGGCAAGACCGTGCGCGGTGTGCCGAGCCACACCATCAGCCAGGGCAAGCTGGTCTGGGCCGATGGCGACCTGCGCGCCGAGCGCGGTGCCGGGCGCTACGTCGAGCGGCCGGCGTATCCGGCGGTGTTCGAGCAACTGAGCAAGCGGGCCGAGCGTTCCAGGCCCACTGCTGTGAAACGCTGAAAGCGGCCTTCGGCCGATCGCGGGCAAGCCCGGCTCCCACATTTCCTGAAGTGTGAACACATTCAAATGTGGGAGCTGGCTTGCCTGCGAAGAGGCCGGCACAGGCAATAAAAAAACGATTGCCCATCAGAGGCAGCACCTCAATAACCGTGAGGCCACTACCGTGATCCAGACCCTGACCCACCTCCCCCATCCCCGTGAAGATGGGCCGACACTCGCCAGCCATTTCACCGACCTGGCGCCGCCGCTCAACGCCCGCCAGGCCCAGCTGGAAGCTTCGCGCTGCCTGTATTGCTACGACGCGCCGTGCGTGAATGCGTGTCCCAGCGAGATCGATATCCCGTCGTTCATCCGCAATATCCACACCGAAAACGTGCAAGGCGCGGCCCAGAAGATTCTCTCGGCGAATATCCTCGGCGGCAGCTGTGCGCGGGTCTGCCCCACGGAGATCCTGTGCCAGCAGGCCTGCGTGCGTAACAACGCCGAAGAGTGCGCCCCGGTGCTGATCGGCCTGTTGCAACGCTACGCCATCGATAATGCGCACTTCAGTGAACACCCGTTCCAGCGCGCCGCACCGAGCGGCAAGCGCATCGCCGTGGTGGGCGCAGGACCTGCCGGTCTGGCCTGCGCCCATCGCGCGGCGCTGCACGGCCATGACGTGGTGATTTTCGAAGCCCGCGAAAAAGCCGGCGGCTTGAATGAATACGGCATCGCCAAATACAAACTGGTGGATGACTTCGCCCAGCAGGAACTGGATTTCCTCCTGCAGATCGGCGGTATCGAAATTCGTCACGGCCAACGCCTGGGCGACAACCTGACCTTGAGCGAACTGCACCAGCAATTCGACTCGGTGTTCCTCGGCCTCGGCCTGGCGGCAAGCAAACAGCTGGGCCTGCCCCATGAGGACGCTCCCGGCCTGCTCGCCGCCACCGACTACATCCGCGAACTGCGCCAGGCCGATGACCTCACTCAACTGCCACTGGCCGACCGCTGCATCGTGCTTGGCGCCGGCAATACCGCGATCGACATGGCCGTGCAAATGGCTCGCCTCGGTGCCCGCGATGTCAACCTGGTGTACCGCCGTGGCCTCACTGACATGGGCGCCACTCACCATGAGCAAGACATCGCCAAGGCCAATCAGGTACGCCTGCTGACCTGGGCGCAGCCCGAAGCCGTCTTGCTGGACGAGCAGGGCCAGGTACGCGGCATGCGTTTTTTGCGCACGCGCATGGAAAACGGTCGACTGCAGCCTACCGGCGAAACCTTCGAGCTGGCCGCCGATGCCATCTTCAAGGCCATCGGCCAGGGCTTCGACAACGGTGCGCTGCAGGATCCCCTGGCCCAGCAACTGCATCGCGTGGGCGAACGGATCTTTGTCGATGAACAGCTGCAAACCAGCATTCCCGGGGTCTATGCCGGCGGCGACTGCGTCAGCCTCGGCCAGGACCTCACCGTGCAGGCGGTGCAACACGGCAAGCTGGCCGCCGAAGCCATGCACGCCCAACTCATACTGAATGTGGAGGCTGCGTAATGGCCGATCTCTCGATTGTGTTCGCCGGTATCAAGGCCCCCAACCCATTCTGGCTGGCTTCCGCGCCGCCCACCGACAAGGCCTACAACGTGGTCCGCGCCTTCGAAGCGGGCTGGGGCGGCGTGGTGTGGAAGACCCTGGGTGAAGACCCGGCGGCGGTCAATGTGTCGTCACGCTACTCGGCGCACTACGGCGCCAACCGCGAAGTGCTGGGTATCAACAATATCGAACTGATCACCGACCGCTCGTTGGAGATCAACCTGCGGGAAATCACCCAGGTGAAAAAGGACTGGCCCGACCGCGCGCTGATCGTGTCGCTGATGGTGCCGTGTGTTGAAGAATCCTGGAAAAACATCCTGCCGCTGGTGGAAGCCACCGGGTGCGATGGCATCGAGCTGAACTTCGGCTGCCCCCACGGCATGCCCGAACGCGGCATGGGCGCGGCGGTGGGCCAGGTGCCGGAGTATGTGGAACAGGTGACCCGCTGGTGCAAGACCTATTGCTCGCTGCCGGTGATCGTCAAGCTCACGCCGAACATCACCGACATCCGGGTGGCGGCGCGTGCGGCGTATCGCGGGGGCGCAGACGCGGTGTCGCTGATCAACACCATCAATTCCATCACCAGCGTCGACCTGGAGCGCATGGTCGCGCTGCCGGTGGTCGGCACCCAGAGCACCCACGGCGGCTACTGCGGTTCAGCCGTGAAGCCGATTGCACTGAACATGGTCGCCGAAATCGCCCGCGACCCGCAGACCCAGGGCCTGCCGATCTGCGGCATTGGCGGCATCGGCAACTGGCGCGATGCAGCAGAATTCGTCGCCCTCGGCTGCGGCGCGGTGCAGGTGTGCACGGCGGCAATGCTGCACGGGTTCCGCATTGTTGAAGAGATGAAGGATGGGCTGTCGCGGTGGATGGACAGTCAGGGTTACCAGAGCCTGCAGGAATTTTCCGGGCGAGCGGTGGGCAACACCACGGACTGGAAGTACCTGGACATCAACTATCAGGTCATCGCCAAGATCGACCAGGCCGCCTGTATCGGCTGCGGGCGTTGCCATATTGCCTGTGAGGACACTTCGCACCAGGCCATCGCGAGTTTGAAGTTGGCCGATGGCACGCACCAATACGAGGTGATCGACGATGAGTGCGTGGGCTGCAACCTGTGCCAGATCACCTGCCCGGTGGCGGACTGCATCGAGATGGTGCCGATCGAGACGGGCAAGCCGTTCCTGAATTGGACGCAGGATCCGCGCAACCCCTACCGGGAGGCGGTGTAGCCCTTTATATGAGCGTTCCCACGCTCCGCGTGGGAATGCCTGACTGGACGCTCTGCGTCCGCGCTTGGAACGCGCAGCGTAGGAACGATCATCACGGCTCCAACCCGATCCCACGCAAAATCACACTGGTCACCGTCTGAATCGCCTTTTCGAACTGCATGTCCGACAGCGGCTGGTGATCATTCAGAATCTTCACCTGATGATCGAAGTCGGCGTAGTGCTGGGTCGACGCCCAGATCATGTACAGCAGGCTCGACGGTTCCACCGGCAGGATGCGTTTGTCCTCCACCCATTGGCGAATTTTCGCTTCCTTCATCTTGGCCCAGTCGTACAGGCTTTCATCCAGCGCCTCACCCAGTGTCGGCGCGCCGTGGATGATTTCGTTGGCCCAGACTTTCGAGCCATACGGCCGCGTGCGCGAGCGTTGCATCTTGGCGCGGATGTAGCTGCTGAGCACGACGCGCGGATCATCGAAGGTCTCGAAGCTCAGCGCATCCTGCTTCCACACTTCCAACAGGTCGAACAGCACCGCGCTGTACAGCTCGCTTTTGGTGGTGAAGTAGTAATGCAGGTTGGAGCGCGGCAGTTGCACTTCTTCGGCGATGTCGGCCATGGCGGTGCTGCCATAGCCCTTTTCGGCGAAGATTTTCTCCGCCGCCAGCAGGATTTTTTCGACGTTGACCCGACGAATTCCACTCTTGTGATTGCCCATAAGGGCTCCCTGACAACAACTTGGCTTAAAGACTACCATCGGCTCTAGATCGCGGCGACAGGCCACAATGAAACTTCTTACGCGAAGCTTTCGCGCATAAATAGGATTGGTTAGGATCGCGATCCCTATGAAGGATCATTGCCATGAGTATTCGACCTCGCCTGGCCACCGACGACCCCGTGCTGGGCGCACTGTGGGAGCGTTCGGTGCGGGCCACCCATGACTTCCTCCCCGAGGATGACATCCAGCGTTTGCTGCCGCTGGTGCGCGACACTTACCTGCCGATGCCAGCACTCGACACGTGGGTGTTCGAGGATGACGCCGGCATCGCCGGCTTCATCGCCACCGGCGGACACAATGTGGAGATGTTGTTTATCGACCCCGACCGCCGTGGCCAGGGCATCGGCCGCCAACTGCTGGACCACGCCCGCGCCCGCCACGATACCCTCACGGTAGACGTGAACGAACAGAATCCGCAGGCCGTGGGCTTCTACCTGCACTATGGTTTCATCCAGGTCGCGCGCTCGCCGCTGGATGGCGAAGGCAAGCCCTTTCCCTTGCTGCACATGGCTCTACCGACTCCTCAACCCTGAAGGTACTGAACAATGCTGATCAAGAACACGTTGACCGCCGTCGCCCTGCTCGCCTCGCTGCTGGGCGCCTCGGCGGCATTCGCGCATGCGCACCTCAAGAGTTCGACGCCAGCGGCTGACAGCACCGTCGCCGCGCCTGCCGACCTGCGCCTGAGCTTCAGCGAAGGTGTCGAAGCCACGTTTACCAAAGTCTCCCTGAGCAAGGACGGCACCGAAGTCGCGATCAAGGGCCTGGAAACTCCCGACGCCGACAAGAAGACCCTGGTAGTCACCCCTGCCGCCCCGCTGGCAGCCGGCAATTACAAAGTGGTGTGGAACGCCGTGTCGGTCGACACCCATAAGAGCAACGGTGAATACAGCTTCAAGGTCGGCCAATAACCCATGGCAACGCTGCTGGTGCTGTGCCGTTTTTTGCATTTCATCGTCGTGCTGCTGATGTTCGGGGCCTGTGCATTCAGGCCCTGGCTATTAGGCGCTGGAGCGCAACCGACACTGGACCGGCAACTATTGCGCATCACGCGCGCCCTCGCCTGGCTGGGCCTGGGCTCCGGCGTGGCGTGGTTGCTGTTGATCACCGCGAGCATGGCCGGCAGTTGGCAGGCGGCCCTGCAACCGGCCACCGTGCAATTGGTGCTGGGCAAGACCTTCTTTGGCCAGGTGTGGGTCTGGCACCTGTTGCTGAACCTGTTGCTGGTGATTGCGCTGCTCAAACCCTGGCCCGCCCTGCGCCTGCCGTTGACCGCCCTGCTGCTGGCGACCCTCGCCCCGGTCGGCCATGGCGCCATGCTCGATGGGCTCAGCGGCCAATTGCTGATCCTCAACCAGGTGGTGCATCTGGTCTGCGTGGGCGCCTGGCTCGGTGGATTGTTGCTGCTGGTGTTGATCCTCAGGCAACCGCAACGGCCCAGCCTGGAACCGATCCTCAGGCGTTTCAGCGGCGTCGGATATGGATTGGTCGCCGGTTTGCTGGTGACGGGCTTGATCAACGTGCGCGTGCTCACCGGGCAACTGTGGCCCACGCCGTTGTTCAATGGCTTCGCGCTGATCCTGTTGATCAAGGTGATGCTGGTCCTGGGCATGTTGGCGCTGGCCTTGCTGAACCGATTGCGCCTTGATCGCGGCGAACAGCACCTGGGCAGTTTGAAAGCCAGCGTGATGCTGGAATGGTTACTGGGTGTTTCAGCAGTAGCCGCCGTTTCCCTGCTCGGCACCCTTCCGCCGATGGTCATGGCCAACTGAATCCAGGGCAGGCGCGTGTCGGACTCGATCAATGTGGGACGTGCCCGGGATATTGCCGGGCCTTGCGCGGCCGGCGTGGACGCCGCATTCCCCCATGTGGGAGCGGGCTTGCTCGCGAAAGCGCTGGTTCAGTTGATATTTCCGATAACTGACACACCGCCTTCGCGGGCAAGCCCGCTCCCACATTTTTGAGCGGTGTGAAGCCTGGGCCGTGGTTGCGCGGTTGAAATCGCCGGGCCTTGCGCCGTAAGCATGGACGACCCATTCCCCCCTGTGGGAGCGGGCTTGCTCGCGAAAGCGCTGGTTCAGTCGCTATTTCCGGTGACTGACACACCGCCTTCGCGGGCAAGCCCGCTCCCACATTTTTGAGCGGTGTGAAGCCTGGGGCGTGGTTGCGCGGTTGAAATCGCCAAGCCTTGCGCCGTAAGCATGGACGACCCATTCCCCCCTGTGGGAGCGGGCTTGCCCGCGAAAGCACTAGTTCAGTCGCTATTTCCGGTGACTGACACACCGCCTTCGCGAGCAACCCCACTCCCACCCCGCCAGTGTGTGTCTCGGCTCAATCACGCAGTCATCGTATAACTTCTGCTTGACACCCCTCGAAAACCTCGCAAATATTCGCTCCAATGTTGTACGACGACGTACGACAAATAATAAAAACAACAAAAAGGGAGCTTCACTGTGAGTCAATTCGCCCGCAATTCCTCCGCGCGTATCGGCCTGATCGGTCTTGGCAGCCTGGCATTGACCCTGCCCCTCGGTGCCCAGGCAGAAGGTTTTCTCGACGACGCCAAGGCCACGCTCAACCTGCGCAACGCCTACTTCAACCGCAACTTCACCAACCCGACCAACCCCCAGGCCAAGGCCGAAGAGTGGACGCAGAACTTCATTCTCGACGCCAAGTCCGGCTACACCCAGGGTGCTGTCGGCTTCGGGATCGACGTGCTGGGCCTGTACTCGCAGAAGCTCGATGGCGGTAAAGGCACCGCCGGCACCCAACTGTTGCCAACGCACGACGATGGCCGCCCCGCCGACAACTTCGGGCGCCTGGGCGTAGCGCTGAAAACCAAGCTGTCGAAGACCGAACTGAAAGTCGGCGAATGGATGCCGGTGCTGCCGATCCTGCGCTCCGACGACGGCCGCTCGCTGCCCCAGACCTTTCGTGGCGGCCAGGTCACCTCGAATGAAATCGCCGGCCTGACCCTCTACGGCGGGCAATTTCGCGGCAACAGCCCGCGCAACGACGCGAGCATGGAAGACATGTTCATGAACGGCAAAGCGGCGTTCACCTCGGATCGCTTCAACTTCGGCGGCGGCGAATACACCTTCAATGACAAACGCACCCAGGTCGGCGTGTGGTACGCCGAACTCAGCGATATCTACCAGCAGCAGTACATCAACCTGACCCATAGCCAGCCGGTCGGCGACTGGACCCTGGGCGCCAACCTCGGCTTCTTCAACGGCAAGGAAGACGGCAGCGCCCTCGCCGGCGACCTCGACAACAAGACCGCCTTCGCCCTGCTCTCGGCCAAGTACCTGGGCAACACCTTCTACGTGGGCCTGCAGAAGCTCACCGGCGACAGTGTGTGGATGAAGGTCAACGGCACGAGCGGCGGCACCCTGGCCAACGACAGCTACAACGCGAGCTACGACAACGTGAAGGAAAAATCCTGGCAGGTGCGCCATGATTTCAACTTCGTGGTCCTCGGCATTCCCGGGCTGACCATGATGAACCGCTACATCAGCGGCAGTAACGTACACACCGGGGCGATCACCGACGGCAAGGAATGGGGCCGCGAATCGGAACTGGCCTACACCGTGCAAAGCGGTGCGCTGAAGGACCTGAATCTGCGGTGGCGCAATGCGACCATGCGTCGGGACTTCAGCAACAATGAGTTCGATGAAAACCGGATCTTCATCAGCTACCCGATCTCCCTGTTGTAACCCGCGGATACACTTTAGGTAGGCGCGGGCTTGCCGGCGATGGCAGCTCAATAGTCACCACCGACCGTGGGGCCACCATCGCTGGCAAGCCAGCACCGGCAAGGAAGGCGTGTGTTGACAAGCCAGGGAATCAATCACGATACTTCCACCCAGTCATACGACAACCTACAACAACAATGGAACCCCCATGACCACGACCACCTCCACACACGTTCCATTTAACCGCCTGCTGCTCACCGGTGCCGCTGGCGGCCTGGGCAAAGTCTTGCGCGAACGCCTGCGTCCGTACGCCAAGGTGCTGCGCCTGTCGGACATCGCCGAGATGACCCCGGCCGCAGACGCTACCGAAGAAGTGCAACCTTGTGACCTCTCCGACAAACAAGCGGTGCACCACCTGGTGGAAGGCGTCGATGCCATCCTGCATTTTGGCGGGGTGTCGGTAGAGCGCTCGTTCGAGGAAGTGCTCGGGGCGAATATCAGCGGGATTTTCCATGTCTACGAAGCCGCGCGTCGCCACGGCGTGAAGCGCGTGATCTTCGCCAGTTCCAACCATGTGATCGGCTTCTACAAGCAGGGCGAAAAAATCGACGCACATTCCCCGCGTCGCCCGGACAGCTACTACGGCTTGTCCAAGTCCTACGGCGAAGACATGGCCAGTTTCTACTTCGACCGCTACGGCATCGAGACCGTGAGCATCCGCATCGGCTCCTCGTTCCCGGAACCGCAGAACCGCCGGATGATGCACACCTGGCTGAGCTTCGATGACCTGACCCAACTCCTCGAACGCGCGCTGTATACGCCGAATGTCGGCCACACCGTGGTCTACGGCATGTCGGATAACCTCGACACCTGGTGGGACAATCGCTACGCCGCGCACCTGGGTTTCGCCCCCAAGGACAACTCCGAAGTGTTTCGCGCCCAGGTCGAAGCCCAGCCACCGGTAGCCGCCGATGACCCGGCCAAGGTCTACCAGGGCGGCGCGTTCTGCGCGGCGGGGCCGTTCGGTGACTGACGCCAGACCAACCCAAGGGAATGAGTGGCCATGACTGCAGAATTGATTGTCGACGCCCGCAATACCGTGGGCGAATGCCCGGTGTGGGTGCCTGAAGAAAACGCCCTGTACTGGGTGGATATCCCCAACGGCGGCCTGCAACGCTGGAGCGCCGCGACCGGGCATATCGCCGCGTGGAAAGCCCCGCAGGCACTTGCCTGCATCGCGCGCACCAGCGCCGGCAACTGGGTCGCCGGCCTGCAAAGTGGCTTCTTCCAGCTTACCCCGCACAACGACGGCAGCCTCGACACCACGCCCCTGGCCAGTGTCGAGCACCCGCGTGCGGACATGCGCCTCAACGATGGCCGCTGTGATCGCCAGGGCCGCTTCTGGGCCGGCAGCATGGTGCTGGACATGAGCCTGAACGCAGCCGAGGGCATCCTCTACCGCTTCGCCACCGGCAGCGCACCGCAGGCGCTGCTGGATGGGTTCATCACCCTCAACGGCCTGGCCTTCAGCCCCGATGGCCGCACGATGTACGCTTCGGACTCGCACCCGCTGGTGCAGAAGATCTGGGCCTTCGACTACGACACCGAGACCGGCACGCCGTCCAATCGCCGCGTATTCGTCGACATGCACCAGCACCCCGGCCGCCCCGACGGCGCGGCAGTTGATGCCGAGGGCTGCTACTGGATCTGCGCCAACGACGCCGGGCTGGTTCACCGCTTTACCCCCGACGGACGCCTGGACCGCTCCCTGAGCGTGCCGGTGAAGAAACCCACCATGTGCGCCTTCGGCGGCAGTCGCCTGGATACCCTGTTCGTCACCTCGATCCGCGACGACCAGAGTGAGCAGTCACTGTCAGGCGGCGTGTTCGCCCTCAACCCCGGCGTTACCGGATTGCCGGAGCCCACCTTCACCCTCTAGCTGCATTGCTGTGCCTTGAATACAACAATAACAAGACGGAGACACACCCCATGGACTTCAAACGCACTTTGCTCGTCGCTGCACTTCCCCTGACGTTCCTCTTCACCGGCGCGGCCCACGCGCTGGAAATCAAATTCGCCGACATCCATCCCGCCGGCTACCCCACCGTGGTTGCCGAAGAAAACATGGGCAAGGCCCTGACCAAGGAAAGCAACGGCGAACTGACCTTCAAGTACTTCCCGGGCGGCGTCCTGGGTTCCGAGAAGGAAGTGGTCGAACAGGCCCAGGTCGGGGCGATCCAGATGACCCGCGTCAGCCTCGGCATCGTCGGCCCGGTGGTGCCGGACGTGAACGTGTTCAACCTGCCGTTCGTGTTCCGCGACCAGGCGCACATGCGCAAGGTCATCGATGGCGAGATTGGCGACGAGATCCTTGCCAAGATCACCGACTCCGAGTTCGGCCTGGTCGCCCTGGCCTGGATGGACGGCGGCACGCGCAATCTCTACACCAAGAAACCGGTGCGCAAGATCGAAGATCTCAAGGGCATGAAGATTCGCGTGCAGGGCAACCCGCTGTTCATCGACGCCTTCAATGAAATGGGGGCCAACGGCATCGCCATGGACACCGGCGAGATTTTCAGTGCCCTGCAGACCGGGGTGATCGACGGCGCGGAAAACAACCCGCCGACCCTGCTGGAACACAACCACTACCAGAACGCCAAGTACTACACCCTCACCGAACACCTGATTTTGCCCGAGCCCATCGTGATGTCGAAAATCACCTGGAACAAGCTCACCCCCGCGCAGCAGGTCATGGTGAAAAACGCCGCCAAGGTCGCCCAGGCCGACGAGCGCGTGCTGTGGGACAAGAAGTCCGCCAGCAGTGAGGAAAAACTCAAGGCCGCCGGCGTCGAGTTCATCACCGTCGACAAAAAACCGTTCTATGACGCGACCGCTCCCGTGCGCGCCAAGTACGGCCAGGCGTACGCCGACATCATCAAGCGCATCGACGCCGTCGAGTAATCACCCTCCTCCTCCAGCAAGGCCAGGCGCGGTCGGCATCGACGCGCCCGGTTACGGTGAACGCCATGAAGAATTTGCTGCTGCGCATCAATGATCGCCTCTACATGACCTGCATCTGGGTCGCCGGCCTCTCGGTACTGGGAGTGGCACTGATCATTCCCTGGGGCATCTTCGCCCGCTACATCCTCGGCACCGGCTCCAGCTGGCCGGAACCCACCGCCATCCTGTTGATGCTGGTGTTCACCTTCATCGGCGCCGCTGCCAGCTACCGCGCCGGCGCGCACATGTCGGTGGCGATGATCACCGACCGCCTGCCGCCGCGCCAACGCCAGGTAGTCGGCATCGTCTCGCAACTGTTGATGGCGACGATCTGCCTGTTCATGACGATCTGGGGCAGCAAGCTGTGCCTGTCCACCTGGAACCAGTTCATGAGCGCCATCCCGACCCTGCGCGTGGGGATCACCTATATGCCGATCCCGATTGGCGGGCTGCTGACCCTGGTGTTCGTGCTGGAAAAACTCCTGTTGGGCGACCAGAGCCAGCGGCGCGTGGTGCGCTTTGACCTGGTAGAAGAAAGCGAAGGGGCGGCTTGATATGGATGCGTTGATTCTGTTGGGCAGCTTTATCGCCTTGATCCTGATCGGCATGCCGGTGGCCTACGCCCTCGGGCTGTCGGCGCTGATTGGCGCGTGGTGGATCGACATTCCGTTCCAGGCCCTGATGATCCAGGTGGCGGGCGGGGTGAATAAATTCTCGCTGATGGCAATCCCGTTCTTCGTCCTGGCCGGGGCGATCATGGCCGAGGGCGGCATGTCGCGGCGGCTGGTGGCGTTTGCCGGCGTGCTGGTGGGGTTTGTGCGCGGTGGCCTGTCGCTGGTGAACATCATGGCCTCGACGTTCTTCGGCGCGATCTCGGGTTCGTCGGTGGCCGACACGGCGTCGGTTGGCTCGGTGCTGATCCCGGAAATGGAGCGCCGTGGCTATCCACGCGAATTCGCCACCGCGGTAACCATCAGCGGCTCGGTACAAGCGCTGCTGACCCCGCCCAGCCATAACTCGGTGCTCTACTCGCTGGCCGCCGGCGGCACCGTTTCCATCGCCTCGCTGTTCATGGCCGGTGTGGTCCCGGGCTTGCTGATGAGCGCGTGCCTGATGGTGCTGTGCCTGATCTTCGCGAAGAAACGCGATTACCCCAAGGGCGAAGTCATTCCCTTGAAGCAGGCACTGAAAATCTGCGCCGATGCACTGTGGGGCCTGATGGCCATGGTGATCATCCTCGGCGGCATCCTCTCGGGTATCTTCACTGCCACCGAGTCCGCCGCAATCGCGGTGCTGTGGGCGTTCTTCGTGACCATGTTCATCTACCGCGACTACAAATGGAGCGAGCTGCCCAAGCTGATGCACCGTACGGTGCGCACCATTTCCATCGTGATGATCCTGATCGCCTTCGCCGCCAGCTTCGGCTACATCATGACCCTGATGCAGATCCCGGCGAAGATCACCACGATGTTCCTGACGCTGTCGGACAACCGCTACGTGATCCTGATGTGCATCAACATGATGCTGCTGTTGCTCGGCACGGTGATGGACATGGCACCGCTGATCCTGATCCTCACGCCGATCCTGTTGCCGGTGATCCTCGGCATCGGTGTCGACCCGGTGCACTTTGGCATGATCATGCTGGTCAACCTCGGCATCGGCCTGATCACCCCGCCGGTGGGCGCGGTGCTGTTCGTGGGTGCGGCGGTGGGCAAGGTCAGCATCGAGAAAACCGTGAAGGCGCTGCTGCCGTTCTATGCCGTACTGTTCCTGGTGTTGATGGCGGTGACCTACATTCCGGCGTTGTCGCTGTGGCTGCCAAGCGTGGTCCTATAACGCTCTGCGTAGGAATACAGCCTGTGACGCCCTACCCTGCAGGCGCCGGCAAGCCAGCGCCTGCAGGCAGCTTTCATTTCAAGGTGAACCTGTGATGCTGGAACTCAGAGATGACCTGACCGTGCTGACCCTGGCGCCCGCCGTAGGGGGCAGCATCGTCAACTGGAGCGTGCGCGCCAGCGGGCAGCCGCTGCTGCGGCATAGCGATGAGCAGGCGATCGCTACCGGGTTGCCGGGCAAGCTGGGGTGCTATCCGTTGGCGCCCTGGTCCAATCGGATTGCCGAAGGTGGTTTCGACACCCCGGATGGCTGGCTGGCGCTGACACCGAACAGCCCGCTCGACCCGCTGCCGATTCACGGTTCGGCCTGGCAGCAGGTGTGGCAGGTGGTCAGCCAGTCGGCGGATGAGGTGGTGCTGGCGGTGGAGTGCGACACACCGTTTGCCTATCGCGCAGAGCAGCGGTTTCGCCTGGGTGGCGGCGAATTGAGGATCGAACTGCGCGTCACGCATCTGGCCGACAAGGCCGCGTGGCATGGTTTGGGCTTGCATCCCTACCTACCGCGCCGGCCGGCAACGCGCTTGCAGGCCAACGCCGAGCAGGTGTGGATGAGTGATGCATCCAAGCTGCCGACGGGGCTCGCTCCGCTGCCGGCGGACTGGGATTTCCGCCAGCTCAAGGCGCTGCCGGAGCGCCTGGTGGACAATGGCTTTTGCCAGTGGGATGGGCAGTGCCGGATCGAGCAGCCGGAGCTGGGCTATGCGCTGGAATGCCGAGCCACTGGCGCCGACTACTTCCTGCTGTTCTGCCCACCGGGGCTGGGATTTTTCTGCATCGAACCGGTGAGCCATCCGGTGAATGCGCATCACCTGCCGGGACGGCCCGGGTTGAAACTGTTGGAACAAGGCCAATCGACTCAACTCGATTTCACCCTGAAATACCATCCCCTGTAGGCGCCCGGCTGGCCGGCTCCTACAGGGTGGCTGGGGTGGTCAGGGCGGGCTGTTTTTCAGGCGCCCTGCCGTGTCGATACTCACCACCACCGACAAACCCGGCCGCAGCCGCTCGCTCTCGGCCTGATCCGGGTCCACGGTAATCCGCACCGGCACACGCTGGGCGATCTTCACGAAGTTGCCGGTGGCGTTGTCCGCCTGCAACAGGCTGAACTCCGAGCCGGTCGCCGGGGAAATATGCTGCACCGTGCCGCGAAACTTGCGGTGGTTGAGCGCATCCACGGTGAAGGTCACCGGCTGGCCGACCTGCACATTGTCCATCTGGGTTTCTTTCATATTGGCGATCACCCACAACTGGTGGGGCACCAGCGCCATCAACTGCGCGCCGGAATTGACGAAGGCGCCTAGGCGCACGCCAATCTGCCCCAGCTGGCCGTCACGCGGCGCGGTGATGCGGGTGTTGGACAAATCAATCCGCGCCAGCTCCACGGCCGCCTCGGCACTGGCCACCGCCGCTTCCAGGGAGCCGCGATTGACGATCACCGTCTGCAGGTCCTGCCGCGCAATCTCCAGGCTGGCCTGGGCCTGGGCCACGGCGGCGATGGTCTGCGCATTCGCGGCACGGGTCACGTCCAGCTCGCGCTTGGACACCGAACCGTCGCTGATCAGTTCTTCATTGCGGCGCAGGTCGGCGGTGCTCTTGCGCGCCTGGGCCTGGCTGTCCACCAAGGCGGCCTGGCGCAGCTTGATGGTCGCTTCGGCACTGTTGCGTTGCTGCACCACATTGGCCAGCGATGCCTTCTGCACCGCCAGTTGCGCCAGCGCCTGGTCGAGGCGCTGCTTGTAGATGCGGTCATCGAGGCGCACCAGCAGGTCGCCGGCCTTGACGTACTGGAAGTCCTGCACCGGCACTTCGAACACATACCCGCTGAGTTGCGGGCCGATGATCGTCACCTGGCCGCGCACCAGGGCGTTCTCGGTGGTTTCCACGGCGCTGCTGAACGGCGGCAATTGCCAGGCATACAACACGATCAGCACGCCGATGATGGCAATCGCGGCGAAGCCCAGCGACGAGATGATGCGCACCCGCAGCGAGCGCGGTTCAGTCACGCTCGCGCCGGGCGGCGCGGTGCCTTCCGGGGTAGAGGCAATGGCATTGGTGGTCGTGGTGGTGGTCGTTTCGGTCATGAAGTGGCGCCGCTGGGTTGAACGGAAGGGGCTGCTGCCTTGGTGGTGCTCATCAGCCACAGACTGCGGATAAAGATCCAGATCATGGTGAGGATAGCGATGATCGCGATCAGCATGAACACATCGTTGTAAGCCATCACATTCGCCTCACGCGTGGCCGCCGTGGCCAGGCTGCGAATGCCCATGAGGTTGCGCAATTCCGGGTCGGCGATCACCCCGCCGTAGGCCGAGCCACCGCTCTGCACCCGCGCGGCCACACGCGGGTCGAGCAGGGTCAGGTGCTCGACGATCATGCTCGAGTGAAACTTCTCGCGCACGATCTGGAAGGTGCCGAGCAACGCTGCGCCAATCAGGCCGCCGAGGTTCTGGCAGATCCCGAACATCACCGAGAAACTCACCAGGTTGCGCGGGTTGGTCAGCACGTTGCGGGTGCCCAGCACCATGGTCGGGCCCAGGAAGAACGTGCCGCCAAAGCCTAGCAGGAACTGGCTGATGTACATGTTCTGCGGCCGGGTCAGGTTGCTGGAGAAACTGTCCATCACCGACCCCACGGCCATCAGCGCCAGCGAGATGATCAGCGGCATCAGCAGGTGCGCCGGGTTGATCGTCAGCGCACTGACCACCAGCCCGGCAATCGCCCCGGCCAGCATCACCACGTACAGGGTGTGCATCTGCTCGTAGCTCATGTTCAACATCTGCATGAACCCCACGGCGCCGGTGGACTGCTCCGACAGCACCATGCGAATCAACACCACGGCCAGCGCCAGGCGGATCATCACCCCACTGCCGAGCCAACGGGTCATCAGCAACGGGTTGGCGCGGTTATGTTCGATCGCCAGGCCGGCCATGATCAGCACCAGCGAACAGGCCGAGGCGACGCCGATCCACGGTGCTTCCAGCCACCAGTCGATGCGCCCCAGCGACAACACGGCGCAGAGCAAGGCGACCCCGGTGGCAAGGATGCCGAAGGTCAGGAAGTCGAGTTTTTCAAAGGTCTTGAAGCGGTCGCCAGGCGGCAACTTGAGCAGGAACACGCACCCCAGGCAGATCAGGGCCATGCCCAGTTCGAACAGGTACAGGCCACGCCACTCGGCGATTTGCAGCAAATCCTCGGAGAACAGCCGCGCCAACGGCAGCGCCAGTTGCGCGGTGCCCAACCCCAGCACCAGGGCTTTCATCCGCCATTTGGCCGGGAACGCCTGGATCATGTAGTACAACCCCAGCGAACTGAGCGCCGCGCCGACCATCCCGTGCGCCGCCCGCACCGCGATGGCCGAGCTGAGGTCGTTGACGAACAAATGGCCGAAGGTCACCAGCGCATACAGCACCAGGAACACTTCGGTGAACGCGCGCAGGCCGAACTGCTGGCGAAACTTCACCAGCAGCAGGTTCATGCACACGTTGGTCATCACATAGGCGGCGGGCAGCCAGGCCATTTCCGCCGTTGTCGCGCCCAGGGCGCCTTGCAGGTATTGCAGGTTGGCGATGACCAGCGCATTGCCGAGCCCGCCGGTAATCGCCACCAGCACGCCGACCAGCGCAAACAGCCAGCGTTTGTGCGTGGGGTGCAGCGGCGTCGACGGCGAGCCAGGCAGGCTCGGTCGCTCGTGGGGCTGCCAGGTGTGGGGGGTGTATTTGTCCATTCGGTGACCTAGATGACCCGGCGGGGGACGCCGGTAAAACCATTACTCAGGGAGTAGTAAACCTGAGCGGAGTTCATCTTGCCATCTCGAGGGTGCAATTGATCCCAGCAGCGCGCCCGCCAGACAAATGCCGGCGCAGATTCCAGCTCAGATCCAGCCGAGCCAACTCCAGTACGTGGCGGCGAAGATCAGCATGAGGCCGTAACCGAGCAACGTCACCAGAATCCCCACCTTGGCAAACTGGCGCGCCGTGAACGTGCCGGTCCCCAGGCACACCATGTTCTGCGGCGCATTGATCGGCAGGATAAACCCGTAGCTCATCACAAACCCGAGCAGCATGGTCATCCCCAGGCGGCTGAACTCACCCGGCAAGGTCTGCAACACCGCGATCAGGATCGGCAACAACGCCGAGGTCAAGGCCGTGGCACTGGCAAAACCCAGGTGGATCACAATCAGGAAGGCCCCGAGGATGGCAAATACGCCCAGCGGCCCCAGCTGATCCAACCCGGTGTGCGTCACCACCTGCGCGCCCAGCCACTGCCCGGCCTGGGTGGTCAGCAGCGCCGTACCGAGGCTGATGCCGACGCCAAACACAATCACCGTGCCCCACGGAATACGCGACTGCACATCCTTCCAGGTCATCACGCCCAGCCCCGGCAACAGCAGGAACACCAGGCCTGCGTAGGTGGTCGAGGTGGTGTCGAAACTGTGCAACCGGCCCTCGGTGGCCCACGCCAGCAACAGCAGCACCGAGACACTCAACAGGCGCTTCTGCGGCCCGGTCATCGGCCCGATGTCCACCAGCGACTGCGCCACGGCCTCCTGGCCGCCGGGGATGCTGTCGGTTTCCGGCGGCAGCAACTTGAGTACCAAAAACAGCAACACCGCCGACATGATCACCGCCCACGGCGCGCCGGCGATCAGCCAGTCGAGCCACGACACACGCTGGCCGAGCATCTTGTCCATGAAGCCGACCGTCAGCAGGTTCTGTGCCGCGGCGGTCTGGATGCCGACGTTCCAGATGCTGGTGCCCTGCGCGACCACGATCATGATCCCGGCGGCAATGTTCGAACGCTTGTCGACGCCGAAAGCGGCAATCACGCCCATCATGATCGGCACCACGCAGGCACTGCGCGCGGTGGCGCTGGGCACCACCAGGCTGAGCAAAATGGTCACCGCGATCGCGCCCAACAGGATGCGCCGGGTACTGGTGCCGATGCGGCTGAGGGTGACCAGCGCGATACGCCGATCCAGGCCGGTGTGGGTCATCGCCGCGGCAATGAACAGCGCCCCCGCCACCAGCGCCAGCGCCGGGTTGGCGAAGCCGGTCAGCGCCATGCTGATCGCCGGGCTGGAGCCGATCAGGTGCGCAGGGTCCTGCAGCGACGGCGCGGTGCCGAGCAAAAACGCCATCAGTGAAGTGATCATGATCGCGCTGGCTTCATAGGACACTGCCTCGGTGATCCACACCACCACGGCAAAGGCGAGGATCGCCAGCATCCGGTGCCCGGCCACCGGCAAGTCCGCCGGCAGCGGCAACAGCAGCACGCCGACCATCACCAGCACGGCGACCACCAGGCCCAGGGGCAACTTGAAGGATGCAGCGGTTGTTGCGGGGGCGTTCATGCGGTACTCCGTAGGCCTTCCATTCAGGCCGGGAGCATGGCGCATAAGGTCGCAGGGTGTGTTGACGGGTATCAACGCGCCGGGCGTCAGGCGAGTAATTGGCTCAATACCGCGCGCAACTTGCCGGGCTTGACCGGTTTGTTCAGCAGCGGCGCTTCCAGGCGGCGCAGCGCGCGGCGGCACTGGTCGGTGCGATCGGCGGTGATGATCACCGCCGGGATCTTCTGCTCGAAGTGCTCACGCAGATGCTTGACCACTGCACAGCCGACCACCCCATGGTCAAGGTGATAGTCGGCCAGGATCAACTCCGGCGCCCTGCCCTGCAGCGCCAGCAAGGCGCCCGCCTGATCAGTGGCGGTGACCACCTCGCAGCCCCACTGGCCGAGCAGCGCGCGCATGCTTTCGAGGATGCTCACCTCATTGTCGATCACCAGCAAGCGCCGTCCCGGCAGCGGGTTACCGGTGGTAGGCGCGACGGGCAGTTGGCTGATCGCCAGTGGCATTTCGTCGCTCAGCGGCACCTCGATACTGAACATCGAACCGCGCCCCGGCCAGGACCGCACCGCCACCGGGTAGCCAAGAATATCGGCGATACGCTCGACAATCGCCAGGCCCAGCCCTACCCCCTTGCGGTCCGATGCGCGACCGACGTCGAGCTGGTTGAATTCCAGAAAGATCGAACCCAACCGATCCGCCGCAATCCCGCGCCCGGTGTCCCACACTTCCAGGCGCAGGCGATCACCGCGCCGGCGCGCGCCAAGGAGGATGCAGCCCTCATCGGTATAGCGGCAGGCATTGCTGAGGAAGTTGCGCAAAATCCGCGTCAATAGCCGCAAGTCGGTACGGATCGCATACCCGCCGGTACGCGCGCGCAGGTTGAGGCCGGCTGCCTGGGCCACCGACTGGAACTCCGAGACCAGCGGCGCAAACAATTCATCCAGGCGATACAGCGCCACGTCCGGCTTGACCGCCGCCTGGTCGAGGCGCGAGATATCCAGCAGGTCGGTGAGCAAGTCCTCGGCGCCCTCCAGGGCCTGGTGGGTGCGTTCCACCAGTACCTGCTCGATGCTCGGCAAGTTGCGCTCGCGCAAGGTCGAGATCAGCAGCCGCGCGGCGTTCAGCGGTTGCAGCAGGTCATGGCTGGCGGCGGCGAGGTATTTGTCCTTGCTGCGATTGGCGGCCTGGGCGGCGTCACGGGCGTCGCGCAGGTCCTGTTCGATCTGCTCGCGCTGGGCGATCTGCTGTTGCAGGTTGAGGTTGGCCTCCAGCAGCTCGTCGGTGCGCGCGGCGACCCGCTGCTCCAGTTCGTCGTTGAGGCGGATGTAGCGATTGCGCTCGGCCTCCAGCTCGTCGAGCCGCGCGGTGAGTTCCGGGTAATGGCTCTTGCGCGCCGACTGGTCGCCCAGCCCCAGCAGCCCGGCCAGGGCGCGCTGTTGCGCGTCAGAGAGCTTCGCCATAGACGACCTCGACATCACGCTGGCTGGACTCGCGCGGGTTGGTGAGGATGCACGGGTCATGCATCGCATGCTGGGACAGAAACGGGATGTCGGCCATGCGCACGCCGTGCAGGCCGAGCGTCTCGTTGAAACCGATCGCGTGCTTGAGCGCAATCAGGTGCTCTACCAGCCGCGCGCAGATCTGCCGATGGTTGAGGCCACGGCAGTCGATGCCGAAGGTCTCGGCAATCACCTTGAACCGCTCCGGCGCCGAGCTGTAGTTGAACGCAACGACGTGCTCCACCAATACCGCGTTGCACAGGCCATGGGGCAAGTCGAGGAAGCCGCCCAGGCTGTGGGACATGGCGTGCACTGCCCCGAGGATCGCATTCGAAAACGCCAGCCCGGCCTGCATGCTGCCGAGCATGATTTTCTCGCGCAGGGCAATGTCGCCGGGGTTGGCGATCATCTGCACCAGGTTGCCGTTGATCAGGCGCATGGCCTCGAGCGCGTGAGGGTCGGTAAGCGGGCCATGCCCGGTGGAGACGAACGCCTCGATGGCATGCACCAGCGCGTCGATGCCGGTACAGGCGGACAGGAACGGGTCCATGCTCGCGGTGGTTTCCGGGTCGATCAGCGACACGTCCGGCACCACCGCCTTGCTGACGATGGAGAACTTCATGCGTTCCTGTTGGTTGGAGATGATCACGAACTGCGACACGTCCGCCGAGGTGCCGGCCGTGGTGGGAATGAGGATCAAGGGCGGGCTGGGCACGCGAATGGTGTCCACGCCTTCGAACTCGAGGATGCTGCGCCCATGGGCGACCACAATGCCGATGGCCTTGCCGCAGTCCATCGGGCTGCCGCCGCCGATGGCCACGATCACGTCGCAATGGTTTTCGCGGTACACCTCGGCACCGAGCATCACTTCTTCGACGCGCGGGTTGGGCGATACGGCGGTGTACAGGCAGTAGTCGATACCGAGGGCTTGCAGGCTGGCTTCGACATCGGCGACCCAGCCGGCGGCAATCACGCCGGGGTCGCTGACCACCAGCACCTTGCGCGCGCCGAAGGTCTTGGCGTAATTGCCGACGTTATGCCGGCAGCCGGCGCCGAAGATGATTTCAGGCGAGACGAATTTACGCAGGAGGCTCAGGTTTGGGCTCATTGTTAAGCCTGTTTCTTATTATTTTGGAAGATGCGCTCCACACTAACCGATCCGGCCGCGAAAGCAATCAGACCAAAGAGGCATCTTCCCTGCAGCACGCCAGATCAGCGGCTGGCGAAGTACATCGTCACTTCGAAGCCGATACGCAGGTCGGTGAAAGCGGGTTTGATCCACATGGGGAGCGTCCTCTTGTTGTGCCGGAAGATTCCGGTGAATCCATTAATGCACGCAGGATCGGCGAGGCGAATGCTACTTTCGAAGCAACCCTCACCCTGCATTAGTCGCGGAGGTACAACGATCGAATGGTAGGAGCCGGCAAGCCGGCTCCCACAGGTGCTTGCCCTTCAGGTCAGGGTCAGAAGAAACCCAGCGGGTTGATGTCGTAGCTCACCAGCAGGTTCTTGGTCTGCTGATAGTGGTCCAGCATCATCTTGTGGTTCTCACGCCCCACACCCGACTTCTTGTAGCCACCGAACGCCGCGTGCGCCGGGTACAGGTGATAGCAGTTGGTCCACACCCGACCCGCCTTGATCGCCCGGCCCATGCGGTAGGCCCGGTTGATGTCGCGGGTCCACAGCCCGGCGCCCAGGCCGAACTCACTGTCGTTGGCAATCGCGAGTGCCTCGGCCTCGTCCTTGAAGGTGGTCACGCCCACCACCGGGCCGAAGATTTCTTCCTGGAACACGCGCATCTTGTTATGGCCCTTGAGCAGTGTCGGCTGGATGTAATAGCCGCTGGACAAATCCCCCTCCAAGCGCTCGGCCGCACCGCCGGTGAGCAGCACCGCGCCCTCCTCCTGGGCGATTTTCAGGTAGGAGAGGATCTTGTCGAATTGCTGCTCGGACGCCTGCGCGCCGACCATGGTCTCGGTGTCCAGCGGGTTGCCACGCTTGATCTTGACGATCTTCTTCATGACCTCGGCCATGAACGCTTCGTAGATCGACTCCTGCACCAGCGCCCGCGACGGGCAGGTGCACACTTCGCCCTGATTGAAGAACGCCAGCACCAGCCCTTCGGCGGCCTTTTCGATGAATTGTGGCTCGGCCTGCATGATGTCTTCGAAGAAAATATTCGGCGACTTGCCGCCCAGCTCCACGGTGGACGGAATGATGTTCTCGGCGGCGGCATGCATGATGTGCGCGCCCACCGGAGTCGAGCCGGTAAAGGCGATCTTGGCGATGCGCTTGCTGGTGGCCAGTGCCTCGCCCGCCTCACGGCCAAAACCCTGGACGATGTTCAGCACGCCCGGCGGCAGCAGGTCGCCGACCAGCTCGGCAAACACCATGATCGACAGGGGCGTCTGCTCGGCCGGCTTGAGCACGATGCAGTTGCCGGCAGCCAGCGCCGGGGCGAGTTTCCACGCGGCCATCAGCAGCGGGAAGTTCCACGGAATGATCTGCCCGACCACGCCCAGCGGCTCGTGGAAATGATAAGCGGCGGTCAGCTCGTTGATCTCGGCGGCACCGCCTTCCTGGGCGCGGATGCAGCCGGCGAAATAGCGAAAATGGTCGGCGGCCAGCGGCACATCGGCGTTGAGGGTTTCGCGCACGGCCTTGCCGTTGTCCCAGGTTTCGGTCACGGCCAGCACTTCGAGGTGCTGCTCGATGCGGTCGGCGATCTTCAGCAGCACCAGGGCACGGTCCTGGGCCGAGGTCTTGCCCCAGGCGTCGGCGGCGGCATGCGCAGCGTCGAGGGCCTTGTCGATATCGGCGGCGGTCGAGCGCGGGAATTCGGCGATCGCCTCACCGGTGACCGGCGAAGTGTTGGTGAAGTACTCGCCATTGACCGGCGCGACGAACTCACCGCCGATGTAGTTGCCATAGCGCGGCTTGAAGCTGACGACGGCGCCGGGGGTGCCAGGTTGTGCGTAGATCATGGTGAGGCCTCTGTCTGTTGTGGGTATTGTCAGGGGTTGATGCGTTGCATCTGCGTGCGTTCGTATTGCGGGTACAGATGGGTCACGCTGCGGATCAATTCGTAGCGGCTGAGGTTGATCGCCGCGAAACGTGCAGGGATCGGGCTGCGGATCAGCTCCGGCATATCACTGCCCTGTGCAGCGGCGTCGCGCAGCAATTGATCGAGCCAGGTGAGGTAGTCGCGCATCTGCTCCAGCGGTTTGGCGTCGGTCGCCACAGGGCCGTGGCCAGGCACGATCAGGGTCCAGGGCAAGCCTTGCAGGGTGGCGATATCGGCCAGCCACACGGCCAGGCCCGGTGAGTGCGGGGTGGTGAGCGCACGCTGGTAGAACACCAGGTCACCGGCGAACAACACCCCCGTCTTCCGGTCGAGGATCGCCAGGTCCGCGCCGGTATGGCCGCGTAGCTGCAGCAGTTGCAGATCGTGACTGCCGAAGGTCTTCACACCCGGCTGCAGGGTTTCACCGGGCAGCACCACTTCGGTGCCGCGCATCCAGTCACCGACCAGGCGGTAGAGGTTCTCGGCCAGGCTGTCGCCCTGTTCATGCAGCAATGCGGTGGTGCCGGCGAGTGCGCCAATCGGCACGTCCTTGAACGCCTGGTTGCCCAGGGCATGGTCGGGGTGGTGGTGAGTCAGCAGCACCTGGATCACCGGTTTGTCGGTGATCCGGGCGATGGCCTGGCGCAACGCTTCGCCGTAGCGCCGGGACGGCCCGGTGTCGATCACCACCACGCCGGGCTCGGTGACGATAAACCCGACATTGACGATGTTGCCGCCATTGTCCTTGGCGAAATTGTCGGTGCTGCCTTCGAGCAACCAGGTGTTGTCGGCGATCAGCCGCGGCTTGAGGGCGTAATCCAGCTCGGCCAGCACCGGCAGGCTGAACAGGATCAGCCATAAGAGCGTCCAGCGCAGGGTCATGGGATGGCCGCCTCGAACTGGCTGCCGCTGGTGTCGCGCAGGGTCAGGCGCGTGGGGCCGGTCGCCTGGATATCAAAGGCCAGGCTGGGGTTTTCGCTGACCGCGGGAAACAGCTCCAGCGTCGCCAATAACTGACCGTCGGCGCCGCGGAGTTCGGCCGTGTTGATAAAGAATTCGGGAATGCCGCTGACCATGCCGTTATCCATCGGGTGCGCGACTTGCAACTTGACGCGGCTGAATTCGGCGCGCGGGTAGCGTCCGCCGAACACTTCGCCGAGGTGCTCTTCCCAACCCGCCTGGGTGCGCACCACGCTGGGTGCGGTGCAGCCGCCGCCGGCTGCATCGATCAGGGTCGAGCCGACATGCCAGAGGCCGTCCCTGGTCAGCACCGCCGCGCGCAACGGCGTGGCCTGTTCGATGCGAATCCGGATCGACAGCCACGGCAGCACACCCTCGCGGGGCTGGAAGTCGACGATTTTCGGCAACGGGTTCAACTCGGCCCAGGCGAGGATTTTCACCACCTCGCCCTTGAACGCGCGGGCGTCGATTTCCAGCGGCACCTGGCGCGCATCTTCGGCGAACGGCGGGGCCAGCAGCTTGACGCGCGCGTCGAACACGAAGGGCGCATTGTCGAGAAAACGCTGGTGGTAGTAATCCCACATCACCGACGGCACCGGGTCCACGGGCGCGCCCCAGGCCAGCATCGGCAACCAGCAGATCCACACCCCGCGCAGGCGCATGCCCTACTCCTCGACGTGCACGCTGTCGAGGTAAGTGCGCACTGCCCACAGGGCTTCCTGGCTCAGGTAGTCGGCCATTTTCGGCATGTAGACCCGCCCATCACGCACCGCACCGTGGCGCACCCGCTCGACAAACCATTCATCGCCGGCGTCGCCCACATCGAGCATGCGCAGGTCGGGTGCGATCCCGCCGGACTTGGCTTCCAGGCCATGGCAGGCGGCGCAGTTCTGGTTGTAGGCCGAGGCACCGACTTCCACCGCTTTGTCGTGCTCGGGCGAGGTGCGATAGGGATTGGTGGCGGCCCAGCCATCGGCGTCCAGCGGCACGCCGGCGTCCTTGATCGGGGTCAGGCCCTTGGTTTCCACGGCGGTCGGTGTGACGTTGCCGTGGGCCATGACGGCACCGGCACCGAGTACCCCGGCAAACAGGCAGGCGGTCATCCAGGCGTTGCGTTTTGTTGTCATTATTTTTTCCCTCAGGAGTGCACGCAAAACCTCTTGGCAGAGGCTATGGCAACCATCTTAGGAAGCGCTCGGCGGCACCCGTATGCTGCTTTGGTGGTCGGGTTCTCATCCGTTGGTAGCAGGCCTTGTGGGGCACTGCTAAATCAGAGGCGGTTCGGGAAATTGTCCCGGCAACACCGGGACTTTTTCCGTATTCGCACGCCCATGGACGTCGCACCCTGTGCAGGCCAAAACCTCCACTGGGAACTGCAACCATGACAATAAGATCGCTACCCGCCCTCTCACCCTTGAGCCTTGCCCTGCAAGCCTTTCTGCTGGTGGGCAGCCTGTCCCTCAGTGCTGCCAGCCATGCCGCTGCCGAACCCGCGAAGCAGACGCGCAACGTCACCTGGGAAGACATCGCCAACGACCACCTGACCACAAAGGACGTGCTGCAATACGGCATGGGCACCAACGCCCAGCGCTGGAGCCCGCTGGCCCAGGTCAATGACAAGAACGTGTTCAAGCTCACGCCTGCCTGGTCCTACTCGTTCGGCGACGAGAAACAGCGCGGCCAGGAATCCCAGGCCATCGTCAGCGACGGCGTGGTCTACGTCACCGGTTCCTACTCCCGCGTGTTCGCCCTCGACGCGAAGACCGGCAAACGCCTGTGGACCTACAACCACCGCCTGCCCGACAACATTCGCCCGTGCTGTGACGTGGTCAACCGTGGCGCGGCGATCTTCGGCGACAAGATCTACTTCGGCACCCTCGATGCGCGCCTGATCGCCCTCGACAAGAACACCGGCAAAGTGGTGTGGAACAAGAAATTCGGCGACCACGCCGCCGGCTACACCATGACCGGCGCCCCGGTGCTGATCAAGGACAAGGTCAGCGGCAAGGTGCTGCTGATCCACGGCAGCTCCGGCGATGAGTTCGGCGTGGTCGGCCAGCTGTATGCGCGCGACCCGGACACCGGCGAAGAAGTGTGGATGCGCCCGTTCGTGGAAGGCCACATGGGCCGCCTGAACGGCAAGGACAGCACCCCGACCGGCGACGTCAAGGCGCCGTCGTGGCCGGATGACCCGACCACCGAAACCGGCAAGGTCGAGGCCTGGAGCCACGGCGGCGGCGCACCTTGGCAGAGCGCGAGCTTCGATGCCGAGACCAACACCATTATCGTCGGCGCCGGCAACCCGGGCCCGTGGAACACCTGGGCGCGGACCTCCAAGGACGGCAACCCACACGATTTCGACAGCCTCTACACCTCCGGCCAGGTCGGCGTCGACCCGAGCACCGGCGAAGTGAAGTGGTTCTACCAGCACACCCCGAACGATGCCTGGGACTTCTCCGGCAACAACGAACTGGTGCTGTTCGACTACAAGGACAAGGACGGCAAAGTCACCAAGGCTACCGGCCACGCCGACCGCAACGGCTTTTTCTATGTGGTCGACCGCACCAACGGCAAACTGCAGAACGCTTTCCCGTTCGTCGACAACATCACCTGGGCCAGCCATATCGACCTGAAGACCGGGCGTCCGGTGGAAAACGAAGGCCAGCGTCCGGCCAAACCGCTGCCGGGTGAAACCAAGGGCAAGCCGGTGGAAGTCTCGCCGCCGTTCCTGGGCGGCAAGAACTGGAACCCCATGGCCTACAGCCAGGACACCGGACTGTTCTACATCCCGGGCAACCAGTGGAAAGAGGAATACTGGACCGAAGAGGTCAACTACAAGAAAGGCTCGGCGTACCTGGGCATGGGTTTTCGCATCAAGCGCATGTATGACGACCACGTCGGCACGTTGCGCGCGATGAACCCGACCACCGGCAAAGTCGTGTGGGAACACAAGGAACATCTGCCACTGTGGGCCGGCGTACTGGCAACCAAGGGCAACCTGGTGTTCACCGGCACCGGCGATGGCTTCTTCAAGGCCTTCGACGCGAAAACCGGCAAGGAGCTGTGGAAGTTCCAGACCGGCAGCGGCATCGTCTCGCCGCCGATCACCTGGGAACAGGATGGCGAGCAGTACATCGGCGTCACCGTCGGTTATGGCGGCGCGGTGCCGTTGTGGGGCGGCGACATGGCCGAGCTGACCAAGCCGGTGGCACAAGGGGGTTCGTTCTGGGTGTTCAAGATCCCGAGCTGGGACCTGAAAACCGCCCAGAAGTAACCCCTCCGAGAATGCGGGGTCGCCTTTTGTGGCGAGCGGGCATGCCCCGCGCTGGGCTGCGAAGCGGCCCCGGCATTCTTCCTGTCGCATCGGCTGCTGCGCGGCCGGTGCGACAGGTATCCCGCCACCTTCGAGGTCTCGTCATGAAATACCTGCCCTTGTTACTCCTGCTGTCCCTGCCCCTGGCCCACGCCGACGATGGCGACGACGCGCCCTTGGTGATCAACGGCTGCACCATCGCCGAACACAGCCAGTGCCCTGGCGCCAATCTCAAGGGCGCCAACCTGAGCAATCAGAACCTGAGCAAGATGAACCTGGCCGGCGCCGACTTGCGCGAGGCCGATCTGCGCCACGCCAACCTCGACCTGGCCAACCTGGAAAAAGCCCAGCTGCAAGGCGCCAACCTGACCCGCGCGAGCCTGCAGCAGAGCAACCTGCGCCTGGCCAATTTCACCGACGCGACGTTGATGGCGATCCAGGGCTGGGGCCTCTTCGCCCAGGGGGCGCAATTCGAGAATGCCAACCTCAGTGCGGCCTACCTGCAATTTGCGCGGCTATCCGGAGCCAAGCTGCACAAGGCCAATCTGCGCGCGGCGGACCTGGAAATGACCTGGCTGAGCAAGGCCGACCTGCAAGGTGCGGACCTGCGCGATGCAAATCTGCAGGAAGCCAAGTTCGGTGAAAGCAATCTGGAAAACGCCACCCTGACCGGTGCGCGCCAGCATTACGGGAATTTCCAGGACGCGAACATGGAAGGCTGCAAGGACTGCCCCACCACCTGGGATCGCTAGAACGCCGTGGATCAACATGTGGGAGCGGGCTTGCTCGCGAAAGCGCTGGGTCAGTCAGCACACCTGATACTGACACAGCGTATTCGCGAGCAAGCCCGCTCCCACAGGGGCCGCGTGCATCAGGTAGAGATCAGCCCGCCACTCGCACTACGCCCATATCGATGCCCAGGTGGACCAGTTCGGCATGGGAACTCACCTGCAATTTACTCTTGAGCAAGGTCAGGTGGTTGGACACGGTCTTGCTGCTGATACTCAGCTGGGCCGCGATCGAGCGTGCCGGGGTGCCTTTGGCGAGCATCAGGAAAATCTCCAGCTCGCGCTGGGTCATGCCCTGCAGGCGACGGTCGGTGGGGTGATAGGCCAGTTGCGTGGCCAGGTCCTGTTCGATGTAGGTGTGGCCGTCGAGGATGCGCTGCACCGCCTCAAGCATCACCGCCGGCGAGGCATTTTTGGTCAGGTAACCGGCGGCGCCGGCGTCCAGAGCCTGGCGCACCACCGGCAGTTCCGCATGCTGGCTGAAGAACAATACGCGCAACTGCGGCAGGCGCTGGCGCAGGCGGCGGGTGGTTTCCAGGCCGCTGATCCCCGGCAGGCCGAAGCCGATGATCACCAGCGCGGGCACCGCCTCGTGCACCCGCGCCAGGGCCTCCTCGCCGCTCGCCGCTTCACGGACCACCACGCCCGGCAGCCCGTGGCGCAGCAGGCCGGCATACCCCAGGCGGACCACGGCGTGATCATCGACCAGCAGGATGTTCATAGTGCCTCCAATGGCAGCGTATCTTCCCCATGCTAGAACCCCGGGGTCTGCCGCGACCTACTACTTTGGTACTGGTTTTGCTGTCTATCGTCGCATTCCCAAGGCAGCGCGACTCACGTGTAATGGGCGCATAACGATAAGGATTGCCTTGCCATGCTGCCCGCTCGACTGCCCCTCGTGGCACTGCTGTGCCTGTTCGTCGGCTACACCTGCGCCGACACCCCGCTGTTTTCCGCCGAAGGCTACCGTCTCAGCCTGTACCGCAGCCCTACGCCCGACCAACTGCCAGGCGCGACGATTGTCGACACCCAGGCCCTGCAAACCCTGCTGCGCCAGACGCCCGCGCCGGTGCTGGTCGATGTGTACCGCCGCCAGTGGCTGCAAGGCCGCTTCATCGAGGACCAGCCGCATGCCAACGTGCCCGGCAGCCACTGGCTGGCCAATACCGGCGACGGCGACCTCACGCCGGAATGGCAGGGTTATTTCGTGCGGCACCTGTACAAATACACCCAGGGCGACCTGAGCCGGCCGCTGGTGTTCTACTGCCGCGCCGATTGCTGGCTGAGTTGGAACGCGGTAAAACGAGCCGCCAACCTGGGCTATACCTCTGTGTATTGGTACCGCGATGGCTTGGACGCATGGGAAGCGGCGAATCTGCCAGTGACGGCTGCAGCACCCGAACCCTTTGAATAAAAATCCACAACAAGAAGGTGAACGGCCATGTACAAAATTCTGATTGCCGACGATCACCCGCTGTTTCGCGAGGCGATCCATAACGTCATCAGCGACGGGTTCCCAGGCAGCGACGTGATGGAAACCGCCGACCTGGACAGTGCCCTCGCCCTGACCCAGGAACACGACGACCTCGACCTGATCCTGCTCGACCTGAACATGCCCGGCATGCACGGCCTCAATGGCCTGATCAACCTGCGCAACGAATCACCGACCATCCCGGTGGTGATTGTCTCCGCCGAGCAGGACAAGCAGATCGTGCTGCAGGCCATCACCTATGGCGCCGTGGGGTTTATCACCAAGTCCTCGCCGCGCCTGCAGATGACCGAGGCGATCCAGCAGATTCTCAACGGCAATGTGTACCTGCCGCCGGACATCATCCGCACCCAGAAGCCCGGCACGCACCGGCGCCTCAACGAAAACCCCGGCTTCGCCCCCGAGCTGCTGCAAGCCCTGACCCGCAAGCAGCTGCTGGTGCTGGAGCGCATGACCAAGGGCGAGTCGAACAAGCAGATCGCCTACACCCTGGAGATTGCCGAGACCACGGTGAAGGCTCACGTGTCGGCGATCCTGCGCAAATTGAATGTGCATAACCGGGTGCAGGCGATCCTCAGTGCCGGCGACATTGATTTCGGCTCCTACCTGCGCCGCTGATCCTGCCCAACTCCCCGGCCTACAGGGCGACGTGTTGGCCGAGCAAGTGACTCATCGCCGTCTTGAGCTTCATCGGCCGCACCGGCTTGTGCATCAGCGTGTGCCCCAGCTCGCGGATCTGCAGCTTCAACTCATTGCTGTAGTTGGCGGTGATCATCATCGCCGGGATCGCACGACCGCGCCGGGCGTTGATGCGGGCGACGGCGTCCACGCCGTTCTGGTCGTGGTCGAGGTGGTAGTCGGCGATCAGCAGGTCCGCCTCGGCATGGTAGTTGTCCACTTGCCGCGCCAGGTCCTGCTCTGACAACGCCGTCACCACGCAACAGCCCCAGCCTTCGAGCAAGGTGCGCATTCCCGCGCAGATCGCCGCATCGTTATCCAGCACCCACACCCGCGCGCCCTGCAGGCGCTCCAGCAGCGGCTCGCTCATGCACGGCATCGGCAAGGACCTGGGCGCGGTGGTGCTCAACGGCACCTCCACCGAAAACATCGAACCCTGGCCCGGCCAGGACCTGACGCTGATGCGATGGCCGAGTATCCCGGCGATTTTCTCCACGATCGCCAGCCCCAGGCCCAAGCCGCGATCCTGGTCCGGGCGCTGCACGTCACCGCGCTTGAACTCCTGGAAAATCTCCTCCAGCCGCTCCTCGGCAATGCCCATGCCGCTGTCCCACACCTGGATCAATACGCGCTGGTGCTGGCGTCGGCAGCCCAGCACCACGCGGCCCTTGTAGGTGTAGCGAATCGCGTTGCTGAGCAGGTTGCGCAGGATCCGCGCGAGCAGCTGGATGTCACTGTGCACCAGCGCCGAACAGCCGACAAAATGCAGCTGCAGGCCTTCGCTGCGGGTCAGCTCGGTGTACTCCGCCGCCAGGTTATCGAGCAATTCACTCAGGGCGAACGGGGCGATATCGGCCTTGATCACCCCGGCATCCAGCTTGGAAATATCCACCAGGGTGCCCAGCAGGTTTTCCACGTCTTCCAGGGAGTTGCTCACGTTGCGCACCAGGGTTTCGCTGGGGCGTTCCAGTAATGCACTGGTAAACAGCCGCGCCGCGTTCAGCGGTTGCAGGAGGTCGTGGCTGACGGCGGCGAGGAATTTGGTTTTCGACAGGTTGGCCTGCTCGGCCTCGCGCTTGGCCTCGCGCAGGCGTGCCTCCATGCGCCGGCGCTCATCGATTTCCTTCAACAACTGGCCGTTGAGCGAGGTCAGTTCCGAGGTGCGCTGGGCCACGCGTTGCTCCAGGTGCTGATAGGCCTGGTGCAGGGCTTCGGCGGTGCGCCGGCGTTCGGTGATGTCGCGAATCAGCACGAAAATCCCCACCACTTCACCGTTGGCGAGCATGTTCGGCACATAGGAGCGCAGCATGTAGCGCTCCTGGTTATTGATGTTGGTCTCGGCGAACTCAAAGGTCACGCTTTCCCCGGCCAGGGCGCGGGCGACGTAGGCATCCAGGCGCTGGCAATGCTGCTCGCTGTGGACTTCGCGCAGGCTCTGGCCAAGCATCATCCCGCGCGGCCAGCAGTACCATTCTTCATAGACTTTATTGGTGAACTCGTAGACCAGGTCGGCATTCAGGTAGCCGATCAGGGCCGGCACGTTGTCGGTGATCAGGCGAATCCAGCGCTCGCTGGCCTGGGCCTGCTGCGCCGCCACCTGTTCGCCGCGCAGGGCTTCGGCACGCAGCCGGGCGTTGATCAGCAGGTGGTTGCTGGCCTTGAGTTCGGCCATCGCCTGGTTCAGCGCGTCGGTGCGTTCGCGTACTTGCTCGGCCAGCACCACCGAATGCTGAAAGGTGGTGTAGGGGTTGTTGCCCTGGGTCATGCCGGACTCGATGCGCTCGATCAGCGCCGCATTGATCCGCGCCAGCTTGTGGTTGTCCTGTTGCAGCCGGGCGACCTCGGCGAGCAGCTCAGCGCCGGCCACGGGCAATGGCGACCCCGGTGAAGGTCTGGTTGATGTGCATGCCATTGAACTGTTCTCCGTAGGTGTTGAACCCCATCACCCGCTGGTCACGCAGCAAGCCACCGATCTGCTCCAGGGTGCCGGTGTCCTCCAGCTCCAGGCGGCGCAGGAAGCAGTCGCAGCCGATGGTCAGCAGCAGGTCGCCGAGCCGCGCGTGCAGGCCATCGAACAGGCCTTGCAGGTTCGGCAGGATCGGCCCGGGTTTCATCACGGTGAGGACGATGCCGTTTTCCACCGCGCAGTAGAAACTCAGGCTCAGGTCGGCGTGCACTTGCTGGATCGCGCGCACGTAGTACTGGTCGTGGATGCGCACCGCGAGTGGGTGAGCGGCGAAGAGGCGGTGGTCGAGGTCGGCCACGGCCACGCCGATGTGCCGCGCATACTCCTCGGCGGCGGGTTCGGCGTTGAGCTCGAACACGCGACGTGACGGGCTGTCGGCGCCGGTCACCACCAGCTTCTCGGTGCGCGGCAGGATGTGGTGGGTGGTGAAGACCTCGAAGTCCAGCCAGGTGTTGACCAGCACCACCACCGCCGCGCCGCTGTGGAAAGCGCCGTTGAAGTACACGTGGGTGTCGGTGAGGAAGTTGTCATCGCCGGCCGAACCGCCGAAGTGCGGGATGTCGCCGAGCGCCGCGCTGAGGGCGGCGAGCACCATTTCTTCACGGCTGGACAGGCCATCGAGCAAGGTCAGGGCGAAGGTATTGCCTTTGATCGGCGCCAGGGTATTGCTGCGACAGCCGCCGACCAGCCGCTCGACCATGTCCTGGGCGTTGATCAGGCTGAAGTGTTCAACCTGGTCGATAAGTTCGGTGGCAATGGAGAAGTGCGCGTGATTGAACCCCACCGCCGTGATGCAATTGCGGCCATAGCCTTGGGGCGTGATCTCGCCGGCACTGGTGCAACCCACCACACGCACACTGCCAAAGCACTGCTGCAGGGCCTGGCCGAGTGCCTGGAGGTCGTAGGAAGCGGAACAGAAAAACAGCACGAACCCCAGGTACGGATGCAGCAGTTGCCGCGCCAACTCCTCGGCCGCCTGCCCGGCATCGGCGGCCTGGGACATGGCACTGACTACGCCTTCACTGTTGTGCATCGCTGGTTCCCCCTCTGAAGCATGAGTGTACGAAGGCCCGGGGGTGGGACCTATGCTACTTGGGTACTGGGTGGGGGGATGCGATGGGATGAGTTGTCGTGGCGTCGCAGGCGTTTCACATCAGACCGCCGCCTTGACCAACATGCCGGCCGCCACCAGCACGCACAGGCTGGCAAACCCGACCTGCAGGGTCCGCGCGGGGATCACCGAACACAGGCGCCGGCCGATCAACATGCCGACAATGCTCGCGGCGATGAACACCCAGCCCATCGGCTCGATGCGCACACCGGCGTGGAACGCGCCGACCACGCCGATCAGCGAAATCAGGCTGATCACCATCAGCGAAGTGGCGACGATGCCGCGCATCTGCACATCGGTGAGTTGCTTGAACGCCGGCACGATCAGGAAGCCACCGCCGACCCCGAGCAGGCCGGACACGGCGCCCGTGACCGCACCAAGGGCGGCGAGTGTCGCGCTGCACTTGGCGGTCCAGGCCAGGCGCCCGGTCTGCTGGTCGAGCATGCAGTTCTTCTGGCCCCAGGACGCGGCGCCATGGTCACTCGGCCCGGCTTCGACCTTTTCGCGCTGCAACATGCGCCAGGCCACCAGCACCATCAGCGCGCTGAACAGGCCCATCAGCAGGGCTTCCGGCATCTGGTGGGCAAGGAACACCCCCAGCGGCGAGAACAGCGCGCCGAGCAAGGCGATCAACAGCGCGGCACGGTACCGCACCAGGCCATGGCGCAGGCCGTCAATCGCGCCCACCGCCGCCGCTGCGCCCACCGCCAGCAAGGACACGGGCGCGGCCTGGGTCATGCTCAAGCCCAACCCGAGCACCAACGCCGGTACGCCAAGGATGCCGCCGCCCGCGCCGGTCAAGCCCATGACCAGGCCCATCAAGATGCCTAAAACACTCGCCAGCAGCATTCAGTCCACCTTGCTCAAGCGGGTCAGCCACTCGCGCCCCTTGAGCATGCCGTTCCAGTAGAACCACGGCAGCAACGTCGCCTTGAGGAACCACATCGAACGCCGCGCGCGGGTCGGGTCGAGGGGAAAGGTCGGCAACAGCTTGCCGCCGTAACCGAACTCGGCCAGCACCACCTTGCCCTTCTCCACCGTCAGCGGGCAGGAGCCGTAGCCGTCGTATTTGAGCGGCAATGGCGCCTGTTTGCGCAGGGCCAGCAGGTTTTCGGCGACCACCACGATTTGCTTGCGCACGGCGGCAGCGGTCTTGGCGTTGGTGGTGCCGCACACATCGCCCAACCCGAAGATGTGCGGGTAGCGCAGGTGTTGCAGGCTATGGGGGTTCACTTCGCACCAACCGGCGGCGTCGGCCAGCGCGCTCTGGTGGATAAACTCCGGTGCGACCTGGGGTGGCACCACGTGCAGCAGGTCGAAGGATTTCTCGACCACGGTGACGTTGCCCTCGGCATCCTTCACGTCGAACCAGGCCTTGCGGGCCGGGCCATCGACTTTCACCAGGTTGGCATTGAATGCCAGGCGGGCGTTGTACTTCTCCACGTATTTCATCAGCGGCGGCACGAAGGTCGCGACCCCAAACAGCGCCGCGCCGGCGAGGTTGAATTCGACGTCGATATTGTTCAGATGGCCTTGCTTGAGCCAATGGTCGCAGGACAGGTACAGGGCCTTCTGCGGTGCGCCCGCGCATTTGATCGGCATCGCCGGCTGGGTAAAGATCGCCTTGCCGCCCTTCAATTGCTGCACCAACTGCCAGGTGTAGGCCGCGTACTGATAGCTGTAGTTGGAGGTCACGCCATTGCGGCCCAGCGTGTCCTGCAGCCCCTCGATCTTCTCCCAGGCCAGGCGCAGGCCGGGGCAGACGATGAGGTTTTGCCAAGTCACGCGCTGGCCGTTGTCGAGTATCAGGGTGTGTTCGTCGGGCAACAGCTCGGTGACCGCAGCCTGCACCCAGGTCACGCCATTGGGCAGCACATCGGCCAGCGGGCGGCGGGTCTTTTCCAGGTCATAGGCACCGCCGCCCACCAACGTCCAGGCCGGCTGGTAGCAATGGTGGTCGCTGGGTTCGATAAGGGTGATGTTCAGGTGGGGGTCGCGCTTGAGCAGGCTGGCCAGCAGGCCGATGCCTGCCGAACCGCCGCCGATGACTACGATATCGCCACTGATGGTAGGGCCCCAGTGTTGGTCATTCATGGTCGATCGCCTTTCTTATACATGCACACAAGGGTCGCTGCCGGATGGCGTCACGCCCAGCTTTTCATGACCGCGCCGCAGTACAGCCCGGACAAGGTCTTCATCACTTGGATCACTTCGTGGCTGGCCAGCCCGTAGAAGATGTATTTGCCTTCCCGACGGGTGGCGACCAACCCTTCATCGCGCAAGATGCCCAACTGTTGTGACAGCGTCGGTTGGCGCACGCCGGTCATGGTTTCCAGCTCGCCGACGTTGCGCTCGCCCTGGGTCAGCTGGCAGAGGATCAACAAACGGTCTTCGTTGGCCAGCGCCTTGAGCAAGGAACAGGCCTTGGACGCCGATGCGCGCAACTGGGCGACTTCGCCCTCACTCAGAGTAGATTCCATTTGCCTCGGGTCCTTTCTGTCACTTAAGCTCAAAACATTATGTGTAAATGTAAACTGATTGTAACCACTTTTTTCTTCACCAGGGACCGCCGCCATGCCAGCGTTGATTCAAGCCTTTCTGGACGAGGCATCGTCGACCTACACCTACGTCGTGTATGAAACCGACGGTGGCCCCTGCGCCATCGTTGACTCGGTGCTCAACTACGACCCGGCTTCGGGGCGCACAGACACGGCTCAGGCCGACAAGGTCATCGCCTTCGTCCGCGAGCACGACCTGCACGTGCAATGGCTGCTGGAAACCCACGCGCATGCCGATCACCTGTCCGCGGCGCCCTACCTGCGTCGCCTCCTGGGCGGCAAGATTGCCATCGGCGCGTCCATCAGCAAGGTGCAGGGCGTCTTCAAGCACCTGTTCAACCTGGAGCCGGAGTTTCGCGTGGACGGCTCGCAGTTCGACCACCTGTTTGCGCCGGACGAGGTGTTTCATATCGGCAACCTCAAGGCCCAGGCGCTGCACGTGCCAGGGCATACGCCGGCGGACATGGCTTACCTGATCGACGACCGGTTGATCCTGGTGGGCGACACATTGTTCATGCCGGACGTGGGCACGGCGCGCTGCGACTTCCCCGGCGGCGATGCGCGGCAGTTGTATGCGTCGATGCGCAAGCTCTTGGCGTTTCCCCCGCAGACCCAGCTGTATGTGTGCCATGACTATCCGCCCGAGGGCCGCGAGGCCAAGTGCCTGACGACCGTGGCCGAGCAGCGCGCAGGCAATATTCATGTGCATGACGGGGTCGATGAGAATGCGTTTGTCGCGATGCGCACCACGCGCGATGCCGGGCTGGGGATGCCGACATTGCTGCTGCCGGCGATCCAGGTGAACGTGCGCGCGGGCAATCTGCCGCCGGCTGAGGAGAATGGCGTGACGTACCTGAAGATCCCCCTCAACCAACTGTAAAAACGTCGATCCCGTGTGGGAGCGGGCTTGCTCGCGATGGCGGTGTATCAGGTGCATATAAGCTGGCTGGCCCACCGCTTTCGCAGGCAAGCCAGCTCCCACATTCGATCTCCATGCACCCGGGGACCTAGGCCTCACCCCCAATCCCCTGTGGGAGCGGGCTTGCTCGCGAAGGCGATCCGTCAGGTGGTGCATTCGGCGACTG
>NZ_JBWKPG010000007.1:192133-326701 GCF_059418125.1 Pseudomonas sp. GW821-FHT09C08 | reverse complement strand
CCTCAGATTTGGACGCCATCATAGCGCCCGATTGAGGTGTCCAAAATCATTAGGCCAGTTCAAGCCCGCTCCCACAGGGAGAGAGGCGTTGTCCATGCCTGTGGTGCAAGACCCGACTATTCCAGCCACGCCGCCAAACCCCAGGTTTCACAGCGATCAAAAAGGTGGGAGCGGGCTTGCTCGCGAAGGCGGTGGATCAGCCCGCATATTCGTTGACTGACACACCGTATTCGCGGGCAAGCCCGCTCCCACAGGGGGGAGAGGCGTCGCTCATGCTTACCGTGCAAGGCCCGACTATTCCAGCCACGCCGCCAAACCCCCGGCTTCACCTTTTAGTCTTGTGTTTAGTTGACGATCACCGTGCAGGTGATGCCTGCCGCCAGCAGCACGCCCTCCGGCACTTGATCGATGTGAATCCGCACCGGCACGCGCTGGGCCAGGCGCACCCAGTTGAACGTCGGGTTCACGTCAGCGATCAACTCGCGGCTCTCGGGGTTGTCACGGTCGTAGATGCCACGCGAGATGCTTTCCACGTGGCCCTTCAAGGTCTCGCCGCTCATCAGTTGCATGTCGGCTTTATCGCCGACTTTCACATGCGGCAATTTGGTTTCCTCAAAGAAGCCATAGACCCAGAACGAGTTCATATCGACCACGGCCATCTTGGCTTCGCCGATGCGCGCGTAGTCGCCACGGTGCACGTTGAGGTTGGTGACGTAGCCGTCCACCGCCGCTACCACTTGCGTGCGCTTGAGGTTGAGTTCGGCGGCTTCCAGCTGCGCCAGCGCGTGCTGGTAATCGGCGAGGGCCGAGTCGGCGATGTTGCTGGCGTCGTCGCGGTTTTCCTTGGAGATCACCAGGGCATCGAGGTCGGCGCGACGGTGGGCATTGACCTTGCGCATCTCCCAGGTGGCTTTGCGCGAGGCAACCAGGGACTGCGCCTGCTTGACCGCGATGCGGTAGTGCTCGGGGTCGATCTGCATCAGCAGGTCGCCCTTCTTGACCAACTGGTTGTCACGCACCGGCACGTCAACCACCTCGCCCGTCACGTCGGCGGCGACGTTGATGATGTCGGCGCGCACCCGACCATCGCGGGTCCACGGGGTTTCCATGTAATGCACCCACAGCGTGCGGCCAATCCAGATTGCCAAAGCCAGTACCAGCAAAGTCGCGAGCAGGCTGAAAAACTTTTTCATCGGGGCATTCTCAACGGTAGACGGTCAGCGCCAATGCGCCGAACAAGCAAACGAACAGGCTCAGGCGCAGCAACGCCGGGTGCCAGAAAAAACGGTACAGGTCGTACCCGGCCAGGAAGCGGTCCAGCGCCCAGGCCAGCCCTGCGGCAATCAAAAACATCAAGGTCATGGTCGGCATGTAGAGGCCGTGGAACGCGATTTCACGGGGCATGCGGGGCTCCTTTGAGGGCCGCCAGTGGCGATTGCGGGTCGAGCAGCGAAGTGCGGATAAAGTGCAGGTAGCTCTTCACCCGGCGCAGGGCCGACGTATCGAAGTGCGGGGCGAAGGGTTCGTCGGTGGCCTGCACGCGGCTGATCGCGTGGTCGACGGCGATCAGACCGCGCTCCAGGTTGCTCGCGCTGGGCTGCAGGAACAGCCGCACCAGCGAGCGGCCCATCACGCGGATCGCCTGGCGCCACGGCTGGGACTCGGCATAGGCCGGGTGCACCGGCAGGATCGCCTGTTCCTTGCGCAGCTCGATGATCGCGTGGCCGACCTCCAGCACCACGAACATCCAGCGCAACAGGTCGCGTTGCACTTGCGGCTGGCCGACGGCGAGGCCGTAGGCCTGGTGCAGCAGGTCACGGGTGCGGCTTTCAAAACTCGAGGCCAGGCCCTTGAGCTTGCCGCTGATCGCGTACACCACTTGCTCACGCAGGTCCTGCTCCAGGCGGCGCCACAGCCAGCGGCTGTTGGGCGGCAGGATGATCGCCCCCGCCGCCGCGCACACCAGCATGCCGATGACCATCGCGATGTAGTCGTTGATAAAGGTGTAGGGGTTGTAGACCGTGAGGTTATCCGGCACCGAACCGGTGCTGAAGAAGATCAACAGGCCCACACCGACCCCGGCGTATTGCGGGCGTGAGGCGAGAAACGCACCGAAGATGATGACCGGGGCGAGCATCACGCACAGCAGCGGGAAGCCGTCGATCCAGGGGAACACGAAGAACATTTCGACAAAGCCCACCAACGCGCCGATCAAGGTGCCGCAGGCCATCTGGAACGCCATGCGCTTGGGGTTCGGCGTGGCGGCGGACAAACCGACGGTGGCCGCCGCGATCAGGGTCATGGTCGCGCCGCTGGGCCACGCGGTCGCCACCCAGTAGCTGCCCAGCACGATCAGGATGAATGAGGCGCGAATCCCCGAAGCGGCGCAGGCCAGCCAGTTGGTCTTGGGGATGAAGGTTTCGTCCCACTGCTCGCGCGCATGGCTGTGATCGGCCAGGGAGGCGTGGGTTTGCGCATAGTTGTGCAGGTCGTCGACGAAGCGGTACAGCAGCTCGTAGGCGGTGTGGAAATCCAGCTGCTCGGCTTCGCTCGGGTTGCCCTCCTGGAACGCCGCGCGCAAGCTGCGCACCGTGGAGGGCAAGCCGTCCTTGTAGGCACTCAGTTGATTGACCAGGCGTGCTGCATCGGGGCTGGTGAGGGCGCGGCCGGAAAAGCCGTCGAGCAGTTCGGCCAGGTCCTGCAGGCCGGGCTTGATCGCCGCCACCACGTGATCGGCCGCGTCGGTGCGCAGGCGTTCGAGCAACTGGTGCAACGCATTGAAGCGCGTGGTGATGCTCATGAACTCGCTGTTGAGGCGACTGAGGCGACCGTTGCGCCGACGCATGTGCGGGTCTTCAAACACGGTGATGCTGCGCAGCCCTTCCAGGCCCACGGCTTCGGCGATAAAGCGCACGTTGCTGGCCTCGAACCCTTCGCGCTGGCTGCGACCCCGCAAGCCATCGGTGACAAACAGCGCGAACACGCCAAAGCGCTGGTACAGGGCGTTGCGCATCGCGGCGCTGCTGGTTTGCGGCAGGATCGCGGCGCTGACCAGCGTCGAGCACAGAATCCCCAGGGAGATTTCCAGCACGCGCCACACCGCCGCCATGAAGGCGCCGTCGGGGTGCGCCAGCGCCGGCAAACCAACCATCGCCGCGGTGTAGCCGGCCAGCACAAACCCATAGGCGCGAAAGTTACGGTTGCGGGTCGCACCGGCGGTGCAAATGCCGACCCAGATCGCCAGCGCGCCAAGAAACAACTCGGTGTTCTGCGCAAACAAGGCAATCAACAGCACCATCACCGCCGAGCCCGCCAGGGTGCCGAGGAAGCGGTAAAAGCTCTTGGCGAACACCTGGCCGCTCTGCGGCTGCATCACGATGAACACGGTGATCATCGCCGTGCGCGGTTGCGGCAGTTCCAGGCGCATGGCCAGCCATAACGTCAGGAACGCGGCGATCAGCACCTTGAAGATATACACCCAGGTCACGCCATCACTGCGTGCCCAGTCGAAAAAGCCACGGCGCCACTCAAGGGCATGCAGCCAGCGCAGCGGTGCAGGCAAGGGAGTCATTCAATCCTACTCAGTGATCAAACACGGCGAGTGCCGCCGGGGTCTTGCTCGGGAGGGTCTTGGCGTCGTCGGGCACATCGTTGCCGGCACCGAGGCCGCCGCCCAGGGCTGTCACCAGTTCGGCGTGCGCGCTCAGGCGGGCGGCCTGCACCTGTTGCTCGACCTGCTGCTGACGGAACAGCAGGGTCTGGGCATTCAGCACATTGAGGTAATCGGTGAGCCCGCGCTGGTAGGCGATCATCGCGATGTCGTAGGTTTTCTGCGCCGAGGCCACCGACTGCGCGGCGAAGCCCGCTTGCTTGTCCATGGACTCGCGGCGGATCAACTGGTCACTGATGCCCTTGAGCGCGGTGACCAGGGTCTGGTTGTACTTCGCCACGGCGATGTCGTAACCGGCGCTGGCCTCGCCCAACTCGCCACGCAAACGGCCGCCGTCGAAGATCGGCAAGGTGATCGCCGGGCCGACGTTGTAGTTGAACTTCTTGCCGGCCAGGAACTCCAGCATGCCGCCGCCGGTGGCCATGTAGCCAAGGCTGCCGACCAGGTCGACGTTGGGGTAGAAGCCGGCATGCGCCACATCAATGCCACGCGCCTGCGCCGCGACCTGCCAGCGGCTGGCGACCACGTCCGGGCGCTGGCCGAGCAGTTGTGCAGGCAAGGAAGACGGCAGTTTCAGCGGCGCGGCCAGGGACAAGGTCGGGCGCTGCAATTGCGCGCCCGCGCCCGGCCCCTTGCCGGCCAATGCCGCCAACTGGTTGCGGCTCAGGGCGATTTCCTCGTCCAGGGCGTCCAATTGGCGATGGGTTTCCGGCAACGGGGTTTCGGCCTGGCTCACGTCGAAGTGCGTGCCGATCCCGGCGTTCAGGCGTTTGTTGGCCAGGTCGAGGATCTGCTGTTGCTGGGCCAGGGTCGCCGCGACGATATCGCGGTTGGCGTAATGCAACGACAGCTGGATATAGGCGCGCACCACGTTGTTCTGCAATTCGAGCTGGGCCTGGCGGGCTTCGGCAGCGCTCATGTGCGCCAGGTCGACGGCACGCTCGGAGGCATTGCTTTCACGGCCCCACAGGTCGAGCGCGTAGCTCAGGCCCAGGGACGAGTTGTTGTCCCAGGTGGTCTCGCCACTCAACTCGCCCGGGCCATAGAACTGATCCTTCGGCCAATTGTGGCGCTTGAGGGTGGTGTCACTGTTGATCTGCAGCGACTCGGCCGACTCGGCAATCCCGGCCATGGCCCGCGCCTCGCGCACTCGCGCGGCGGCGATGGCCATACTCGGGCTGTTGTGAGTGGCGAGTGCCACCCAGCGGTTGAGTTGCGGGTCGCCAAAGGCCTGCCACCATTGCGCGGTGGGCCAGTGGGCGTCCTGGGCGGCCTGCTGGATCGCCTCGTCGGTGGCCAGGTGATTGGCGTCGAGCGCCTGGCCCTGTGGGGCGATTCCTCCGGTTCCGATGCAGCCGCTGATTGCTAACGATAAGGCCCAAACACTGAGAGTCTTCAGCTCTCTGCTGATGCGACGCGGCACTGCTGCGAATTCCTGAGGTGGTGATGCGGGGAGAGGTGGCGCAATTCTAGGGGGCGGCATGGGGAACGATAAGCGGGTATTCCTGTGAATCTTTGTTACCGTTCAGGCGATAATCCGCGCCGGCTCAAGGCAAGTTGGGATGTTTATCCCGACCCCAGGCTATTCCCCTACAGCGTGCCGAAGTGCCCACCAGCAGAATGACGAGCATCCCACCCTTCTGGAGTGCCCGAATGTTTTCAGCCCCCAGCACGCGCGTCCGCATAGCGCCGACACCCGCACTCGCACCCGCTGACGCCCTGCGTAGGCAACTGCACCTCTCGCCCGAGCCTTTGCAGCCGGGCATGTTCCCTTTGCAACGGGACGTGCGCTGGATCGCCGACCTGGTCCTGGACAAGCTGGTCCCGCTCGCGGGCTATCATCGCGATCAAGCGCAGATAGAAGCGCTTCACCACAAATTGTCCAGCAGCCCGTCGAGGCTGGAGGTGTCGGTAGAGGAGTTACCGGACTACTACGCGTTTTTCAAAAAGGCCGAGCAGGTGCTTGGCCAACATCGCTCCAGCCAGCGGCCGGACGTCGAAGCCGACTATGCCTTGTGTCGCGCGCTGAAATGGCAGTTTCGCGCGGCGGTCAGCAATGACCGACACCTGCACCTGACGCAGAAGTTGTTGCCGGCGCTTGCCTATGTGCGCAACGGCGGCGAGCGCAGCAACCACCGTCATATCGGCTACAACTTTGTGTTGGACCCCGCGCTGCAGAACCGGGCCGGGCCACAGCTGGCAGCCGACTCGCGCCTGGCAATCACCGCTGACCAACGCGTCAAAAGCACGCGCGCCCTCAGCCTGCAGGCCCATCTGAAGTCATCGATCGCAAACCAGTTCCAGACCCACAGCCAGCTCGGCGTAGGCTATGTATCGTCTCGCGAATACGCAAACCTGGAAGCGTACGCCGATGCCCGCAGCCATTCGGTGCGCACCTCCCTGAGCGAGAGCATCCGGCGAACCGTTCAAAACCTGCCCAGCTTGGTGCGTGATAGCCATAACCTGCAGAAACACCTCGCCTGCTCAGCACTGAGCCAACCCTATGTCCGGGATACCCTGGCCAGCGCCGGCCTTGTCGACGTTGAGTTGCCCAGCATGAGAAGCACCTCCCAGCCGGTTATCACCGAAAGAGGCCTCCTCCTGAATGCGCGAAACAAGGTCACGGTGGATGTCTTCAGCGCCCTGAAGCTCAATACCACGATAAAGCCAACCCTGCAGCGTACCCGGCGCAAGATCACCCTGGATATCCTGAGCCTGCACGAAACAGCGCCTGAGATGGCACGGCTGCGCCTGGCCTCGTCCAAGCACTACAACGACGACCCTGCGGCGTTGTTGAATGCCATGCAAGGCCACATCGCCGACACCAGCCAACACTTCACCCGGCAGGCCTGCACACCCGTGCCGGCGTCCGCGTTGAACGCTGCCCGGCACGCCCGCCACAAACAGGTCCAATCCCTGCTGGAGCGCTATGTGCTGCTCAAGACCCACTCGCGCCTGACTCCGCAGCAGGATGCTGAGATACGCAGCCTGATCCAGCGCAACCCGGCACTGCTTCGCCCCGACGAATTAAAAGTCCACACGCTGACAGCCGAGACCCGAATAGTGAGCTTCAGCGCCGCAGTAACGGCCTCGGCGCAGGCCGGGGCAGGCAAAGGGGTGGCGATTGAAGCCAGCCACCGCAAGCTTGATGACCCGCACCTGAGCGGTGATTACCTGACAATCGACATCGCCCCGATAGATTCGCGGCAGGTCGTGAAGAAAACCTTGCTTCGTGTACTGGGCGCGATTGGCGAGCAAACGTTCGACTGGGAAAACCTGGTCCGCTCGATCAGCGAATCGGTGCTCGATCCCGCCAGGCCGTCGTCCACTCAAGTACTGGTGAAAATAAAGCACGGCCAACCGGTGCTGCTGCATACCCGCCATACGCTGAATAAGAGCCGTGACCTGAAGCTCCCGGCGCCGGTCGAGCAGTTCTTCGGCGTAGCGGCACAGTCGCTGCGTACCCGGCAAACCCTGCACAAAGAACAGCTGGGCAGCGACTCGCTGGATCATCTGCTGCCCATCGCCCGTCGCTACCTGGAAACCCCTGATCAGCAGCCGGGCTGGGACGCTTACGTCGCGCGACACGCCGACGACTTTAACGCGTTGTTCGATACCCTTGGCCGACAGGCGCACGGTACGCCGCTGACCGCCGAGATTGACGCGCTCAAACGCCTCAGCCCGGCACTCAGCCGCGCCGCCGAAACCCTGGTACAACACGCGCACACCGCCCTTGAAGCGCCTACCGACGAAAACCACGCCAGCACGCAGGAGGCCTTCAATCACTTGCTGCGCGAGTATCTGCCGCACTACCAGGCCAAAGTCAGTGAGGCCTGGACCTTGTCCTGATCCTTCGTCACCGTGCTCCAGGGAGAGCAGCGCCCAGCGGATACACACCTGTGCGCAACTTCATGTCACAATTTGGCATCTCCCTTGAGAACACTCCATGGACACTTTGCAAAACATGCGCGCCTTCAGTTGCGTGGCCGAAGCCGGCAGCTTCACCGCCGCCGCCGTGCAACTGGACACCACCACCGCCAACGTTTCGCGCGCGGTCTCCAACCTTGAGGCCCATCTGCAAACCCGCTTGCTCAACCGCACCACCCGCCGCATCGCGCTGACCGAAGCCGGCAAACGCTATTTGCTGCGCTGCGAGCAGATCCTCGCCTACGTCGAGGAAGCCGAGGCCGAAGCCAGCGACGCCCACGCGCGCCCCGCCGGGCAGTTGAAAGTGCACACCATGACCGGCATCGGCCAGCACTTCGTGATTGATGCGATTGCCCGCTACCGCCGCACCCACCCGGACGTGACCTTCGACCTGACCCTGGCCAACCGCGTGCCGGACCTGCTCGACGAGGGCTACGACGTGTCCATCGTGCTGGCCAGCGAGCTGCCGGATTCGGGCTTCGTCTCGCAACGCCTGGGCATCACCTACAGCATCGCCTGCGCCTCGCCCGATTACGTCAAGGCCAAGGGCTGCGCGCAACGGCCCCAGGATTTGCTCAATCACGCCTGCCTGCGCCTGGTCAGCCCGGTGATCCAGCTGGATAAATGGACCTTCAACGGCCCCGAAGGCCAGGAGAGCGTGGCGATCAACACCTCGCCCTTCCTGGTGAACTCGGCCGATGCGATGAAAACCGCGATCACCAGCGGCATGGGCGTCGGGCTGTTGCCGGTGTACGCGGCCATCGAAGGCCTGCGCAACGGCACACTGGTGCGGGTCATGCCCAACTACCGCTCCCAGGAGCTGAACCTGTACGCCATCTACCCGTCGCGCCAATACCTGGACGCGAAGATCAAGACCTGGGTCGAATACCTGCGCGGCTCGCTGCCGGAGATCCTGGCGGCGCACCAGGCGGAGCTGGTGGCGTATGAATTGAGCGGGAGTCTGAGTGGCGCACGCCTGACGAACTGATTTCCACCTGTCGATCTAAATCAAAGGTGGGAGCGGGCTTGCTCGCGAATACGATAGTCCAGCCACAGATGTAGTGGCTGACACTGCGCATTCGCGAGCAAGCCCGCTCCCACATTGGTTTGGCGGTGTCCTGACAATCACCCGCAAGAATGTTAGCTTGCTTGGCATTCTTCCGTAGTCGATGAGCCCGCCTGCAATGAAAAAGACTGTCCTCGCCTTCAGCCGTGTCACCCCGCAAATGATCGAACGCCTGCAACAGGATTTCGAGGTGATCGCGCCCAACCCCAAGCTGGGCGACATCAACGCTCAATTCAATGAAGCCCTGCCCCACGCCCACGGCCTGATCGGCGTAGGCCGCAAGCTGGGACGCGAGCAATTGCAGGGCGCGAGCAAGCTGGAGGTGGTGTCCAGCGTCTCGGTGGGCTACGACAACTACGACGTGCCGTACTTCAACGAGCGCGGGATCATGCTTACCAACACCCCTGACGTACTCACCGAAAGCACCGCCGACCTGGCCTTCGCCCTGCTGATGAGCAGCGCGCGCCGGGTCGCCGAGCTGGACGCCTGGACCAAGGCCGGCGAGTGGAAAGCCAGTGTCGGCGCGCCGTTGTTCGGCTGCGACGTGCATGGCAAGACCCTGGGCATCGTCGGCATGGGCAACATCGGCGCGGCCGTGGCCCGTCGCGGGCACTTGGGCTTCAACATGCCGATCCTGTACAGCGGCAACAGCCGCAAGCCGGCGCTGGAGCAGGCACTGGGCGCGCAATTTCGCAGCCTGGACGAGCTGCTGGCCGAGGCGGACTTCGTGTGCCTGGTGGTGCCATTGAGCGACAAGACCCGCCACCTGATCAGCACCCGTGAGCTGGGGCTGATGAAATCCAGCGCGATCCTGATCAATATTTCCCGTGGCCCGGTGGTCGACGAACCGGCGCTGATCGAGGCCCTGCAAACCCAGCGCATCCGCGGCGCCGGGCTAGATGTGTACGAGCAGGAGCCGCTGGCCGCGTCGCCGCTGTTCCAACTGAGCAACGCCGTGACCCTGCCGCACATCGGCTCGGCCACCCATGAAACCCGCGAAGCCATGGCCAACCGCGCCCTCGACAACCTGCGCAGCGCCCTGCTCGGCCAGCGTCCCCAGGACCTGGTGAACCCGCAGGTCTGGAAAGGCTGACTCATCCCCCCGGTGAAATGGGGACTTGTGTAGGAGCCAGCATGTGTAAGAGCTGGCTTGTGTGGGAGCTGGCTTGCCTGCGATAGCTGCGCCTCGGTCTTTCTGCGGAACTGGGGGTGATGCTATCGCAGGCAAGCCAGCTCCTACAGACCCATCCCGACACAAAATCCGGTTAAAGCCTGGCCTCCCCAAGTCGATAACTCTCTATAGATCGTCATCCCTGATCCACAGAAGGTTTTTATGTCCACCACCAAAGCCCGCGCAGACTCTCTCTCGCTTCTGCTCTTTACCTTGCGCAGCGGCAAGCTGATGGCGATCAACCTGCTGAAAGTCAGTGAAATCATCCCCTGCCCGCCGCTGACCAAGCTGCCGGAGTCGCATCCCCACGTCAAAGGCATCGCCACCCTGCGCGGCAACTCGCTGGCGGTCATCGACCTGAGCCGTGCCCTGGGTGAAATGCCCCTGCAGGACCCGGACGGTGGCTGCCTGATCGTCACCGATGTAAGCCGATCCAAGCAGGGCCTGCATGTGCAGGCGGTGAGCAAGATCGTGCACTGCCTGACCACCGACATCCGTCCGCCGCCCTACGGCTCCGGCGGTAACCGCGCGTTCATCACCGGGGTCACCCAGGTCGAAGGCGGCCTCGTGCAGGTGCTGGACATCGAAAAAGTCATCCACGGCATCGCGCCGGCCCCGATTGAAGCGGCGCCCACCGACCTGACCATGGAAGAAGCCGAAGTACTCGGCAACGCGCGCATCCTGGTGGTCGACGACAGCCAGGTGGCCCTGCAGCAATCCGTACACACCCTGCGCAACCTCGGCCTCACCTGCCACACCGCGCGCAGTGCCAAGGAAGCCATCGATGTGCTGCTGGAGCTGCAAGGCACGGTCGAGCAGATCAACGTGGTGGTGTCCGACATCGAGATGTCGGAAATGGACGGCTATGCCCTCACCCGCACCCTGCGCGAAACCCCGGATTTCAAAGACCTCTATGTGCTGCTGCACACCTCGCTCGACAGCGCGATGAACAGCGAAAAAGCGCGCCTGGCCGGTGCCGACGCGGTACTGACCAAATTTTCGTCGCCCGAGCTGACCAAGTGCCTGGTGGTGGCGGCCCAGAGCGTGGCGCAAAAAGGCCTGTAACGCGTGAGCACGTATTACCAGTTGCTGCGTCGCGACCTCACCGGCAGCCTGCCGGCCCCGCAGTGGCCGGCGGGTACACAGCTGGACCACTACCGCGATGAGCTGGCCCCGGCGATTCATGCGGTATTGCGCATGACCCAGGAACAAGGCGGTGGACGCGTGCCCCAGCTGGAAACCTGGCAGCAGCAGTTCATCACCGATGCCGAATTCGACCCCACGCTGTGCCTGGTGGCCAGCAACGCAGAAGGCATTCTCGGCGTGGCCCAGTGCTGGACCAGCGCCTTTATCAAGAACCTTTCCATACACCCTTGCGCCCAGGGCCAGGGGCTGGGCCGCGCCTTGTTGCTGCAGGCCTTCCAGGTGTTCAAGCAACGCGGCGAACCCTGCGTCGACCTCAAGGTGCTGGAGAGCAACCAGCGCGCCCGACAGTTGTACGCAAGCGCAGGCATGTTCTTTGTACTGCGCGATGCAGTCGCCGAGGACTGACAGGCACTGGCGCATAACTTGCTTCCAGAGACACCGAACGGTGCATAGAGGTCAAAACCCGTCACCGTTCATGCGTGCCCTCTGACCTTGCCTGGTGACAGATCCGCCCATGAACACCCATTTTTCCTGCGTTGGCTGCGGCAAATGCTGCACCGACCATCACGTCCCCCTGACCCTCGCCGAAGCCCGTATGTGGGCGGCGGACGGCGGCAACGTCATCGTTCTGGTAGAGGGTTTCCTGGGCAATGGCCTGGGCTTGCCACAGCAGCAACGCGAACATGCCGAGCGGCGTTCAGTGATGGTGCCCAGCGGCAACACCGAGGCGTTTGTAGCCATCACCTTTGCCGCCTATAACGCCGGCCGCTGCCGGAATCTTGACGAAGACAACCTGTGCCGCATCTATGAACGCCGTCCGTTGGTGTGCCGGATCTATCCGATGGAGATCAACCCGCATATCCCACTGAACCCCGCCGCCAAGGACTGCCCGCCGGAATCCTGGGAACAGGGCCCGGCGCTGATCGTCGGCGGCGAGTTGGCCGACCCGGCGCTGGCGGACCTGATCCTGCGCTCGCGCCAGGCCGACCGTGACGATGTGCAGACCAAGGAGGCGGTGTGCGCCTTGCTGGGTATTCGCACCACGGCGCTCAAGGGGGATGGCTTCACCGCCTACCTGCCGGACATGAACGCGTTTGCCCAGGCGATCGAGCTGGCGGTGGATCAGCCATCCGTGGCCAACGAGTGGGTGTTCCATGTGTCCGGCATGGACATCGCCGAACAACTGCTGGATGCCGGCGCGCAGATTGCGACTGAAGTGCCGGCCAACTACGCGTTTATTCCGCTGCGCGCAGCGTAGGGCTTGCGGGCCGCTTCGCGGGCAAGCCCATGCTCACAGGTGGCTGCATTTCAACGTGGGCACCCGGTTAGCGCCGTCCACTCCAGAACTCCCGCGCCAACTGGCGCAAATCCTCCGCCAGGGCCGCCACGTCACCGGAGCTGAGCTGGCTCTGCTGGCCGGCGCTGACCGTGGCTTCACCGGCATCGCGGATGCCGAGGATATTGCGGTTGATGTCCTCGCTCACCGCGCTCTGCTCTTCCACGGCGGTCGCGATCTGCTGGCTCATGGCGGTGATCTGCATGACCCGCTGGCTGATGCCATCCAGCGCAGCCGCCGCCCGTTGCGCCTGCTCGACGCTGGCGTGCACATGTTCGCTGCTCTGCGCCATGGCCTGCACCGCGTCGCGCGCGCCGCCCTGCAGGGCGCTGATCATGCGCTGGATTTCATCGGTCGATTGCTGCGTGCGCTGGGCCAGGCCACGCACTTCGTCGGCCACCACGGCAAAACCACGGCCCTGCTCACCGGCCCGCGCGGCTTCGATGGCCGCATTCAGGGCCAGCAGGTTGGTCTGCTCGGCAATCGTGCGGATCACCTCCAGCACGCCGCTGATTTCACCGCTGTGGCTTTCCAGTTGGTGGATGACATCTGTGGCCCGCGCCAACTCCTGGGACAAGCGCATCACCGCGTCACGGCTTTCATCCACGCGTTGATGGCCTTCAAGGGTCTCGTTGCCAGCCTGGTCGGCCGCCCTGGACGCCTGCTGGGCATGGCTGGCCATTTGCGCCACGCTGGCGGCCATCTGGTGAATGGCCGTCGCTATCTGATCGGTCTGGGTCTGTTGGCCCTGGGTGCTGGCCTGGCTGCTGTCCAGATGCCGCACCAGTTGCGCCGCGTGCCCCGCCAGGCGCTGGGAGGCATCGCCGATGCGCCCGACCACCGCGCCCACCTGGGCTTCGAGCATCTGCAGGGCAAACTCGATCTGCCCGCATTCATCGCGGCGCCCGGTGTAGATCGCCTGGCTCAGGGGGTTGTCGGCAATCTGGCGGGCGCGCTGGCTCAACTGGGCCAGGGGCCGCACGATCAGTCTCACCCCGGCCGCGCCGACCGCACATCCTGCCACCAGGCCCAGCAGTTGCCAGACTGGCGCGTAAGCCGCCAGGCCTACGCCGAGCACCCACGCCACGGCGCAGCTGACAGCCGCCCATCCCGACAGCTTCAGCTGGAGACCAACCGCCGGCCACGCGCGCGCCTTGCCCGCCCGCAGTCGCGCATACGCCCGTTCTGCCGCCGCCACCCTGGACGCATCCGGCTTGGTGCGCACCGATTGGTACTCCACCGTCGCCCCGTCGCGGGTCACCGGCGTCGCATACGCGCTGACCCAATAATGGTCGCCATTCTTGCAGCGGTTCTTCACCATGCCCATCCACGACCGGCCGCGTTTCAAGGTCTGCCACATATGGGCAAAGGCCTCGGACGGCATGTCAGGATGGCGCAGGACGTTGTGGGCCATTCCCAGTAACTCGTCACGGTGGTAGCCGCTGATGTCGATGAAATCCTGGTTGGCGTAGGTAATCGCGCTGGTCAGGTCAGTGGTCGAGAGGATGTTGGCGTCGGGGGCAAAGTCCACATTCCGACCGGTGACCGGCAGATTGATCTTCATGGAGAAGCGCGCTCGTGATTATTGGAGGAGTCGGCAGGGCGTCGACTCTAAGCGCACCCATGGGGCAAATACTGATCCAGCTCATGTTCTGCGCAATTAATTAGCCATCACGGAGTTTCCAGGCGGTAGGGCGCTAGGATTCGCCGGTACTCACCGTTTTGCATCAACTCTTCGAGGGCGCGATTGAGGTCATTGAGCAACGCCGTATCGGTCTTGCGCACCGCAATCGCCACGCCGTCGCCCAACAGCGCGGCCGAGACAGGCGGGCCGAGGAAGTCGAAGTCCTGGCCATCATCGGTGTCGAGCAGGGCCTGGCGGATTTCCACGGTGCCCTGCAGGGTCGCATCGATATCACCGGCCACCAGGCTGCGCACCAGTTCATCATTGAGCCAGAAGCTCTTGATGATCACGCCCCTGGGCGCCCACTTCGAGCGCACAAAGGCTTCACGATTGCTGCCGAGCAAAACGCCGATGCGCTTGCCCTTGAGCGACTTGACGCGCGGCAGCAGGCCAGAGGTCCGGCGTGCTACCAGCCGTGTCGTGAAGGGATAAAGGGTGTCGGTGAAGCCCGCCCGACGGCGGCGCAGCGAAGTCGGTGCCATGCCCATGATTGCATCGAATTGCCGGGCCTCAAGGGCAGGAAAGTCTTCGACGACCACCTGGTCAACCCAGGTACAGCGCACATTCAGTTGCTGGCAGAGGGCATTACCCAGGTCGATATTCAGGCCGACCAACTGACCTTGCGCATCACGGCTCTGGAAGGGGGGGAATTGCGCGGCAACCGCGAAGCGGATTTCCTGCCGAGGGGGATCACCAGCGGCGACGGCTTCAGCCGCGCACAACAGGACAAGCATTACACATATGTGTATCAGGGCCACGGGAAGCGTCCTTTTCCGGAAAGACCAGCCTCGACACACTCCGTCCCGGGAAATACCGACGGGGCGGAGCAGAGGCTGTGGAAGCTTTCAAGAAATGGTTGCTGCCCCACAAGCAGAAACATCCGCGAAAGCTGTAGGCAGCTTCCGCCAAATGTTGCAGCTAGTTAATCTTAACGTTTACCCATGGAGCGACGCGTTCCCGGCGGGGCCATGCCTGGGGACTTGGTGTGGCCGTTCTTGGCGCCGTTCTTGTACCAGGGCTGGGCGGCTTGCTTGGCCCCGGCCAGTTCACCCGGCTTGAACGGAAACTTGAACGCCGGGATCTCGGCTTTTTCAACGCCTTCGGCGCTGGCCGGATCGACCAGGTCGGTCGCTTCAACAGTGGGTTGTGTCGGGGAAGTCATGGAAGCTCCGGAACGTGCAAAAAATGACGCGAGGCCGGCTTGCGGGCCTCGCTGGCGCGCAGTATACCTGCCCGCCTCGGATCTTTAACCACCGCCTGTACGAATGGTCTGCGCTTACTGACAGCGCTGTCAGTTAGCAGTCACCTTGCTGACCGGGTTCGCAGGCTATAAAGGCCCTTAGTCTCCCACTCCTTTGCCCTGGCGCCTCACCTCCATGCAAATACAACGAAAAACCGCCCTGATCGTGGGTGTCCTCGTAGTGCTGGCCGTTGCCGCCTGGGCCCTGACGCGCCCGGCCAAGACCAGACTGGCAGCGCCGACTGCGATTCCGGTGCGGGTGGTGAGCGTGGTGCAGCAGGATATTCCACGGTTTGTCAGCGGGATTGGCTCGGTGTTGTCGTTGCACAGTGTGGTGATCCGCCCGCAAGTGGACGGCATTCTCACCAAATTGCTGGTCAAGGAAGGCCAACTGGTCAAGGCTGGGGACTTGCTTGCAACCATCGATGACCGCTCGATCCGCGCCAGCCTGGAGCAAGCCAAGGCACAGCTGGGCGAGAGCCAGGCGCAGTTGCAAGTGGCGCAGGTCAACCTCAAGCGCTACAAGGAATTGAGCGTCGACGACGGCGTCTCCAAGCAAACCTATGATCAGCAGCAAGCACTGGTCAACCAGCTCAAGGCCACCGCCCAAGGCAACCAGGCCGCCATCGATTCGGCCCAGGTACAGCTTTCCTACACCCAGATTCGCTCGCCGGTCACTGGCCGCGTGGGTATTCGTACCGTGGACGAAGGCAACTTCCTGCGCATGAGCGACACCCAGGGCCTGTTCACAGTGACCCAGATCGACCCGATTGCCGTCGAGTTCTCCCTGCCGCAACAAATGCTGCCGACCCTGCAAGGCTTGATCGCGGCACCGACCAGGGCCAGCGTCGACGCCTACATGGGCGCCGACACCGACGGCCAGACCGGCGACCTGCTGGGTGAAGGCCACTTGAGCCTGATCGACAACCAGATCAGCTCGACCACCGGCACCCTGCGTGCCAAGGCCGAGTTCAACAACGCCTCGCAGCGCCTGTGGCCGGGGCAACTGGTCACGATCAAGATCCAGACCGCCCTCGACAAAAACGCCCTGGTGGTACCGCCGACGGTGGTGCAACGCGGCCTGGATTCGCACTTCGTGTACCGGATCAACGGGGACAAGGTCGACGTGGTGCCGGTGCAGGTGACGTACCAGGACAGCGACGTGAACATCATCAAGGGGGTGCAGGCCGGCGATGTGCTGGTCAGTGACGGCCAGTCGCGGCTCAAGGCCGGCGCCCAGGTGGAGGTGCTCAAGGAGCCACCGCAAGTGATCCAGACCGTCGACGCCAAGGTGCAGCCATGAGTGGCAGCCGTTCGCCATCGGCCTGGTGCGTCGACCACCCGGTCGCCACCCTGCTGCTGACCTTCGCCCTGGTGCTGCTCGGGATGATTGCCTTCCCGCGCCTGGCCATCGCCCCACTGCCGGAAGCGGAATTTCCGACGATCCAGGTGACCGCCACCCTACCCGGCGCCAGCCCGGACACCATGGCTTCATCCGTGGCCACGCCCCTGGAGGTGCAATTCAGTGCCATCCCCGGCATGACCCAGATGACCTCCAGCAGCGCCTTGGGCTCAAGCCTGCTGACCCTGCAATTCACCCTGAACAAGAGCATCGACACGGCTGCACAGGAAGTCCAGGCGGCGATCAACACCGCGTCCGGCAAGTTGCCCAGCGACATGCCGAGCCTGCCGACCTGGAAAAAGGTCAACCCGGCGGACAGCCCGGTGCTGATCCTCAGCGTCAGCTCCAACAGCATGCCCAGCACCGAGCTGAGCGACTACGTGGAAACCCTGCTGGCCCGGCAGATCAGCCAGATCGATGGTGTCGGCCAGATCAACATCACCGGCCAGCAACGTCCGGCGATTCGCGTACAGGCCTCCCCCGACAAGCTCGCGGCCATCGGCCTGACCCTGGCCGATATCCGCCTGGCCATCCAGCAATCGAGCCTCAACCTGGCCAAGGGTGCGATCTACGGCGAGAACAGCGTGTCGACCCTGTCGACCAATGACCAGTTGTTCCACCCCAATGACTACGCGCAATTGATCGTGTCCTACAAGGACGGTGCACCGGTTCAGTTGCGTGATATCGCCAAAGTCATCAACGGTTCGGAAAACGCCTACGTGCAGGCCTGGTCCGGCGATACCCCCGGCGTCAACCTGGTGATTTCGCGCCAACCCGGCGCCAACATTGTCGAGACGGTGGACCGCATCCAGTCCGAACTGCCGCGCCTGCAAGCCATGCTGCCGGCGTCGGTGCAGGTCAGCGTGCTGACCGACCGCACCAAGACCATCCGCGCGTCCCTGCATGAAGTCGAAGTGACCCTGCTGATTGCCATCCTGCTGGTGGTGGCGGTGATGGCGCTGTTCCTGCGCCAGTTGTCGGCGACGCTGATTGTGTCCAGCGTGCTCGGCGTGTCGCTGGTCGCCAGTTTTGCGTTGATGTACCTGATGGGCTTCAGCCTGAACAACCTGACCCTGGTGGCGATCGTGATCGCCGTGGGGTTCGTGGTGGACGATGCGATCGTGGTGGTGGAAAACATTCACCGCCACCTCGAAGCAGGGCTCGACAAGCGCGAGGCGGCGATCAAGGGCGCCGGCGAGATCGGCTTCACCGTGGTCTCCATCAGTTTCTCGCTGGTGGCCGCATTTATTCCGCTGCTGTTCATGGGCGGCGTGGTCGGGCGGCTGTTCAAGGAGTTCGCGCTGACGGCTACCTCGACCATCCTGATTTCGGTGGTGGTGTCGCTGACCCTGGCGCCGACCCTGGCCGCGCTGTTCATGCGCGCGCCCACCCATCATGCCCACGACAAACCCGGTTTCAGCGAACGCCTGCTCGCGGGCTATGCACGCAATTTGCGCCGGGCCCTCGCGCACCAGCGCACCATGGCGGCGATTTTCATCGTGACCCTGGCCCTCGCCGTGGTCGGCTACGTGTTTATCCCCAAGGGTTTCTTCCCGGTACAAGACACCGGTTTTGTGCTCGGCACCAGCGAGGCGGCGGCGGACGTGTCGTACCCGGACATGGTCGCCAAGCACAAGGCCCTGGCCGAGATCGTCAAGGACGATCCGGCTGTGGAAGCGTTCTCCCATTCGGTGGGTGTGACCGGCAGCAACCAGACCATCGCCAACGGCCGCTTCTGGATTGCCCTGAAAGACCGCGGCGACCGCGATGTCTCCGCCAGCCAGTTCATCGACCGCATCCGGCCGAAACTGGCCAAGGTGCCGGGCATCGTGCTGTACCTGCGCGCCGGCCAGGACATCAACCTCAGTTCCGGTCCCAGCCGCGCCCAGTATCAGTACGTGCTCAAGAGCAACGACGGCCCGACGCTCAACACCTGGACCCAGCGCCTGACGGAGAAACTGCGCGCCAACCCGGCCTTTCGTGACCTCTCCAACGACCTGCAACTGGGCGGCAGCATTACCCACATCAGCATCGACCGTCAGGCCGCCGCACGTTTCGGCCTGACCGCCACCGACGTCGACCAGGCGCTGTATGACGCGTTCGGCCAGCGCCAGATCAACGAATTCCAGACCGAGATCAACCAGTACCAGGTGGTGCTGGAACTCGACACGAAGCAACGCGGCAAGGCCGAGAGCCTGAATTATTTCTACCTGCGCTCACCGCTGACCAACGAAATGGTGCCGCTGTCGGCACTGGCCAAGGTCGACCCGCCGACCGTCGGGCCGTTGTCCATCAGCCATGACGGCATGTTCCCGGCCGCCAACCTGTCGTTCAACCTCGCGCCCGGCGTGGCGTTGGGCGACGCGGTGATCATGCTCAACCAGGCAAAGAATGAAATCGGCATGCCGACCACCATCATCGGCAACTTCCAGGGCGCGGCGCAGGCGTTCCAGAGCTCGCTGGCCAGCCAGCCGTGGCTGATCCTCGCGGCGCTGGTGGCGGTCTACATCATCCTCGGCGTGCTGTATGAAAGTTTTGTCCACCCGCTGACGATCATTTCCACCCTGCCCTCGGCAGGCCTGGGTGCGCTGATCATGCTGTCACTGATGGGCCAGGACTTTTCGATCATGGCGCTGATCGGCCTGGTGCTGCTGATCGGGATCGTGAAGAAGAACGGCATCCTGATGATCGACTTCGCTCTGGAGGCCCAGCGCGTCAGGGGCCTGTCGCCGGAGGATGCGATCTACGAAGCCTGTGTCACGCGGTTCCGGCCGATCATCATGACCACCCTCGCCGCCCTGCTCGGCGCGGTGCCGTTGATGCTCGGCGCCGGCCCAGGCGCGGAAATGCGCCAGCCGCTGGGCATTGCGGTGGTCGGCGGGCTGCTGGTGAGCCAGGCGCTGACGTTGTTCACTACACCGGTCATATACTTGTACCTCGAGAAGTTTTTCCACCGGCCCAAACCAACGCCCGCGTTGGCGACCACACAATGAGGCTGAGGCCCCGCCCTGGAGCAAAAGGCTCATGCGCGTCCTGATTATTGAAGACGAAGAAAAAACCGCGGACTACCTGCACCGCGGCCTGACAGAACAAGGCTACACCGTCGATGTGGCCCGCGAAGGCGTCGAGGGGTTGCACCTGGCGCTGGAGAACGACTACGCGGTGATCGTGCTCGACGTGATGCTGCCCGGCCTCGACGGCTTTGGCGTGTTGCGTGCCTTGCGGGCGCGCAAGCAGACCCCGGTGATCATGCTGACCGCCCGTGAGCGCGTGGAAGATCGCATTCGCGGCCTGCGCGAAGGGGCCGATGATTACCTCGGCAAGCCGTTCTCGTTCCTCGAACTGGTGGCGCGCCTGCAGGCGTTGACCCGCCGCAGCGGCGGCCACGAACCGGTGCAGGTCACGGTCGCCGACCTGTGGATCGACCTGATCAGCCGCAAGGCCAGCCGCAACGGCCTGCGCCTGGACCTGACCGCCAAGGAGTTCTCGCTGCTCAGCGTACTCGCGCGGCGCCAGGGTGAAATCCTGTCCAAGACCGCCATCGCGGAGATGGTCTGGGACATCAATTTCGACAGCGACGCCAACGTGGTCGAAGTCGCGATCAAGCGCCTGCGCGCCAAGCTCGATGGACCGTTCGACACCAAACTGCTGCACACCATTCGCGGCATGGGTTATGTGCTGGAGAACCGCAGTGTCGGCTAACTCCATCGCCCTGCGCCTGAGCGGCATGTTCACCCTGGTGGCGCTGCTGATCTTCCTGTTGATCGGCGGCGCGTTGTACCAGCAGGTTGACCGCGGCCTTGGCTTGTTGCCGGGGGCAGAGTTGGACGCGCGCTACAGCGTGCTCGAATCCTCGGTGAACCGCTTTGGCACGCCGGACCACTGGGTGAAGATCCAGGCCAAGCTCAAGCTGTTGGGCGAGGAAGACAAGCGCATCCGCTTCTGGGTGGTCAGCAGCGACCCGGCCTATGAATACGGCAACCCCGACGCGCAGATTCGCGCCTTTGCCGCCGGGCCAACGGGCAAGCGCGACCTGCGCCTGCCGGGGCGTGAATACCCGTTCAAGGTGTTGGTCAGCCAATTTGCGGCCAAGGACCAGCGCCCGCCGCTGCGCTTCATGATCGCCATAGATACAGAGAACTTTCGGGCTACCCAGCACCAGTTGCTGATGGCCCTGATCGGCCTCGCATTCGTCGGGGTGGTGATGGCTTCGCTGCTGGGCTTCTGGGTCTCGCGTATCGGCCTCAAGCCGCTGATCACGCTGTCGGATGAGGCACAGAAACTCGCGCCGCCGAAACTTTCCGGGCGCCTGCAGCTGTCGCCGCTGCCGCCGGAACTGAGCCAGTTCGTCAACTCGTTCAACTCAACGCTCGACCGAGTGGAGCAGGCCTACTCACGCCTGGAGTCGTTCAACGCCGACGTGGCCCATGAACTGCGCTCACCGCTGACCAACCTGATCGGCCAGACCCAGGTCGCCCTGACGCGCGGGCGTTCGGCCGAGCATTATTTCGAAGTGCTGCAATCCAACCTTGAGGAACTCGAGCGCCTGCGTTCGATCATCAACGACATGCTGTTCCTCGCCAGCGCCGACCAGGGCAGCAAGGCCACCAAGCTGATCGAAAGTTCCCTGGCCGACGAAGTGGCGACCACCCTCGACTACCTGGACTTCATCCTCGAAGACGCCCAGGTCCAGGTGCGCGTGCGCGGCGACGCCCTGGTGCAGATCGAAAAAGCCCACCTGCGCCGCGCGCTGATCAACCTGCTGAGCAATGCGGTGCAACACACGGCGCCGGGGCAGGTTATCGAGGTGAGCATCGAGGTGCAGGGGCATCAGGTGGCGATCGGGGTGACCAACCCTGGCGATGAGATTGCCAGCGAACACCTGCCCCGGCTGTTCGAACGCTTTTATCGGGTGGATGCGTCACGCAGCAACAGTGGGGCGAATCATGGGTTGGGGTTGGCCATCGTCAAGGCCATCGCGTTGATGCACGGCGGCGATGTGTTTGTGCGCAGTGCCGGCGGCGGCAATACCTTTGGCATTACCCTGCCCGTCTGACGGCCGAACTGTTGCGATTTGGGCAACAGTCATTATCTTGTTACACTCTGTATCCCACCGCTCACCTGCGTTAATTTGACGCATCGATGAGCGCGACGGCATAGACAGCTGACCCGCTTACCCGAATTTCCCTCGACTTATTTCCAGGGCTCTACACTGGGAATCTGTCTTAAAGCCGCTGACTTCAGCGGCTTTTTTTTGCGGTAACAAAAGGCCAGGCACACTCCCACGACATTGGCCGTTTTCGATTGACCAAAGGAGCTCCACCGGTGAAGAACTCGCTGACGTTCACCCCGTTATTCCTCGCGATTGCAGCAACGATCGTCCCCCTTGCCCACGCGGCAGACACCACCCCCACCGACGGTTTCGTCGAAGGCTCGCACCTCAACATCAACACCCGCAACTACTACATGAACCGCGACCGTCGCGATATCCACACCGATGACAGCAAGGAATGGGGCCAGGGTTTTATCGGCACCTTCGAATCCGGCTACACCCAGGGCACCGTCGGCTTCGGCCTGGACGCCCACGCCATGCTCGGCCTCAAGCTCGACGGCGGAGGCGGCACCGATGGCTCCAGCATCCTTCCGTACGGCAGTGGCAACGGCAAGGCGCCGGGCTCGTTCTCCACCGCAGGTGGCACCCTGAAAATGCGCGCCTTCGACACCGAGTTGAAGGCCGGCGACCTGTTCCTGAACAACCCGGTGATCGCCGGCGGCATGACCCGCATGCTGCCGCAGACCTTCCGCGGCGTGAGCCTGACCAACCACAGCGTCGACGGCTGGATGTTCGAGGGCGGCCAGGCCAGCTTTACCAAGCTCTACAACCAGAGCGGCCACCGGCGTATTGGCACCAGCTATGGCGCGCTGCCCAACAACACGGACAGCCAGCACATGAATTGGGCCGGCGTGTCGTTCAGCGGCATCGACGGGCTGACCAGCAACCTCTACGCCTCCGAACTCAAGGACGTGTGGCACCAGTACTACTACGACCTCGACTACACCTATGTGGTCAACGAAATGGTCAGCCTCAACCCCGGCCTGCACTACTACCACACCCAGGACACCGGGCAGGCGCTGCTGGGCAACATCGACAACAACACCTACAGCCTGCACTTCACCGTCGACGTCGGCCATCACAGCGTCACTGCCGCGTACCAGCGGGTCAACGGCAATACCCCGTTCGACTACATTGCCCAGGGCGACAGCGTGTACCTGGACAACTCCCAGCAATACTCCGACTTCAACGGCCCCAATGAGCGTTCGTGGAAACTCAAGTACGCCTATAACTTCGGCGGCCTGGGCCTGCCCGGCCTGACCTCGGCCGTGTCCTACATCAGCGGCAGGACCGACCTCACCACAGTCGACCCGCAAAGCCGTGGCTACAGCGCCTGGTACAGCGCCGACGGCAAGGACGCCAAGCACTGGGAACGCGATATCGACCTCAAATACGTCGTGCAGGGCGGCAAGGCCAAAGACCTGGCGGTGCGCCTGCAGTGGGCGGCCAATCGCGGCAGCAACGGCTACTCGGCGGTGGACCGCGATGTGGATGAATACCGCGTGATCATCGACTACCCGATCAACGTGTTCTGACACGCACCCTGTCGCCCAGGCAGAACCAGGATGGGCGCGGATTCGCTCGCGAATGCGGTGTAGCAGCCAACCCAGCGGTTACTGACGCATCGCATTGGCGAGCAAGCCCCCTCGCACCGTTTTGCCGGGCGCCATATTCCAGAGTTGCTACTACGCTATTGGCATCCTCGAAGCAGAAGTACGCCCGATGAGCCCAAGCCTCGCCCGCCCTACCCGCCGCCCGGAACGCTTGCTGATACTGGGCAGCACTCTCACGGTCCTGATGATCGTCGCGGTGGTGACCGCGTTATTGATTCGTGAACACGCCAATACCTTGCAGAGCGCCAAACGCACGGCCAACAACATCACACAGCTGATCGACGCCGATGTGTTGCGCAACGTCGAGCTCTACGACATGTCCATCAAGGGCCTGATCACCGCCACTGAACGCAATGACCTGCTGGGCGTTTCCGCGAGCATCCGGCACCTGGTGCTGTTCGACCGCTCCGCCGCCGCACCCTACAAAGGCGATATCCTGCTCCTCGACCCCGAGGGCGAGGTGCTTGCCGACTCCTCGTTGCTGACCCCCAAGACCGGCAACTTCGCCGATCGTGACTATTTCCAGGTACACCGCACCAACCCGGATGTGGGCCTGTATATCAGCCGTCCGTTCCTGGCCCGCTGCGTGTGCGACGACCAGTGGCGCATTGCATTCAGTCGGCGCGTCTCGTCGGCAGACGGGCGCTTCCTCGGCGTAGCAGTGGCCTCCATGCGCCTGTCGTACTTTCACCAACTGTTCAGCAGCCTGAATATCGGCAGTGACAGCACCATCAACCTGATCAATCACCAGGGCATCCTGCTGGCGCAGGAACCCATGCTGGAACTGGATATGGTGGGCAAGGACCTGAGCCAACGCCCGAACGTGGCGCGCATGCTGCGCGAGCGCGATGGCAGTTTCAGCAGCATCTCCAGCGTCGATAACCAGCCGCGGCTGTACAGTTTTTCGACTGTGGGCAACTTGCCGCTGATCGTCGTGGTGGCGCTGTCCAGTGACGAGATTTTCGCTCCCTGGCGCCGCGCGGCGTGGCTGGTCAGCATCGCGACGGGCATTCTGTGCATGGGCCTGCTGTGGCTGACCTGGATGCTCTGCAGTGAACTGCGCCGCCGCCATCACGCCGAGCAGGTGCTGTCAGAACTGGCAGCCACCGACCCGCTCACCGGCCTGGCCAATCGTCGCATTCTCGACCAGCGCCTGCGCCTGGAGTGGGATCGCGCCCAACGCTCGACGGAGCCGTTGACGCTGCTGATGATTGATGTGGACCACTTCAAGGCCTTCAATGACCGCCATGGCCATCATGGCGGCGACGCGGCATTGCGCACGGTCGCCCAGGTGATCGGCGACAACATCCGCCGCCCGGCCGACCTCGCCGCGCGGTATGGCGGCGAAGAGTTCGCGGTAATCCTGCCCCATACCGATGCCAAGGGCGCCTGGGTCATTGCCGAGCACATCCGCAGCAGCGTCGAACATTTGCCCCGGGTGAACGGTGCCGACCGGCCGATTACGGTGAGCATCGGCATGAGCACCTGGGACAAACGCAGCCGTATGACGCTTGAGGCGTTGCTGCTCAAGGCTGACCAGGCGTTGTATGACGCCAAGCACAGCGGGCGCAACCGGATCGTGGATGCTGGACAGATCTAGGGTGGGAGCAGGTTTGCTGGGATGAGGGCGCTTGCTTACTCCCACTGCAAACCCATCAAGCATAAAAAAAGGCCACCCGAAGGCAGCCTTTCAAAACTAAAGAAAGAGAGTTGTTACTTACACCGCCGCGACGGGACGCATGTAAGAGATCGGTGCGGTGCTGGCATCTTCGAAGGTCACGACTTCCCAAGCGTCTGTCTGCTCAATCAACTTGCGCAGCAGCTGGTTGTTAAGGGCGTGGCCCGACTTGAAGCCTTTGAACTCGCCTATCAGGCTATTGCCCAGCAGGTAGAGGTCACCGATTGCATCGAGGATCTTGTGCTTCACGAATTCGTCTTCATAGCGAAGGCCGTCTTCGTTCAGTACACCATCCGCGTCGACCACAATGGCGTTTTCAACGCTGCCGCCGAGTGCGAGGTTGTGCTTGCGCAGGTACTCGATGTCACTCATGAAACCAAAGGTACGGGCGCGGCTGACTTCTTTTACGAACGAAGTGCTGGAAAAATCCACGCTTGCACTTTGGGTGCGGTCACGGAATACCGGGTGATCGAAATCGATCTCAAAGCTCACTTTAAAGCCTTCGAACGGGACGAAGGTGGCGCGCTTGTCGCCGTCTTCTACTGTCACTTCCCGCAGAATGCGAATGAACTTCTTGGCTGCGTCCTGTTCTTCCAGGCCGGCAGATTGAATCAAGAATACGAAGGGTCCAGCGCTGCCATCCATGATCGGGACTTCGGACGCGGAGAGCTCGACGTAGGCGTTATCGATGCCCAGGCCAGCCATGGCCGAGAGCAAGTGCTCCACCGTGTCCACTTTGACGTCACCGTTGACCAATGTGGTCGACATAGTGGTTTCGCCAACGTTTTCCGCGCGAGCAGGAATCTGCACCGCAGGGTCCAGGTCGGCACGCACAAACACGATGCCGGTGTCGACAGGTGCAGGCTTGAGGGTCAGGTATACCTTCTCCCCGGAGTGCAGACCTACACCTGTGGCACGAATAATATTCTTCAGAGTGCGTTGTTTAATCATGGCTTGGACCGCTTCAGCGCAAATTGCGAACTGGTATCAACAAAGGCTGGCGATAATAGCAGACCAGACCTTTGCTGAACACCAATCACCTTCATAGCCCTGATACATTCCATTAATCGGCCTGACGACGCAGGAATGCCGGGATGTCCAGGTAGTCCAGATCATCTTGCGGATTCGGGCTACGAGACGCCGCAGCACCGGCCTGGGCCTGGTTGCGCATCACGGTCGGACGATCCAGGTCACGGTAGTTGACCGACGGCAGTTCCTGACGCGCAGGTGCTGGAGCGGCAGCTTGCTGGCTGGCCTGGCTGTTGTGGAGCGTGTTGTCGATGACCTTCACAGGCTTCTCGATTTTCGCGCCCAGGCCGGTAGCAACCACGGTCACGTGCAGTTCGTCGCGCATGTCCGGATCGATCACGGTACCGACCTTGACCATCGCGTGCTCGGAAGCGAAGGCTTCGATGATGCTACCCACGTCGGAGTACTCACCCAGGGACAGGTCAGGACCGGCGGTGATGTTCACCAGGATGCCGCGTGCGCCTTGAAGGTTCACGTCTTCCAGCAACGGGTTGCGAATGGCCGCTTCGGTGGCCTCGCGTGCACGGTTCGGACCGCTGGCGCAGCCAGTGCCCATCATCGCCATGCCCATTTCGCTCATGACAGTACGTACGTCGGCAAAGTCGACGTTGATCATGCCTGGACGCTTGATGATGTCGGAGATACCGCGAACGGCACCGGCCAGTACATCGTCAGCCTTGGCGAACGCGGACAGCAGGCTTGCGTCCTTGCCCAGGATGGTCAGCAGCTTCTCGTTGGGGATGGTGATCAACGAGTCGACGCTTTCAGACAGCAGACGGATGCCTTCGTCGGCGATCTGCATGCGCTTGCGGCCTTCGAACGGGAACGGACGGGTCACGACGGCAACCGTCAGGATCCCCATTTCCTTGGCCACTTCAGCAATGATAGGCGCCGCACCGGTACCGGTACCGCCGCCCATGCCGGTGGTGATGAACACCATGTTGGTGCCTTGCAGCACTTCAGCGATACGCTCGCGGTCTTCGAGTGCGGCTTGACGGCCAACTTCCGGGTTGGCGCCAGCGCCGAGGCCCTTGGTCACGGCAGTGCCCAATTGCAGGATGGTCCGCGCGCCGATGCTTTTCAGCGCCTGGGCATCAGTGTTGGCGCAGATGAACTCAACGCCTTCAATGTTGCTCTTGACCATATGGTTGACAGCGTTGCCGCCGCCACCGCCGACACCGATCACTTTGATGACCGGGCTTGCGGGGATGTTGTCTACGAGTTCGAACATGTTCCCTCTCCTTTCATTTCTCTAGTTTTTTCGCCTACGCCTACTGCTGCAGGAGTTCCAAGCTTCAAGCCATAAGCTGCAAGCTCGGAACGCCATACTCTTGAAGCTTGCGGCTTGGCGCTCGCCGCAGCTTCTTTAGAAGTTGCCCTTGACCCATGCCTGCAGACGCTCGAACAACGGCGCTTTCGCCTCGTCGTCACTGCGGTAGCTGTCACGGTTGCTCGGGCCCGACAGGGAAATGCCATCGGTCTGCTTCTGCAGCCCGTACAACAGCAAGCCCACGCCAGTCGAATAAATCGGGTTGCGCACCACGTCGCCCAGGCCTTTCACGCCATGGGGAACGCCCAGGCGCACCGGCATGTGGAAGATTTCCTCGGCCAGTTCGACCGCGCCTTCCATCTTCGAGGTGCCACCGGTCAGCACAATGCCGGCCGGGATCAAATCTTCGTAGCCGCTGCGACGCAGTTCAGCCTGGATCAAGGTGAACAGCTCGTCGTAGCGCGGCTCGACCACTTCGGCCAGGGCCTGGCGCGACAGCTCGCGCGGTGGACGGTCGCCCACGCTTGGCACCTTGATGGTCTCACCGGCACCGGCCAGCTTGGCCAGGGCGCAGGCGTAGCGGATCTTGATTTCTTCGGCGTACTGGGTCGGCGTACGCAGCGCCATGGCGATGTCGTTGGTGACCTGGTCGCCCGCAATCGGGATCACGGCGGTGTGACGGATCGCACCCTCGGTGAAGATCGCGATGTCGGTGGTGCCGCCGCCGATGTCCACCAGGCATACGCCCAGTTCTTTTTCGTCGTCGGTCAGTACCGAGTAGGCCGACGCCAGTTGCTCAAGAATGATGTCGTCGATTTCCAGGCCGCAGCGACGCACGCATTTTTCAATGTTCTGTGCGGCGTTGACGGCGCAGGTCACCACGTGGACCTTGGCTTCCAGGCGCACGCCCGACATGCCCAGGGGTTCGCGCACGCCTTCCTGGTTATCGATCACGTAGTCCTGCGGCAGGGTGTGCAGGACGCGCTGGTCAGCCGGGATTGCCACGGCCTGGGCAGCGTCGAGCACACGCTCGAGGTCAGCCGAGCTGACTTCGCGGTCGCGGATCGCCACGATGCCGTGGGAGTTCAGGCTGCGGATGTGGTTGCCGGCTACGCCGACGAACGCCGAGTGGATCCGGCAACCGGCCATCAGCTGCGCTTCTTCAATCGCGCGCTGGATCGATTGCACGGTGGACTCGATGTTCACCACCACGCCCTTTTTCAGGCCCCGGGACGGATGCGTGCCAATACCGACGATTTCGATCGTGCCGTCTTCCCCGACCTCGCCCACCAGCGCCACCACCTTGGAGGTGCCGATATCGAGACCGACGATCATTTTGCCGCTTTGCACGTTTGCCATGGGTCCTGCCTCTTCTTAATTCTTCGCGACAGCGGGTTGCGCTGCCGTGGGCGCAGCCGGTTCACGCCAGCCGACGGCAAGGCCGTTGGCGTAACGCAGGTCGACGCTCGCAATGTTCGTAATCTGTTCTTTCAAGGTCTTGTCATAGATGGCAATGAAGCGGCGCATCTTTTCCACCAAGCGGTCGCGTCCCAGCAACAACTGGATGCCCGGGCCGGAACTGCCTGCCCCGGTTGTCAAAAACCAGCTGCCCCGCTCACGCAATTCCAGGCGTGCAATGGAGAAGCCCAGTGGCCGCAGCATCTGGCTCAAGGCCTGGTACTGCTGCATCACTTGCTGCTGCGCCCGCTGCGGCCCGAACAGCTGCGGCAGGTGCTCGTAGTTGGCCAGCTCACGCGGGGTGAACGCCTGGCCCTGGTTGTTCAACAGCGCCTCGTCGCCCCAGCGGGCCACCGGCAGTTGTTCTTCCAGGCGGATCGTCACCTGGTCCGGCCAGACACGGCGGACTTCGGCGTGGGCGATCCACGGCATCTGCTCCAGCTCCGAGCGCATACCGGCCAGGTCGATGGTGAAGAAGCTCGCCGCCAGGTACGGCCCGATACGCTGCTGCACCGCTTGCTGGCTGATGTAGCTCAAGTCGCCCTGCACACTGATCTTGGTGATGGGACGATCGGCATACGGCAATAGACGCTGCGCGCCCTCGTAAGTGCCAAAGCCCAGGACCACCAGCAGCACCGGCCAGAACAGCGCCTTGAGGAAACCAAAATTGGCTTTCGGCAGGCGCGCCGACATCGGCTCTTTAGCCACCATTCGGCTGGCACCCCGGGGCACCGGCTTGCGGCTCGGTGCTTGTGGGGGCTGATGACGAAGCGATGCGCCTTTCATGTCCTTAGCCTCGTGGCTCAATGCTTGCGGCAAGAATCGCCAGCACCAACTGCTGGAAATCCAGACCGGCTGCGCGAGCGGCCATAGGTACCAGGCTGTGATCGGTCATACCCGGTGCGGTGTTGACTTCCAGGAACCAGAAATTCCCTTGCTCATCCTGCATCACGTCTGCCCGCGCCCAACCGGCGATACCCAGCGCCTCACAGGCTTTCGCCGTGAGGTCCATCAATTGTTTTTCCTTGGTTGCGTCGAGGCCGCAGGGGATCCGGTACTGGGTATCGGAAGCCACGTACTTGGCGTCGTAGTCGTAAAAGGTGTGGGGCGTGCCCAATGCGATAGGCGGCAATACCTGGCCACGCAGGGTGGCGATGGTGTACTCGGGACCCTGGATCCACTGTTCCACCAACACTTGCGAATCGTAGGTACTTGCCGCTTTCCATGCGTCGATCAATTCGGCGGCCGAGTTCACTTTGGCCATGCCGATACTGGAGCCTTCATGGGCTGGTTTGACGATCAAAGGCAGGCCCAGTTCCTTGGCCGCAGAAATACAATCGTCTTCGCTGCACAGCACACTGTGGCGCGGGGTTGGAATACCCAGGCTGTGCCACACCTGCTTGGTGCGCAACTTGTCCATCGCCAGTGCCGAGGCGAGGATGCCGCTGCCGGTGTAAGGGATGCCGGCGCACTCCAGCAGACCCTGCATGCTGCCGTCTTCGCCGCCACGGCCGTGCAGGATGATGAATGCACGGTCGATCTTCTCGGCCTGCAGGCGCGCGAGGAAGTCATCGCCCACGTCGATACCGAACGCATTCACGCCGGCGCTTTGCAGGGCTTCAAGCACGGCATTGCCGGACTTGAGCGAGACTTCACGCTCGGCGCTCTTGCCGCCGAACAGCACCGCCACGCGGCCGAAGTCGGCGGGCGCGAAGGTGGAAAACAGGGCGTCGTAGTTGGTGGTCATTTCGACTTCCCCTGTACGGCCGCGAACAATGGGCTCGCAAGCAATTTAGGGGCAAGGCCGCCGATATCACCGGCACCCTGGCACAGCAGGATGTCACCGGCGCGCAACAGCGGCTTGACGATCGGTGCCAGGTCCACGCCACGCTCGATGTAGATCGGGTCCAACTGGCCGCGCTGGCGGATGCTGTTGCACAGCTTGCGGCTGTCGGCGCCCGGGATCGGCTCTTCACCGGCCGGGTAGACTTCCATCAGCAGCAGCACGTTGGCATCGGCCAATACATTTACAAAGTCGTCGTACAGGTCGCGGGTGCGGCTGTAGCGGTGCGGCTGGTAGACCATCACCAGGCGGCGCTCCGGCCAGCCGCCGCGCACGGCCTTGATCACGGCAGCGACTTCGGTCGGGTGGTGACCGTAGTCGTCCACCAGCATCACGTCGCCGCCTTCTACCGGCAACTGGCCGTAGACCTGGAAGCGCCGGCCGACACCGGCAAAGCGCGACAGGCCTTCGACGATGGCTTCATCGCTGACGCCTTCATCGGAGGCGATGCAGATGGTCGCCAGGGAGTTCAGGACGTTGTGGTTGCCCGGCATGTTCACCGAGACATCCAGCGGCTCGCGGTCAGGGCGCAGCACGGTGAAGAAGGTCTGCATGCCTTCCTGGCGCACATTGATCGCACGCACGTCAGCGTCTTCGCTGAAGCCGTAGGTCACGGTCGGACGCTTGACCAAGGGCAGGATTTCGCGCACCACCGGGTCGTCCAGGCACACCACCGCCAGACCGTAGAACGGCAGGTTGTGCAGGAACTCGACGAAGGTTTTCTTCAACTTGTTGAAGTCGCCATCGTAGGTGGCCATGTGATCTTCGTCGATGTTGGTGACAACAGCGACCAGCGGCTGCAGGTGCAGGAAGCTGGCGTCGCTTTCATCGGCTTCGGCGATCAGGTAGCGGCTGGTGCCGAGCTGGGCATTGGTACCCGCTGCATTCAGGCGGCCACCGATCACGAAGGTCGGGTCCAGGCCACCGGCGGCGAACACCGAGGCGATCAGGCTGGTGGTGGTGGTTTTGCCATGGGTACCGGCGACGGCGATGCCGTGGCGGTAGCGCATCAGCTCGGCGAGCATCTCGGCGCGTGGCACCACCGGGATACGGCGTTCAAGGGCAGTGGCCACTTCCGGGTTGGAGGTGTTCACGGCGCTGGAAACCACCAGTACGTCGGCCTCGGCGGCGTTCTCGGCACGGTGACCGATATAGATCTGCGCGCCAAAGGACTTCAGGCGATCCGTGACCGGCGACTCTTTCAAGTCGGAGCCGGACACCTGGTAACCCAGGTTCAGCAATACTTCGGCAATCCCGCACATGCCCACGCCGCCGATACCGACGAAGTGGATGCGACGGATGCGACGCATCTCGGGTTGTGGCATGGCTTTCTGATTCTCAACCATGGGCCACCTCCAGGCAGATATCGACCACGGTGCGGGTTGCGTCAGGTTTGGCCAGGCGGCTTGCGGTGCTCGCCATGCTGTTGAGTCGTTCCGGTTGCATCAAAACCTCGGTCAGGCGTGCGGCCAAATCGGCGGCGCCAGTCGTTCTTTGCGGCAGCAGGAAGGCAGCGCCCTCCCCGGCCAAATATTCGGCGTTGCGGGTCTGGTGATCGTCGATTGCATGGGGCAAAGGCACCAGCAAGGACGGCAGACCGGCGGCGGCCAGTTCACTGACGGTCAGCGCACCAGCGCGACAGACCACCAGGTCGGCCCAGCCATAGGCATGGGCCATGTCTTTGATGAAGGGCTGCACATTCGCCTCGACACCGGCCTCGCGATAGCGCGTGGCGGTGACTTCATCGTGGTTCTTGCCGGCCTGGTGGAAGATCTCCGGGCGCAGGTCCACAGGCAGTTGCGCGAGTGCTTCGGGCAGTAATTTGTTCAGCGGCTCGGCCCCCAGGCTTCCGCCCAGGATCAGCAGGTGCGCCTTGCGCCCGACCAGGGGCTCGCGGGCGATATCCATGAACAATTCGGTGCGCACCGGGTTGCCGGTAGTGCGGCGCTTGTCCGCGGCGCTGAAGGTGTTGGGGAATGCCTCGCAGACCCGCGCCGCCAGGGGCACCAGCAAACGGTTGGCGGTACCGGCGACGGCGTTCTGTTCATGCACGATTACCGGCACACCGGCGAGCTTCGCCGCGACACCACCAGGACCGGTCACATAACCGCCAAAACCGAGCACACACACCGGCTTCAATTCGCGAATGACCTTGCGCGCCTGCCACACCGCCTTGAGCAACACGAACGGCGCCTTGAGCAGGGACAGCTTGCCCTTGCCACGCAGCCCGGTGACGTTGATCAAGTGCAGCGGCAAGCCGGCATTCGGTACCAGTTCGTTTTCGATGCCGCGCGGTGTTCCCAGCCAGTGCACGGTGTAGCCACGGTTCTGGAACTCCCGCGCGCAGGCCAGGGCCGGGAACACATGGCCCCCGGTGCCGCCCGCCATGATCAGCACGTTAGCGCCCATGGGATGGCTCCTCGGCAAAATCGCTTTCGCTGAATTCCATCTCTTCGCTGCCCAAGTGGGTTCGACTCTCCCACTCGATGCGCAGCAACAGGCCCAGGCACGCGCAGCAAATCACCAACGAACTGCCGCCGTAACTGAGGAACGGCAAGGTCAGGCCCTTGGTCGGCAGCAGGCCGACGTTCACGCCGATGTTGATCAGGAACTGGCCGATCCACAGGAACGACAAGCCGTACGCCACATAAGCGGCGAAATACTGTTTGGCCTTCTCGGCCCACAAGCCGATGTACATGCCGCGTACACACACGAACACGAACAGCGCGACGGTGCACAGCGAGCCAACCACGCCGAGCTCTTCGGCGAGTACCGAGAACACGAAGTCGGTGTGCGCTTCCGGCAGGTAGAACTGCTTCTGCACGCTGTTACCCAGGCCCACGCCCAGCCACTCGCCGCGACCGAAGGCGATCAGCGCCTGGGTCAGCTGGTAGCCGGAGCCGAATTGATCGGACCACGGGTCGGTAAAGGTGATCAGGCGCGCCATCCGGTAGGGTTGCGCCTGCACCAGGATGGTCACGGCAGCCACGGCCAGCAGCACCATCAGGGTGAAGCGGAACAGGCCCACGCCGCCAAGGAACAGCATCGCCGCCGCCGCGCCCATCATCACCACGGTGGCCCCGAAGTCGGGTTCCATCAGCAACAGGCCGGCCATTGGCAGCAACACGATGAACGGCTTGAAGAAGCCCATCCAGCTTTCGCGCACTTCTTTCTGGCGCCGCACCAGGTAACCGGCGAGGTAGATCACCACGAACACCTTGGCGATTTCCGAGGGTTGCACGTTGAAGGCGCCGAAGCCGATCCAGCGCATCGAACCGTTCACCTCGCGGCCGATGCCGGGCAGGATCACCATGATCAGCAAGCCGAACGCCCCGATCAGCATCAGCCAGCCCAGGCGCTGCCAGGTGGCGATGGGGATCATCATGGTCACGATGCACGCGCCGAGGCCGATCACCAGGTACACCAGGTGACGAATCATCATGTACAGGGTGTTGCCCGACTGCACGGCAGCCACTTCGGAAGACGCCGAAGTGATCATCACCAGGCCCAGGCCGAGCAGCGCCAGGCAACCGGCGAGCATCGGGAAATCCAGGTCGATACCGCGCCCGGTAATGATCGGCGACGGATAGGGCTTGATGATATTGCGCAAATTCATGCCAAGGCCTCCACGGCGCGAGCGAACAGCAGGCCGCGCTCTTCGTAGTTCTTGAACATGTCGAAACTGGCGCACGCCGGCGACAGCAACACGGCGTCACCCGGCTGGGCCAGGGCCTTGCAGTGGGCGATGGCGTCGTCCAGCGAAGTCGCGCGCACTTGCGGCACGGCATCGCCCAGGGCAGCGGCGATCAGGTCGGCATCGCGGCCCATCAGCAGCACGGCGCGGCAATGCTCGGCCACCGGGCCTTTGAGGTCCTTGAAGTCGGCGCCCTTGCCGTCGCCACCGGCAATCAGCACCAGCTTGCCTTCGATATCGGCGCCGAGGCCTTCGATGGCTGCCAGGGCCGCACCGACGTTGGTGGCCTTGGAATCGTTGTAGTAGCTGACGCCATCCAGATCGCGTACCCACTGGCAGCGATGCTCGAGGCCGCCAAAGCTGCGCAGGCTCGCCAGCATCGCGTCGAATGGCAAGCCGACGGCATGCCCGAGCGCCAATGCCGCGAGGGCGTTGGACTGGTTATGCGCGCCACGGATTTTCAGCTCGCGCACCGGCATCAGGTTCTGGAATTCGAAGGCCAGGTATTTCTCGCCGTTCTCTTCACGAATGCCGAATGCCTTGAAATCAGGTTTGCTCAGGCCGAAGGTCCAGCAGGGCAGGCCCTCGCCCATCAGCGGACGGCTCAGGGCATCCTGGCGATTGACCACCACTTGCCGGGCGCCACGGAAGATCCGGTGCTTGGCCAGGTGATAGGCCGGCAGCCCGCTGTAGCGGTCCATGTGGTCTTCACTCACGTTCAGCACGGTGGCCACTTCGGCGCCGAGGTCGTGGGTGGTTTCCAGCTGGAAGCTCGACAGTTCCATCACGTACAGCTCGACGTCGTCGCTGAGCAAATCGAGTGCCGGGGTGCCGAGGTTGCCACCGACGGCGACGCGCTTGCCGGCCGCAGCCGCCATCTCGCCGACCAGGGTGGTCACGGTGCTCTTGGCGTTGGAACCGCTGATGGCCACGATCGGCGCCTTCGCGTTACGCGCGAACAGGTCGATGTCGCCGGACAGCTTCACGCCACGCGCCGCTGCAGCTTGCAGGGCCGGTGTCGCCAGGGCCAGGCCAGGGCTCACGTAGAGCTCATCGGCGCGGCACAGAAACTCGACATCCAGCTCGCCACAACGCACTTCCACGTGCGGGTAGTCACGGCGCAGCGTGACCAGCTCCGGTGGATTTTCCCGCGTATCGGCCACGGCAAACGACGTGCCCCGGTTCGCCAGGAAGCGAACCAGGGACATGCCGCTCTTGCCGAGGCCGACAACGATGCGGAAGTGGTCTGAAGCGATCAGGGACACTCGTTTCTACCTCAGTTTCAGGGTGGCAAGGCCGACCAGTACCAGAATCACGGTGATGATCCAGAAGCGGACAATCACGCGTGGCTCGGGCCAGCCCTTGAGTTCAAAGTGGTGGTGAATCGGCGCCATGCGGAACACGCGGCGCCCGGTCAATTTGAAGGAGGCCACCTGGATGACCACCGACAGGGTTTCCATCACAAACACACCGCCCATGATGAACAGCACGATTTCCTGGCGAACGATCACCGCGATGGTGCCCAGGGCCGCGCCCAGCGCCAGTGCGCCGACGTCGCCCATGAAGACTTGTGCGGGGTAGGTGTTGAACCACAGGAACCCCAGGCCCGCACCGATCAGTGCGCCGCAGAACACGATCAGCTCACCCGCGCCCGGTACGTACGGGATCAGCAGGTATTCGGCGAATTTCACGTTGCCCGACAGGTAGCAGAAGATGCCGAGTGCGCCGCCGACCATCACCGTTGGCATGATCGCCAGGCCGTCGAGGCCGTCGGTGAGGTTGACCGCGTTGCTGGAGCCGACGATCACGAAATAGGTCAGCACCACGAAGCCGATGCCCAGTGGAATGCTGGCGTCCTTGAGCATCGGGATGATCAAGGTGGTTTCGACTGCGCTTGGCGCCGTGGTGTAGAGGAAGATCGCTGCGGCAAGACCGAACACCGACTGCCAGAAATACTTCCAGCGGCTAGGTAGCCCCTTGGAGTTTTTCTCGATGACTTTGCGGTAGTCGTCCACCCAGCCGATGGCGCCGAACAGCAGAGTCACCAGCAGCACTACCCACACGTAGCGGTTGTGCAGGTCGGCCCACAGCAAGGTGCTGATACCGATGGACGACAGGATCAACGCACCGCCCATGGTCGGGGTGCCGGATTTGGACAGGTGCGACTGCGGGCCGTCATTGCGAACCGATTGACCAATTTGCAGGTTCTGCAGGGTGCGGATCATCCACGGCCCCAGAAACAGCGACAAAGACAGCGCAGTCAGCACACCCAGGATCCCGCGCAGGGTCAGGTACTGAAAGACCGCGAAGCCTTTGTGGAACTGTTGCAGATACTCAGCCAGCAGCAGCAGCATTAATGTTTCTCCGTACTTGAGCCACACAAGGCCGCGACGACGTTTTCCATCACCGCGCTGCGCGATCCCTTGATCAAAATGGTTGTGTGTTTGTCTTGTTCAGCGGCACCCAGCGCCTGGATCAACTCGGCCTGGGTCGCGAAATGCCGCGCACCCGGCCCGAAGGCATTGACGGCGTGTGCCATGTTCGGCCCCACGGCGTAGAGGGCGTCGACTTTGCCGGCGGCATACGCGCCGACTTCGCGATGGCCTTGCTCCGCCCAGTCGCCCAGCTCACCGATATCGCCCAGCACCAGCACCCTGCGCCCGGCAAAGCCTTTGAGCAGGTCGACAGCGGCATTGATGGAGGACGGATTGGCGTTGTAGGTGTCATCAATCACGCGCATGCCATTGGTTGCCAGCTGCGCGACAGTGCGGCCCTTGACCGGCTGCACGGCACCCAGCCCGGTGGCGATACCGAACAGCGACACGCCCAGAGCGGATGCTGCAGCGGCAGCCGCCAAGGCGTTGGCGACGTTATGGTTACCGAGCAGATTCAGTTGCACGTGCTCGCTGCCTTGCGGGGTATGCAAGGTGAAGGACGGGCAACCACGGGCATCGACGCTGATGTTGGAAGCGTGGAAATCAGCCGCGGCGTTGAGCACGGAAAACGTCAGGACCTTGCGACCGGCGGCGCGTACACGCCAGGTTTCGAAGGCCTTGTCGTCCAGGTTCAATACCGCCGTTCCGGAGGCATCGAGGCCTTCGAGGATTTCACCCTTGGCTTCGACGATTTTTTCCGGGCCGCCGAACTCGCCGACATGGGCGGTACCGGCGTTGCTGATGATTGCCACGTGGGGCTTGGTCAGCGCCACGGTGTAGGCGATTTCGCCGACGCGCGATGCGCCCAGCTCGACCACCGCCGCAGTGTGTTCCGGCGCCAGTTCGAGCAGGGTCAGCGGTGCGCCAAAATCATTGTTGAGGTTGCCACGGGTGGCGAGCACCGGTCCGCGCGTGCGCAGGATGCCGGCGAGCAGTTCCTTGACCGTGGTCTTGCCGCTGGAGCCGGTGACGGCCGCCACAGGCTGGGTGAATGCGGCACGGTTCAGCGCGCCCAATTGACCCAAGGCCAGGCGCGTATCGGCAACCAGCAATTGCGGGAGTGTCGAGTCCGCCACTTCGCGCTGCACCAAGGCACCCACGGCGCCTTTGGCGGCGACGTCATTCAGGTAGTCGTGGCCGTCGAAACGCGGGCCGGCCAAGGCGACAAACAGTTGCCCCGGCTTGATGTTGCGGCTGTCGATACTGACGCCGTCGAAGCTGCAATCGCTCGACAGTACCCGGGCCGACAGGGCCTGGGTCAGTTCGCTGAATTTCATCGCCTTAAGCATGGGCGACCTCCCAGGCCGTCAAGGCGTGATCAGCCTCGACCAGATCGGAGAAGGCATGGCGTTCGCCGTTGATTTCCTGGTAGTCCTCATGACCTTTACCGGCCAGCACCACCACGTCATCAGCACTGGCGCTGGCGATCAATTGGGCAATGGCTGCGCCGCGACCGGCAACGAAGGCGGCCTTGGACGGATCTTTGAAACCAACGCGGATATCGTCGAAAATCTGGCTCGGGTCTTCGCTGCGCGGATTGTCGTCGGTGACCAGCACGCCATCGGCCAGGCGCTCGACGATCTCAGCCATCAACGGACGCTTGCCGCGATCGCGATCACCGCCACAGCCGAACAGGCAGAGCAACTTGCCCTTGGCGTGCGGACGCAGGGCCACCAGGACTTTTTCCAGGGCATCCGGCGTGTGCGCGTAGTCGACCACCACCAACGGCTGCTTGCCGCCACCCAGGCGCTGCATGCGGCCGACCGGACCTTCCAGCTTCGGCAGCACGCGCAGGATTTCGTCCAGCGCGTAATCCAGGCCGAGCAACGCGCCGACGGCGGCGAGGACGTTGCTCAAGTTGAACCGACCGAGCAGGCTGCTGCGCAGATGGTGTTCGCCTTGTGGCGTCACCAGCGTGGCGCGCACGCCTTCGTCATTGAACTGGGCGTCGCGGCAATACAGGTAGGCGCTGGCATCTTCCAGGCTGTAGCTGATCAGGCGAGACTCACGGTCTTCAGCTGCCAGCTGCCGACCGAATTCGTCGTCCAGGTTCACTACCCGGCACTTAAGGTCGTTCCAGGCAAACAGCTTGGCCTTCTCGGCGGCGTAGGCTTGCATGGTGCCGTGGTAGTCCAAGTGATCGCGGGACAGGTTGGTCATCACCGCCACATCGAAGGCCAGCGCGGCAACACGCCCCTGGTGCAGCCCATGGGACGAAACCTCCATGGCAACCGCCTTGGCACCGGCCTTCTTCAGGTCGGCCAGGGTCGCCTGCACGGCAATCGGGTTCGGCGTGGTGTGCAGGCCGCTTTGCAGCGCGCCGTAGAAACCGGTGCCCAGCGTGCCGACGATGCCGCAATGCTGGCCCAACAGGTCCAGCGCTTGCGCGACAAGCTGGGTCACGCTGGTCTTGCCATTGGTGCCGGTCACGCCGACCAGGTTCAAGTGACGGCTCGGGTCACCATAAAAGCGCCCTGCAATGTCCGACAGCTGCGCAGCCAGGCCTTTGACCGGAATCAACGGCACGTCAGTGATCGGCAGCACGGTGGCGCCTTCGACTTCATAGGCCACGGCAGCCGCACCGCGCTGCAGGGCATCGGCGATATGCGCACGACCATCGTACTTGCCGCCAGGCACCGCCAGGAACAGGTCACCGGCGCGCACATTACGGCTGTCCAGGCTCAACTCGCGGATCAACAGATCGCGACCGGCATGGGCAAAAATCTTGTTCAGGCTAAGAGACATCAGCCGCGCCCTCCATTGGCTTTTGCAGCAGCGGCCGGTGGTCCGGCGTTCGCTTGTTGGGTCGGCGGCAGATTGTCCGGCGTGATGTTCATCAGGCGCAGGGTGCCGGACATCACTTTGCTGAACACCGGTGCCGAGACCAGGCCACCGAAGTAACCGGCTTTGCTCGGTTCATCGATGACCACGACGATGGCGTAGCGTGGATCGCTCATCGGGCCGAAGCCTGCGAACAACGAACGGTAGGAGTTTTCGGCGTAGCCCTTGGTACCCACCGAGGTCTTACGCGCAGTACCCGACTTGCCGGCCACGTGATACGCCGGCACCTGGGCACGGAACACGCCGCGGGGTGCTTCGATCACTTGTTGCAGCATGCCTTGCATGGTCTTGGCGACGTTTTCCGGGATCACCTGGGTGGCTTTCGGCGCCTCGTCGACATGGATCAGGCTCAGCGGAACCATGCGGCCGTTGTTGGCCAATACAGAGAAAGCGTGCGCCAATTGAATCGCCGTCACCGACAGGCCGTAGCCATAGGAAAGCGTGGCCGTCTCGGCCTTTTTCCAGTCGCGGTAGTTGGGCAGGTTGCCGACACGCTCGCCTGGGAAGTCCAGGCCGGTAGGCTGGCCGAGACCGATTTTCTGTGCCAGGTGGTAGATGGTCTCGCCGCCGATATCGAAGGCGACCTTACTCATGCCCACGTTACTGGAGTTGATCAGGATACCTGTCAAATCCAGCACCGGACCTTCGGTACGGGATACGTCACGAATGGTGTATTTGCCCAACTGCAAGGTACCCGGATACACCTCGACCTTGTCGCTGGGTTTCCAGCGCCCGGTTTCCAGGGCAGCACTCATGGAGATGGCTTTCATGGTCGAACCCGGCTCGAACACGTCGATCATGGCGCGGTTACGCATCATCGCCGGTTGCAGGTTGCGACGGTTGTTAGGGTTGTAGGTCGGCTGGTTGACCATGGCCAGGATCTCGCCGGTCTTCACGTCCATGATCACCAGGCTGCCGGCCTTGGCGCCGTTCTCGATGATCGCGTTACGCAGCTCGCGGTTGGCCAGGTATTGCAGGCGCAGGTCAATGGACAACGCCAAGGGCTTACCGGCCTTGGCGTTTTTGGTGACCTGGACATCCTTGATCAGTCTGCCGCGCCGATCCTTGATGACTTGTCGTTTGCCGGGAACCCCGGCCAGCCATTCATCGTAGGCCAGTTCCACGCCTTCGCGGCCGTGGTCATCGATATCGGTGAAGCCCACCATATGCGCGGTGGTTTCACCGGCCGGGTAGAAACGACGGAATTCCTCGATGCCATACACACCGGGGACTTTAAGGTCGAGCACCTGCTGGCCCTGCTCGGGAGTCAGGCCGCGAACCAGGTAGATGAATTCTTTGTTGGCCTGGGCTTCCAGGCGCTCAGCCAAGGCTTTCGGGTCCTGGCCGAGGGCGGCGGCGAGTGCCGGCCAGCGGTCCTTGGCCACCTGCAGCTCTTTGGCGTTGGCCCACAGGGTCGTCACCGGCGTACTGACGGCCAGGGGCTCGCCGTTACGGTCGGTGATCAGGCCGCGGTGTGCAGGAATAGGAATATGACGCAGGCTGCGGGCATCGCCCTGGCCGATCAGGAAGTCGCGGTCGACCACTTGCAGGTCGATGATCCGCCAGGCGATCGCGCCCACCATCAGTGCCAGCAAGCCGAGCACCAGGCGGAAGCGCCAAGGGTAGAGTGCGCCTTCGAGTTTCATCATGGCGCCACCATCCGAACTTCGGCCGCGCCCGGGATGTGCATCTTCAGCTGTTCGGTGGCCAGCACTTCGATACGGCTGTGGGCGGTCCAGGTGCTTTGCTCCAGGATCAACCGACCCCATTCCGCCTGGGCCTTATCGCGCACGCTCAACTCCCCGTAGAGGGTGTTGAGCAACTGGCGGTTCCAGTGGGCGCTGTAAGACACCGCAATCGCGGACACCAGCACACCGACAAACAGCAGCAACATAAAGAAGCTGCCGCCCGGGAGGGGCTTGGCGAAAAGCTTGCTCACCGCAACTTCTCCGCAACACGCATGACGGCACTGCGGGCACGCGGGTTGGCCTTGAGTTCGGCTTCGGAAGCGAACTGCGCTTTGCCATGGATTTTGATTTTCGGCACAAAGGCTTCGAAACGTACCGGCAGGTTGCGCGGCAGGTTATCGGACTCGCCCTTGACCAGGCGACGCATGAACAGTTTGACGATGCGGTCTTCCAGGGAGTGGAAGCTGATCACCACCAGGCGACCGCCCACTTCCAGCGCCTCGAGGGCCGCCTCGAGGCCAGCCTCCAGGTCGCCCAATTCGTTGTTGACGTGAATGCGCAGGCCCTGGAACGCGCGAGTTGCCGGGTTCTTGCCCTTTTCCCACGCGGGGTTGGCGACTTTCAGCACCTCGGCCAGATCGGCAGTGCGCTCAAATGGCTGGATTTCGCGGCGCTCGACCACGGCACGCGCCATGCGACCGGCGAAGCGTTCTTCACCATATTCCTTGAAGACACGGGCGATTTCTTCCACCGGTGCGGTGGCGATGAACTGTGCGGCACTGACACCACGGGTGGGGTCCATGCGCATGTCGAGCGGACCGTCATTCATGAAACTGAAACCGCGCTCCGGGTCGTCAAGCTGTGGCGAGGACACGCCCAGGTCGAGCAAAACCCCGGCCACCTTGCCCGCCATGCCGCGCTCGGCCACTTCGGCACCCAGCTCGGCAAAGCTGCGCTGCACAACGACAAAGCGGCCGTCTTCGGCCGCTAGCGCTTGCCCGGTGGCAATCGCTTGAGGGTCTTTGTCGAACCCGAGGAGCTTACCGTCGGATCCGAGCTGGCTGAGTATCAAGCGGCTATGCCCGCCCCTGCCAAAGGTGCCATCCACATAGCAGCCATCCGCGCGTACGGCGAGAGCCTCAACGGCTTCGTCAAGCAGTACGGTGATGTGGTTAAAGCCGCTATCAATAGTCACAGGATCAAATCACGCAGTTCATCAGGCATCGCGCCCGGTTGTTGAATAGCAGCCAGGTCAGCTGCAGAAACAGCATCCCAGGCATCTTCGTCCCACAATTGGAACTTGTTCAGTTGGCCGACCAGCATTGCGCGCTTATCGAGCTTGGCGTACTCGCGCAAACGCGGGGGCACCAGGAAACGACCACTGCCATCGAGTTCGAGGTCGACGGCATTACCAATCAGCAATCGCTGCAGACGGCGGTTTTCTTCACGCAATGAAGGCAAGGCGCGCAACTTGGTTTCAATCAACTCCCACTCATCGAGGGGGTAAACGCACAAACAAGGGTCAACGGCATCGATGGTGATGATTAACTGTCCGGAACTTCGCGAAATGAGCTCGTCACGATACCGGCTCGGCATGGCGAGACGGCCTTTTGCATCGAGACTGATAGCGTTAGCTCCGCGAAACACAGATGCGTTTCTCCAAATTTTAGCGTTTTACGTTCAAAAAACCCACTTTGTGCCACTTTCCGCCACTTGCGCACACTATAGGAATGCGCCTACCACACCGTCAAGGCGCGGATTCAAGGAAAAGCCTTACAGAACGGAGATTTAGGAGCGTAAAAGGAGGAGAAACCAGAGTTCGGCGATGTTTTGGGCCCAGCAAGCGCAGTTAGCTCAAAGAGCTATGGCTTAAAGTTAAAGTGATTTATTAAGAGTAAGATTTTTTTGGTATTACGAAGATGCATCTGCCAATGATTCGGCAGGGAGGGATTCTTGCGTTATTACCGGGTTTCTGCCCGAGATTCGGACAAAAGGAAAAAGGTGGAGAGTCGATCTGTAAGCCGGGTTCTGTCTTGAACAGTCATTCGTCTACGATGGCCATCACTGGACATCTTTAGCAACCTACCCGGTCCCAGCGCGGGCCACGCCTTGGGACCCTATTTGGTCTTGCTCCAAGTGGGGTTTACCTAGCCACGAACTGTTGCCAGACGTGCGGTGCGCTCTTACCGCACCTTTTCACCCTTACCGGCACCGAAGTGCTTAGGCGGTTATTTTCTGTGGCACTTTCCGTAGGCTCACGCCTCCCAGGCATTACCTGGCACTTCGCCCTATGGAGCCCGGACTTTCCTCCCCCCCCTAATTTTCATAGAGGGCAGCGACTGTCCAATCGACTCTCCGCCGCGCAGGTTAACGGCACGGCGGCTTGAGGACAAGTATTAAAGTGCAGCATTGCCATCACGTTCAGACGGAATACAGGATTACCTGCGGAACTATTCGGTTTTCTGTTTATCCAGCGCAACTTGATACAACAGGTTCTTGCGCACCCCGGTAATTTCCGCCGCCAGGGCTGCCGCGCGCTTGAGTGGCATTTCCTTGAGCAACAAATCGAGGATGCGCATCGCCTCACTGCCCACGGCGTCGTCCGCTTCCGGCGCAGTCCAGCCTGCCACCAACACCACGCACTCGCCGCGCTGCTGGTTACTGTCACCCTCGACAAAGGCGCGCAGCTCTTCAAGCGGCAGCCCCTTGAGGGTTTCGAAGGTCTTGGTCAGCTCACGGGCAAGCAGCGCCAGGCGCTCGCCGCCGAACACCAGCTCCATGTCCTGCAGGCATTCGAGAATCCGATGAGGGGCTTCGTAGAAGATCAGGGTGCGCGGCTCTTCCTTCAAGGCCTGAAGACGCGCACGCCGCCCCACCGCCTTGGCGGGCAGGAAACCCTCGAAAATAAAGCGGTCCGACGGCAATCCTGCCGCGGATAATGCAGCGATCAGCGCGCACGCTCCCGGAACAGGCACTACATTGATACCAGCGGCCCGCGCCTGGCGGACCAAGTGATAGCCCGGGTCGGAAATCAGCGGTGTGCCCGCATCGGAGATAAGTGCCACATCGTCGCCGGCCAGCAAACGCACAATAAAACGGCTGCCTTCCTCGCGCTCGTTGTGCTCGTGGCAGGCGGCCAATGGCGTGCTGATACCAAAATGCTGCATCAAGCGTTGGGAGTGCCGTGTGTCTTCGGCCGCGATCAATTTAACCTCGCGCAACACTTTCAGCGCCCGGGCACTGATGTCGTCCAGGTTGCCAATGGGCGTCGCCACGACAAAAAGCGAGCCTGCAGTGGAATTCAAAGGACCTGGAGCAGTCAAAACGCACACCTCGATGGTTGGCAAAAGCCATATTGTAGCGCGTAGGCGCTTTGAAAAAATGCCATCAAGGCCGATGCCTTTTCAGCCGTCGACGCCCGACAGCAACATTTGCACCACCTAAATCGACGGTTTCACGCCAGTAACATCGCGCCTGGGCCAGTGCTTGGGTACAATTCCACGCTAATTTGATCGGTATCAGGAACACTTACATGATCGCTTGCCTGCGGCTGCTCTCCGCCCTCTGCCTCGCTGCCTTGCTGGCCGCTTGCGCCAGCTCGCCCTCGTCCAGCCTTGGCGACCTTCCACGGACCCCGGACGCCAGTATCGAGCAACTGCTCGAACAGGCCACTACCGCCAAGACGCCAGAAAAGGCCGCATTGCTGCGCCTGAGTGCGGCTGACATGGCCTACAAGCAGAACAATCCTGGCCGCTCGGCGCAGATCCTTGCGCAAGTGCCACTGGACGTCCTCAAGCCAGCGGCGCAAGTCTTTGCCAGCACCCTGGCCGCTGAGCTGGCGATGGCTCGCAACCAGCCCAAGGCTGCGTTGACGGCCCTGAACCATCCGAGCCTGCAAAGCCTGAAGGACCTGCCGGCCGAACAGCAGATCCGCACCGGCAGCGTGCATGCCCGCGCTTATGAAGCCGATGGCCAGACGTTGGCCGCCGCCCGCGAACGCGTGGCCATGGCCCCGCTGCTGACCGGCGACGCCGCCCGCAGCAACCATGAAGCCATCTGGACGTTGATCGCCGCCCTGCCGGCCGAACAGCTGCAAGCCAGCGGCAACCCGGTGCTCGACGGCTGGATCACCCTAGCCCAGTCGGTCAAGGGCGCCGGTACGTTGGAACAGCAGCAAGCAGCCATCGACACCTGGCGCGCGCAGAACCCGGGTCACCCGGCGGCCGTGCAGCTGCCGACGCCGCTGACCAAGCTCAAGGAGCTGGCCAGCCAGCCCTTGAACAAGATCGCCCTGCTGCTGCCACAGGACGGCCCGCTGGCCGGTGTCGGCAAGGCGCTGCGTGAAGGTTTCATGGCCGCGCACTACCAGGCTGAACAAGCCGGGCAGAAGCCGCCGGTCATCGAGTTCTATGACAGCTCGCGCCTCACTTCCCTCGACGACTTCTACGCCAAGGCCCAGGCTGCCGGCGTGCAACTGGTGGTGGGCCCGCTGGAGAAGCCACTGGTCAAACAGCTGAGCGCACGCCCGCAATTGCCGATCACTACCCTGGCGCTGAACTACAGCGAGACCGATCAGAGCCCGGCGCAACTGTTCCAGTTCGGCCTCGCGGCTGAAGACGAAGCTCGCGAAGTGTCGCGCCGCGCCCGCGCCGACGGCCTGCATCGCGCTGCCGCCATGGTGCCGCGTGGCGAATGGGGCGAGCGTGTCTACAAGGCCTTCCGCCAGGATTGGGAAGCCAACGGCGGCACCGTCGTCGGTGTCGAGTATGTCGACCAGCCTGTTGCCCTCGCCCAGCAAATTGCCGACTTGTTCCAGCTGCGTAAAAGCGAAGGCCGCGCCAAGAGCCTGCAAAGCACTGTGGGCACCGACGTAGCGGCACAGCCGTCGCGTCGCCAGGACATCGAGTTCATCTTCCTGGCGGTGACCCCGCAACTGGCCCAGCAGATCAAGCCGACCCTGAACTTCCAATATGCCGGTGACGTGCCGGTGTACGCGACCTCCCACGTGTTCAGCGCCAGCGGTGACAAGAACCAGTACCTGGACATGACCAACGTGATGTTCTGCGAAACCCCTTGGCTGCTGAACACCACCGACCCACTGCGCAACCAGGTTGCCGCGCAATGGCCACAAGCCAATGGCAGCCTCGGCCGCCTGTATGCGATGGGTGTCGATGCCTACCGCCTGGCGCCGCGCCTGGGCCAGCTCAAGGCGCTCCCGGATACCCGCGTTGACGGCCTTTCGGGCAGCCTGGGCATCAACGCCAACCAGCGCGTTGACCGCCAGATGCCGTGGGCCAAGTTCGTCGGTGGCGATATCCAACGCCTGCCGGACACCCCGCGCTGATGCCCGAGCGGTCCCGCGCGCAAAGCGGCAAGGATGCCGAACTTCAAGCTCTGAAACATCTGCAACAACAGGGTCTGCGCCTTCTGGCGCAGAACTGGTTATGTAAACGCGGCGAGCTTGATCTGGTCATGCTTGACGGCGATACAGTAGTATTCGTCGAAGTCCGCTACAGAAAACACGCACAATGGGGTGGCGCGCTCGCCAGTATTGACGGGCGCAAGCGTCAGAAGCTGATACTCGCCGCGCAGTTTTTCCTGCAGAAAGAGCATCGCTGGGCCGATTCCCCCTGCCGTTTCGATGTGGTTGCCATAGAAAGCACACCGTCGGGTTCTGCTGATCTGAGATGGCTCAAGAGTGCCTTCGACAGCTGATTCACCGGACATCTTCACCACACACTTTTGCTCTTTGCTTTGCGGGCTGCACATTCCTGTGCCAAACAGCCGCGCTACTTAAGGTCACACAGATGGACATGCAATCCCGAATTCGCCAGCTTTTCCAGGCCAGCATCGACACCAAGCAACAGGCGATGGAAGTACTTGCACCGCACATCGAGCAAGCCAGTCAGGTCATGGTCAACGCCTTGCTCAACGAGGGCAAAATGCTTTCGTGCGGCAATGGCGGTTCAGCCGGCGATGCCCAGCATTTCTCGTCCGAACTGCTCAACCGCTTCGAGCGTGAACGCCCGAGCCTGCCGGCCATCGCCCTGACGACCGACTCGTCGACGATCACTTCGATCGCCAACGACTACAGCTACAACGAAATCTTCTCCAAGCAGATCCGCGCCCTGGGCCAACCGGGCGATGTGCTGCTGGCGATTTCCACCAGCGGCAACTCGGCGAATATTATTCAAGCGATCCAGGCCGCACATGATCGCGAAATGATTGTCGTAGCATTGACCGGACGCGATGGCGGCGGCATGGCCTCGCTGCTGCTGCCTGAAGACGTGGAAATTCGCGTCCCGGCCAATGTCACCGCACGTATTCAGGAAGTCCACCTGCTGGCGATCCACTGCCTGTGCGATCTGATCGACAGCCAACTGTTCGGGAGTGAAGAATGACCGTTAAACGTCTCAGCCTATTGGCTATTGCGCTGTGCCTCGGCATCAGCGGTTGCAGCACGGCCATCACCGCGACACGAGACACCCCCATTCAGGATGACAAGGGTACCCGCACCTTCGGCAGCAAGATTGATGACTCGCTGATCGAAACCAAGGTCGAAGTGAACGTCGCCAAGGCCGCCACGGACCTGGGCAACGGCGCCTCGCGCATCGTCGTCACCAGCTTCAACGGTGTGGTGCTGCTCGCTGGCCAGACCCCGCGCGCCGACCTCAAGGCCCAGGCCGAACAAGCGGCGTCGGCCGTGCAGCGGGTCAAGAAGGTCCACAATGAATTGCAGGTCATGGAACCGATCACCCTGCTGGCCATCAGCAATGACGCCCTGCTGACCACCAAGATCAAGGCGCAGATGCTCACCGACAATGCGATCCCCGGTTCGCGCATCAAGGTCGTCACCGACAACGGTATCGTCTACCTGATGGGCCTGCTGACCCAGGCCGAAGCCACTCGCGCAGCCAACCTGGTGCAAGGCGTGTCCGGCGTGCAAAAAATCGTGAAGGTGTTCGAGTACATCGACTGATGTAACCGACAGCCACAAAAAAGGGCGCCGTGCATTGACTGCACGGCGCCCTTTTTATTGGCGAAAGTTTACTGGTACTGCGAGTACGGGTTGCCCTGGAACTGGTTGTTCTGCTGCGGCGCTTGTTGCTGGGCACCTGGCTGACCGTATTGCTGGCCAGGGATCGGGCCGAGGTTCACTTCGACGCGACGGTTCTGGGCACGACCGTTGACGTCAGCGTTGCTGGCAATCGGGTTATCCGGGCCGGCACCGCGGGCACTCAGGTTGGTCGGGCTGACGCCTTGCGAGGTCAGGTAGTTGGCCACGCTCTGCGCACGACGCTGGGACAGATCCATGTTCAGTTGGCGGCTGCCGGTGCTGTCGGTGTAGCCAACGATCTGAATGGTGTTCTGGTTGAACTGCTTGAGCGAGTTGGCCAGGTTGTTCAGCGGCTGGTAAAAGCTGCTGGAGATCGCATCCGAGTTGGTGGCGAAGGTGATGTTGCCCGGCATGATCAGCTTGATCTGGTCACCCTGGCGCTGAACTTCAACCCCGGTGTTGGCCATGCTCTCGCGCAGTTTCTTTTCCTGCTGGTCGGCGTAGTAGCCGTAGCCTGCAGCGCCGATACCGGCGATGGCGCCACCGATCAGTGCGCCCTTGCCACGGTTGTTATGGTCGATGGCCGCACCTGCCAATGCGCCTGCCAGGGCGCCCAGGCCACCGTACTTGGCGGTCTTGCTGATACCGCCGGATTCATTGCTCGCCTGTCCCTGGCTGCTGCCGTCATAAGGATTAGGTGAAGCGCAGCCGGATAACAGGGCTACGACAGTAGCGACAACAAGCAGACGACGCGAAGTGAACATGAGGGGAGCTCCTACTTTTGCATTCTGTGGTGCAAAGGACATTGGCAATGGACCTGTGCCGAGTTTGGAACACGACAGACGGTAAAAATTCCGCGACCACGTGCGGGCCTGTAACAAAACATTGGCCACCATCGCCGCTACAGAAACCGTAGCAGACGGTTCCTGAATGCGACCTGTGTTTTTTGCTACAACGTTTGCCCGCTAAAGGTCAGCCATGCCCTTGGGATTAGTCCTTCACGCCCTTACAAACGGGTTCTCGCGCATCTCATCCCCCAGGCGCGTATCCGGTCCATGCCCCGTCACCACTGTCGCACCTTCATCAAGTGTGTAGAGCCGCTGCTTGATCGAACGCACGATCGTTGCCTGGTCGCCGCCCCACAAGTCCGTGCGGCCGACTCCGCGCCGAAACAGCGTGTCGCCGGCAATCAGCAGCTTGGCCTCCGCAAACCAGAAACTCATCGACCCCGGCGTGTGCCCCGGCGTATGCAGTGCCACACCGCAACCGCAGGCCAGCTCTTCGTCATCGGCCAGCCAGCGGTCCGGCGCGGGCACCGGGGTGTAGGGCACACCAAACATCTGGCATTGCATTTCCAGGTTGTCCCAGAGGAATTGGTCCTCCTTGTGCAGATGCAGGGTGGCGCCGGTTTTCTCTTTCAACTGGCCCGATGCCAGGAAGTGATCGAGATGAGCGTGAGTGTGGATGATGCTCACCACTTTCAGGCCCAGCGCATCGAGACGTGCCAGGATCAATTCGTGGTTGCCGCCCGGGTCGACCACGATGGCCTTTTTAGTGACGGAATCGCCGATGATGGTGCAGTTGCACTGCAACGGGCCGACGGGAAAGGTTTCGCGGATGAGTGTCGGCTTGGGGGTGTTCATGGGCGGGCCTCTGGTGCAAGTGCAAGGTGATGTTCTGATTGCACTATTAAAACAGACTGCGGCGGCTGCGCAGCCGAACGCGAGCAAACTCGCTCGCCACAGAACGCTTGCTCCCCCTGACAGGCTCGGTCGGCAGGAAGCTGGATGCTTTACCCAATCAGCCTCAATTCCTGCGCCCGCGCCACCGCCTGGGTGCGCCGCTCTACCCCGAGCTTGCTGTTGATATGGCTCGCATGGGTCTTGACCGTGTGCAGGGAGATGAACAATCGGTTGCTGATTTCCTGGTTCGAACAGCCCTGGGCGATCAATTGCAGGACCGCCAGCTCGCGGGCGCTCAAGGTTTCGTGGTTGGGTGACGCCTCGACCACAATGACCGCCGGCAGCCGGGCCAGGAGGCTCTGATTGAGCAAACCGTGGGGATCCTTGCCGAGTTGCTCGCGCATCCAGTCCGGGTGGTTTTCCAGCAGCCGCTGGAACGGTTGCAGCGCGCCGCCCGCGCCCGCCTCCAGCGCCTGTGCCACTATCGGTCGAGCCTTGGCCTCGTCGCCGTTCTCGAGCAACAACTGCGCCTGCTGAGTCAGGGCCATCAGTGCAATCATCTGGCGCCCGCTGTTGTGGGCCTGTTGCGCCAGCGCTTCAAGCCGTTGCAGCGCCGCCTCGGGCTGATGGCGAGTGGCATCCAGTGCAGCCTGTTGCAGCCCGATATGTTGCGGCAAATGGGGATGAAACTCCGGCGCCGCGGCGGCGTGTTCACCGTTGTAGGTTTGCCCCAGGCGCGTCAGCCAGGCGTCAGCCAGGTCGGTGCGGCCCTGGGCCAGCCAGAGTTCGCATTTGATCAGGGTAATCATCGCCAGGTAGTAGATCGGCGGCACGTCCCAGATGTGCATCAGGCGTTCGGCTTCGGCGAGTTCGGCGAAGGCCTTGGGGAAATCCGCGCGGCGCCCTTCGAAACTGGCGATCACACAATGTCCGATCAGCACACTGATGTCGCGGCACGCACGGGCCTCGGCGAGACCGGCACGCAGGCGAGCCAGGCCGGCCTCGGGCTCGAACCGCACCAGCAACAGATAACCTTCATAGAGCGATAACCGCGCGCGCACCGCGTAAAGCCGCTGTGGAGCCAGCCCGTGCAGGCGCTGCAGGCCTTGGCGAACCTCATCCAAAGACCGCAGGATTTCACCGCGCGCCTGCAGTACCCGCGCGCGGTCGTAATGCGCCAGCGCCTCGAACAGCGGGTTGCCGACGCGCTGCGCCAGCTCCAGCGACTCGCGATTCAAGCCGCGCGCGCGCCACAGGTCGGCGTCGACGATGGCCAGGTTCGAGAGGGTCGACAGGCACATCAGCCGTTGGCCATAACGGCGTTGCGGCAGGCTTTCCAAGGCTTCGCTGCAATAACGCTGGGTCAGCTCGCGATCGCCCCGCCCACGCGCGATGATCCCGCTCAGCGCCAGCCATTGGGCCAGCATCGATTTCTGCGCGGTTGCCGACGGTGCCGGCAGGAAGCGACTGAGGTAGCTCGACAACTCTTCCGCCGCGTCCAACTGGCAGGCCAGGCCCAAGGCCCAGCTGTAGAGCACGATCAAGCGCGGCGTACTGATCAACAGGCTGTCGGGCAAGTCCATTTTCCAGCGCAGCAGCATGCCGACATTTTGCTCGGCCAGCAGTTGCTCCTCGGACAGGTTCTGTACCAGGTTGGCGGCCACGTCCAGATGCCCGGCGCGCAGCGCCTGCTCCACCGCCTCATCGATCAAGCCCTGGGCGTTGAACCAACGGCAGGCACGCAGGTGCAGGCTGGCGGCAGGCAGCACATTGCTGCTGGCACGGCGGGTGCGCAGCAGGTCGGAGAACAGATGGTGATACCGGAACCAATGGCCCTGCTCATCCAGCGGCACCAGGAACACCTGGTGGGATTGCAGGTACCGCAGGATTTCCGCGCTGTCGTGGGCTTCACGCACCGCGTCGCACAGCTCGCTGCAAAAGCGCTCCTGGGGGGCGGTGTCGAACAGGAAGGCCTGCACTTCGGCCGGCAGGCAGTCGATCACCTCTTCCAACAGGTAATCGCGAATCAGCCCTTCACCGCCATGCAGGCTTTGCGGCAAGACGCCTTCACTGCCGGCTTCGGACGCGGCCAGCAACCAGAAACGCAGGCCGGCAACCCAGCCCTCACTACGGCGGATCAGGTTGTCGAGGGCCTCGCCGCGCAATGAACTGCTGTGGTGGTCCAGCACGGCCAGGGATTCGGCATGGGTCAGGCGCAAGTCCTGTTCATGCAACTCGAGCAAGTGCCGCGACAGGCGCAGGCGCGCCAAATGCCAATCCGGCCGCTGGCGACTGGTGACCAGCACCACCAGCCCATCAGGCAAATGATTGAGGAAAAATTGCAGGCAGCGGTCGAGCACCGGGCCCTGGGCCAGATGGTAGTCATCCAGCACCAGCAACAGCGGTGCACGGCTGGACAGGTGTACGGTCAGTTCATCGAGCAGGCCATCGAGCCACTCTTCAAAGGCGAAAGGTTGGTGACGCTGGCGCATCTTCAGCAGGCCCAGGGATTGGGCGCCAAGTTGCGGGAAGAATTGCTGCAAGCCATCGAGCAGGCGCTCGAGGAAACGCCCGGGGTCATTGTCGCGCGGGCTCAGGCCCAACCACAGGCTTTGCCAGTGAGCAGGCAAACCCTGGCAGAACTCCACCGCCAACGAACTCTTGCCGAACCCCGCCGGCGCACTGACCAAGAGCAGGCGACCTTCCAGCCCAGCAGCCAGGCGTTCGCACAAACGCGGTCGCAGCACGTAGCCGTCAGGCAGCGGTGGCCTGTAGAAACGACCTTCCAGGGTCGGGATTACCGCGCTGGCAGGCCCTTGGATTCGGGACAGATCAGTCATCGCCGGGCTCTTGTAGAAGGCTGTTGTCGGCATTGCAGATGTCCGCAGACTAGCGGTAAAAGCGGCAGGTTTGTAGATCTTTGCAACAAATGACTGAAAAGAACTGCGACAAAAAATCTCACCACAAAAAAGCAGGAGCTGGCTTGCCGGCGATGCAGGCGCCTCGGTCTGTCAGTTGCACCGAGGGGATGCTATCGCTGGCAAGCCAGCTCCTACACGGGGCCGGCTTCCCTATCGAGGGATTGCGGGCTTAGCGAACACCATCCTGGCGCAGGGCTGCGGGGGTGAAGTCGCTGGTGGTGGCGGTGAAACCGAAGTCATAGGCCTGCTTCTCTTCGTTCTTCATGCCCAGGGCCAGGTAGCGGCCGGACTGCAGGTCGTAGAGGGTTTCCAGGGCGTACCACGGCACTTGCTTGTCGTAGTAGTTCTCGGCATGCGCTTCGGCGACGCGCCACAGTTGGCCACGACCGTCGTAGTGGTCGATGACCGCGGCTTGCCAGGTGTCTTCGTCGATGAAGAAGTCACGCTTGGCATAGATGTGGCGCTGGCCTTCCTTCAGGGTCGCAACCACGTGCCACACGCGGCGCAGCTCGTAGCGTGCCAGGTCCTGGTTGATGTGGCCGGCCTTGATGATGTCGGCGTACTTGAGCTTCGGATCGTCGATCTTGTAGCTGTTGGAGGCGATGTAGATTTCCTTCTTGCCTTCCAGTTTCCAGTCGTAGCGATCCGGCGCACCGTTGTACATGTCGAGGTTGTCGGAGGTACGCAGGCCGTCGGCGGCGGTACCCGGGCCGTCATAGGACACTTGCGGCGCCCGGCGCACACGGCGCTGGCCAGCGTTGTAGACCCACGCCGAGCGCGGCTCCTTCACCTGGTCCAGGGTCTCGTGCACCAGCAGTACACCACCGGCCAGACGTGCCGGCGCGGTCACTTGCTGCTTGAAGTAGAACAACACGTTGCCCGGATTCTTCGGATCGAAATCCTTCATCTTGTCGCGGAACACGAACTGGTCTTTGAAGTACACCAGGCTGAACGAGCCGTTGGTTTGCGGCGTGGCCTGGGTCACCAGGCGGGTCACGCTGCCGCCGCGATAGCGGGTGATGTGGTTCCAGATGACTTCCACGCCGCTTTTCGGGATTGGGAACGGAATCGCGGTTTCGAAGTTTTCCAGGCCGTTGCCGCCGGACACCAGGTTGGTGGTGGTGGCGTTCTTCTTGATGGCGGCGAACACATCAGCCGGCACGGTGGCGCCGCGATGAGTCGGGTAGACCGGCATCTTGAAGGTGTCCGGATAACGCTTGAACATCGCGTATTGGCCCGGCGCCAGCTTGTCCTTGTATTGCTCGACGTTCGCCGCGGTGATGGTGAACTGCGGCTGTTCGCTGGCGTAAGGGTTGGCCAGGAAACCACGCGCGTCGACAGCGCCGGCGTTGGTCGGCAATGGCGTCCATTTCGGAATGGTGCCTGCCGCGTTACCGGCCATCTCGGCCCCCATCGGCGTCAGGGTCGTACCCAGCTTGGCCGCTTCATCCGCCGAGACTGCCGCCATGACGTTGCTCGCCAGGATCGACAGCCCAAGCACACCCACGTGCAACAGACTTTTAGTTATTTTCATGTTCTGGTTCTTCCTGAAAATACAGTGTGCTTAGAAGTTCACGCCGAGGCTGAGCGCAACAAAATCGCGGTCATTCACCGTAGTGAAATCGCCACCGAAGAAGTTGGTGTAGTTGAGGCTGGCGGTGTAGGTGTTCTGGTATTCGGCGTCCAGGCCAAGGCTCACGGCTTTGCGGCCTTCTTCAAAGTTGGCGCCCGGCCCAGGAGAGTAGCCCTTGACGTCATGGGACCATGCCACGTTCGGTTTGAGGTTCACACCCGCGAAGACATCCGGGTATTCCCAGATAGCCCGACCGCGATAGCCCCACGAAGTGGCTGTGGTGAAACCATCATTGTTGCAGTTGGTGTTCAGCCCGTTGGCATTACCCAGGCCGGCGCCTTGGGCAGTCGAGAGGTTCAATGCCGCACAGGCATTGTTAGGTAACGAACCCGGACCGAAGACAGGGTCGCGACCGTAACGTACGTCTGACTTGCTCTCCAGCCCGCCCACATGGGTAACGCCAACTTCACCTACCAGCGTCAAGCGGCTGGCACCCATGACTTGGTCGAAGAAGTGAGTAAACGTTGTTTGGAACTGGCTGATCTCTTTGCGGCGATAGCCATGCAAGTCCTGCCCCGGGCTGCCGTTGAGCAACGAAGCATTGCCCAGTACCGGCCCACCAATAGGTTTAACGCCGGCGAACAGGATGTCCGTAGAGTTCAACTGTACGGGCGCGTTAGGGCGGTAGCTCAACTCACCACTCCAGGCAGTACCTGTAGGAAGCGTGGTAGAGAAGCTCAAGCCATACAGACGGATATCTTCCGGGTACTCGATGAAGTAGTTGGAATTACCCGCGACAACCAAGGGCCGCAATTGTGGCGGCAGCCCAGGTGTAGGGCCGGTATAGGCCGATTGCGGTGCGCCCTGGGCACTGAAAATCGGCGCACGGCTGTGATAATTCATAAAGTAGGCGCCGAACTCTGTGTCCAGCGGCTCGAAGTTGTAATGGAACGCGACCCCGAACTGTCCGCTGTCACGGGCATCGCGGTCTGGACCGCGCCGAACCAGCACGCCCTCGTTGTTGACGTCCACACCTGCAGCTGCCAACCCTGGGTTGAGTGCTGCCGGCAACGTACGACGGCTGTTCAGCACGCGCAGGTTGTCCTTGCAGCCATCGGAAACGATGTCCGGCTGCGAGAAAAACGTACCGCAGTTGTCGGTAACCGTCTGGTCCCACTCCAACTGATAGAACGCCTCCGCCGAAAGGTTATCGGTCAGTGTCTGCGACACATAGAACATATTGACCGGAATCAAACCTTCCTTGACCTCAGCCCCCGGACGACGGAATGCAGACACATCGATCGGGTTGATGGAGTTGATGCCGCCACCGATAAAAGTACTTTCGCCCCAGCTCACTACCTGCTTACCGAACCGCACGCTGCCAGGTTGATCGGCAATCGCGTAGTTGTGGTAGATGAACGCGTCGAGAATCTGTCCACCCGAGGATTTCGCACCCTCTTTACGGTTGTTGTCGCTGATGTCCTTGAACTCGCGGCTTTCATCCTTGAGTTCGAAGTCATACCAGTACTTGCCACGCACAAATACGCCGGTATCGCCGTATTTCAGCTCCAGATCATGGATACCCTTGAAAATTTTCGAGAACGTCTCACCACGCTTGAAGTTCAAGTGGCCGTCATCGGATGTCTGGGACAGGCCATTGCCGCCATTGTTGGCACCAATGAGATCCTGGTTGGGCTTGGCTGTCGACCAACTGGCCCCCACGGAAAGAGACGAGTCAAAACTCCCTTCGATTTCACCGATATTGAAACTGACGCCGAATGCGGGCCCGGCGAGCGTAGAGGCGAGACTGACGGCCAGGGGCAACTTCGCCCGGCGCCAGAACTGGTTTACTGAGGTCATCGACGCTACTCCATGTGCATTATTGTTATGGCAGTGAGTTCTTTCTGTGATGCGTGTAACGGCCGGAATACAACGATTCCAATGCCGCTCGGCAACCGGGCCCCCATGGCCCGAAGCGGAACATCCGTGAAAAACTCTGGAAGGGACTATAGCCAGCAGGGGGTAGCGCTTGATCCCTCTAAAGTGTGATTTGCATCACCAACCCGTCTGCCACAACCCTTTCGCCATGTCGGCGAGGGCCGACGCGGCAAGGATGGCTGAAAATTGGCAAATCACAAGTGAAGGCGCGAGATAGAGCATTGCCGTGCCTTTTGGGCACGGCCAAGCGGCTCAGAGGGTGGACAGGAACGTACTGTTGTTGGCCTGCCATTCAATGATGTCGATGCGGATACGTTTTTTGTCGAGTTTGCCGACACTGGTCTTGGGAATTTCCGTAACAACGGCGATCTGGTTCGGAATCGCCCACTTGCTCAAATGGCCCAGCTCCACGAACGGCTTGAGGTGTTCCTTGAGTTCACGGGCCCCTATCACATGGCCATCACGCACCACCAGCAATGCAAACGGGCGCTCGCCCCACTGCGGGTCGGCGATGCCCACCACCGCTACTTCGCGTACCGCCGGGTGCCGGCTGACCAGGTCTTCGAGGGCCAGGGAAGAGATCCACTCGCCCCCAGTCTTGATCACGTCCTTGATGCGGTCGCGGATATCGATCACGCCGAAGGCATCCAGCGTGGCCACGTCGCCCGTGTGCATCCAGCCACCCGCCCACAGCTCGGCACCCTTCTGCGGCTCGTTGAAATAGCCTTCCGAGAGCCACGGCGCGCGCAGCACCAACTCGCCCTGGGACTCGCCATCGGCCGGCAGGAAATTCCCGTCACCGTCGATGATCGCCGCCTCCACCAACGGCCCGGGTACGCCGGCCTTGATGCGATACGTGGTGCGCTCGTCCTCGGTGCCCGCCATCAGCTCTTCGTTGAGGTGGGCGCAGGACACCAGCGGGCCGGTCTCGGACATGCCGTACGCGGCGGTCAGTTGAATCCCGCGTGCCTTGGACGCTTCATACAGCGAACGGTTGAGGGCGCTGCCGCCGATGACGATTTTCCAGCCAGCAAAATCCACGCCCTGGGCAGCCTTGGCGTTGAGCAGCATCTGCAGGATGGTCGGCACGCAGTGAGAGAAAGTGACCTTTTCCTTGCGCCACAACTCCACCAGGTATTCGGGGTCGTAGCGGCCGGGATAGACCTGTTTCAGACCGAGCATGGTCGCCACATACGGCAAGCCCCAGGCATGCACGTGGAACATCGGCGTGATCGGCATGTACACGTCGTTCGTGCCGAGCAGGCGCACGCTGTCGACGCTGCCCATGATGGTCGCCACGCCAATCGTGTGCAGCACCAACTGGCGATGGGTGAAGTACACGCCTTTAGGGTTACCGGTGGTACCGGTGGTGTAGAAGGTGGTGGCGACGGAATTTTCGTCGAAATCCTGGAAATCGTACTTCGGGCTGGCGGCCGCCAGCAGGGTTTCGTACTCGCCGACCAGGTGGGGCAACTCGGCGGTTTTAGCGTCGCCGTCGGTGAGCAGCAAGGTTTTGTCGACGGTAGTGAGCTGCGAGGCGATAGCCTGGTAGAGCCCCACGAACTCGCTGTTGACCAGCACGAAGCGGTCCTCGGCGTGGTTCATGGTGTAGAGAATCTGTTCCGGCGACAGCCGCACGTTGATGGTGTGGATCACCGCGCCGATCATCGGGATGGCGAACATGCATTCCAGGTAACGGTGGCTGTCCCAGTCCATCACCGCCACGGTGTCACCGGCCTTGACCCCGGCCTCGGTCAATACGTTGGCCAGGCGGGCAACCCGTTCGGTCAGGGTCGGGTAGGTGTAGCGCAGTTTGTCGCGGTAGACGATCTCCCGGGTCTTCTCGTATCGGGTACCGGACATCAACAGGCGCTTGATCAACAGCGGGTACTGGTAAGCGCCTTCGGCGGGCGGGATAACACGGGTCTGCAACATAAGAATCCCTTTAATGACTGCACGGTCTTGGCTTGTAGGCCTGCACTTTAGAGACCTTATGTTTCAGCCAAATCAGCCAAAGGAATGATTTGCAGACCCTTGTGAATGCTAGCTTTGCGCCAGTATTGGCCTTATTTCATGCTGGTGAATGCCAGCTTCACCCCAATCGCAATCAACACCGCGCCCATGGTCCGATCGAACCAGTGCCCCATCCGCGCAAAACCTGCGCGCACGCGCTGCTGGCTGAACAGCATCGCCACTAGGCAGAACCACAGCGCCGTCGCCACCGCCAGGTACACGCCGTAACCGGCCTGGATCGCCAGCGGCGTGTGCGGGTTGATGACGACGGTGAACAGCGAGAGGAAGAACAGCGTGGCCTTGGGGTTCAAGCCATTGGTCACGAAACCTGCGGTAAACGCGCCGCGCGGGGTGCGCTCACCGGCTTCACGGTGCAACTCGCCCTCGGCGGCAGGCTTGGCCGGCTGCGCGCGCAGGGCCTTGAAACCGATGTACAACAGGTAGGCCGCCGCCGCCCACTTGAGCGCGTTGAACAACACGATGGACTGGGACACGATCAAACCGATACCGAGCAGCGAATACCCCACGTGCAGGAAAATCGCCGAGCCCACCCCCAGCGCGGTCCAGGTGCCGGCGCGACGGCCGTGGGTAACACTTTCGCGCACCACCACGGCGAAATCCGGGCCAGGGCTGGCCACCGCCAACAAGTGAATCAAGGCCACGGTCAAAAACTCGGCGACGTACATACTCACTCCATTAAGTAACTGATTATTTCATCTGATAGGCTCGGCAGATTACGCCTTCGAACTCAGTCGCAAAAGGTACAGTTGATGACGAACAATCGCCGCGCCGTCTTCCTTGATCACCCGTCCCTGGACCTGGGGGACCTTGACCTCAGTGAGTTGCGCAACACCTTCAGCGAGTTGCAGCTGTTCACCGACACCACGCCCCAGAACGTGGTCGAGCGCCTGCAGGGCGTCGACGTGGTGATCAGCAACAAAATCGCGCTGAGCACCGAAACCCTGGCGGCGTGCCCGCAACTCAAGCTGATCCTGGTGTCGGCCACCGGCACCAACAACGTCGACCTTGAGGCCGCCCGCGCGCATGGCATCACCGTGAGTAACTGCCAGGGCTACGGCACTCCGTCGGTTGCACAGCACACGATCATGTTGCTGCTCAATCTGGCGACGCGCTTGAAGGACTATCAGCGGGACGTGGCCGCCGGCAAATGGCAGCAAGCCAAGCAGTTCTGCCTGCTGGACTACCCGATTGTCGAGCTGGAAGGCAAAACCCTCGGCCTGCTGGGCCATGGCGAGCTGGGCAGCGCGGTCGCACGCCTGGCCGAAGCCTTTGGCATGCGCGTGCTGCTCGGCGCGATCCCGGGCCGCCCTGCCCGCGCCGACCGCGTGCCGCTGGATGAATTACTGGCGCAGGTCGACGCGCTGACCCTGCACTGCCCGCTCAACGAGCACACCCGCGACTTTATCGGCGCCCGCGAACTGGCGCTGCTCAAGCCCGGCGCGTTCATCGTCAACACCGCGCGCGGTGGCTTGATCAACGAGCAGGCCCTGGCAGACGCGTTGCGCAGCGGTCACCTGGGTGGCGCGGCGACCGACGTATTGAGCGTGGAACCGCCGGTCAACGGTAACCCGCTGCTGGCCGGTGATATCCCTCGGCTGATTGTCACCCCGCACAATGCCTGGGGCAGTCGCGAGGCGCGCCAGCGCATCGTCGGGCAACTGACGGAAAACGCCCGGGGCTTTTTCAGCGGCGCCCCGCTGCGCGTTGTGAGTTGATAAACTGCGCCCCTTTTCAAGGAGCAGACCATGGATCCGCGCAGTGAAGTACTGCTTCGTCAGGCCGAACTTTTTCAAGGCAACCTGCTGCTGGTAGGTTTGCCTGCCGACGACCTGCTGGGTCGCCTGCCCAACGCCCACGGCTGGAGTTGGCATGCCGGCGACCAGACAGCGCTCGAGGCGCGTTTCCCCGCGCGCAGCCAGTTCGGCGTGACGGTGCCCGAGCGTACGTTTGATGCGGCGGTGATCTTCCTGCCCAAGTCCAAGGACCTCACCGACTACCTGCTCAACGCCGTGGCCGCGCGACTGCCCGGCGCCGAGCTGTTTCTGGTCGGCGAGAAAAAAGGCGGCATCGAAAGCGCCGCCAAACAGCTGATCCCCTTTGGCAAACCACGCAAGCTCGACAACGCGCGCCATTGCCAGCTGTGGCAGGTTACGGTGGCCAACGCGCCGCAGGCGGTCGACCTGCAAAGCCTCGCGCAGGTCTTCGACGTCCCGCTGGCCGAAGGGCCACTCAAGGTCGTGAGCCTGCCCGGCGTGTTCAGCCACGGTCGCCTGGACCGCGGTACCGAGCTGTTGCTGGAGCATTTGGATAAGTTGCCGAGCGGCCATTTGCTCGACTTCGGTTGCGGCGCCGGCGTGCTCGGGGCTGCGGTAAAACGTCGCTACCCGCACAACACCGTGACGATGCTGGATGTGGATGCCTTTGCCGCCGCCAGCAGCCGTCTGACCCTGGCCGCCAATGGCCTGGAAGCCGAGGTGTTGACCGGTGACGGCATCGATGCCGCGCCGATGGGTTTGAACGCGATCCTGAGCAATCCGCCGTTCCATGTCGGCGTGCATACCGATTATTTCGCCACCGAGAACCTGCTGCGAAAAGCTGCCAAACATCTGGCAAAAGGCGGCGAACTACGCTTGATCGCGAATAGCTTCCTGAAGTACCAGCCGCTGATCGAGGAGCATCTGGGCGTGTGTGCGATCAAGGCCGAAGGCAACGGTTTTCGCATTTATCGTGCCAAGCGCGGCTAATGGCAATTTGAAAAAGAAGGCTTGCCGAATGGGTTTTGCCTAGGCAGAATCCGCTCCGTCCTAGGGGAGTAGTCTCCCACGAGCGCCACGCTCGTCCGGCATACGTCAACATACTTGGTCAACAGGCCATGGCGTATGCGACCCAGGAGTCCGCACAGACGGACCGGGGTTTGACAAGACCTATGACACGCACACCTTACCCGGGGCGGGAAGGCTGTACGTGTCATAGCCGTGTCGACCCGCCCCTGGAAACTTACCTGATGCTGGATTCACTACTCGTTCCTACCGCAATCGTTGCCTTGGCCGAAATCGGCGACAAGACGCAACTGCTCGCGCTCATTCTCGCTGCTCGCTTTCGCAAGCCCTGGCCGATCATCGCCGGCATCGTCGCCGCGACCCTGGCCAACCATGCGGCCGCCGGTGCCGTGGGGGCCTGGTTTGGCAGTTTCTTCTCGGATGCAGTGTTGCACTGGATACTCGCGGCGAGCTTCTGCGCCACGGCGTTGTGGACCCTGGTGCCGGACAAACTCGACGATGACGAAGCCAGCACCACGCGCAAGTTCGGGCCATTCCTGACCACGCTGATCGCGTTTTTCCTCGCAGAAATCGGTGACAAGACGCAGATCGCCACGGTGATGCTGGCGGCGCAATACCCGGAGCTGTGGCTGGTGATTATCGGCACCACCCTGGGCATGTTGATTGCCAACGTACCGGTGGTTCTGGCGGGGAATTTTGCTGCAGAGAAACTGCCGCTGACCTTGATTCGCCGACTGGCCGCCACGGCGTTTTTCATCCTGGCAATCGTGGCGGTGTACAAGGCCATGCAAAGCAGCGGCTGGATCTAGCACACCACCTGCAGGAGTCCGGCTTGCCGGCGATAGCGATCTTCAGGACGCCATCGCCGGCAAGCCGGGCCCCTACAAGGGCTCAGCGTTTAATCAAGATTTCTTGGCTTGCTGGTACAGCGGCATCACCTTCGGAATTGCCGCCTGCAACGAGGCGATCCGGCTGTCGGACGCCGGGTGAGTACTCATGAACTCCGGTGGCGCGCCTTCGGAAGCCTTGGCCATTTTGTTCCACAGCGTGATGGCGGCGTTCGGGTTGTAGCCCGCACGCGCCGCCAGCTCCAGGCCGATCAGGTCCGCTTCGTTTTCATTGCTGCGACTGTTGGGCAAGGTCATGCCGTAGTTGGCCACCGTGTCCGCGAGTGCCAGGCTGTCCTGGCCCAGGCCGAACAACGCGCCGGCGCCCTGCTTCGCCATCTCGATCCCGTAGGCCTTGGACATGGCTTCGCGGCCATGTTCACGCAAGGCGTGGGCAATTTCATGACCCATCACCGCGGCCAATTCGTCATCGGTGAGCTTGAGGTTATCGATCAACGCGCTGTACACGAAAATCTTGCCGCCAGGCCCGCAGTTGGCGTTCATCTCATCACTTTTGATCAGGTTCACTTCCCACTTCCACTGCGCCGCATCGGGGCGGAACGTGGGCGCCTGGGCGATCAAGCGGTTGGCGATCGCCTGCACGCGCTTGGCGTTGGCGCTGGTCTTGTCCACCAGGCCTTTGCCACTGGCTTCGCCCAGGGTCTGCTGGTAGGACTGGGCATACATCTGGTCGACTTCCTGGCTCGACAGCATGCTGAACATGTATTGCTTGCGCTCTACCCCAACGGCGCCGCCGCTGGTGGTATTGACCGACTGGCACCCGGCCAGCAACACCGCTGCCGCCAACACACTTACCGCCAATGATTTCTTCATAAACGCTCTCCCTGAAAACATGGCGCGTATCGTAGGCGCTCGTGTGTATCGACGCCAGATACAACAGACGTTTAACCACTCATTTTCGGATACATCCCACACGCCCTTACTGCGGCGGCGCCGCGGATCCATCCGTTCAAGGTTGAGCTTTTGGCGGTCTCGAGGGCCCTGTCGCAGGCAAGCCAGCGCTCACATCGGAGTGTACTCACAGTTCCAAATGTGGGAGCTGGCTTGCCTGCGATGCGGCCCGCACCTACACCCCATAAACCCCAGACTCAGGCCGGGGTCAGGCACTCCGGCCCGTTGAGCTTGGGATCGTTGACCATATTGGCCAGGACCCGCTCGCGCAACGCGACGGGCTCACTGGCCAGCAGGCCTTGCAGCACATGCAGTGGGGTCTCCGGATCCAACCAGGCGGCCTGCCCGTCAGCGTCCAGGATCAATGGTCGTCGCTGACTCTGCGCGGCTTGCGTCACTACCGCCGTGCTCAGCCACACCTGCTCCTGCACCGGGTAGGCCTCCCAGATCGCGGCAAAAAACAACGTGGAGCCCTCGCCCGGCGTCAACCAATAGGGGCGTTTGCGCTGGGTACCGCGCCATTCGTAGAAACCATTGGCGGGCAGCAGGCAACGGCGCTGGCGAAACGCTTCGCGAAACATCGGTTGTTCGGCCAGGGTTTCAGCGCGGGCATGAGCCGGCGTGCGGGACAGGTCCGTCAGCCACGGCGGCGTCAGGCCCCAGCGGGCGCGAGCCAGGGTGCGCTGGCCTTCGCTCTGGCGCTGGATCAGCACCGAATCGTTCGGAGAGATGTTCCACTGGGCCTGCTGGTCCGCCGGAAAGCCCGGCAAGGCAGCAAAGGTGGGGTTCCAGCGAAACAGGGCATAACGTCCACACATGGGGCAACACGACTCTTGGGTAAACCGACCGACAGCCTAACAGACCAGCACGTCGGGGAAGCTGTCGGGTTCATCCCCGGGTAACGGCTGCGCGCCGATGTAGGCGGTAATCAGCTCGCGGGCGTAGGCCGCCTGGTCGTTGTCCACCTCCAGCCCCAGCAGGCCGAAGATCGGCAGCTCGCCGGTGCCGCCGAGCAAATGGCGGCCCACCAGGTGCGCTTCGATACCTTCGCTGGCGAGCATCTGTTGCAACAGCTCGCCTTCCATCAGGTTTTCCGGTTCGTAGATTCGCTGCATGGGCGCCCCCGCTATTCATTTTCGCTACGGGTTTCAAGCATCCATTCTTCATCATGGACCTGAAGAACGAAGGTGATCGGCCGGCAGCACACCTGGCAGTCTTCTATATAGATCTGATCGCCACCCGATAAATCCACCGTTGTATCGACCACTTCACCACAATAAGGACAATCGTACGTCGCGGTTTCCAGCATCGCAGCCTCCAAGGTGACTTGTGCGTATAATCGCCGGTCTATTTACAGGGTTATCGTTCGGCCGAGCCCATTACTCCGGCCGCCCCCTGGTATTTCCTCTACTTACCCTAGCCGTTTCTAACAAGAGAGCATGATGGGCGAATTCGATACCATCCGACCTTACAACGACAGCGAAGTCCCGGCAGTGCTGGCCCGACTGTTCAGTGACAAGGCCTTTCTGGACATCCTGACCCACTTCCGCTTCCCGCGCTTTGCCGGCGCCCTGGGCTGGCTGCTCAAGCCGATGATCGCCCGCAAATTGCGCCGTGAGTTTGCCGGCGTCACTACCGTGGCCACGCTGCAGGACAAAGTCGAGTACTACGTCGATCACACCATCGACCGGGCGACCGACGGCGTGACCTATACCGGCGTCGAGCAACTCAAGTCCGGCATCGCCTACCTGTTCCTGGCCAACCACCGCGATATCGTGATGGACCCGGCTTTCGTCAACTACGCCGTGTACCACGCCGGCCTGCCGACACCGCGCATCGCCATCGGCGACAACCTGCTGCAAAAGCCGTTTGTCAGCGACCTGATGCGCTTGAACAAGAGCTTTATCGTGCACCGCTCGATCACCGGGCGAAAGGAGAAGATGGCGGCGTATAACCTGCTGTCGGCCTACATCAACCATTCGATCCGCAACGACTGCCAGTCCATCTGGATCGCCCAGGCCGAAGGCCGCGCCAAGGATGGGGATGATCGCACCGAGTCGGCGATCCTCAAGATGTTCCACGTCAGCCGCAAGGACGAGCCGTTTGCCGAGGTCATCCAGTCGCTGAACCTGACGCCGGTGTCCATCAGCTACGAGTACGACCCATGCGACGCGGCCAAGGCCCGCGAGCTGTATATCCGCGCCACAACCGGCACCTACACCAAGGCGCCGGGCGAAGATGACGTGAGCATTGCCTTGGGTATCACCGGCTACAAGGGCCGGGTGCACATCAACTTCGCGCCGCCGATCACCGAGCGTTTCGAAGACACCAAGCTGCTGGCGGTGGAAATGGACCGGCAGATTCTCGGCGGTTACCGGCTGTTCCCGGTGCACTACCTGGCGTATCAGCAATGGAGCGACGCCGACCCGCAATTACAGGTGCCGACGGCGGCCGAGGTGTTCCCGGCGGACGAACTGGCCAAGGCCAAGGCTGAATGGGAGCGCCGCCTGAACGAATGCCCGGCCGAGCACCGGCCGTTCCTGGTGGTGCAATATGCAACACCGGTGCGCAATCAATATCGGGTCAAGGCGGGAATTCCACTCTAACCGCTGTACGAACCATCTTGTGTAGAAGCGGGCTTGTATAGGAGCCGTGCATGCCCGCGATGCAGACACCTCGGTGTATCAGTCACACTGAGGTGATGCTATCGCAGGCAAGCCAGCTCCCACGCAAGCCCGCTCCCAGATCTGTTCAGCGGTTTTTTCAGAGGTGGGTGCTCAGCCACGAGATGGCCAGTGCCAACCCCAGGCAGGCGAAACCGACGCGGTAAGCCAGTCGATGCGCCCGTTCGGTGCGCACATCCAGAAACAACATCGGTTGGTCGATCGCGCGGTCTTCGCTTTGCGCGGCCAGGTCGGCCATCGCGCGCTGTTCGCGCAGGCGGGTAAAAAACAGCAGGGCCGCCCCAGGGCAGGCCACCAATAAAGCCACAGCGTTGATCAATAGTGCGGGCAGCGCCATCGCAAACCTCAGGAATACAGTGTCTTGGTATCAATTCAGATACAAACCTGAACGATAGTGGCCTCCAGCGCCCGAAAATGCTCCCTCCCCCATGAACGGCTAATGTATCCAGTAATTTACAGCGTCACCTGAACGTCACCTTAACAGGCCACTCTGTTGCCCTTCGAACGTTCGGGAGCTTGTCATGCTGCACGCGCAAAACCAGGATCGGTTGTATCTGATCGCCCCCAGCGATGAGCAAGAGGCGCTGATCGGCGGGCTGGCGTTCAACGTCCAGGACCGCCATTGGCTGGTGTATTGCGCCCTGGGCGGGCATCAGCATGCGGACCTGCCGGAGGCCGATGGGTTGACGGGGGTGAGCCTGCTGGATTTCTGTATCGACACCGCCGCATGAAACTGAAGGCGAAAAAAAGCCGGGCTCATCGCTGAGCCCGGCTTTTTTAGTAAGCGGTTATTGCGAGCTGAGCAATGAACCGATGCTTGGATCCTTGAACAGGCGGGTCAGGGCATCGCTCAGCACGTCGCTGACCAGCTTGGTGTTGGTTTCCTGGTTCGGCGCCATGCCGAAACGCTGGTTGAGCGAAGCGCCGTAGCGGCCGCTGTAGCGACGCGTGCCGGCAGTGACGTCGGACTTGAACGTCGCGCCAATCGAGGCTTCAGTCACGTACAGGCCTTCCTTGGGCGACTGGTACTTCAGCTCGGCCAGGGTAATGGTCAGTTGAGGCGCGCCCGGCGAGTTGGCCGGGGTGAAACCCAGCAAACGCACGGCAGCTTCGGCCTGGGCCTGCAGCTTGGGCAACACGTCCTGGCCGTTCACCGACACCAGGGCGGTTTCAGGGTACAGGCCACCACGGGAACCCAGGGTTGGCGACGGACGACCATCCACGACCCGCACCGACACCGGCTGGCCATGGCCCACCGGAGCCAGTTGCGTGGTGATTTTCGGCTCAGGGCTCAGTTGTTGCGGGCTGTTGGCGCAGCCAACCAGGGTCAAGCTGGTCACAGTGATCAAACCGAACAACAGGCGTTGCAACATGCTCTTCTCTCCAGAAATCAGGTACCGACAGGCCGGCAGTATAGCGGGGCGCCACTGCGCGGAACTAGCGCCAGTTACAACCTGTGACCTGTAGCCGAGATCGCGGTTCGTTGTAACCCAGATGTCACAGCCGTTACATGGGCTCGTCATCCCACGCGGGCATGCTTGGCCCCAATCTCAGGAGGTTGATCGCCATGCATTTTCTCTGGTCTCTGTTTACCCGCAAACCCGCCCTTCGCCAGTTCGCCCTGCTCGATGTGCAAGGTCGCTGCCAGGCCTTTAAAGAGTGCCACCAGCCTCCGGTCGGCGAAGGCTGGGTAGAAATCGAAGAGATTCGCCTGAGCTGGATGCACCACCCATTGCCGGCCAGCGCACGCGTCAGCCCACGCCCTGCGCGGTCGCCCCGCCACCAGCCGTTGGCCGCCTGACCGAAGTCCTAATAAAAGTCATAAAACACGCCCATTTCCTTGGCGTTCTTCGCTACAATCTCCCCCCGATTATAAGGACGTCTCCTGATCGGGCCTCGCAGCATCGTTAATGCCTCGGCATTAACCTCAAGAATCGCCCACAGAGAGCCGCCCACACAGATCGAGTGAAGCTGGCGCGCTTGCTGTTTTCTTTGCAAACCACCCCTCTTTACCGAATCTGCCAGAGCTGCCATTGCGCTCGGCCACTTGAGTTGTTTGCCCGTCTTGCCGCGTCTCGGCAAAGGTTGTGCGGGCCAGGTGCCACGCTGGGGCAGCCCTTTTTTGAGGTTCACGTCTTCAAAAGAGCGTGAAAAAAACGGGTTTTCACAACTTCACAAGAGTGTGGCGAGCAAATGAATAGTTTGGCGTTTGTACAAGCACCATCAGCGTCTGGAACAGCCCAACCACACAGGACCGAGTACTCCTCAACAACCGGAGCTTGAGCCTGTCCGCTACGGATTGGTTGCACGAATCGCACGCTTTGACCATAAGTCGAATTGCCACAGGCGCCCATGAATGCGTTCATAGGCAGATTAGCCGGCAGGAAGCGTGCGCTGAAATTGCAAAGAATTGCGAATCGGACATGGCGATCCTGGCCATGGGTAACCTGGGGCAACACGTGAACCGCCCCGTCACTCCTGGCAGCCATGCCGTCAATTTGGTGCTGCAGATTTTGGAGACGCGTTAAATGGCGCATAACGAAGCAGTCGACGTAGTACTGGTAGGGGCCGGCATCATGAGTGCCACCCTGGCCGTATTGCTCAAAGAGCTCGACCCCGGCCTCAAGCTGGAAGTCGTTGAGCTGATGGATTCGGGTGCCGCGGAGAGTTCCAACCCGTGGAACAACGCCGGTACCGGCCACGCCGGCCTGTGTGAGCTGAACTACACGCCGCAGGCCGCCGATGGCTCCATCGACATCAAGAAAGCCGTGCACATCAACACCCAGTTCGAGGTCTCGAAGCAGTTCTGGGCGTACCTGACCAAAAAGGGCACCTTTGGCTCGTCCAAGTCCTTTATCAGCCCAGTCCCGCACCTGAGCTTCGTGCAGGGCGAAAAAGGCGTGTCGTTCCTCAAGAAGCGCTTTGAATCCCTCAGCCAGCACCACGCGTTCTCGGACATGCACTACACCGAAGACCGCAATGAGATGGCCGAGTGGATGCCGTTGATGATGCCGGGCCGCCCGCTCGACGAAAAAATCGCTGCCACCCGCGTGATGAACGGCACCGACGTCAACTTCGGCGCCCTGACCAACCAGTTGCTCAGCCACCTGACCAGTTCGCCGGATGCCCAGGTCAAGTACAGCAAGCGCGTGACCGGCCTCAAGCGCAACGGCGCCGGCTGGACCGTGAGCATCAAGGACGTCAACAGCGGCAACAGCCGCGAAGTGGACGCCAAGTTCGTGTTCCTCGGCGCAGGTGGTGCGGCCCTGCCGTTGCTGCAAGCCTCGGGCATCGAAGAAAGCAAAGGTTTTGGCGGTTTCCCGGTCAGTGGCCAGTGGCTGCGTTGCGACAACCCGGAAGTGGTCAAGCACCACCAGGCCAAGGTCTACAGCCAGGCCGCCGTGGGTTCGCCGCCGATGTCCGTGCCGCACCTGGACACCCGCGTGGTCGATGGCAAGAAGTCCCTGCTGTTCGGGCCATATGCCGGGTTCACCACCAAGTTCCTCAAGCACGGCTCGTTCCTCGACCTGCCTCTGTCGATCCGTGCCGGCAACATCGGCCCGATGCTCGCCGTGGCCCGCGACAACATGGACCTGACCAAGTACCTGGTCAGCGAAGTGCGCCAGTCCATGGAGCAGCGACTGGAATCCCTGCGCCGCTTCTACCCTGAAGCGAAAGCCGAGGACTGGCGCCTGGAAGTGGCCGGCCAACGGGTGCAGATCATCAAGAAAGACCCGAAAAAAGGCGGCGTGCTGCAATTTGGCACCGAGCTGGTCGCGGCCAAGGACGGTTCACTGGCGGCACTGCTGGGCGCCTCCCCTGGCGCTTCGGTGACCGTGTCGATCATGCTGGAACTGATCGAGCGCTGCTTCCCACAGAAGGCTGCAGGCGAGTGGGCAACCAAGCTGCACGAGATCTTCCCGGCTCGCGAAAAGGTCCTGGAGACCGATGCCGAGCTGTATCGCAAGATCAACGCGCAGAACAACATCAGCCTGGAACTGGTTGAGCAAAGCAACGAAGCCGAAAGCTACGCTTAAGGCCGTGCAGCAATAAAAAACGCCCCGCTCTCGGCCTGAGAACGGGGCGTTTTTTTATGGCCGGGATAATCAGCTGCGCGCGTTATCGATCAGCTCGATGTACTCGGCGGCGTTGCGCTGGTCCTTGATCAGGTCGACAAAGGTCTGGCCATGCTCGTCCTTGCCGTCCAGGTCCAGGCCGGCTTCCTTGAAAAAGCCCAGGAACCGTTCGAAATCGTCGATACGCAGGCCACGGTAAGCCTTGATCAGTTTGTGCAGGGACGGTGAAGTCGCGTCGACCGGCTCGAAGTCCAGGAACAACTTGATCTGATCGTCGCCGATCTCGTCACCAATCACCTGTTTCTTATCTTTACGCATTACCGACTCCAGCCTGCAGACATTTACACGGGAAACGCAGTTTACCTGCGGGGCGAACGCTGCGGAAGCAACACACGTTCAATGTGGGAGCTGGCTTGCCTGCGATGGTGTCGCCGCGGTTTTACTGACAGGTCGAGTTGGCTGCATCGCAGGCAAGCCAACTCCCACATGTGTTCTGCAGCGCTGTCACTGCCTGGAACGAACGACACCGGTGTGCAAGTCCGCCCAGATATGCCCATTGGCATAACTGAGGAATTGCACATACACCGCGTCATTGCGCAGCAGGTCGACGATCACGCGGTACTGGGCCACCGGGTAGGACAACGTCAAGGTTTTGCTCTTGTCGTCGTATGCCGGCTTTTTCAGGCTTTTGCTTTCGGCGTCGAAGTTGAGCACCACCTGGGCGATGGTCGCGCCCTTGTTCAGGGGCTTGCCCTTGAGGCGGATCATCAGCGGCGAAGTCACCGGGATCGGTTGCTGGTTGGATTGACGCTGGTTGCCGACCACCACCGCGTATTCAGTGACTTGCAGCAACTGCTGCTGGTCGGGCGTCTCAGCGCGCAGGGTAAGGTCGTCCGACGGCAGGAACTGACTGTGCATCGGCGCAGGCGCGGCGGCCAGGGGCAAACTGAGGGTCAGCGCCAGGGCGGCGCAGGTGCGTATCAACAGGCTCATGGGCCGCTCCATGGGAGATGGCCCAGCACTGTAGCTCAATCGAACTGGGCAAGCATCCAGCGCTGATACTCGACCACGCCGACATCGCCCTCGCGGGGCGCCCAACTGGCTGATTCGCCCTCGCCCACCGGCCGATAAGGCCCGGCTTTGCACTCGAACATCACTGTATCCGGTGCCAGCACCACCAAGCCGTGGAACACCCCTGGCGGCAGGTCGACACCGGCACACGCGCTGCCCGCCTGCATCACGCGCTTGGCAATGACTTCACCGGTGTCGCTGAACACCAGCAGGCCCAGGCTACCCTGGAGCACCAGCAGGGTTTCCGCCTTGTCGGCGCTCAGGTGCCGATGCGGCGGCACATAGGTGTCGGGCTGCAGGCCCACGGCCAGGCGATGGCAGGGCTCGTCCATCTGATGGAAGTTGTGATGGTGCCGGCCACGCGGGCTGGCGGCCGCTTTCTCGGTCAATTCGGCGAACAGCGTCTGATCCAGAAAGCGGGTCATCAATCACATCCCCTTGACGGCGAAAATCCCGTTGGCATTGCGCCAGTAGCCTTTGTAGTCCATGCCGTAACCGAATATGTAACGGTCGATGCATGGCAGGCCGACGTAATCGGCTTTCAGGTCCGGGCGGGCCTTGCGGTCATGGTCTTTGTCGATCAGCACGGCGGTGTGCACCTTGCGTGCGCCGGCGTGTTTGCAGAAGTCGATGATCGCGCCCAGGGTGTGACCTTCGTCGAGGATGTCGTCGATGATCAGCACGTCACGGTCGATGAACGAGACTTCCGGCTTGGCTTTCCAGAACAGGTCACCACCGCTGGTTTCGTTGCGATAGCGCGTGGCGTGCAGGTAGGACGCTTCCAGCGGGAACTGCAGGTGAGTGAGCAGTTTGCCGGCGAAGATCAGCCCGCCGTTCATCACGCAGAAGACTACCGGGTTGGTGTCGGCCATCTCGCGAGTGATGTGTGCGCCGACCTTGGCGATCGCTTCTTCGACTTGCGCTTCGGTGTACAGGCAGTCAGCCTCGCGCATGATTTGACGGATATGCTCGAGATCAGCGGACATGGCGCTCTCCAAGGGGGTGCTGTGGCAAGAAAAGCGGGCAAAGGTACGCATGTGAGGCGCAACGTTCAAGCCTTTATGGACTAACGTACTTGATGTCTATAGGACAACACCCTCGGATAGATTAATCTAGGCCGGTTTTTTTGCCCGCCGCCGGAGCCTTTCCCATGCCCACTCGCGAGATCCGCCACCCGCTGATCCGACACAAACTCGGCCTTATGCGCCGTGCCGACATTAGCACGAAGAATTTCCGTGAGCTTGCTCAGGAAGTCGGAGCGCTGCTCACTTACGAAGCCACCAAGGATTTGCCCCTGGAAAGCTACGAGATCCCCGGTTGGGCCGGTCCCGTCCAGGTGGAGAAAATCGCCGGTAAGAAAATTACCGTGGTGCCCATCCTGCGCGCCGGTATCGGCATGCTCGAAGGCGTGCTCAGCCTGATCCCGGGCGCCAAGGTCAGCGCCGTCGGCGTGGCCCGCAACGAAGAAACCTTGCAGGCCCACACGTACCTGGAAAAACTCGTTCCGGAAATCAACGAACGCCTGGCCATGATCATCGACCCGATGCTCGCCACCGGCAGCTCCATGGTTGCCACCATCGACCTGCTGAAAAAGGCCGGTTGCAAGGACATCCGCGCCATGGTGCTGGTGGCCGCTCCCGAAGGCATCGCTGCCGTCGAGAAAGCGCACCCGGACGTGCAGATCTACACCGCCTCCATCGATGAGCGCCTGAACGAGCACGGCTACATCATCCCAGGCCTGGGCGATGCCGGTGACAAGATCTTCGGCACCAAGCAGAAGGACGCGTGAGCATGCAGGATGAATTCAACGACCCGCTTTGGCGCCAGATCCTGTCCGGCGCACAGATGCTCTTCGTAGCATTTGGCGCGCTGGTGTTGATGCCGCTGATCACAGGTCTTGATCCAAACGTCGCACTGTTTACCGCAGGCCTGGGCACGTTGCTGTTCCAGGTGGTTACAGGGCGTCAGGTGCCGGTATTCCTGGCATCGAGCTTTGCGTTTATCACGCCGATCATTCTCGCCAAGGGCCAGTTCGGCCTTGCGGCGACCATGGGCGGGGTGATGGCGGCCGGCTTCGTTTATACCTTCCTCGGCCTCGCCGTGAAGATCAAGGGCACCGGTTTCATTGACCGGCTGCTCCCGCCCGTGGTGATCGGGCCGGTGATCATCTCCATCGGCCTGGCCATGGCGCCGATCGCCGCCAACATGGCGATGGGCAAGGCCGGTGACGGCGCCGAGCTGATCCATTACCAGACGGCGATGATGATCTCGATGCCGGCGCTGCTGACCACCTTGATCGTGGCGGTGTTCGGCAAAGGCATTTTCCGCCTGGTGCCGATCATCTCCGGCGTGCTGGTGGGGTTTGCCATGTCGTTCTACTTTGGCGTGGTCGACACGGCAAAAATCGCTGCCGCCCCTTGGTTTGCCCTGCCCCACTTCACCGCGCCGGAGTTCAACTGGCAGGCGATCCTGTTCATCGTACCGGTAGCCCTGGCCCCGGCGATCGAACATATCGGCGGTGTGATTGCAGTGGGCAGCGTGACCGGTCGCGACTACCTGAAGAAGCCCGGCCTGCACCGCACCCTGCTGGGTGACGGGATTGCCACCACGGCCGCCGGCCTGTTTGGCGGCCCGCCGAACACCACGTACGCCGAAGTGACCGGCGCAGTGATGCTGACCAAGAACTACAACCCGAAAATCATGACCTGGGCGGCGGTCTTTGCCATCAGCCTGGCGTTTATCGGCAAGTTCGGCGCACTGCTGCAAAGCATCCCGGTGCCGGTGATGGGCGGGATCCTGTGCCTGCTGTTCGGCTCGATTGCCGCGGTGGGGATGAATACCTTGATCCGCCACAAGATCGACCTGGGTGAGGCGCGCAATCTGGTGATTGTGTCGGTGACCCTGGTGTTCGGGATTGGCGGGGTGCTGGTCGGTACCGGCACCGGCCCGGATGATTTCGGCCTCAAGGGCATCGCCCTGTGTGCGGTGGTAGCGATTGGCTTGAACCTGCTGCTGCCGGGCAACGATGGCTGGAAGAACAAAAAATCTGATGAGCCGTTGATCTAACTAACACCGCAAAACCAAATGTGGGAGCGGGCTTGCTCGCGAAAGCGCAGTGTCAGTCGACAGCTATGTGACTGATACAACGCCTTCGCGAGCAAGCCCGCTCCCACATTTTTTTAAGCCTCAGTGTGGCTTAGAGCTCGCCCAACGCATCAATCAGCGCCTGGTTCTGCTCCGGCGTACCGATGCTGATCCGCAGGAACTGGGCAATCCGCTCCTGCTTGAAGTGCCGCACGATCACGCCCTGCTCACGCACCTTGTCGGCAAGACCCGCCGCGTCGTGCCGTGGGTGACGCGCAAAGATGAAGTTGGCTGCCGACGGCAACACCTCAAAACCCTTCTCCTCCAATTGAGCGACTAGCTTGTTACGGCTATCGACAACCAATCGGCAGGTCGCCTCGAAGTACTCACGGTCCTCGAACGCCGCCGCCGCGCCGACAATCGCCAGGCGATCCAGCGGATAGGAGTTGAAGCTGTTCTTGACCCGCTCCAGCGCTTCGATCAGGTCCGGGTGGCCCACGGCCAGGCCCACGCGCAAACCGGCGAGTGAGCGCGATTTGGACAGGGTCTGCGTCACCAGCAGGTTCGGGTAGCGGTCCACCAGGCTGATGGCGGTTTCGCCGCCGAAGTCGATATAGGCTTCATCGACCACCACCACCGAGTCCGGGCTGGCCTTGAGGATCTGCTCCACCGCGTCCAGCGCCAGCACGCAGCCGGTCGGCGCGTTCGGGTTGGGGAAGATGATCCCGCCGTTGGGCCTGGCGTAGTCCGACACGCGGATCTGGAACTGCTCGTCCAGCGGCACCGGGGCGGACTTGATGCCATAAAGGCCGCAGTAGACCGGATAGAAGCTGTAGCTGATATCCGGGAACAGCAGCGGCAGATCGTGCTGGAACAGGCCATGGAAGATGTGCGCCAGGACTTCGTCGGAACCGTTGCCAAGGAACACCTTGCCGGCGTCGATCCCGTAATACTTGGCCACCGCCTGCTTGAGCAGGTCGCTGTTGGGGTCCGGGTACAGGCGCAGGTTGTCGTTCAACTCGGCTTGCATCGCCGCGAGCGCCTTGGGCGACGGGCCGTAGGGGTTTTCGTTGGTGTTGAGCTTGACCAGCTTGGTCAGCTTGGGCTGTTCGCCAGGCACGTAAGGCACCAGGTCCTTGACGAAGGGGCTCCAGAATTTGCTCATGTCTCAGTTCCCCTGCTTGTCTTCAAGGATGCGATATTCGGCGCTGCGAGCATGCGCGCTGAGGGATTCGCCACGGGCCAGCACCGACGCGGTCTTGCCCAGCTCGGAAGCGCCTTGTGGCGAGCAGAAGATGATCGACGAACGCTTCTGGAAGTCATACACCCCAAGCGGCGACGAGAAACGCGCGGTGCCCGAGGTCGGCAACACGTGGTTGGGGCCCGCGCAGTAGTCGCCCAGGGCTTCGCTGGTGTGGCGGCCCATGAAGATCGCACCGGCATGACGAATCGATGGCAGCCAGGTTTGTGGGTCGGCAACCGACAGCTCCAGGTGCTCCGGCGCAATGCGGTTGGCGACTTCGATAGCCTGTTCCATGTCACGCACCAGGATCAGCGCGCCACGACCATTGATCGACTTCTCGATGATCTCGGCGCGCTCCATGGTCGGCAGCAATTTATTGATGCTGGCGGCTACCTTGTCGAGGAATTCGGCGTCGGGGCTGACCAGGATCGCCTGGGCGTCTTCGTCGTGCTCGGCCTGGGAGAACAGGTCCATGGCAATCCAGTCCGGATCGGTCTGGCCATCACACACCACGAGGATTTCCGACGGGCCAGCGATCATGTCGATACCGACCTGGCCAAACACGTGGCGCTTGGCAGTGGCGACGTAGATGTTGCCCGGACCGACCACCTTGTCGACCTTCGGCACGCTCTCGGTGCCGTAGGCCAGGGCGGCAACAGCCTGCGCGCCGCCGATGGTGAAGACGCGGTCGACCCCGGCGATGCAGGCCGCAGCCAGCACCAGCTCGTTGATTTCGCCGCGCGGGGTCGGTACCACCATGACCACTTCGGTCACGCCCGCCACTTTGGCCGGGATCGCGTTCATCAGCACCGACGACGGGTACGACGCCTTGCCGCCCGGCACGTACAGGCCGGCACGGTCCAGTGGCGTGACCTTCTGGCCCAGCACGGTACCGTCGGCTTCGGTGTAGCTCCAGGAATCCTGCTTCTGTTTTTCGTGGTAGCTGCGCACCCGCGCTGCGGCCACTTCCAGGGCTTCGCGCTGCGGCGCAGTGATGCGCGTCAGGGCCAGCTCCAGGCGTTCGCGCGGCAGGATCAGGTCGGCCATGGACTTCACGTCCAAGCCGTCGAACTGGCGGGTGAAGTCCACCAACGCCGCGTCACCGCGTTCGCGCACGGCCTTGATGATGTCGAGCACCCGCTGGTTGACCGAATCGTCGGACACGCTTTCCCAGCTCAGCAGATGATCCAGATGATGGGCGAAATCCGGGTCGGCAGCGTTGAGTCGGGCAATTGCAGTGGACGTGGTCATAGCGAGGGCCTCAATAGAATTGGCAAAAACTCAGGCGCCCTAAACTAGCAGTCGTTTCCGCTTGGGCACCTGAGAATTCTGGCTATGAGGCGGATAGACGGGCGCAGCCTTCCGGCTACGCGGGTGAGTCAACCGCGGTGTCGAGACTCCACTGCCTTGCGCAGGGTGTCGATCAACGCCTGGATACGGGCGTGCTGCATTTTCATGGAGGCTTTGTTGACGATCAGGCGAGAGCTGATGTCGGCAATGAAATCCTGCGGCTCCAAACCGTTGGCGCGCAGGGTGTTGCCGGTGTCGACCACGTCGATGATCTTGTCGGCGAGGCCAATCAGCGGCGCCAGCTCCATCGAGCCGTAGAGCTTGATGATATCGACCTGGCGGCCTTGCTCGGCGTAGTAACGCTTGGCGACGTTGACGAACTTGGTGGCCACTCGCAGGCGACCCTTGGGCTCGACGTCACCGACACGGCCGGCCGTCATCAGCTTGCACAGGGCAATGCGCAGGTCCAGCGGCTCGTACAGGCCCTGGCCACCGTATTCCATCAGCACGTCTTTGCCGGCGACACCCAGGTCGGCCGCGCCATGTTCAACGTAGGTCGGCACGTCGGTAGCCCGCACGATCAACAGGCGCACGTCGTCCTGGGTCGTTGGGATGATCAGCTTGCGGCTCTTGTCCGGATTCTCGGTCGGCACGATGCCCGCTTCAGCCAGAAGCGGCAAAGTGTCGTCAAGGATGCGGCCCTTGGACAGTGCGATGGTCAACATGGGAAACGTCAGTCCTTCATCAGGCTATTGCTGTCCGGTCACAAACGGCGCCAGACACAGATCGAGGCCATTACAGCCCCGATTTGAAACAAACCATTTAACAACAAACACCTTCCCGTGGCGAGGACGCTTGCGCGCGCCGGGGCGCGAAGCGGCCCTGGAAATGGGACTGCCGCGCAGTCCAGCGGGAGCAAGCTCCCTCTCCACAGTGAAGGTGTTTGCAGTGCCGGGACTAGCCCGGTACGCGGCGGATTTTCGCGCCGAGCATCTGCAGTTTTTCTTCGATGCACTCGTAACCACGGTCGATGTGGTAGATGCGGTCGATCAACGTGTCACCTTCGGCGATCAGCGCCGAGATCACCAGGCTGGCCGAAGCGCGCAGGTCGGTCGCCATCACTGGCGCGCCCTTGAGCTTCTCGGTGCCGGTAACGATAGCGGTGTTGCCTTCGACCTGGATCTTCGCGCCCATGCGGTGCAGTTCGTACACGTGCATGAAGCGGTTTTCGAAGATGGTCTCGATCACGGCACCGGTACCTTCGGCAATCGCGTTCAGGGAGATGAACTGCGCCTGCATGTCGGTCGGGAACGCCGGGTACGGAGCGGTACGCACGTTCACGGCTTTTGGCCGCTTGCCATGCATGTTCAGCTCGATCCAGTCGGCACCGGTGGTGATTTCAGCACCGGCTTCCTTGAGTTTTTCCAGCACGGCTTCAAGGATGGTCGGATCAGTGTCCTTGACCTTGACGCGACCACCGGTGACGGCAGCGGCAACCAGGTAGGTACCGGTCTCGATGCGGTCCGGCATCACCTTGTAGGTGGCAGAGTGCAGGCGCTTGACGCCTTCGATGGTGATGGTGTCGGTGCCGGCGCCGGTGATGTTGGCACCCATGGCGATCAGGAAGTTGGCCAGGTCGACCACTTCCGGCTCGCGCGCGGCGTTTTGCAGGACGCTGCGACCGTTGGCCAGGGCAGCCGCCATCATGATGTTCTCGGTACCGGTCACGCTGACGGTATCGAAGAAGAAATTGGCACCGCGCAAGCCACCTTCCGGCGCCTTGGCCTTGATGTAGCCGCCTTCGACGTCGATGGTTGCACCCATGGCCTCGAGGCCACGGATGTGCAGGTCAACCGGACGCGAGCCAATCGCGCAACCGCCAGGCAGGGCTACTTCAGCTTCGCCGAAACGGGCAACCATCGGGCCCAGCACCAGGATCGACGCACGCATGGTTTTCACCAGTTCGTACGGAGCGATCAGGGTCTTGATGGTGCGCGGGTCGATTTCGACGGCCAGTTTCTCGTCGATCACCGGCTCAATGCCCATGCGACCGAACAGCTCGATCATGGTGGTGATGTCATGCAGGTGCGGCAGGTTGGCCACGGTCACCGGGCCATCGCACAGCAGGGTCGCTGCCAGGATCGGCAAGGCGGAGTTTTTCGCACCGGAGATGCGGATCTCGCCATCAAGGCGGGCACCGCCGGTAATAATCAATTTATCCATAAGAATCTCGACGCCTTGGGGGCTCAGGTGCGCTCGGCCCAGGCCGCGCGGCTGAAAAATTTCATAGTGACCGCGTGGATGCTGCCATCGGTGATCCACGGGTTCAAATGGGCATAGACCTGCTGTTGACGCTTGACCGGGCTCAATGCCGCCAGTTCATCGCTAATCACGTTCAGCTGGAAGTTGCAGCCTTCGCCTTCAACTTCTACGTTCGTTTCCGGCAGCTTTCCTTCAAGGAAGCTTTTAACTTCTAGGGCCTGCATGCTCAACCTCTATCGGCGCCCAGTGCGCACGGGTCGCACATCATACAAAAAAGCCCCGCGCCTGCGAACCCCGCATAGCAGGACTCTGACGGGGGGCTTCTTTAATAATGTGTATTAAGGATGCGCCAACAGTTCGGTCAAACCGGAAACTTCGGCAATTTCACGCATGTCTTCGGGCAATGCACGGATGCTGACCGGCTTTTTGGCCGCCTCGGCATCGCGCATGAAGCACAGCAGCAACGACAAACCGACACTGCTGGACTTGGTCACCGCCGAACAATCCAGCACCAGTGCAGGCGCGGTGCTGGTCTTGATCAGCGCCTGGCCCTGCTTGCGCAGGTCAGGCCCGGTGCGGTAATCCAGCACGCCGCTGATGAACAGCTCGCCAGCGTCGCCGAGACGAACAGCCGACTCGGTCATTGCGCGGGCTTCCCGGCGGCTTTGTCGGTCTCTTCCTTGGCCTTGGCGACTTCACCGGCCCAACCATTGATGGTTTTGTCCAGGTCGTTGCCATTGCGCTGCATCGCGTCAGCGAACTGGTCACGGAACAGCTTGCCGATGTTGATACCGTTGATGATCACGTTGCGCAGTTTCCACTCGCCGTTGACCTTCTCCAGGGTGTACTGCACAGGATAGACCGCGCCGTTGTTGCCCTTGACGGTCATGCCAACGCTGGTGCGATCGCCCGACTCATCCTTGGCTGGATCAACGGTGATGCCCTGGTTGTTGTACTCAAGCAGTGCATTGCCGTAGAACTGGAACAGGCCTTTCTTGAAGTTTTCCTGGAACGTCTGCATCTGCGCAGGCGTCGCCTTGCGCGAATACTTGACGGTCATGATGCTGCGCGAAATACCTTCGGCGTCGACAACCGGGCCGACGATGGTGTTGAGCGCGTCGTAGAACTTGCTGGGATCCTGCTTGTACTGCTCTTTATGGGCAGTCAGGTCGGCCAGCATCTTGTTGGTCGTGTCCTGCACCAGATCGTGCGCAGAACCCGCCGCGTTAGCCATCAACGGCAGCGCCGCCAGCAGTACCAGGAGGCCACGTCGCAAGGTAGAGATCATGTACAGATTCCTCATTTGGCGTCTTTATTGACCGTATTGAGCAGGAATTTACCGATCAGGTCTTCAAGTACCAACGACGACTGTGTGTCGTGGATTGTCGAGCCATCCTTGAGCAAGGCTGTTTCCCCGCCCACGCTGACACCGATGTACTTCTCGCCCAGCAGACCCGCAGTGAGGATAGATGCAGTGGAGTCGGTCGGCAGATTATCTACCTTCTTGTCCAGTTGCATCGTCACTCGACCGGTGAAGCTGTCGCGATCCAGATCGATTGCCGTGACCTTGCCGATGGTGACACCGGCCATGGTCACTTTAGCTCTGACAGTCAAACCGGCGATATTGTCGAAGTACGCGTAAAGTTTATAAGTGTCGGCGGTGGGGCTCGCCGAAAGACCACTGACTCGCAGGGCCAGCAACAATAAAGCCAGGATGCCAGCCAGCAAGAAAAGGCCGACACCGATTTCCACAGTGCGGTTTTGCATCAGAAATCTCCAAACATCAAGGCGGTCAAAATGAAGTCAAGGCCCAGTACCGCCAGCGAGGCGTACACAACGGTCTTGGTGGTGGCGCGACTGATCCCTTCTGAAGTGGGCTCACAGTCGTAGCCTTGGAATACGGCGATCCAGGTCACTACAAAGGCGAAGACGATGCTTTTTATGATGCCGTTGAGCACGTCGCCGCTGAAGGTCACGCTGTTCTGCATGTTGGCCCAGTAGGAACCGTCATAGACGCCCAGCCAGTCCACCGCCACCCACGAACCGCCCCAGATACCCACCACGCTGAAGATCATCGCCAGCAATGGCAGGGAAATGAAGCCGGCCCACAGGCGCGGGGCAACAATGTACTTGAGCGGGTCCACGCCGATCATTTCCAGGCTGGACAACTGCTCGGTGGACTTCATGTTGCCGATTTCAGCCGTCAGCGCCGAACCCGCACGCCCCGCGAACAGCAGCGCGGTAACCACCGGCCCGAGTTCACGCAGCAACGTCAGGGCAACCATCTGCCCTACCGCCTGCTCCGAACCGTAGCTGGAGAGGATATTGAAGCCCTGCAGCGCCAGCACCATGCCGATGAACACACCGGAGACCACGATGATCACCAGGGACATGACGCCCACGGCATGCAGTTGCTTGACCAGCAGGCCAAAGCCGCCACCGATGCCGCCGCGGCCGAGCAAGGCGTGGAACAGGAAAATCGTCGAGCGGCCCAGGACTTCGACAATGTCGATGCCGGAGCGACCGAAAAGGCGGACCTTTTCGATAAGAGATGTCTTGCGCATCAGCGCTTCCCCAGAAGATCTGAGCGGTAATCCGCTGCCGGAAAGTGAAAAGGCACCGGGCCATCGGGATCGCCGGTCATGAATTGGCGAATGCGCGGATTGTCTGCGTTCATCAGTTCTTCTGGCGTGCCCTGGCCCAGTACCTGGCCATCGCCAACTACATAGAGGTAATCGGCAATGCTCGCGGTTTCTGCAAGGTCGTGGGACACCACGATGCTGGTGATGCCGAGGGCGTCGTTGAGCAGGCGAATCAGGCGTACCAGCACCCCCATGGCGATCGGGTCCTGGCCGACGAAGGGCTCGTCGTACATGAGGATCTGCGGATCGAGGGCAATCGCGCGCGCCAGGGCGACCCGGCGCTTCATGCCGCCGGACAGTTCGTCGGGCATCAGGTCGATGGCACCGCGAAGGCCGACGGCCTGCAGCTTCAGCAACACGATGTCACGAATCATTTCGTCAGACAGCTGCGTATGCACCCGCAGCGGAAAGGCCACGTTCTCGAACACATCGAGGTCGGTGAACAGCGCGCCGCTCTGGAACAGCACCCCCATGTGCTTGCGCGCATCGAACAGATCGCTGCGCGACAGCGTCGGCAGATTCTGGCCGTTGACCCACACTTCGCCGGCGCTGGGACGCAATTGCATGCCCATCAGGCGCAACAGGGTGGTCTTGCCGCAACCGGAAGGCCCCATGATGCCCGTGACCTTGCCGCGGGGAATGCGAATATCGACGTTCTCAAAGATGCTGCGCGTCCCGCGCTTGAAGGTCAGTCCCTTCAGCTCGACCGCGTAGGCGTTATCGGCACTCATCTAAACTCCTTGGGATGCAGCCTCTCACTCAGACACCACGCTTGCGACAAACGTTTGCAACGATTGCGCAATTGATAGCCACATGGGCTGGGCGGACCGAACTGGCGGCGAACTATATCACTGCTGGTACAACGCGCCCAAGGCCGGAACTGCGCTTGTTCAGATTGGGGACAGCGAAAAAACGTTGCCGGCTGTGTTACTGAAGAAGGAATCTCAGGCATCAGGTGAATAAAGCCTGACGAACTTGCGTGAGGGAATCGATCATTACCGTTATAATCGCCGACTTTTCGTCAGGCTATACGATTTCAGACATGAGCCAATCCAGCGACCTTATTCAATCCGCACAACGCACCATCCGCCTAGAGCTTGAAGCCGTGGAAGGCTTGCTGGCGCATATCGACGCGGATTTCGTACGCGCTTGCGAGATGATTCTGGCCAGCAAGGGCCGCGTTGTCGTGGTCGGCATGGGCAAATCGGGTCACGTCGGCAACAAGATCGCCGCGACCCTGGCCAGCACCGGGACCACCGCATTTTTCGTGCACCCGGCCGAAGCCAGCCACGGCGACATGGGCATGATCACCAAGGATGACATCATCCTGGCACTGTCCAACTCCGGCACCACCAACGAAATCGTGACCCTGCTGCCGCTGATCAAGCGCCTCGGCATCCAGATGATCAGCATCACCGGCAACCCGGAGTCGACGCTGGCCAAGGCCGCCGAAGTGAACCTCAATGTTCACGTGGCCCATGAAGCCTGCCCGCTGAACCTGGCGCCGACCTCCTCCACCACCGCGGCCCTGGTGATGGGCGATGCGCTCGCCGTGGCATTGCTCGAAGCACGTGGTTTTACCGCGGAAGACTTCGCATTTTCCCACCCAGGCGGCGCCCTGGGCCGGCGCCTGCTGCTCAAAGTGGAAAACGTCATGCATTCGGGCGATGAATTGCCCCACGTCCCGCGCGGCACTCTGCTGAAGGACGCGCTGATGGAAATGACCCGCAAGGGCCTGGGCATGACGGTCATCCTGGAAGCCGACGGGCGCCTGGCCGGGGTCTTCACCGACGGCGACCTGCGCCGCACCCTGGACCGCACCATCGACATCCATACAGCGACCATCGATGCCGTGATGACACCCCATGGCAAGACCGCGCGCCCTGACATGCTGGCCGCCGAAGCCCTGAAGATCATGGAAGACCACAAGATTGGCGCACTGGTGGTGGTCAATGCCGACGACCGCCCGATCGGCGCCCTGAACATGCACGACTTGCTGCGTGCAGGAGTGATGTAAATGACCAGCGACCTGTTGCAACGCGGCAAAAACATCAAGCTCGCGATTTTCGACGTTGACGGCGTGCTGACCGATGGCCGCCTGTACTTCCTCGAAGACGGCAGCGAATTCAAGACGTTCAACACCCTCGACGGCCAAGGCATCAAGATGCTGATGGCAGCGGGCGTGCAAACCGCGATTATCAGCGGCAGAAAGACTCCCGTTGTGGAACGCCGCGCACAAAACCTGGGGATTCCTCACCTGTATCAGGGCCGCGAGGATAAACTGGTGGTCCTGGACGAGCTTCTTGGCCAACTCAACCTAAGCTATGAGCAGGTCGCCTACTTGGGCGATGACCTGCCTGACCTGCCGGTCATTCGCCGAGTGGGCCTGGGCATGGCCGTCGCCAATGCGGCGGCCTTTGTCCGCGAGCACGCCCATGGCATCACCACCGCGCGTGGTGGCGAAGGTGCCGCCCGCGAGTTCTGCGAGCTGATCCTGCGTGCCCAGGGCAGCCTTGAAGCGGCCCACGCCGCCTACTTATAGAGCGTTTTATGCTGAGTAAAAAGATTCGCAACTTCCTGCTATTCGGGGTCATCGCCGCGCTGTTCCTGGCGGTGGGCTACTGGAATATCAGCCCGGAGCGCTTTCTCGACCAGCCTGCTGCGCAGGTCGACGAAGGGGCTATCGACTACTACGCCATCAATGCCAAGAGCGTGCAGTTCCTGCCCGATGGCAAGGTGCAGTACGAGATGACGTCGGACAAGGTCGAGCATTTGAAGGCCACCGAAGTGACCCTGCTGACCAACCCGGACATGAACATCTACCGTGGCACCGAGTTTCCATGGCACGTCACCAGCAAGCGTGGCGAGGTCAACCCGGACGGCACCCAGGTAGAACTGATCGACTCGGTACGTGTTGCACGCACCGATGCGAAAAACCGCGACACCGTGATTACCAGCAGTCGCATGACCGTATTCCCGCAGAAGCAATATGCGCAGACCGAGCAAGACGTTAGAATCGACGGCGCTGGCGGTGTATCGACTGGCAAGGGAATGAAAGCGTATTTGAAAGAAAGCAGGATACACCTGCTATCGAACGTAAGAGGACAGTATGAGGCTCGTTAAAACTCTCCCTATTTTGCTCGGTCTGGGCGCAGCACTGGGAAGCGTGAGCGCCTGGGCTCTGCCGAACGATAGCCAGCAACCGATCCACATCTCGGCCGACGATGCGCAACTGGATGACAAGCAAGGCGTCGCCACCTACACCGGCGGCGTGATCATCACCCAAGGCTCGATGAAGATCACCGGCAACACGGTGACGCTGACTCGCACCCAATCCGGCGACATCGACGTGGTGACGTCAGTGGGCAACCTGGCTTACTTCGAACAGAAGCAGTCCGCGACCGATACCGGCCCGATGAAAGGCTATGGCAAGACCATCCAGTATCACGCCCAGCAGAATCGCATCGTGCTGATCGACCAGGCCAAGGTGCTCAGCCCTGACGGCAACTCCACGGAAGGTGAAAAAATCACCTATGACACCGTGAAGCAGGTCGCCAACGCCGGCCGCGCCACGGGCAGCAAGCTCAGCGCACCGCGTCCACGCATCGACATGGTTATCCAGCCGAAGAAGAAAGACGGCGCTGCCCAGCCTGCGCCTAAACCCGATGCGAAGAAGGCGAACTAATGGCAACCCTGAAAGCCCAGCATCTGGCCAAGGCTTATAAAAGCCGCCAGGTCGTGCGCGACGTCAGCCTGTCGATCGACAGCGGCCAGATCGTCGGCTTGCTCGGCCCCAACGGCGCCGGCAAGACTACCTGCTTCTACATGATCGTCGGCCTGGTCCAGGCGGACCAGGGTCGCGTCCTGATCGACGACCTCGACGTCAGCCACCAGCCGATGCACGGCCGCGCCCGTGCGGGCATTGGCTATCTTCCGCAAGAAGCGTCGATCTTCCGCAAGCTGTCGGTCTCCGACAACATCATGGCGATCCTCGAGACCCGCAAGGAACTCGACCGTGACGGCCGTCGCAAGGAGCTGGAAAGCCTGCTGCAGGAATTCCATATCAACCACATCCGCGACAACCTCGGCATGAGCCTGTCCGGTGGTGAGCGTCGCCGCGTGGAAATCGCCCGGGCGCTGGCCACTGCACCCAAGTTCATCCTGCTGGACGAACCGTTTGCCGGTGTCGACCCGATCTCGGTGGGTGATATCAAGCAGATCATCCACCACCTCAAGGCCAAGGGCATTGGCGTATTGATCACTGACCACAACGTCCGTGAGACCCTCGATATCTGCGAAACCGCGTATATCGTCAACGATGGCCAGCTGATCGCCGAAGGCGACTCCGCCACTATCCTGGCCAACGAACTGGTCAAGGAAGTGTACCTGGGTCACGAGTTCCGCCTGTAAGCCTGCCTGTTTGAAAAAGGCGGTGGCAGGCCGTTCGCCAAGGTGCGCGGGAGTCAATGAAAACCTCCGGATTTTTATTGTTACCGCGCTCTAGGCAAAGCCCCCGATATCAGGCATATAATTTGCTTATGTTTGGCGCTCACGCGCCCTGTCGTGGATGGCGCATTGCGCCGGCGAATAAGGTGTTAAGCCCCTGCCATGAAACCATCGCTAGTCCTGAGAATGGGCCAGCAGCTGACGATGACACCGCAGCTGCAACAGGCCATCCGCCTGCTCCAATTGTCGACCCTGGACCTGCAACAGGAAATCCAGGAGGCCCTGGAGTCCAATCCGATGCTCGAACGCCAGGAAGAAGGCGACGACTTCGATAATGCAGACCCGCTGGCCGACAACATCGAGCAAAAACCCAATTCCGACGTGCAGGAACCCTCCTACCAGGAAACCGCCCCAACGGTGGATAACCTTGAGGAAGGCGACTGGAACGAACGCATCCCCAACGAACTTCCCGTGGACACCGCCTGGGAAGACGTCTACCAGACCAGCGCCAGCAGCCTGCCCAGTAACGACGATGACGAATGGGACTTCACCACGCGCACCTCAGCCGGCGAGAGCCTGCAGAGCCATCTGCTGTGGCAACTGAACCTGGCGCCGATGTCGGACACCGATCGCCTGATCGCCGTGACCCTGATCGACTGCATCAATAACCAGGGTTATCTGGACGAAACGCTCGAAGAGATCCTCGAAGCCTTCGATCCGGAGCTGGATATCGAGCTGGACGAGATTGAAGCCGTCCTGCACCGCATCCAGCAGTTCGAGCCCGCCGGCATTGGCGCGCGCACCCTCAGTGAATGCCTGTTGCTGCAACTGCGCCAACTGCCAGCCAAGACCCCTTGGCTGGTCGAGGCCCAGCGCCTGGTGACCGACTATATCGACCTGCTCGGCAGCCGCGACTACAGCCAGCTGATGCGCCGCATGAAGCTCAAGGAAGACGACCTGCGCCAGGTCATCGAGCTGGTGCAGAGCCTCAACCCGCGTCCGGGCTCGCAGATCGAGTCCAGCGAAGCCGAATACGTGGTGCCTGACGTGATCGTGCGCAAGGACAACGAGCGCTGGCTGGTGGAGCTGAACCAGGAATCCGTGCCACGCCTGCGGGTCAACCCGCAATATGCCGGTTTTGTGCGCCGCGCCGACACCAGCGCCGACAACACCTTCATGCGCAACCAATTGCAGGAAGCGCGCTGGTTCATCAAGAGCCTGCAAAGCCGCAACGAAACCCTGATGAAAGTCGCCACCCAGATCGTCGAGCATCAGCGCGGCTTCCTGGAATATGGCGACGAAGCAATGAAACCGCTGGTCCTGCACGACATCGCCGAGGCGGTGGGCATGCACGAATCGACGATCTCGCGGGTGACCACGCAAAAATTCATGCATACCCCACGCGGTATATATGAGCTGAAATACTTTTTCTCCAGCCATGTCAGCACCTCTGAAGGCGGCGAATGCTCGTCCACGGCGATTCGCGCGATCATCAAAAAACTGGTTGCCGCGGAAAATCAGAAAAAGCCGTTGAGTGACAGCAAGATCGCTGGTTTACTGGAGGCACAAGGCATTCAGGTCGCCCGTCGAACCGTCGCCAAGTACCGCGAATCCCTTGGGATCGCGCCTTCCAGCGAGCGAAAGCGTTTGATGTGACGGGCGGGCCAAAGCGTTCCAGTGGCAGGCACCCCGGCCTGCCGCTTTATGCACTGGCAACGAAGGAGAAGCTGTATGCAAGTCAACATCAGTGGACACCAGCTGGAAGTCACCAAGCCCCTGCGTGAGTACACCGAGAGCAAGTTGAACAAACTTGCGGGGCATTTTGACAAGATCACCAACGTGCAGGTCATCATGGAGGTCGATAAGCTCAAGCAGAAAATCGAGGCCACCCTGCACGTACCGAATGCCAAGCTCGTCGCCAATGCGGAACATGAGGACATGTACGCGGCGATCGACTCGCTCTACGACAAGCTGGACCGCCAACTCATAAAGCATAAGGAAAAGAATCTGCACCTGATGCAAGGTACAGGTCGTTAACTCTCCCCCCATGATCCGACTTGAAACCATCCTGACCCCCGGCCGTTCCCTCGTGAACGTGCCGGGCGGCAGCAAAAAGAAAGCCCTCGAAGAAATTGCCAAACTGATCCATGGCCAAGTGCCTGAATTGGATGAGCAAGTTGTCTATGAGTCGCTGATCGCCCGTGAAAAACTGGGTTCGACCGGTTTTGGTAACGGCATCGCCATTCCACACTGCCGCCTGCAAGGCTGTGAAACACCTGTCAGCGCCTTGCTGCACATGGAAAAACCTATCGATTTCGACGCCATCGACGGCGCCCCGGTCGACCTGCTGTTTGTACTGCTGGTCCCACAGGCTGCCACCGATGCGCACCTGGAGCTGCTTCGGCAGATCGCCAGCATGCTCGACCGCAAGGAAGTACGCGACAAACTGCGCAGCGCTGCCACCAGTGAGGCGCTCTATCAGGTTGTCCTGGATGAACAAAACGGGCAGTAATCATGCGTTTGATCATCGTCAGCGGCCGCTCCGGCTCGGGTAAAAGCACCGCCCTCAATGTTCTTGAGGACAACGGTTTCTATTGCATCGACAACCTGCCCGCCGGCCTGCTGCCGGAATTGGCGGAACGTGCGTTGATCCACACCGAACTGGCGCAACCCCTGGTCGCTGTTTCGATTGACGCCCGCAACCTGCCCAGCCACCTTGAGCGCTTCCCGCAATTGCTCGAGGAAGTGCGCGCCAAACACATTCATTGCGATGTGCTGTACCTGGACGCCGACGAAGAGACGCTGCTCAAGCGCTTCTCCGAAACCCGCCGACGCCACCCGCTCAGCAGCCCTCATCGCTCGCTGGCTGAAGCCATCGAAGATGAGACCACGTTGCTGGGGCCGATCATCGACCTCGCCGACCTCAAGATCAACACCACCAGCCTCAACCTGTACCAGCTGCGCGATGCCATCAAGCTGCGCCTGCTGAATCAGCCGGAGCCTGGCACCGCATTTCTCGTGGAGTCTTTTGGCTTCAAGCGGGGCATGCCGGTGGACGCCGACCTCGTGTTCGATGTGCGTTGCCTGCCCAACCCCTATTGGAAACCGGAACTGCGTGATCAGTCCGGGCTGGATCAGCCGGTGGCCGATTACCTGGCAGCGCAGCCGGATGTGGAGGAGATGTTCCAGGACATCTCCAGCTACCTGCTCAAATGGCTGCCGCGCTTTGCCGCGAGCAACCGCGCCTATGTCACCATCGCCATCGGCTGCACCGGCGGCCACCACCGTTCCGTCTACCTGACCGAGCGCCTGGGCCAGGTGCTGCAACAAACCCTCAAGAACGTCCAGGTTCGCCACCGCGACCTTAGCTGAAAGGAACACCCCCGCGATGCCCGCTCTGGAAATTGAAATCATCAACAAGCTGGGCCTGCACGCCCGCGCCTCGGCCAAATTCGTCGGTGTTGCCGGGCAGTTTCCCTGTCAGATCCGCGCCGGGCGCACCCCGGAATCCATGGTCGACGGCAAGAGCATCATGGCCATGATGATGCTGGCTGCCGGCAAGGGCACCAAGATTCATCTGAAGACCGAAGGTGAGCAGGAAGACGAAGCAATGGCCGCACTGGTGGCATTGATCAATAACTTCTTCGACGAAGGCGAATAACCTTCCGTAGGAGCCCGGCTTGCCGGCGATAGCGTCCTTCAAGACCGCGACCGAGCGCCGGCGAGCCAGCTCTTAACAGGGAGCGGTTTACCCCAGGGCTGTATCCATCACCATCATCAAGCAGAACCCGATGCACAACCCCAGGCTGGCGAGCTTCTCATGACCATTGCGCCGCGACTCCGGGATCACTTCGTGGGTCACCACTAACAGCATCGCGCCAGCAGCCAGGGCCAGGCCCAACGGCAACAGCACCTCGGCCAAACTCACCAGCCATGCGCAAAGCACTGCAAATACCGGCTCCACCAAGCCTGACGCGGCTCCGATCAGGAAGGCCTTGACCCGCGACATCCCGGCCCCGGCCAATACCAACGCAATCACCAGCCCTTCGGGCACGTCCTGCAAGGCAATGCCCATGGCCAAGCTATCGGCGTCCGGCATGCCGCCGCCGGCGGAAACGCCCACCGCCATGCCTTCCGGAATGTTGTGGGCAATAATGGCAAACACGAACAGCCAGATGCGCGGCGGGATCACCGGGTTGTCCGGCGTGCCCACCAACATTTCCGGGCTTGCGCCGGAGACCTTGCGGTCAACCAGATACAACCCGAATGCACCCAGCATGATGCCGAAGCTGATCAAGCCACTGGCGCCCCAGGGCGAGAGCCCGAGGCCTTCAGCCGCGGCAATGCCCGGCACGATCAGCGAAAACGCCGTCGCCGCCAGCATTACCCCGGCGCCAAAGCCCAGCAATGTATCGCTCAACGCCACCGGCATGCGCCGAATCACCAACACCGGCACCGCGCCGAGTGCCGTGCCGAGTGCACAGATTGACCCGCCCTGCAGGGCGCGCAAGATACGCGGCTCCAGGTCCAGCCAGGCCAGCCCATGGGCCACCAACAATGCAGTACCTGCCAATAGCAGCAGCGAGCCAAACGCATAACGAAACATTCGTCCGCTGCTGATCGCCAGTGTTTGCGTGCCCATAGTCGGCCTTAGATCGGGTTATGAAGGGTGAAGATCAGGCCAGGGCGGCCTGATAGCGCGCGGCAACTTCCGGCCAGTTGATAACACTGTAGAAGGCATTGATGTATTCCGGGCGACGGTTCTGGTACAGCAGGTAGTAAGCGTGTTCCCAGACGTCCAGGCCCAGGATCGGCGTATTGCCGTTCATCAGCGGGCTGTCCTGGTTACCACTGCTTTCCACCACCAGGGTCTTTTGCGGTGTCACGCTCAGCCAGGCCCAGCCACTGCCGAAACGCGTCAACGCGGCTTTGGTGAACGCCTCCTTGAAGCTGTCGAAACCGCCCAGTTGCTCGTCGATGGCCTTGCCCAGAGCGCCTTCTGGCTTGCCGCCGCCCTTGGGCGACATCACTGCCCAGAACAACGAGTGGTTGGCGTGGCCACCGCCTTGGTTGATGACCGCCGCACGCAGTTTTTCCGGCAGTTGTTGCACGCTGGAGACCAGTTTCTCTACCGGCCAGCCGGCGAACTCAGTGCCCTCGACCGCAGCATTGAGGTTATTGATGTAGGTCTGGTGGTGCTTGGTGTAGTGAATCTCCATGGTTTGCGCATCGATATGCGGTTCCAGGGCATCGTAGGCGTAAGGCAAGGCAGGCAAGGTGTAGGACATTTCAATGTGCTCCGTAATAAGGACTGTTGCGAGTCGACGCATCCGAGGGCGCCGCCGTGCTGCCCAGCAGCCGATGAGTACGCGGGTACTCGCCGTGGTCGCTGATGAAATTCAACAGCTCAACGTAGGTCTTGCTGCTCTGGCGCAGGGCCGCTTCACGCAATTGCGGGCTCAGGCGCGGGTCCTGCATGGTCTGCAAGAGGCGCTGGTGGATGGCGCAAAGGTATTCGGCGCTCTCCTCCGGCTGGTTCAGGCGCAGGTGCAGGTCCGCCAGGTTGTGATGGGAAATGACGCAAGCCGCCACCGCTTCGTCGGCATCCGCCCAGCGCTCGAACAACACCTGAGCCAGGGCCAGGGCCTGCAGATAGGCCTCGCGAGCGTCTACCAGCTCGCCCTGCATAAAGCAGCGATTGGCCCGTTCGATCGTGCGTTTCCAATGCTCCATGGTGAGCCTCCAAAGCAGTGTCGGTGATTACACGCCGCCGGCCGTGAGCTTTTCCGGGTCCAGCAGGACCTCCAGTTGGCTGCGCGGCAAGTCGGTGTGCTCGAGGGCGACATCAATCACCGGGCGGCCTTGCTGATAGGCCTTCTTGGCGATTTCAGCGGCCTTTTGGTAACCAATGATCGGGTTGAGTGCGGTGACCAGGATCGGGTTGCGCGAGAGCGCTTCCTTGAGCTTGGCCTCGTTGACCTTGAAGCTGGCGATGGCCTTGTCCGCCAACAGGCGACTGGAATTGGCCAGCAGCTCCAGGCTGCCGAGCAGGTTCTGCGCGATGATCGGCAACATCACGTTCAGCTCGAAATTGCCCGACTGGCCGGCGATGGTGATCACACTGTCGTTGCCGATCACCTGCGCGGCGACCATCGCAGTCGCTTCCGGGATCACCGGATTGACCTTGCCGGGCATGATCGACGAGCCAGGCTGCAGGCCCTCCAATTCGATTTCACCGAGGCCGGCGAGCGGGCCGGAGTTCATCCAGCGCAGGTCATTGGCGATTTTCATCAGCGAGACGGCAACGGCTTTCAACTGGCCCGAGACGGCGACGGCGGTGTCCTGGGAGCCAATCAACGCGAACAGGTTCTTGCCCGGGGTGAACTTCACGCCGGTCAGGCTGCTCAGTTGCTGGCTGAAGCGCGCAGCAAATTCCGGGTGCGCATTGATCCCCGTGCCCACCGCCGTACCGCCCTGGGCCAGAGCCTGCAGGCTCGGCAGCAGGTCCTGCAAATGACCGATATTGGCCTTGAGCTGCTGCGCCCAACCGTTGAGCACCTGGCTCATGCGCACGGGCATGGCGTCCATCAGGTGAGTACGGCCAGTCTTGATGAACGGATGGACTTCTTCGGCCTTCTGCTCAATCACCTGTACCAGGTGCAGCAGTGCCGGCAGCGTTTGCTCGTGCAGCACCAGCGCGGCGCTGACGTGGATCGTGGTCGGGATGATGTCGTTGCTGCTTTGCCCGCAGTTGACGTGATCATTGGGATTGACCGCTTCGCCGAGCAAACGGCTGGCGAGGGTCGCGATCACTTCGTTGGCGTTCATGTTGGAGCTGGTGCCGGAGCCGGTCTGGAAGATGTCCACCGGGAAGTGCTGCATGAAATCGCCTTCGAGCAAGCCCTGGGCGGCATCGACGATGGCCTTGCCCTGCCCTTCGCTGATTTGCTTGAGGTCGACGTTGACCTTGGCGGCCGCGGTCTTGGCCAGGATCAGGGCGCGGATGAACTGCGCCGGCATGCGCTGATGGCTGATCGGAAAGTTGTTCACCGCGCGCTGGGTTTGCGCACCGTACAAGGCCTCGGCCGGCACCTGCAGTTCGCCCATGCTGTCGCGTTCGATACGGGTGTTACTCATCGTTAGATCCTTGCACCAGGTCGGAGTGAGAAATAGACGGCAGCAATTCGCAGGTCGCCAATTGCCAGGCAAAGGTCTGCCAGCGCTTGAGGCGGCAGGCACAGCGGGAGAGTTTTTCCAGGTCGCGCAGCGGGCGCCAGGCTTGGTCCAGGCACAGGGAACGCCAGTGCCAGGGCAAGGCGATATCGCTGGCGGTGTCGATCAGCAGCCGGAACGACGTTTCAGCGATCGTCCACGGATGGGTGGCCGTGCAACAGGCCAGGTATCGACCTTCGTTGAGGTAATGTTCGATCAGGCGAGGTTCATTCGGATCCAGGCCACAGCGAATCTGACGACTCATCCAGCGCCAGCTCTCCAGGTACGGATCCTCATGCAGGACAGAACTCATGATCGACACTCATTCGGTAATGATATTTATTATTAAATGATATTGAGAATCAACGCAATGGCGGCGGAGTAATCCACCTGTCAGGCAGGCATAAAAAAAGCGCGCTATCCGTGGGATAACGCGCTTTGGTTGAACCTCGCTACGGTCAGCTGCCGGCGACGGTCATCCGTTCGATCAATACCGAACCCGTGCGAATGTTGCTGCGCAGTTCCAGATCATTGCCGACCGCCACGATCTGCTTGAACATGTCGCGCATATTGCCGGCAATGGTGACTTCCTGGACGGCAAATTGAATCTCGCCGTTTTCGACCCAGAACCCCGCCGCACCGCGCGAATAATCCCCGGTGACCATGTTCAGGCCCTGTCCCATCAACTCGGTCACCAGCAGGCCACGGCCCATGCGCCGCAACAACGCCGCCTGATCTTCGTCGCCGTGGGTGACGAACAGGTTGTGTACGCCACCGGAGTTTGCAGTGCTCGGCAGGCCGAGTTTGCGGCCCGAGTAGGTGCCCAACACGTAGGACACCAACTCACCTTTCTCGACGAACGGCTTGGCATAAGTCGCCAGGCCATCGCCGTCGAACGCCGAACTGCCCATGGCCCGCATCAAGTGCGGACGTTCGTCGATGGTCAGCCACTCCGGAAACAGCTGCTGGCCGATCGCGCCTTCCAGGAACGATGATTTACGGTACAGGTTGCCACCGGAAATCGCCCCCAGGAAACTGCCGAACAAGCCGCCGGCCAGCTCCGCGGAAAACAGCACTGGCACTTCGCACGTCGGCACCGGGCGCGCGCCCAGGCGGCTCGCGGCACGTTGTGCAGCGCGCTGGCCAATACTGGCAGGATCCGCCAACAAATCGCCCTGGCGGTTCACGTCGTACCAGTAGTCACGCTGCATCTGGCCATTGGCCTCGGCGATCATCACGCAGCTCAAGCTGTGTCGAGTGGATGCATAACCGCCGATAAAACCATGGCTGTTGCCATACACGCGGCAGCCCTGATGGGTGCTCAACGTGGTGCCATCAGCGTTCTTGATGCGGGCATCAGCGTCGAACGCCGCCGCCTCACAGGTCAGTGCCTGCTCGATGGCTTGCTCGGGGGTGATGTCCCAGGCATGGAACAGATCGAAGTCCTTCAGGTCCTTGGCCATCAGCGCTTTATCGGCCAGGCCCGAGCTTTCATCCTCGGAGGTGTGCTTGGCGATTGCCAAAGCGGCGGCCACGGTTTCGCGAATCGCCTCCGGGCCACTCGCCGAAGTGCTGGCCGAACCCTTGCGCTGGCCCACGTACAAGGTGATGCCAAAGCCCTGGTCACGGTTGAATTCGACGGTTTCGACTTCCCGCTGGCGTACCGAGGTCGACAGCCCCTGCTCCAGCGACACCGCAACTTCACAGGCGCTGGCCCCCTGGCGCTTGGCCTCGGCAAGGATCTGCTCGACTTGTTCCTGCAGTGCCGGTAACGCTTGCGGACCGACGCTTTGGGCTGCACTCATGGTTTTCTCCACTCAAATTCTGCTTTCGGTTAAGGCCATCGAGCGACCGGGCCGGACAAGCGGCCCCCGACTGGTTATCATGGCGGCGTTTCTTTGCGGACTGCCACCATGGTTGATTCTTACGACGACTCCCTCGATGGGGAGAAAAGCAAATCCCAGGTCAAACGTGAGCTGCATGCTCTGGTTGACCTCGGCGAGCGCCTTACAACGCTCAAGCCGGACTTGATTGCAAAACTGCCACTGACCGACGAAATGCGCCGGGCCCTGGCGGATGCGCCCAAGCACACCGCGAATATCGCGCGTAAACGGCACATCTCGTTTATCGGCAAACTGATGCGCGACCAGGACACTGACGCCATTCTGACCTTGCTCGATCAACTCGATGCCTCCACTCGCCAGTACAACGAACGTTTCCATAACCTGGAACGTTGGCGTGACCGCCTGATCTCGGGCGATGACGCAGTACTGGAGAAGTTTGTAGTGGATTATCCGGACGCGGACCGCCAGCAACTGCGCTCCCTGATTCGTCAGGCCCAGCACGAACTGGCGCAAAACAAGGCTCCGGCCACCAGCCGTAAAATCTTCAAGTACATCCGTGAGCTGGACGAGACTCAACGCGGCCTGCGTTGATCCTCTTCCCCGGGTGGCGACCTTCGCCACCCGGCGCTTCACGGCTTACGACCCCGTGCCACCCACGGTGATCGCATCAATCTTCAGCGTTGGCTGGCCGACACCCACCGGCACCGACTGCCCATCTTTCCCGCACGTGCCCACGCCGCTGTCCAGCGCCAGGTCGTTGCCGACCATCGACACCTTGCTCATGGCTTCCGGGCCGTTGCCAATCAACGTTGCCCCCTTGACCGGCGCCGTAATCTTGCCGTCTTCGATCAGGTACGCCTCGCTGGTGGAGAACACGAACTTGCCACTGGTGATATCCACCTGGCCGCCACCGAGGTTGGCGCAGTAGATACCGCGTTTAACCGAGGCGATGATTTCCGCCGGATCGCTTTCGCCACCGAGCATGTAGGTGTTGGTCATGCGCGGCATTGGCAGGTGCGCATAGGACTCGCGACGGCCGTTACCGGTGCGCGCCACGCCCATCAGGCGGGCGTTGAGCTTGTCTTGCATGTAGCCCTTGAGCACGCCGTTTTCGATCAGGGTGGTGCACTCGGTCGGAGTGCCTTCGTCGTCGACACTCAGCGAGCCACGGCGACCGGCCAGGGTGCCGTCATCGACAATCGTGCACAGCTTGGACGCGACCATCTCGCCCATGCGCCCGCTGTAGGCGGAGCTGCCCTTGCGGTTGAAGTCGCCTTCCAGGCCATGGCCGACCGCTTCGTGCAGCAACACACCGGACCAGCCCGACCCCAGCACCACCGGCAACGTGCCGGCCGGTGCCGGAATCGCCTCCAGATTGACCAGCGCCTGGCGCAGCGCCTCGCGGGCATACCCCATGGCGCGGTCATCGGTGAGGAAATATCGGTAGTCGGTACGCCCGCCGCCGCCATGGCCGCCGCGCTCGCGACGGCCGTTCTGCTCGACGATCACACTGACATTGAACCGCACCAGCGGGCGCACATCCGCCGCCAGGCCGCCGTCGGTGGAGGCCACCAGGATGCGCTCCCACACACCGGCCATGCTCACGGTGACTTGCTGGATACGCGGGTCGAGGGCGCGGGTGGCCGCATCGATACGCTTGAGCAAATCGACTTTTTCCGCGCGGCTGATCACTTCCAGGGGGTTATCCGGCGCATACAATTGCGCCACATCCTGGGTGCTGAACGCCTGCACCGTGCCGTTCTGGCCGGCGCGGGAAATCGAACGCGCAGCACGCGCGGCCAGGCCGAGGGCCTCCAGGGTGATTGCGTTGCTGTAGGCGAAGCCGGTTTTCTCACCGGACTGCGCACGTACGCCCACGCCTTGGTCGAGGTTGAAACTGCCTTCCTTGACGATGCCATCTTCAAGCGCCCAGGACTCGGAAATCTGCCCCTGGAAATACAGGTCGGCGGCGTCGATGCCGGGTCCGGCCAGATCGCCGAGCACGGTTTGCAGACTTTCGATGGTCACGCCACCGGGTGCCAGGAGGTGTTCACTGACTGAGGACAACAACTCGCTCATAGGTTTGGCCTTAAATTCATCGTTCTGAAGCAGGTCGCTGCGCGCCCTGCGAGAAAAAGCGCCGATGGTTGACCACCGGCATGCGCGCCCGTATCGACGCCTGTTCACTGCTGTCGCGTGCGGCCAGCAACACCGCTTCGCCTTGATCCTGTTGTGTCAGCACTCGCCCCCACGGGTCGACGATCGCCGCGTGGCCGTAAGTTTCCCGAGGGCCCGGATGTACGCCCCCCTGGGCTGCCGCCAGCAAGTAGCACTGGGTCTCGATGGCGCGTGCGCGAATCAGCACGTCCCAGTGCGCGGCGCCGGTCACTGCGGTGAAGGCCGAGGGCGCCGTAATCAATTCAGCCCCCGCCGCACGCAACTCGCTGTACAACTCCGGGAAGCGCAGGTCGTAGCACACAGTCAGGCCCAACCGGCCCACCGGCGTATCCGCCACCACCACGTTGCCACCGAAAGCATAGTCGTCGGATTCGCGATAACGACCCCGGGCATCCGCCACATCCACATCGAACAGGTGCAACTTGTCGTAGCGGGCAACGATCTCGCCCTGATCATCGATCAGCAGCGAGCAGGCATTGACCTTGGCATCCGGATGGTCCCTGGGCGGCAACGGCACAGTGCCGGCCACTATCCATAAGGTGAGGTCGCGGGCGGTCTGTTTCAACCATGGCAGGATCGGGCCTTCACCCAATGCCTCGGCGCGACCGATAGCGGCCACGTCGCGGCGGCCCATGGCGGCAAAGTTTTCCGGCAATACCGCCAGCTTCGCACCGCCTGCCGCCGCTTGCTCCAGCAAACGCCGGGCCTGGGCGAGATTGGCCAGCACATCACTCTGGCTGACCATTTGAATTACCGCAAAGGACATGGGCCGCTACTCCATAGAAGGCATGCGGCCATGCTACTCCACAGGCTCTCAGTTTGGTTTTTCAAATGGCTTGTCGAAGGTGATTTTTGGATCCTTCCACGGGCCTTCCACCTTGTATTGAACGCTGGCAAAGCGCGCCACACGGTCGCCGATCAGCTTGTCGATCAGGAACAACGCGCCGCCAATGGCCGGCGCCCCCACGATCAGCGCAGCAATCGGCAGGTTATTGGTGACGGGCAGGGTCACCAGCAACTTGGCGTCGACCCGATCGGCCACCAGGTCCAGGGTGCCGTTGAGCTCCAGGTTGGTCGACGGCCCGGTCATGGTGATGGGCTCACGGGTCACGAACACGCCATTGCTGGCGGCCAACAAGCCTTTGACCCGGTCATAGCTCAGGCCTTTGCCGAGCAGGTCGGAGAAGTCCAGGCGCAAACGGCGGCCGATGGAGTTGAAGTTAAGCAGGCCGAACACCCGCAGCGCCTGGGCGCCGCCTTCCACTTCAACGAACTGGCCGGTGCGGAAAGCCGCGTCCAGGCTGCCGGAGAAACGCTTCGGCCCGACATAAGCCGGCGAACCGGGCCAGCGACCGTCCACATCCAGGTGAAAGTCCTTGCTGGTGACCGTCGGCGCGTAGCCCCAGCCCTTGAGCACATCACCGATGTTCTTGCCATCCAGGCGGCCCTTGTACCAGCTGCCGCTGGCTCCCGGCGCACCTTCCCAGCCACCGGCGCCCTTGAGCTGCATGCCCTTGAGCCCCAGGTCCAGGTTGTTGAAGGCCAGGCCCTTGGCGGTCGGACGAATTTTCAGTGACCACGCCCCGACAAGGTCGGGCCCTTGGAACAGTTGATCAATCGCGATATCCAGGGCCGGAATGTCCTTGGGGTCGACGTCGGCCAATGGGTCCGGGGCGTTCTCGTCGGCCTGCACCGTCGGGTCCACCGCCGGCAGTTTCACGTATTGCAGGTTGACCGCAATCGGAGCGCCCTTGGCGTCCGGCAGGTTCACCGTGCCTTTGGCTTGCTGGCTGTCGAGCTGCAGGCCCCAAGCGGCAGGCTTGCGGTCCAGTTGCAGGATGACCTGATCAAACTGGGTGCCAAAGCCGGTCAGTTTGCCCACCTTGAAGTCTGCGCCGCTGAGCAATTGCTTGGCGCTGCCGCCCGGGTCCTTGCCCGCATAGCGGTCGACCAGTTTTTTCCACGGGTCGATATCCAACTCGGAGAGCACACCGCGAATCCGCAGGCCCTTGCCTGCGGGCAGCACCGCATCGCCATCGCCGAGGAACAACTCGCCGCGCCCGTCATTGAATTTTTCCGGCGGCGCGGCAAAGGTAAAGTTCGCCAACTCGCCATAGTCAAACCAGTAGCGCCGCTCGGCACCCTGCAAGGTCATGCGGAACGTGCTGTCGCGGCCCTGGCTGGCCGGCATGCCGAACGGGGCCGGCAGGTCCACCACCACGCCCTTGAGGTTGGAACTGACCATCAACTGGCTGTCGGCGCCGTCCAGGTTGACCTGCAGCTGGTACGGGATATCCCCGGATACCGGCAATGGCTGGCTGATTTTCAGCCAATCGGTCAGCCGCTTGACCGTGACCTGCCCCTTGGCCGTCACACGGGTGCTGATACTACCCGGCTTGCCATCGGCGAAAATCTGCGCGGTGATCGGCCGGTCGAACGCCTGCGCCGTGATGTTCTGGCCGCTCAGGCCCTTGGCACTGTCAAAACGGAAATCGCCCTTGAGCTGGGTCAGGTCCAGGGTCGGCTCAGCCAATTGCAGGCGCGCCTTGTCGGTCTGGAAATCCACCACGATCTTGGGCTCGGTGCCCTTGGCCAATGGAATATCCAGGTCGAGCTTGCCTTTCAGGTCGCCCTCGCCTTTCCAGCCGGCAAAGGTCGATGCCGTACCGATCGGAGCTTCCTGCAGGATCTTCAGGCCATCGCCAAGCCCGCCGGCAAATTCGCCGGTGAGCAACAGGTGGCTGTCCTTGCCCTCAGGCGCGTGCGGAATATTGACGTAGACGTCCTTGACCTTGGTGTCGAGCAGTTGGCCCTTGCTGGCCAGGATGCGCACCCCGCTCTCTTCGACGAACACTTCGCCCTTGACCTTGCTCACATGCGGCCAGCCAGGCTGGAACGCCAGCTCGGCGTCGTGCACCTTGAAGAACAGGCTGATGTTGCGTGAAGCCGGCAATGCGTCGTGGTTCAGCGAACCCTGGTACTGGAAGAAACCCTGGTCGACCGCGCCCTTGAGAATCGCCGTGCGCAGCCATTCGTCCAGGGCCGGGCTCAGCACCGCGGGCAAATACTTGGGGGTGAAACGCCCATCGCCGTCGACCATGCCGACCCGCAGGTCCATGTAGTCTTCCTGGGTATGGTCGAAATGCAGGCGAATCAGGAAATCCGCCGCGATCTTGCCCTCCTCACCCAGCACCTTGATATACGGGGCGATCAGGGTGAAACCCTGCTTGTCGAGTTTCCAAGTCAGGCGTGCATTGGCCTGGAGGTATTGCCAGGGCTTGGCGAAAATCGGGTCGAGGTGCAGGGAAAAGTCCTTGCTGTCCATGCGCAGCTCGCCATGGCCCAAGTCACCGCTGATGCTGCCGGACACGTTGCGCGCAGCCGGCGCGCCGAAGTACGCATCAAAACCCACACGTTCGAGATTGGCGGCGAAGCTGACCTTCTGGTCGGTGCTGTCCTGGGGACGGAAATCCACCAGCACATTACGCAGCAAGCCGGTGGCCTTGAGGTGTTCGATAGTCTTGGCGAAGCCTTCGGGCAGCGGCGCCAGGGCATTCAACAGTGGGGTGATCGGCGTGAGGTCCAGGCGGTCAGCCTGCAGCTTCCAGACCTCCTGCGCCGTGTCGGTGGGCAGGCTTTGCTGCAGCTGCAGGCGCGACTCCCAGCGGGTGTCCCCCAGGTTCATGGCCAGCGAGTCGAACAACACCTTGAGACCGCTCTCGCTGCGTTGCACGTACGCTGTCAACGCGAGGTTTTCGATATGCACGGGCTTGCGGTCGGCGTAGCTGCCCTTCACCTGTGGCGAGTTAAGGCGCACCACCGCGCTCTGCACGGTGCGCTGGCCCCAGCTCAACCAGAATTCGCCGCCGGCCTTGAATTGGGTGAGTTTCCACTGCTGGGTCAGCCGGGCCGGAATCCACTTGGCCCAGTCGCTTTGTGGCAGGCTCAGGTAGGCATCGACGGCACCGTCTTTCCACTGGCTCGCGCGAATGCGACTGCGCAGGCTCAGGGCCAGCGGCTGGCCGTCGGGCAGTGTCAGGCGGGCATCCAGGCGCTGGCGTGTGGCACCCGTGTGCAGGCTCAGACCTACGTACGTCAGGGTCAGCGGTGCCTGGCCGTACGGCTGCAACGTGACCTGGCTGTCGAGCAAAGACACGCGCTTGACCCTTTGCATGCGCGTGAGCACCTGCTCCGGGTCCAATGGCTGGTCATCCTGCACCGGCAAGCCTTGCAAGGCCCAATGGCCGTCCTTGTCTTCCTTGACGCTCAATTGCAGGCCACTGACTTCCAGATGGGCAATGCGCACTTCGCGCGCCATCAGGCTGGCCCAGAGGTCCGGCACCACTTCGACCTGGTCCAGGCGCAAGGCACTGCTGCCCTCGCCGACCATCACGTCATGGGCCAGCAGCACCGGCGCAAAACCGCTCCAACGCCCTTCGAGGCTGCCGATCTGCAGCGGCATGTCCACCGCGGCCTGGGCCTTGGCTTCAATTTCTGCGCGGTATTCAGCCACCAACGGGGTCAATTCACGACCCAGGCTCACGTACACCGCCGCCAACACCAGCAGCAAAGCGCACAGGCCCAGGCCCCAACGGGTCAAAGCGGCAAAAAAGCGTATCAGACGCTCCATGTCAGGCGACCCTCAAGGCAGTAGACGGACAGCAGATCAAGGTCTGCAGGTCTCGTAAAAAGAAAACGATTGGGGATCAGAGCAGCACCACGTCGTATTGTTCCTGGGAATACATGGTTTCAACCTGGAAGCGGATCGTGCGCCCGATAAAACCTTCCAGTTCTGCCACGTTGCCGGACTCCTCGTCGAGCAACCGGTCGACCACTTTCTGGTTGGCGAGCACTCTATAGCCTTCGGCCTGGTAGGCACGCGCCTCCCGTAGGATTTCGCGGAAAATCTCGTAGCAAACCGTTTCCGGGGTCTTTAACTTGCCGCGCCCCTGGCAACTGCTGCAAGGCTCGCACAGCACTTGCTCCAGGCTTTCGCGCGTGCGTTTGCGGGTCATCTGCACCAGGCCCAGCTCGGTAATGCCGATGATGTTGGTCTTGGCGTGATCGCGTTCCAGCTGTTTCTCCAGGGTGCGCAACACCTGGCGCTGGTGCTCTTCGTCCTCCATGTCGATGAAGTCGATGATGATGATGCCGCCCAGGTTGCGCAGGCGCAGTTGACGGGCAATCGCGGTGGCCGCTTCGAGGTTGGTCTTGAAGATGGTTTCTTCGAGGTTGCGGTGACCGACAAACGCCCCGGTGTTGACGTCGATGGTGGTCATGGCTTCCGCCGGGTCCACCACCAGGTAGCCGCCCGACTTGAGCGGGACCTTGCGCTCCAGGGCTTTCTGGATTTCGTCTTCGACGCCATACAGGTCGAAGATCGGCCGCTCGCCCGGGTAATGCTCCAGGCGGTCGGCAATTTCCGGCATCAATTCGGCAACAAATTGCGTGGTTCGCTGGAAGGTTTCCCGCGAGTCGATGCGAATTTTCTCGATCTTCGGGCTGACCAGGTCGCGCAAGGTCCGCAGGGCCAGACCGAGGTCTTCGTAGATAACGCTCGGCGCACCGATGGTCTTGATCTGCGCGCCGATCTGGTCCCACAGGCGCCGCAGGTAGCGGATATCCATGAGGATTTCATCGGCACCGGCGCCTTCGGCAGCCGTGCGCAGGATAAAACCGCCGGCTTCCTTGATACCTTCGGCCGCCACACAGTCGCTGACCACCTTTTTCAGGCGCTCGCGCTCGGCTTCGTCTTCGATCTTCAGGGAAATGCCGACATGCGCGGTACGCGGCATGTACACCAGGTAGCGCGACGGGATCGACAGCTGGGTTGTCAGCCGTGCGCCCTTGGAGCCGATGGGGTCCTTGGTGACTTGCACCACCAGGCTCTGCCCTTCGTGCACCAGGGCGCTGATGCTTTCGACTGCCGGGCCCTCGCGCAGGGAAATTTCCGAGGCGTGGATAAACGCAGCACGGTCCAGGCCGATGTCGACGAATGCGGCCTGCATCCCCGGCAGTACTCGCACCACCTTGCCTTTGTAGATATTGCCGACGATCCCGCGCTTCTGGGTGCGCTCGACGTGCACTTCTTGCAGAACACCGTTCTCTACCACCGCCACGCGCGATTCCATCGGCGTGATATTGATCAGAATCTCTTCACTCATGGCTGGGTCTCGTTCAGGCATTTTCACAATAGTGACCGATCGCTTAAGGCTGGGCGCGCAATTAAAGGCGTTCAGCGCGCGGTAAGGTGTTGCCAACAGGGTATGCCGAATTCGGCGAGCAGTTGCGCGGTTTCGCACACCGGCAGGCCCACCACGGCGGAATAACTGCCATTGAGACCGGCAACGAACACCGAACCCAGGCCCTGGATAGCATAGCCGCCCGCTTTGTCCTGGGGTTCGCCACTGTGCCAGTAGGTTGTAGCCTCTTCGACAGAAATCCCGCGAAACCGTACGCGACTGCTTACACAGTGGGTTTCGCAGCGCTGGCCGTCAGTCAGGGCAATGGCGGTCAGCACTTCATGCTCACGCCCCGCCAGGGCCATCAGCATCGCCAGCGCGTCGGCCTGGTCTACCGGCTTGCCGAGGATCTTGCCGTCCACAATCACGGCGGTGTCGGCGCCCAGCACACAAGCGCCGGTGGTGTGTTCAAGCGCAGCAAAACCCGCCGCTGCCTTGCCGCGAGCAAGACGCTCGACGTAGGCAACGGCGGTTTCGTTGGTAAGAGGGGTTTCATCAATGGCGGCGCTGACCACGGTGAAAGGCACACCGATCTGGGTCAGCAGTTCACGCCGCCGCGGGGAGCCCGAGGCCAGGTAAAGCGAATTCATTGCAGACTCTCCCTGTAGAGTTCGATAACCAGGCAGAGCCTCGCAATCCATTCAATTGATTTTATAGCGACGACGTAACCCACGCAGGCCGAAACTGATCCACGGCCACAACAAGGCGCTGACCAGGGCCGGCAGCACCAGTGCCAGGGTTGGCTGGCGATTGCCGGTCAGGGCGCTCAGCCAGAGTTGCACCAGCTGCGCCAGACCGAAGATCACCAGGATCACCAGGCATTGCTGCCACATGGGAAACATGCGCAGGCGTTGCTGCAACGACAGCACCAGGAAAGTGATCAGCGTCAGGATCAATGCGTTCTGGCCCAGCAAGGTGCCATACAGCACATCTTCCGCCAAGCCCAGAAACATGGCCGTGACCATGCCGACTTTGTGCGGCAGGTTCAGCGACCAGAAAGCCAGCAACAACGCCAGCCAGAGCGGACGCAGGATTTCCATGAATTGCGGCAGTGGCGAAACACTGAGCAACAAGCCGATGGCGAACGTCAGCCAGACGATCCAGCCATTGCGCGAATGAGTACCGGCCATTTATTCCTCCCTCTGCCGTGTGGTCGCCGGAGCGGTGGTCGCTGGGCGGGCGGCCGGTGCCGTCACGGGCGGCTTGGTCGCCGGTGCAGCAGCTGGCGCTGACGCAGGGGGTTTGGTCGCCGCCGGTTTAACCGGGTGCGCGGTGTGCGTCGCGGGCTTCACGGCGGTCGCCACAGGCGCTGCAGCCGGGGCCACCGCGGGCGTAACCGGTGCAGCAGCGGCAGGCTTGGGCACGGTCGCAGGAATGATGGGCGTGGTGCCATTCTTCTTGTCTTCCGCTTCCTGGGCCTGGGCAGCTTCGTTGGCGCGCTCTTCCGGGGTACGGTTGTCGCTGAACACCAGCAGCAGGTAGCGGCTGCGGTTCAAGGCGGCAGTCGGCACCGCGCGCACAATGGCGAAGGGCTGGCCGGAATCGTGGATCACTTCCTTGACCGTCGCCACCGGGTAACCCGCCGGGAAGCGCTGGCCCAGGCCGGAACTGACCAGCAGGTCGCCTTCCTTGATGTCGGCCGTATCGGCGACATGGCGCAATTCAAGGCGTTCCGGGTTGCCGGTACCGCTGGCAATCGCGCGCAGGCCGTTACGGTTGACCTGCACGGGAATGCTGTGGGTTGTGTCCGTCAGCAACAGCACCCGCGAGGTGTAGGGCATCAACTCGACCACCTGCCCCATCAGGCCACGCGCATCGAGCACCGGCTGACCGAGCACCACGCCATCGCGCTCACCCTTGTTGATGATAATGCGGTGGGTAAAGGGGTTGGGGTCCATGCCAATCAACTCGGCCACTTCGACCTTTTCGTTGACCAGTGCGGAAGAATTGAGCAACTCGCGCAGCCGAACGTTCTGCTCGGTGAGGGCCGCGAGCTTTTGCATGCGCCCCTGCAACAGCAGGTTTTCAGTCTTGAGTTTTTCGTTCTCGGCGACCAGCTCGGTGCGGCTGCCAAATTGGCTGGCCACGCCCTGATACAGACGTTGCGGCAGGTCGGTGATCCAGTATGTCTGCATCAACACCAGCGACATCTGACTACGCACAGGCTTGAGCAGTGCAAAGCGGGCATCGACCACCATCAGCGCGACCGAAAGCACGACCAGCACCAGCAGGCGCACGCCCAATGAGGGGCCTTTGGCGAAAAGCGGTTTAATAAGCCGCTCCTCCCAGGCAAATGTTCTCTTTATTCATACGGCATCTAACCGGCCTGGATGCAGATTGAAGAAGATAAACGCCAACAGGCAGCACTGCAAAGTGCTGCCTGCGGGCGAAACATGGGCAAACCAGCAAACTCTTATTCGCTGGAGAGCAGGTCCATGGTGTGTTTATCCATCATTTCCAGTGCACGGCCACCGCCACGGGCGACGCAGGTCAGCGGGTCTTCGGCAACGATCACCGGCAGGCCGGTTTCCTGGGCCAGCAGCTTGTCGAGGTCGCGCAGCAAGGCGCCACCACCGGTCAGCACCAGGCCACGCTCGGCGATGTCGGAAGCCAGTTCCGGCGGCGATTGCTCCAGGGCGCTCTTCACAGCCTGAACGATGGTGGCCAGGGACTCTTGCAGAGCTTCCAGCACTTCATTGGAGTTCAGGGTGAAGGCACGTGGAACGCCTTCGGCCAGGTTGCGACCGCGAACATCGACTTCGCGAACTTCGCCGCCCGGGTAAGCGGTACCGATTTCCTGCTTGATGCGCTCGGCGGTGGATTCGCCGATCAGGCTGCCGTAGTTGCGACGCACGTAGGTGATGATCGCTTCGTCGAAGCGGTCGCCGCCAACCCGCACGGATTCGGCATACACCACACCGTTCAGGGAGATCAGGGCGATTTCAGTGGTACCGCCACCGATATCCACCACCATCGAACCGCGGGCTTCTTCAACCGGCAGGCCGGCACCGATCGCAGCGGCCATTGGCTCTTCGATCAGGAACACTTCGCGGGCACCGGCACCGAGCGCCGATTCACGGATGGCACGACGCTCCACCTGGGTGGACTTGCATGGAACGCAGATCAGCACACGAGGGCTGGGCTGCAGGAAACTGTTTTCGTGAACCTTGTTGATGAAGTACTGCAGCATCTTCTCGCAGACACTGAAGTCGGCGATCACGCCGTCTTTCATCGGACGAATGGCAGCAATATTGCCTGGTGTACGGCCGAGCATGCGCTTGGCCTCGGTGCCAACGGCAACGACACTTTTCTGATTACCATGGGTCCGAATGGCCACAACCGATGGCTCATTCAGGACGATACCGCGCTCGCGCACGTAAATAAGGGTGTTGGCAGTGCCCAGGTCAATGGAAAGATCGCTGGAAAACATGCCACGCAGTTTCTTGAACATGGGAAAGGGACCCTAGGCAACGCGTGGGTAAAAAAGTGCGGCAAACTCTAACAACGACAGGGATTTTGGGCAAGGCGCCAATGTGCTAAATTGGCCGACTTTCTGTGCACCAACCCCCACAATCGCGGCCGTAAGACCGTAGAAATGCGGTAGTGTTCCGACAATCTAACACACGGACAGCCTCCGTTCTGTTTTCCACTGGAGATTCCCATGGCGCTTGAACGCTCCGACGTGGAAAAAATCGCTCATCTGGCCTCGCTTGGCCTGAATGAAGCCGATCTTCCACAGACCACCGCAGCCCTGAACAGCATTCTCGGGCTGGTTGACCAAATGCAGGCCGTGGACACCAACGGCATCGAGCCCCTGGCTCACCCGCTGGAAGCCAGCCAGCGCCTGCGCGCAGACGTCGTGACCGAGAGTAATAATCGCGAGGCCTACCAGTCCATCGCGCCAGCGGTCGAAAACGGCCTGTACCTGGTTCCGAAAGTCATCGACTAAAGGGAAAGAGCCTGCAATGCATCACATGACTCTGGCCGAGATCGCCCGCGGTCTCGCCGATAAAAAGTTTTCTTCCGAAGAGCTGACCAAGACCCTGCTGGCGCGCATCGCCGAGCACGATCCAAAGGTCAACAGCTTCATCAGCCTCACCGAGGAACTGGCCCTGAGCCAGGCCAAGGCCGCCGACGCACGTCGCGCCAACGGTGAGAACGGTGCCCTGCTGGGCGCGCCGATCGCCCACAAGGACTTGTTCTGCACCCAGGGCATTCGCACCAGCTGCGGCTCGAAGATGCTCGACAACTTCAAGGCGCCCTACGACGCCACCGTGGTGTCCAAGCTGGCTGCCGCCGGGGCCGTGACCCTGGGCAAGACCAACATGGACGAATTCGCCATGGGCTCGGCCAACGAGTCGAGCTACTACGGCGCGGTGAAAAACCCGTGGAACCTGGAGCACGTGCCCGGCGGTTCGTCCGGTGGTTCGGCTGCGGCCGTGGCGGCTCGCTTCCTGCCGGCTGCCACCGCCACCGATACCGGCGGCTCGATCCGCCAGCCGGCGGCCTTCACCAACCTCACCGGCCTGAAACCGACCTACGGTCGTGTTTCCCGCTGGGGCATGATCGCCTACGCATCCAGCCTCGATCAGGGCGGCCCCCTGGCTCGCACCGCTGAAGACTGCGCGATTTTGTTACAAGGCATGGCAGGCTTCGATAAACAGGACTCCACCAGCATCGATGAGCCGGTGCCGGACTACAGCGCCAGCCTCAATACCTCGCTCAAGGGCCTGCGCATCGGCGTACCGAAGGAATACTTCAGCGCAGGCCTCGACCCGCGTATCGCCGAGTTGGTGCACAACAGCGTCAAGGAGCTGGAAAAGCTCGGCGCCGTGATCAAGGAAATCAGCCTGCCGAACAACCAGCACGCGATTCCTGCGTACTACGTGATCGCGCCCGCTGAAGCCTCCTCCAACCTGTCGCGCTTCGACGGCGTGCGTTTTGGCTATCGCTGCGAAAACCCGAAAGACCTTACCGACCTGTACAAACGCTCGCGCGGCGAAGGCTTCGGTGTCGAAGTACAACGCCGGATCATGGTCGGTGCCTACGCGCTGTCGGCCGGTTACTACGACGCGTACTACCTCAAGGCGCAAAAAATCCGTCGCCTGATCAAGAACGACTTCATGGCGGCCTTTGAAGAAGTCGACGTCATCCTCGGCCCAACCACGCCCAACCCGGCCTGGAAGATCGGCGCCAAGACCGGCGACCCGATCGCCGAATACCTGGAAGACCTGTACACCATCACCGCAAACCTCGCGGGCCTGCCGGGCTTGTCCATGCCCGCCGGTTTCGTCGATGGCCTGCCGGTCGGCGTGCAACTGCTCGCCCCGTATTTCCAGGAAGGCCGCCTGCTCAATGTGGCGCACCAGTACCAGTTGCACACCGACTGGCACACCCGCACCCCTACCGGCTTCTGAGGAGAACACTATGCAATGGGAAGTTGTGATCGGGCTGGAGATTCATACCCAGCTCGCCACCCAATCGAAGATTTTCTCCGGTAGCGCCACCACGTTCGGCTCCGAGCCCAATACCCAGGCCAGCCTGGTCGACCTGGGCATGCCCGGTGTCCTGCCGGTGCTGAACCAGGAAGCGGTGCGCATGGCGGTGATGTTCGGCCTGGCGATCGACGCCGAGATCGGCCAGCACAACGTGTTCGCGCGCAAGAACTACTTCTACCCGGACCTGCCCAAGGGCTACCAGATCAGCCAGATGGAGTTGCCGATCGTCGGCAAGGGCCACCTGGACATCCCGCTGGAAGACGGCACCATCAAGCGTGTCGGCGTAACCCGCGCGCACCTGGAAGAAGACGCCGGCAAGAGCCTGCACGAAGAATTCCCGGGCGCCACCGGTATCGACCTGAACCGCGCCGGCACGCCGTTGCTGGAGATCGTGTCCGAGCCGGACATGCGCAGCGCCAAGGAAGCCGTGGCCTACGTCAAGACCATCCACGCGCTGGTGCGCTACCTGGGCATCTGCGACGGCAACATGGCCGAAGGTTCGCTGCGCTGTGACTGCAACGTGTCGATCCGGCCCAAGGGCCAGGTCGAGTTCGGCACCCGTTGCGAGATCAAAAACGTCAACTCGTTCCGTTTCATCGAGAAGGCGATCAACAGCGAAGTGCGTCGCCAGATCGAGCTGATCGAAGACGGCGGCAAGGTCATCCAGCAGACCCGCCTGTACGACCCGAACAAAGACGAAACCCGCGCCATGCGCAGCAAGGAGGAAGCCAACGACTATCGCTACTTCCCCGATCCGGACCTGTTGCCGGTCGTCCTTGAAGACTCGTTCCTCAACGACATCCGCGCCACGTTGCCGGAATTGCCACAGCAGAAACGCGAGCGCTTCCAGGAGCAGTTCGGCCTGTCGGTCTACGATGCCAGCGTCCTGGCTTCCAGCCGTGAACAAGCCAACTACTTCGAGAAAGTCGTGAGCATCGCCGGTGACGCCAAGTTGGCGGCCAACTGGGTGATGGTTGAGCTGGGCAGCCTGCTGAACAAGCAAGGCCTGGAAATCGACGAAGCGCCGGTGTCCGCCGAGCAATTGGGCGGCATGCTGCTGCGCATCAAGGACAACACCATCTCCGGCAAAATCGCCAAGACCGTGTTCGAAGCGATGGCCAGCGGTGAAGGCAGCGCCGACGAAATCATCGAGAAGCGTGGCCTCAAGCAAGTCACCGACAGCGGCGCGATCTCGGCCGTGCTGGATGAAATGCTGGCGGCCAACGCCGAGCAGGTCGAGCAGTACCGTGCGGCAGACGAAGCCAAGCGCGGCAAGATGTTCGGCTTCTTTGTCGGCCAGGCCATGAAAGCCTCCAAGGGCAAGGCCAACCCGCAACAGGTGAACGAATTGCTGAAGAGCAAGCTCGAAGGCTGACACGTGTAGGACCCGGCTTCTGTGGGAGCCGGGCTCGCCCGCGATGCCGGCGCCTCGGAGCATCAGTTACACCGAGGTGAAGCCATCGCCGGCAAGCCAGCTCCCACGCAAGCCAACTCCAACATTTGTAATGGGACTCCTTGCATGAAGCGTCTACTCGGCCTGCTGGCCCTGTTCTCCCTACTGGCCGGTTGCGCCAGCGGCATCATCAACCCCAACGGCTACGACGAAACCGGCACCGCCTCCTATTACGGCGCCAAACACCATGGCAACAAGACCGCCAGCGGTGAACCCTTCAACCAGAACGCCCTGACCGCGGCCCATCGGCAACTGCCCTTCGGCACCCAGGTCAAGGTCACTAATCTGGACAACGACAAATCCGTCGTGGTCCGCATCAACGATCGCGGCCCGCATACGCGTGGGCGCTTGATCGACCTTTCACGCAAGGCTGCCGAACAACTGGGCATGCTCGGCAGTGGCACTGCGCGCGTGCGCGTGCAAGCCTTGGGCAACTGAAGGCGCCGCCGTGGCCATTTTCGGATTGACCGCCCTCTCGCCCTGGAGCCTGCTCGAACTGGTCAGCGGCCTGCTGCTGCTGATCGTTGGCGCCGAGGTCCTGGTGCGCGCCGCCGTGCGCCTGGCCGCGAGCTTGAAAGTGCGGCCGCTGATCATCGGCTTGAGCATCGTCGCCTTTGGCAGCAGTGCGCCACAGATGACCGTCAGCCTGCAGGCCACCCTGGCCGGCAACACCGATATCGCCGTGGGCAGCGTGATCGGCAGCAGTATCTTCAACATCCTCGTGACCCTGGGCCTGTCGGCGCTGATCATTCCCCTGCGTGTCTCACGCCAACTGGTACGCGTGGATATCCCGGTGATGATCCTCGCCGGGCTGCTGGTATTCACCCTGGCGGCCAATGAAGAACTGACACCCGTCGACGGCTTGTGGTTGCTGTTGGCGCTGGTCGCCTACCTGGGCGTGCTGCACTACCAGACGCGCCATTCCCGCCGCCCGCGCACCCTCGACACCGTGGCCCGCGCGCCGTGGCTCAGCAGCGTTCTGCTGATGCTCGCAGGCCTGCTGGTGCTGGTCCTGGCCGGGCACTTGCTGCTGGGCGCGGCGGTGGATGTGGCAGCGGACCTGGGCCTCTCGGAACGCATCATCGGCCTCACGTTGATCGGCGTCGGTACCTCGCTGCCCTGCCTCGCCACCTCACTGATCGCCGCCCTGCGGGGGCAGCGGGAAATTGCCGTGGGCAACGTGATCGGCAGCAACCTGTTCAACCTGCTGGGCGTGCTGGGGATCACCGCCCTACTCGCGCCCTCGCCGCTGTCAGTGTCGCCCAATGCGCTGGATTTCGACCTGCCGGTGATGCTCGGTGTAGTGGTGCTGTGCCTGCCGGTGTTCTACACCGGTTATCGCGTGACCCGCGCCGAAGGCCTGGTGCTGCTGGGCCTGTACCTGGCGTACGGGCTGCACGTGATGTCGTTCACCACCGGCATGCCCCTCGCCAACAAACTTGAACAACTGATGTTGTATTACGTCCTGCCAGTGCTGGTGGCTTTCCTGTTGTTCAGCACGCTGCGAGCCTGGCGCCGCCAACACAAGAGGGATTCGCAATGACCGATCAGAAAAAGCCCGGGGTTGAGATGCGTCGCCAGGTGATGGGCGATGTGTTCGTCGACCGTGCCCTGGGCAACGCCACCGAGTTCACCCAACCGCTGCAGGATTTCGTCAACGAGCATGCCTGGGGCAGCGTGTGGAACCGCGAAGGCCTGCCGCTGAAAACCCGCAGCCTGATCACCCTCGCCGCCCTGACTGCGCTCAAGTGCCCGCAGGAACTCAAGGGCCACGTGCGTGGCGCGCTGAACAATGGCTGTACCGTGGAGGAAATTCGCGAAGCACTGCTGCACTGCGCGGTGTACGCCGGCGTCCCGGCGGCGATTGATGCGTTCCGCGCGGCGCAGGAAGTGATTGAGGCGTATCAGGCCGATCAGCCGTGACGGCGAGCTAGCTTTCGCAGGCAAGCCAGCTCCCACATTTGATCTCCATATGCCCGCGTGCCTGAGCCATACCTCAATTCCTGTGGGAGCGGGCTTGCTCGCGAAGGCCGCCTGTCAGCTGATGCATTCGTTGCCTGACCCACCGCCTTCGCAGGCAAGCCAGCTCCCCCATTTGGTCTCCATATGCCCGGGTGCCTGAGTCAAACCTCAATTCCTGTGGGAGCTGGCTTGCCTGCGATTGGCCCTCAAGAGCCCTGCAACCTTCAGATCCAACCCCCCGCCTGCAACACGAAAATCCCAATATTGGTGGTCACCGCCGCCATCAGCGTGGTGATCACGATAATCGCCGCCGCCAGTTCATGATTGCCCTCGGCCGCCCGGGCCATGACAAAGCTGGCCGCTGCGGTCGGCGCGCCGAAGTACAGGAACAAGATCCCCAACTCCGGCCCGCGAAAGCCCAGCAGCCATGCGCCCAACGTCGCCACCACAGGCAAGCCGATCATCTTCACCAGACTCGCACTCAGCGCCATGCTGCCGCTTTTGCGCAGAGCCGCCAGCGACAGCGTGCCACCGATGCAGATCAGCGCCAGGGGCAGCGTCATGTCCGCCAGGTACTGGCCCGACGACTCCAGCCAACCCGGCAGGCCAATCTGGAACACCGCGAACGGCGTGGCGGCGATCACGCTGATGATCAGCGGGTTGGCCACCACACTCTTGCAGATACTCCACGGGTCGGACTTGATCACCGGGCTGTACACCGCCAGCACGATGGTCGACAGGGTGTTGTAGAACAGGATCACCAGCGCCGCGAGAATCGCACCGAGGGAGATACCGTAGTCGCCGTACATGCTGGCGGCCAGCGCCAGGCCGATCACACCGTTATTGCCGCGAAACGCGCCCTGGGTGTAGATGCCACGGTCTTCACGCGGGCAGCGAAAAATCGCCCAGCCCCAGGCGAGGGCAAAGCTCAACAGCGTGGCGACAGCGAAGTAGATCAGCAGGCCCGGCTTGAGCGCCGAGTGCAGGTCGGCATGCAGGATGCCAAGAAACAGCAGCGCCGGCATGGTGACGTTGAACACCAGGGACGAGGCCGTGTGGATAAAGTTGTCGTTGATCCAGTTGACGCGCTTGAGCAACACCCCCAGAAACAGCATGGCAAACACCGGCGCGGTGATGGTGAGGGTGGTGAGGAAAATTGCCAGCATGCCGGGGAGAACCTTGGTGAGCGTCGTCAGGTGGCTAATGATAAGCCAGTACGAACCGGTTCGTCTGGTTGACACTCGCTCAATGTGAGAGCCGGCTTGCCTGCGATGGCGGTGTGTCAGGCGTTACATCGGTTACTGATACACCGCTATCGCAGGCGAGCCAGCGCCTACAAGGTCCGCGCCAGTCTCAGGTAATCGGCGCGGGGTTGAACAAGGTGATGTCGTTATGCAGCTTATGCTGCTCGGCCCACGTCTGCTTCTTGCCGCTGGCCACGTCCAGGTAGAAATGGAACAACTCCCAGCCCAGCTCCTCGATGGTCGCGCGCCCGGTGGCAATGCGCCCGGCGTCGATATCGATGAGGTCCGGCCAGCGCTGTGCCAGCTCCGTACGTGTGGAAACCTTCACCACCGGCGCCATCGCCAGCCCATACGGCGTGCCGCGTCCGGTGGTGAACACATGCAAGTTCATCCCCGCCGCCAGTTGCAAGGTGCCACAGACAAAGTCGCTGGCCGGTGTCGCGCAGAAGATCAGGCCCTTGCTCTTGAAGCGTTCGCCCGGACCCAGCACGCCGTTGATCGCGCTGCTGCCGGACTTGACGATAGACCCCAGGGACTTCTCGACAATATTCGACAACCCACCCTTCTTGTTACCCGGCGTGGTATTGGCGCTGCGATCCGCCTCGCCCTTGGCCAGGTAGCGGTCGTACCAGTCCATTTCCCGGACCAATTCCTCAGCGACTTGCCGGGTCTGCGCGCGGGAGGTGAGCAGGTAGATCGCGTCGCGCACTTCGGTGACTTCGGAAAACATCACCGTTGCCCCGGCCCGCAACAACAGGTCCGACGCATACCCCAGCGCGGGGTTGGCGGTGATGCCGGAAAACGCATCACTGCCGCCGCACTGCATGCCCAGGATCAACTCGGATGCCGGCACGGTTTCGCGGCGGCGCTGGTCGAGCTTTTTCAAACGGGTTTCGGCCAACGCCATGATCTGCTCGATCATCTCGGTAAAGCCGTGGCTGGAATCCTGCAATCGATACAGCCACGGCTCACTCAGGTCGACGGAGCTGTCGTTGTCGTGCATCACCTGCCCGGCCTGCAATTTCTCGCAGCCCAGGCTGATCACCAGGGCTTCGCCGCCCAGGTTTGGGTTGCGTGCCAGATTGCGCACCGTGCGGATCGGGATGTAGGCATCCGTCGCGGTGATGGCCACGCCACAGCCATAGCTGTGGGTCAGCGCGACCACGTCATCCACGTGCGGGTACTTGGGCAGCAATTCGTCCTTGATGCGCTTGACCGCATGGTCCAGCACACCGGTCACGCATTGCACCGTGGTGGTGATGCCGAGGATATTGCGCGTGCCCACGGTGCCGTCGGCATTGCGGTAGCCCTCGAAGGTAAAGCCTTCGAGGGGTGCCTGGGTTTCGGGCACATCGGTGGACAGCGGCAGGCTGTCCAGCGGCGGCGCGGTCGGCATGCGCAGTTGATCTTCCTGGACCCAACTGCCGCGCGGAATCGGCGCCAGGGCGTACCCGATGGTCTGGCCGTAGCGAATAATCTGACCGCCCTCGGGAATATCTTCCAGGGTCACCTTGTGGCTCTGGGGGATGAAATCCACGGTCACCAGGCCGTCCGGGAACTCGGTCCCGGCCGGTACGCCCTGGTCATTGACCACGATCACCACATTGTCGCGCTCGTGCAAACGAATCGAGCGCGGCGAGTCGGCATGTTCAATCAACTGCATTACATCGCCCCTCAGGAATGCGCTTCGGTAAGGTTAGTCAACTCAGGCCCTTTGCTTGGCGGCTCCTTGAGTACCACACGTTTGATCGGACCCACGATCACCAGGTAGCTGAACACCGCCAGCAGCGCGTTGGCGCCCACAAACACCAGTGCCCACTTGAACGAGCCGGTGGTGCTGATGATGTAGCCGATCACGATCGGCGTGCTGATCGACGCCAGGTTGCCAAACATGTTGAACAAGCCGCCACTGAGCCCGGCGATTTGTTTCGGCGAAGTGTCGGACACCACCGCCCAACCCAGTGCGCCAACGCCTTTGCCGAAGAAGGCCAGGGCCATGAAGCCCACCACCATCCATTCGATGTCCACGTAGTTGCACGCCACGATGCTGGAAGACACCAGCAACCCGCCAATGATCGGCGCCTTGCGCGCGAAGGTCAGCGAGTGGCCCTTGCGCAACAGGTAGTCGGAAATCACCCCGCCCAGTACCCCGCCGATAAAGCCGCAGATCGCCGGCAACGAGGCAATGAAACCGGCCTTGAGAATGGTCATGCCACGGTCCTGCACCAGGTACACCGGGAACCAGGTCAGGAAGAAATAGGTGATGCCGTTGATGCAGTACTGGCCCAGGTACACGCCGAGCATCATGCGGTTGGTCAGCAGTTGGCGGATGTAATCCCACTTCGGACCGTCAGTTTTCTTACCCTTGACCTTGTCCTGGTCCATATCGACCATCGCACCGTTGGCGGCGATGTGATTGAACTCGGCCTCGTTGATCATCGGGTGCTGGCGCGGGCTGTGGATAACTTTGAGCCAGATCAGCGAGAACACGATGCCGATCCCGCCCATCACGATAAACACGTGCTGCCAGCCGAAGCTGTAGACGATCCAGCCCATCAACGGCGCGAACAGCACCGTGGCGAAGTATTGCGCCGAGTTGAAGATCGCCGAAGCCGTGCCGCGCTCGGCGGTTGGGAACCAGGCCGCGACGATTCGCGCGTTGCCGGGAAAGGACGGCGCTTCGGCCAGGCCCACCAGGAAGCGCAGCATGAACAGCGCAACCACTGCGGTGGAGACGCCGAACTCACCGACATAGCCTTGCAGCACGGTGAACAGTGACCAGGTGAAGATGCTCAGGGCATAGACTTTTTTCGAGCCGAACCGATCCAGTAGCCAGCCGCCGGGGATTTGCCCGGCCACGTAGGCCCAACCGAATGCGGAGAAGATATAACCGAGGGTGACCGCGTCGATGCCGAGGTCTTTTTGCAGGCTGGAGCCGGCGATAGCGATGGTGGCCCGGTCGGCGTAGTTGATCGTGGTCACCAGGAACAGCATGAGCAGGATCAAATAGCGGACGTGGGTCGGCTTGGTCGCTTGCATGTAGAAGTACTCCCACTAATTATTTTTTTTGCGGGTAATGGTCTATTTGTCGGTGGGACCGCTTTCATGTGGGAGCCGGGCTTGCCCGCGATACAGGCACCTCGGTGTGTCAGGCACACACCGGTGATGCTATCGCAGGCAAATCAGCTCCCACACAAAACAGGCGCCACGGGTGTCGCGTATTACGAACCGATGTAGCTGGTTTTCACCACGGTGTAGAACTCTTGCGCATAGCGACCCTGCTCGCGCGAACCATAGGAGGAACCTTTGCGGCCACCGAACGGCACGTGGTAATCCACGCCGGCGGTCGGCAGGTTGACCATCACCATCCCGGCCTGGGAGTGGCGCTTGAAGTGATTGGCGTACTTCAACGACGTCGTGGCAATGCCCGCCGACAAGCCGAACTCGGTGTCGTTGGCCATGGCCAGCGCCGCCTCGTAGTCCGCCACGCGCACCACGTTGGCCACTGGGCCGAAGATTTCTTCACGGCTGATGCGCATGGCGGCTTCGCTGTCGGCAAACAGCGTCGGCGCCAGGAAGTAGCCTTCGGTGTCACAAGTGACCAGGCCGCCACCGCTGACCAGCCGCGCGCCTTCGCTCTGGCCGATGTCGATGTACTTGAGGTCCTGGTCCAACTGGGCCTGGGACACGACCGGGCCGATATCGGTGCCGCTTTTGAGGGCGTGGCCGACCTTGATCGACTTCATGCGCTCGGCCATGGCCGCGACGAACTGGTCGTGAATCCCGGCGGTCACGATCAAGCGGCTCGAGGCCGTGCAACGCTGGCCGGTGGAGTAGAACGCACTCTGCACCGACAACTCGACCGCCTGCTTGAGGTCGGCGTCGTCGAGGATGATCTGCGGGTTCTTGCCGCCCATTTCCAACTGCACTTTGGCCTGGCGCGACACGCAGCTGACGGCGATCTGGCGACCTACGCCGACTGAACCGGTGAAGCTGATGCCATCGACTTTCGGGCTGTTGACCAGCACGTCGCCGACCACGCGGCCGCTGCCCATCACCAGGTTGAACACACCGGCGGGGAAGCCTGCGCGAGAGATGATTTCGGCCAGGGCCCAGGCGCAGCCCGGTACCAGTTCAGCCGGCTTGATCACCACACAGTTGCCGTAGGCCAGGGCCGGAGCGATTTTCCAGGCGGGGATCGCAATCGGGAAGTTCCACGGGGTGATCAGACCGACCACGCCCAGGGCTTCACGGGTGACTTCGACATTGACGCCCGGGCGTACCGACGGCACGTAGTCACCGGACAGACGCAGGCATTCACCGGCGAAGAATTTGAAAATGTTACCGGCGCGAGTCACTTCGCCAATGGCTTCGGGCAGGGTCTTGCCCTCTTCCCGGGCCAGCAAGGTGCCGAGTTCTTCGCGGCGGGCGAGGATTTCGCTGCCGACTTTATCCAGCGCGTCGTGACGCGCCTGGATCCCGGAAGTGGACCAGGCCGGGAACGCGGCGCGGGCGGCGTCGATGGCAGCATTGACTTGGGCTACGTCAGCCTTGGCGTATTCGCCAATGACATCAGACAACTCCGACGGGTTGAGGTTAACGCAGTAGTCGGCACCGGCCACCCACTGGCCATTGATGTAGTTTTCATAACGCTGAGCTTGGGACACAAATCTTCTCCTGACGCAAAAGGCCGCTGATTACTCAGCGGCCTTGTAGATAAGTTATTGCGCGCCTTGCTTGTCGATCAGCGCGGCCAGGGCTTCGTATTCTTCCGGCAGCAGGTCGGTCAGCGGCGTGCGCACCGGGCCGGCGTCGTAGCCAGCGATTTTCGCACCGGCCTTGACGATGCTCACCGCATAGCCCGCCTTGCGGTTGCGGATGTCCAGGTACGGCAGGAAAAAGTCGTCGATGATCTTGGCGACGGTGGCGTGATCGTCCTTGGCAATGGCGTGGTAGAAATCCATCGCGGTCTTCGGAATGAAGTTGAACACCGCCGAGGAGTACACCGGCACGCCCAGGGCCTTGTAGGCAGCGGCGTAAACCTCTGCAGTCGGCAGGCCGCCCAGGTAGCTGAAACGGTCACCGAGACGACGGCGAATCGACACCATCAACTCAATGTCGCCCAGGCCGTCTTTGTAGCCGATCAGGTTCGGGCAGCGCTCGGCCAGGCGTTCCAGCAAAGGTGCAGTCAGGCGGCAGACGTTGCGGTTGTAGACCACCACGCCGATTTTGACCGACTTGCACACTGCTTCGACGTGGGCGGCAACCCCGTCCTGGCTGGCTTCGGTCAGGTAGTGCGGCAGCAGCAGCAAGCCTTTGGCGCCAAGGCGCTCGGCTTCCTGGGCGTACTCGATGGCCTGGCGAGTCGAACCGCCCACACCCGCGAGGATCGGCACGCTGGTGGCGCAGGTATCAACGGCAGTCTTGACCACCTGGGAATATTCGCTGGCGGCGAGGGAGAAAAACTCACCGGTACCACCGGCGGCGAACAAGGCAGTGGCGCCGTACGGGGCCAGCCATTCCAGACGCTTGATGTAGCCCGCCTGGTGGAAGTCACCCTGGGCGTTGAAATCGGTCACCGGGAAAGACAGCAGACCGTGGGAGAGGATGGACTTCAGTTCTTGTGGATTCATTATTCGAACACCCTGGGCGAAGACTTTCGATGGAAAGGTTGTTGTTGGTTTTGATGATGTCGTACGTCATCGTACAACTATAAATAATTTCGTCAACTGCAATTCATCGCCATGGTGCACGTGCGGGTGGGCGACACCTCATGCAGAGGCGTTCTTGACGTAGGAATTTATTCCTCTATGATCGTAATAACTGTATATGCATACAGTTATTACGGAAGATTCCTACGACATAGCAAGGAGCTAACATGTCAGGTCCAGAACTCGCAGCACCCGAAAAGAACCCTCCTACCCTGCGCTTCGAAGGGGGTGAACACACCGCCATCGGCGACGACACCCTGTTGCGCTTTGCCAAGGACGCCCCGGCGATTCCTGCGCGACAGGTCGAGTTGCACCTGCCCAACGGGCTGGCCCTCACCTACGGCCAAGTGATCGCCCTGGGCGGCGACTTTTATGGCATTCCCGGCCAATCCATCAGCGACGGCGCCTCCCCCGCCGAGCGCATCCAGCGCTTTACCGCCGCGTTCAACTCCCTGGCCGTGTTGCCCGCTTCACGCGAGGAAGCGCACAAGATCCTCGCGGTCATGCAAAAGGAAATCAACGCGGTCAACCAGGCGATCAAGGACGGCAAGCAAGCCCATGAAGCCTATGACGCGCTGGGTGATACGTTGTCCGAGGAATGGAACCGCATCACCGGCGGCGGCAGTGCGGTGTCGGCGCTGATTCCCCTGGGGCGCTATTTGAAACTGGCGGCGGACAATGCCGATCACTTCGGCGAATGGGCACTCTCGGCGTACCTGGCAGGCCATACGGCCGCGCTGCAGCAAGCCGTCGTGGCGCATCAGACCGGCACCGACCAGGCGCTGGAACTGGCGTATGCGATGAACAGTTTTGCCGATCACTTCCTGACCGACCTGTTTTCCGCCGGGCACCTGCGTGTGCCGCGCAAACAGCTGGCCGCCGTGGTCACGCCGGGCGAGTTGGGTTCGCTGATCAGCCGCTTCATGCACGATGAAGACAGCAAGTTCGGCCTTAAGGTGCGCAACGCCATGGGCGACCAATGGCACGCCTATGGGGACAAGCGCTACTTCGACGCCATCGACGCGGACAATCGGCTGCAGGTCAAACGCGCGGTACAGGCCTCGGCCGATGAGATCTTCGCGACCTTTATCAGCGGCGTGGCACCCTCCCCAGCCACCTTCAAGGCGCCGCTGTATGTGCCGGACCTGAATGCCGCGCAGAACCCGGCGAACAACTTCTCGCCGCTGTTCAAGGTGGAGGGAGACAAGGTGCTGCGGCGCAAGGATGTGAATGACCTGAACGACAGGCATTGGACCAATGATTGGTGGGGATGGAGTACGTACCTGCTGCTCAAGGACTACAAGCCCAACCAGCCCGCAAGCTAAGGACACGCATTGCTCCAGACAATGGAGATCAAATGTGCGAGCTGGCTTGCCAGCGATGGCGGAGTGTCAGTCAAACCTCACTGGCTGATACTCCGCTGGCGCCGGCAAGCCGGCACCTACAGGACCCTTCAGCCGCGCTGCGCTTCTGCCTCTTCGTGGGCATGGCGCAGCCGCTCACGGCTATTGGTCAGGTGCAAGCGCATGGCCGCCCGCGCCGCGTCCGAATCCTGGCGAGCAATCGCCTCATAAATCTCTTCGTGCTCGCGACTCAGGCGACTCATGTAGTGCTGCTGGTCATCGTGGGCCAGGCGCGCCGAATTCAGGCGGGTACGCGGAATGATGCTGGTGCCCAGGTGGGTCATGATGTCGGTGAAATAGCGGTTGCCGGTGGACAACGCGATTTCCAGGTGGAAGGCGAAGTCTGAGGCAACCGCATCGCCGGCGTGCGCGGCGCTTTCATTCAGGGCGTCGAGGGCGGCGCGCATGGCTGCCAGTTGCTCGTCGCTGCGGCGCAATGCGGCCAGGCCAGCGGATTCGACTTCCAGGCTGATACGCAACTCGAGAATCGCCAGCACATCACGCAGGGTCACCACCGTGGCCGGATCGATGCGAAAGCCGCTCGGGCTTGGCGTATCGAGCACGAAGGTGCCGATGCCATGCCGGGTTTCCACCTGCCCCGCCGCCTGCAAGCGCGAGATGGCCTCGCGCACCACGGTACGGCTGACACCATGGGCGTCCATGATGGCCGACTCGGTGGGCAGTTTGTCACCGCGCTTGAGTTGCCCGTCACGGATCTGCTCGGACAACACCGTGACCAATTCCTGGGCAAGGCTGCGACGCTTGCGGGGAAGACGAGGGGCGGTGTTGGCGTTTTCCATGATGGATCATCTTTCTCGGTGAACTTGAGCACGCATCATAGCCCATGGCGGTTGTACGATCACCGTCCTGTCACGACTTTCATCCATATCCTGCGCGCAAAAAAATGCCCCGACACAGGTCGAGGCATTTTCCCGGCTCATCCGAAGATGAAAGCCGCTTACTTCACCACTTTCAGGCTCGGCCGACCGCTTGGACGCGGTGGCTCGGCATCCGGTGGCGGCACATCATCACCGTCTTCGCTTTCGATCGCTTCGTCATCCTCGAAAGGCGACTCCAGATCGAACACCATGCCTTGGCCATTTTCCCGGGCATAGATCCCGAGGATGGCGCCAATCGGCACGAACAGCGTGTGCGGCACACCGCCGAAACGCCCTTCGAAACTGACCGCTTCATTGTCCATGTGCAGGTGGCGCACGGCACTCGGTGATACGTTCAGCACAATCTGTCCATCACTGGCAAAACCCTGCGGTACCTGAACCGCAGGAAATTCGGAATTGACCAGCATGTGCGGGGTGCAATCATTGTCCACAATCCACTCATAGAGCGCGCGGACCAGGTAGGGTCGACTGGAGTTCATCAGCGGCTCCTTAAGCCTTAGCGCATATCGCGTTCGACACCAGACAGACTCGCCTGGAAAGCCTCACGCGCAAACTGGCGCTCCATGTAATCAAGCAACGGCTTGGCCGGCCGTGGCAGTTCAATGCCCAGGATCGGCAAGCGCCAGAGTATGGGTAATAGGCAGCAATCCACCAGGCTTTGTTCCTCGCTGAGGAAAAAAGGTTTGTCGGCGAACAGCGGCGAAACACCGGTCAGGCTCTCACGCAATTCCTTGCGTGCCTGCACCCGAGCGGCTTCTTTGCTACGTGTATCCAGGATCACATCCACCAGCCCGCACCAGTCACGCTGGATCCGATGGATCAGCAGGCGGCTGTTGGCACGCGCTACCGGGTACACCGGCAGCAAAGGCGGATGAGGGTAACGCTCATCCAGATATTCCATCACCACAGTCGACTCCCACAACGCCAGGTCACGATCGACCAGGGTGGGCAAGCTGCCGTAAGGGTTCACTTCGATCAGTTTCGGCGGCTGACGGCCCGCCTCCACACTGATGATCTCGGCGCTGACACCCTTCTCTGCGAGCACGATACGTACTCGGTGGGAATAGTGGTCGGCGGGGTCGGAGTAACAGGCCAACCGGTTGGTCACGCCCATGGCGGTCCTCCTCGCTTGTTGAAATTATCGAAAGCTCAAAAACGAGCGCGCCCAGGGAGCATCTCTGTAGTGGGAGTTACCCGATCACTACGTGTTCAGAGATGCCGCTGGGCGCGCAAGATTAACAGCAATTGCTTACGGTTGGATCAATGCACATCCTTCCAGTATTCGCGTTTGAGCAGATAGGCGAATACGAAGAAGAAGGCCAGGTACAACAATACATAGGTACCAATGCGCTGGTGCTGCAGTTTGACCGGGTTGGCCGAGTAGGCCAGGAAGGTCACGAGATTCTTGACCTTCTCGTCGAACTGCTCGTCAGTCAGTGCACCGGGGGTGTCTATCTTCAGTTGATCGCACGCCTCATGCGTCAGCGGCGTGCCGGTCAACGGATCGTATTGCTTCTTGCCGTCTTCAACGACCTGGACCTGCTTGCATCCTACCACTTGCTTGCCTTGCAGGCTGACCAGAACGTTAGGCATACCGACGTTCGGGAATACCCGGTTGTTCACGCCCCAAGGGCGCGTCGGGTCTTCATAGAACGATTTCAGGTAGCCGTAGAGCCAGTCGGTGCCACGAACCCGCGCCACCAGGGTCAGGTCAGGCGGTGCAGCACCGAACCAGGCCTTGGCGTCTGCAGGCTGCATGCCGATGTTCATGTGGTCGCCGATCTTGGCGCCGGTGAACACCAGTTTTTCCAGCATCACTTCATGGGGAATCCCCAAGTCATCGGCAACACGCTCATAGCGCTGGAACTTGGCGCTGTGGCAGCCCATGCAATAGTTGGCAAACGTACGGGCGCCGTCTTGCATGGCGGCTTTGTCCGAGACGTCGATATCGACCGATTCCAGCTCCGGACCGCCGTGCTCGGCAGCGAAGGACAGTAGCGGCAGGGCCGCAAGCATCAATGCAACGAATAACTTTTTCATCAGCCAGTCACCCTTTCCGGAACCGGTTTGGTCTTCTCGAGCCGGGTGTAGAACGGCATCAGAATGAAGTAGGCGAAGTACAGGAAGGTGCAGACCTGCGACAGCAACGTCAGCTGCGGTGTCGGCGCCTTGACGCCCGTCCAGCCCAGCAGCACGAAGCAGATGCAGAACACCCATAGCCAGATCTTGCTCAGCCAGCCCTTGTAGCGCATGGACTTGACCGGACTACGGTCGAGCCAGGGCAGCACGAACAACAGCGCGATCGACGCCCCCATGGCAACCACACCCATGAGCTTGTCGGGGATCGCCCGCAAAATGGCGTAGAACGGCGTGAAGTACCAGACCGGTGCAATGTGCTCCGGCGTCTTGAACGCGTTGGCCTGTTCGAAGTTGGGTTTTTCGAGGAAATACCCGCCCATTTCCGGGAAGAAGAACACGATGGAGCAGAAGATGAAGAGGAACACCACCACACCGACGATATCTTTCACGGTGTAGTACGGGTGGAAGGGAATGCCGTCCAGCGGTACGCCGTTTTCGTCTTTATGCTTCTTGATGTCCACACCGTCCGGGTTGTTCGAACCCACTTCGTGCAGCGCCAGGATATGCAGCACGACCAGGCCGAGAATCACGATCGGCAGGGCCACGACGTGCAAGGCGAAGAAGCGGTTCAAGGTGATGCCGGAGATCAGGTAGTCACCCCGGATCCACTGCGTCAGGTCGTTGCCGATCACCGGGATCGCACCGAACAGCGAGATGATCACCTGGGCACCCCAGTACGACATCTGGCCCCATGGCAGCAGGTAGCCCATGAAGGCCTCGGCCATCAGCGCCAGGTAGATCAGCATGCCGAACACCCACACCAGCTCACGAGGCTTCTGGTACGAACCGTAGAGCAAGCCACGGAACATGTGCAGGTAGACCACGATGAAGAACGCCGACGCGCCAGTGGAGTGCAGCAGGCGCAGGATCGAGCCGTACTCGACATCGCGCATGATGCCTTCAACGGAGGCGAAGGCTTCTTCGGCTGACGGCGTGTAGCTCATCGTCAGCCAGACACCGGTGACCAGTTGGTTGACCAGTACCAGCAGGGCCAGGGAGCCGAAGAAGTAGAAGAAGTTGAAGTTTTTCGGAGCGTAATATTTGCTGAGATGGTCTTCCCACATCTTGGTGGCAGGAAAACGCGCATCCACCCAATCCATGAACTTGCTCATCAGGCTTTCTCCCCCTCGTCGACGCCAATGACAATGATGCTGTCAGTCTCGTAGTGATGTGGCGGAACTGGCAGGTTCAGTGGTGCGGGTTGTGACTTGTAGACGCGGCCAGCGAGGTCATAGTGAGAACCGTGGCAGGGGCAGAAATAGCCGCCGACCCAGTCCTTCCCCAGATCCGCAGGCGCAACTTCCGGGCGGAAGGTGGGGGAGCAACCCAAGTGGGTGCAGATACCGATCAGCAGCAGAATCTCAGGCTTGATCGAACGCATTTCCTTATCGACGTAGGCGGGCTGGTCGGAATTCTTCGAATCGGGATCAGACAAGCGATCTTCGATTTTCTTCAGATTCCCCAGGATCTCCTCAGTACGACGAACAATGAAGACCGGCTGACCGCGCCACTCAGCAATCATCTGCTGGCCTGGGTCGATCTTGCTGACATTCACTTTCACCGGTGCACCTGCGGCTTTCGCCTTGGCACTGGGAAACCATGACCCCACGAACGGGACCGCAGCCCCCACCGCTCCTGCAGCACCCACCACGGATGTGGCTGCTACCAAGAAGCGACGCCGGCCTGCATTCACGCCGTCATTGCTCATTCAGTCCTCTCCCATCAGCTTTTTGGCCTGTTAAATCAGGCGTCTACTAAGTGTTGAATCTTTACTTATAAAAATTTTGCCGAATGGTAATGAAAAGCCCCACGTATGACAAGGGAATTGCCCGGGCCTCCGCCTCCAGGCCTTGTAGTATAGGGGGTCTACGGATGTGGCAAGTTGTCACGCGCAAATTTGTGCATAAATCGCAGGCAATAAAAAACGCCCAGCTCCGTGAGGAGGCTGGGCGTTTTTGTGGAACGTAAAGCGAATTAACGCTTCGAGTACTGCGGACGCTTACGCGCTTTACGCAGACCGACTTTCTTACGTTCAACTTCACGGGCATCGCGAGTTACGAAGCCAGCTTTGCGCAGAGCGCCACGCAGGGTTTCGTCGTACTGCATCAGAGCGCGAGTGATACCGTGGCGGATTGCGCCAGCTTGACCACTTACACCGCCACCGATAACGGTGACGTAGATGTCGAACTTTTCAACGGTCTCGGTCAGTTCCAGCGGCTGACGAACTACCATGCGGGCAGTTTCGCGGCCGAAGAAGTTGTCCAGGGAGCGGTTGTTGATCGAGATGTTACCAGTGCCCGGACGCAGGAAAACGCGTGCGGTTGCGGTTTTGCGACGGCCAGTGCCGTAATTTTGAGTCGCCGACATAATGAACTATTCCGTTAAAACTTCAGTTCTTGGGGCTGCTGAGCAGCATGAGGGTGTACAGCGCCCGCATAGACTTTCAGCTTGCGAAACATATCGCGACCCAGTGGGCCCTTCGGCAGCATGCCTTTGACCGCGATTTCGATCGGGGCTTCAGGCTTCTTGGAAATCAGGCCTTCAAAGTTGGAAGACTTGATACCGCCTGGGAAACCGGAGTGACGGTAGTACATTTTGTCTTGCGCTTTGTTGCCGGTAACACGAACCTGCTCAGCGTTGATGATCACGATGTAGTCACCGGTGTCAACGTGAGGGGTGTACTCAGGCTTGTGCTTGCCACGCAGACGGCTGGCGACTTCAGTGGCCAGACGACCCAGGGTCTGACCAGCGGCGTCGACGACAAACCAGTCGCGCTGAACTGTTTCCGGTTTTGCAGTAAAAGTTGTCATTCTTTAATAGCCTCAGGGGCCGCCCTGTAAATTAGACGGCGGATCTTACTGAATAGTGCGTACTTTGACAAGTCAAAGGCAGCCGGATACAGACGCTATCGGGGGCTCGGGTCGGCGCGTCCGTTCAACGGCAAGATTCTTCGGCAGGCGGCGCATCACTTCCACTGCAGAAAGAGGTGGGCAATTATGCAGATTGCGAAAAAAAATTCAACCTGCTTTTATGATTGTTTTCCCCGAAGGAGTACCCGATGGATTATCGACAGCTGGGCCGCACCGACCTGAACGTGAGCGCGATCGCCTTGGGCACCATGACCTGGGGTGAGCAGAACAGCGAGGCAGAGGCCTTCGCTCAGATCGAACGGGCCAAGGCCGCGGGGATCAACTTCCTCGACACGGCGGAAATGTACCCGGTACCGCCCAAGGCCGACACCTATGCCACCACCGAGCGTTATATCGGTAATTACTTCAAGAGCCGCGGCGACCGTGCCGACTGGGTGCTCGCCAGCAAGATCGCCGGCCCCGGCAACACCATCGACTACATTCGCGACGGCCACCTGCGCCACAACCGCAAGCACATCGTCGAGGCTCTCGACGCCAGCCTCAAGCGCCTGCAAACCGACTGGATCGACCTCTACCAGTTGCACTGGCCGGAGCGCAGCACCAACTTCTTCGGCCAACTGAGCTACAAGCACAAGGATGAGGACGACCTCACCCCGCTGGAGGAAACCCTCGAAGCGCTGGACGAGCAAGTGAAGGCCGGCAAGATCCGCCACATCGGCCTGTCCAATGAAACGCCATGGGGCACCATGAAATTCCTCGCCCTGGCCGAAGCCCGTGGCTGGACCCGCGCGGTGTCGATCCAGAACCCCTACAACCTGCTCAACCGCAGCTTTGAAGTGGGCCTGGCGGAAGTCGCGATCCGCGAACAGTGCGGCCTGCTCGCCTACTCGCCCCTGGCGTTCGGCATGCTCAGCGGCAAATACGAAAATGGCGCACGCCCGGCCAAGGCGCGCCTGACGGAATACAGCCGCTTCAGCCGCTACTTCAACCCGCAGTCGGAAGCAGCGTGCAGCCGCTACGTGGCACTGGCGCGCGAGCATGGCCTGGACCCGGCGCAGATGGCCCTGGCGTTTGTGACACAGCAGCCGTTCGTGACCAGCAACATCATTGGCGCGACAAGTCTGGAGCAACTGGACAGCAACATTGCCAGTGCCGACCTGAAGCTGTCGAAGGAAGTGCTGGAAGGGATCGAGGCGATTCAGAAGGATCATCCGAACCCTGCCCCTTGATTAATTAACCAGCCCGACACCGCCCCCGTGGCGAGCGGGCTTGCCCCGCGTTGGGCTGCGCAGCAGCCCCAAAACCTCATCCCTCAATCCTTCTGAAGGAAAAAGGGGATGGGCGGGATCAGGGCTGCTGCGCACCCCAACGCGGGACAAGCCCGCTCGCCACAACAGCCCAGCGTTCCGTGGTCAAAGTGCGCGCGCAATAATCTCCTTCATGATCTCATTGGTCCCCGCGTAAATCCGCTGCACCCGCGCATCTGCCCAGGCCCGGGCAATCGGGTATTCCCACATGAAACCGTAGCCGCCGTGCAACTGCACGCATTCGTCGAGCACCTTGCATTGCAGGTCCGTGGCCCAGTACTTGGCCATCGCGGCGGTGGGCACGTCCAGCTTGCCTTCCAGGTGCAGCGCCAGGCACTTATCGACGAACACGCGGCCGATCTGAATCTCGGTAGCCATCTCCGCCAACTTGAACCGCGTGTTCTGGAAGTCGGCGATGGCCTTGCCGAACGCCTTGCGCTCACGGGTGTATTCCAGCGTCCACTGCAACGCCGCCTCGGCGGACGACAGCGCGCCAATTGCCACGGTCAGGCGCTCCTGGGGCAACTCCTGCATCAGGTACGCGAAGCCCATGCCTGCTTGCCCGAGCAGATTCTCCTTGGGCACGCGCACGTCCTGGAAGAACAGCTCCGAGGTGTCCTGGGCCTTCATGCCGACCTTCTCCAGGCGCTTGCCCTTGTCGAAGCCCGGCGTGTCGGCTTCCACCAGGAACAGGCTGGTGCCCTTGGCGCCGGCCTTGGGATCGGTCTTGGCGACCACGATCACCAGCTCGGCAAGAAAGCCATTGGTGATAAAGGTCTTGGAGCCATTGATCACATACTCATCGCCATCCAGCACGGCCGTGGTCTTGACGCCTTGCAGGTCGGAGCCGGCACCGGGCTCAGTCATGGCAATTGCGGTGACCATTTCGCCGGAGATCAATTTAGGCAGGTACTTGTGCTTCAGCGCCTCACTGCCGTAATGCAGGATGTACGGCGCGACAATGTCCGAATGCAGGGAAAACCCGATGCCGGTGAGCCCGAGCCGGCTGATCTCCTCGATCACCACCGCGCTGTAGAGAAAATCCGCCCCCAGGCCGCCGTACTCCTCCGGCAGATGGGAGCACAGCATCCCCGCCTCCCCCGCCTTGCTCCACAGGGCACGGTCGATGTAGCCCTGTTTCTCCCATTGCCCGTGAAACGGTGCGGCGTCTTTTTCAAGGAAGGTGCGCACGCTCTCGCGAAAGAGTTCGTGCTCCGGGCTGAACAAGGTTCTGGGGATCATGGGTCACCTGCTGGGATTGTCGGACAAGAACGAGCCCACAGAGCCTATGCCGCGAAGGCATCACAGGACACTGGACACATGCGACAAAAAATAAGACGATCCAGCCGTCTGGTGACCACTTTCCCCTATAAGAATAAATGAAATTATGTCTAACCAAATCTCCACGCCGTTGCGGCGCGTCAGCATTTTGGCCATTGATCGGGTATTCGCTTCAACCCTCATGCAAGCCAAGGATTTCTTCCACCTCGCCAGCCTGCGGTATGGCAAACAGCAAGGCCTGGGCCTGACCCCGGCATTCGAAACGCGCCTGGTCAGCCCCGACGGGCAGTCGGTGCGCAGCTTCAGTGATGTGATCATGCCGGTGGACGGCGGCCTCGAAGACGCCGACATCATTGTGTTGCCGGCCTTCTGGGATGACTTCGACGCCCTGTGCACGCGCTACCCGCAAGTGCTGCCCTGGCTACGCGAACAACACGCCCGTGGCGCCGTCCTCTGCGGCGAAGCCACCGGGGTGTTCTGGCTGGCCGAAGCCGGCCTGCTCGATGGCAAGGAGGCGACCACCTATTGGCGTTTCTTCAATGCCTTCGGCGAACGCTTCCCCAAGGTCCAGCTCAACCAGGACAAGCACCTCACCGACGCCGACAACCTGTACTGCGCCGGCGGCACCACCTCGGCGTGCGATCTTTATATCTACCTGATCGAGCGCTTCTGCGGTGCCAACATCGCCCAGGCCGTGGCCCGCGATATTCTCTACGAAGTGCAGCGCAGTTACTCGCCTGGGCGCATCGGGTTTGGGGGGCAGAAGCTGCACCAGGACGTGATCATCCTGCAGATCCAGCATTGGCTCGAAGAGCATTTCGCCGACAAGTTCCGCTTCGAAGACGTCGCCCGGGAACACGGCATGAGCATCCGCAACTTCATGCGCCGCTTCCAGACCGCCACCGGTGACAAGCCCCTGCATTACCTGCAGCGGCTGCGCATCGAAACCGCCAAGGGCCTGCTCTCGGCCAGCCGCAAGAGCATCAAGACCATCAGTTATGAGGTGGGTTACGACGATGCAAGTTTCTTTGCGCGGCTGTTCAGGCAGCACACGGAGCTGTCGCCCAACCAGTACCGCCAGCAGTTCCAGCAGGCCGCATAACCAAGGCTAAACGCGGTAGAAATTGTGGGAGCGGGCTTGCTCGCGAATGCGGAGTGTCAGCCGAAACATTCGTCACTGATACACCGCATTCGCGAGCAAGCCCGCTCCCACCTCTGATCTGCGCTGTGCGGGACACCCCCATAAAAAAAGGCCCGCATCGCTGCAGGCCTTTTTTATTTCGGGCACATCGACTACGGCTTGTGGCCGCGTGACAGGAACTCGTGGGACTGCATTTCCAGCAAGCGGCTCAGCGTGCGCTGGAACTCGAAGTTCAAGCGGCCGCCGGTATACAGGTCCTTGAGCTCGACTTCCGCCGAGATGATCAACTTGACGTTGCGGTCATAGAACTCGTCGACCATGTTGATGAAACGGCGCGCAATGTCGTCGGTGGTGACGCCCATCTGCTCGACGCCGCTCAAGATCACCGCGTGGAAGATCTTGCCCAGCTCGATGTAGTCGTTCTGGCTGCGCGGGCCGTCGCACAGTTGACGGAACTCGAACCAGGCCACGTCATCGCAGGTGCGCAACGCGATGATTTCGCGGTTCTCGATCATCAACTTGTCGTTTTCCACCGCCTTCGTGCATTCCGGCGTCAGCGCGCGGAAGCTTTTCTTCAGGCTGTCATGCGCCGCTTCGTTCAGCGGGAAGTGGAACAACTCCGCTTGCTCGAGGTGACGCAGACGGTAGTCGACGCCGCTGTCGACGTTGACGATCTCGGTGTTCTGCTTGATCAGCGCGATGGCCGGCAGGAAGCGCGCACGCTGCAGGCCGTCCTTGTACAAGCCGTCGGGCACGATGTTGGAGGTGGCGACCAGGGTCACGCCATTCTTGAACAGCTCTTCCATCAGGGTGCCGAGGATCATGGCATCGGTGATGTCGGAGACGAAGAACTCATCGAAGCAGATCACCCGTGCTTCTTCGGAGAAGCGCTTGGCGATGATCGTCAGCGGGTTCTTCTCGCCCGGCAGGGTCTTCATCTCTTCGTGCACACGCTTCATGAAGCGGTGGAAGTGCGTGCGGACCTTTTCCTTGAACGGCAGCGCCTCGAAGAACGTATCGACCAGGTATGTCTTGCCCCGGCCGACGCCACCCCAGAAATACAGGCCCTTGACCGGCACGTGGTCTTTCTTGCCAAACAGCTTGCTGAACATCCCTGGTTTGCTCTGCGAGGCCGCGACCAGGTCGTCGTACAGGCGCTGCAAATGACGCACAGCATTTTCCTGGGCGGCGTCGTGGAAGAACTCAGGGCGTTTCAGATCAGCTTGATATCGTTCTAGGGGCGTCATAATTTCGTTAGCAAGGCAACAAAAACGGGCCGTCACTGTAACGACGGCCCTGGATAATGGCAATCAACCCTTGGTCGGGTTAATCCTCGATTGGGGTCAACGCCACGCGCAGCGCTTCAACGGCGGCATCGCGCGCCGTGCTGTCGGCGAACTCGGCGCTGTCAGCGACAGCAGCGCCGTCCAGCCATAAGCTGAAGCTCAGGGCCTCGGTGCGTACGTCCAGCGCGGTGCCACTTTGCAGTTGCTTGGTCACGGCGCCCGCCGCCTTGCCATCGGCAAAGTTGCGCGACAGCAGCAATTGCTCGCCATCGGCGGCCAACAGGCGGAAGCGGAAGCTGCCGTCGTCTTCACGAAAGCTTACGAAGCGCGCGGCTTTCGCGGGTTTTTTCTTGGTAGCGACCGGCGCGGCCGCCTGGTTGACGAACGAGCGCAGGCCAACCGCTTCGCGCAACTGGGCGAGGAACGGCGCAGCGACGGCACGGGCTTTCTTGGCGCCGACCAGCAGCAGGTCTTCCATGTCCGAAGGGCGCGACATCAGCTGGTGGTAACGCTCACGCGGCTCGGCCAATTGGCTGTCCAGCAGCTGGAACAGACGGTTCTTCGCCTCGCCCCAACCCAGCCCTTGCAGCAGCTCGGCGCGGAACTCTTCTTCCTGGGCCTTGGTTGCAAAGGCCTGGTACAGGGTGAACAGGTGCGAGTTGTCCGGGTCCTTGGCTTCGCCCGGCGCGCGGGAGTCAGTGACGATCCGCGAGATCGCGTCCTTCATGTCCTTGGCGCTGGTGAACAGCGGGATGGTGTTGTCGTAGCTTTTCGACATCTTGCGGCCATCCAGGCCCGGCAAGGTGGCGACGCTTTCTTCGATCAACGCCTCGGGCATGGTGAAGAACTCCTGACCGTTGCCGAACAGGTGGTTGAAGCGCTGGCCGATGTCGCGGGCCATTTCCACGTGCTGGATCTGGTCGCGGCCGACCGGCACCTTGTGCGCGTTGAACATCAGGATGTCCGCCGCCATCAGCACCGGGTAGCTGTACAGGCCCATGCTGATGCCCGCATCCGGGTCTTCGCCGGCTTCGACGTTCTTGTCCACCGAAGCCTTGTAGGCGTGGGCGCGGTTAAGCAGGCCCTTGGCGGCCACGCAGGTGAGCAGCCAGGTCAGCTCGGGAATTTCCGGGATATCGGACTGGCGATAGAACGTTACCCGGTTCACATCCAGGCCACCGGCCAGCCAGGTCGCGGCGATTTCCATGCGCGAGCGCTGGATGCGCTGCGGGTCATCGCACTTGATCAGGGCGTGGTAGTCGGCCAGGAAGTAGAAAGAGTCGGCATTGGCGTCCTGGCTGGCGAGAATCGCCGGGCGGATCGCACCGGCGTAGTTGCCCAGGTGCGGCGTGCCGGTGGTGGTGATGCCGGTGAGGATACGGGTACGAGTCGTCATGGGTAATCGCTTATCAGACTGCTATCAATTCGAGAGACGCGGCAGCACCAGATCCTTGAGATCGGTCAGCTTGCCGTGAAAAAAGTGTCCGCATTCTGCCACTTTCAGCAGCTCATGGGGGCGTTTCAGGGCGGCGGACCAGTCGTAGACGACTTGCGGGTCGACCACTTCGTCGGTTTCCGGCTGGATCAGGGTCAATGGGCAACCCTGCGGCAGCACGTCGGAATCGCGCAGGCGCATCACCGCCGCGGCGACCATGAACAGGTGCGCGAGCTTTTCGCCCTTGGCTTCCAGGCGACCACCCAGGCTGGCGGCCACGTAGCCACCGAAGGAAAAACCCAGCAGCGTGATCGGCAGGTCGGGGTGCTTTTCCCGTAGCCAGGTGGCGGCCGCTTCGGCATCGTCCACTTCACCGGTGGCCATGTCGTGGGTGCCGGCACTCGTGCCGACGCCACGATAATTGAAACGCAAAGTAATCAAACCGGCATCGCGGGCGGTGCGTTGCAGGGTCGATACAACTTTATTGAGCATGGTCCCGCCTTGCACCGGGTTAGGGTGGCAGATCAGCGCCAGGCCACGTGGCTCGGGGTGATCAAGGTACAGGGCTTCCAGTTGGCCTACCGGGCCATCGATCAAAACGGGGGTTTCACGCATGAGCAAGGAATGAACTCCGTGACCTCTCAAAGGGTCGACTCGTCTAGCTAAAAGTCTGTGCATGGCATCATTGCGAGCTTAATCGCGGTATACAGCGCAGGTCCGAGCCGTTAACGTAAAGCAAAGCCGTTTATAGAGGAAGGACTCGTGGAACACTCGCTCTTAGTTTGGTTGTTGCCGACTCTTGCCCTGGTTGCCGGTGTCGCCATTGGTTTCCTGGTTGCTCGCTTGCTGCCGAATGCCGCGCCTAACCGCACGCAGCGTCAGCTGGATGACATCCAGGAACGTTTTGACAGTTATCAGAACGAGGTTGTTACCCACTTCAACAGCACCGCGACCCTGGTCAAGAAGCTCACCCAGAGCTACCAGGAAGTACAGGATCACCTCGCCGATGGCGCCAACCGCCTGGCCCTCGACGACATCACCCGCCAGCGCCTGCTGGCCGCGCTGCATTCCGATGCACCGCAAGCTCCACGCGAGCGCCTGACCCCACCCCGGGAAAACCAGGAGCCGCCACGGGACTACGCGCCAAAAACGCCAAACGCCCCGGGCATGCTGGATGAGCATTACGGCTTGAAGAAGTAAGTCATTTTCAAGCACTGAAAAAGCCCGGCTGATCGATGATCAGCCGGGCTTTTTTGTGGGTGCCAAATCCACCAGGCAACCCCGCTCAACTGTGGGAGCCGGCTTGCCGGCGATGGCGGTGGGTCATTCAGCATCTGTGTCACTGACACACCGCATTCGCGGGCAAGCCCGCTCCCACATTTAGATTGAGCCCAGGCTCGGGAGAGGCGTTGCTGCTGCAGCAATTCGCTTTCGATCTACACATGCTGCCCTTGGGTGCCAAATCCATCAGGCAACCGCGCTCAACTGTGGGAGCTGGCTTGCCGGCGATGGCGGTGGGTCATTCAGCATCTGTGTCACTGACACACCGCATTCGCGGGCAAGCCCGCTCCCACATT
>NZ_JBWKPG010000007.1:0-192037 GCF_059418125.1 Pseudomonas sp. GW821-FHT09C08 | reverse complement strand
CATTTAGATTGAGCCCAGGCTCGGGAGAGGCGTTGCTGCTGCAGCAACCCGCTCTTGATCTACATATGCTGCCCTCGGGAGCCAAATCCATCAGCCAACCCCGCTCAACGGTGGGAGCTGGCTTGCCGGCGATGGCGGTGGGTCATTCAGCATTTGTGTCACTGACACACCGCATTCGCGGGCAAGCCCGCTCCCACATTTAGATTGAGCCCAGGCTCAGGCTACGGGTTGCTCTTGCAGCAACCCGCTCTCGATCCGCACATGCCGTCCATGGAAGCGCTTGAGGCTGCTGCGATGGCCGACGCTGACAATGCTCAACCCCGGCAGCTCGTCGATCAATGCCTGATACAGGCTCGCCTCATCCTCTTCATCCATCGCCGAAGTGGCTTCGTCCATGTACAGCCATTGCGGTGCAAACAGCAACGCGCGCGCGAAGGCCAGGCGCTGCTGCTCGCCCGGCGAGAGCATGCGCTGCCAGTGGTTGGCCTCGTCCAGGCGTGCGACCAGATGCGGCAGGCGGCAGGTTTCCAGCACCTGTGCATAACGTTCTGCCGGATAGACGCTGTCGTCCTGTGGATAACTCAACACGGCCTTCAAGGTGCCGATCGGCAGATAAGGTTTCTGCGGCAGGAACAAATAACGCGCCGCCGGCAGGCGAATACTGCCGTGCCCCGCCGGCCACAGATGGCCCATCGCACGCAGCAGGGTACTTTTGCCACTGCCGGAACGCCCGCTGAGCATCAGGCGCTGGCCAGGCTCCACGGTCATGTCGGCGGCGGTGAGCAAGTGGCGGCCATCGGCCAGGTCCATACCGAGGTCCTGCACCACCAGGCGCTCGCCTTCCGCGCGCACATCAATCGCCGGCGCACGCTGCTCGTTATCACGTATGGCCTGGTGGAAGCTCAGCAGACGATCACTCGTGGCGCGCCACGACGCCAGCTCCGAATACGCACTGATAAACCAGCTGAAGTTCTCTTGCACATTGCCGAACGCCGAGTTGATTTGCATCAGCTCGCCCAGCTCGATCTTGCCGGTGAAATAACGCGGCGCGGCGACGATAAAGGGGAAGATGATCGCGATCTGGCTGTAGCCAGCGGTGAAGAAGGTCAGGCGCTTGGACACTTTCATGATGTCCCAGAAGTTGTGCCAGACCTTGGCGAAGCGGGCGCTCAAGCGCTGGTTCTCATTCGGCTCGCCGTTGTACAGGGCGATGCTCTCGGCGTTCTCGCGCACACGCACCATGGAGAAACGCAGGTCCGCTTCGAAGCGTTGTTGTTGGTTGCTCAGGCCGATCAAGCGACGGCCGATGAGGTGCGTGAGCCAACTGCCGACTGCGGCATAAAGCAGCGCACACCAGAACATGTAGCCAGGGATGGTGATGCCGAACACTTCGATGCTGCCCGACACGCCCCACAGGATGATCGAGAACGACACCAGGCTGACCACGTTGCGTAACAGCCCCAGGCCCAGGCTCAAGGTGCTTGAAGTGAAGTTGTTGAGGTCTTCGGAAATCCGCTGGTCCGGGTTATCGGTGTAACCGCCCTGCTCCAGCTGGTAATAGTTCTTGTGGCCCAGCCAGCGCGCGAAGTGCTGCTCGGTGAGCCAGGCCCGCCAACGGATGGTCAGCATCTGGGTCAGGTACAAGCGGTACACCGCGCCGAGAATCGCCACGGCGGCGATCCCGCCGAAGTAGCCGATCAACTGCCAGAAGGCCGCCGTGTCCTTCTTCTCCAAGGCGTTGTAGAAGTCTTTGTACCAGTGGTTGATCCAGACCGAAATTGCCACGCTGAACAACGACAGGCCAATCACCGCAGCCAGCAGCAGCCAGGCCTTGCCCTTCTCTTCACTGCGCCAATACGGCGTGATCATCGCCCAGGTTCGGCGGAAGAATTGCCCACGCACCGCGTCATTGACCGCGGAATACTCAGCGTTCTGATTCATCGTTCAGGCTCGGTAGGGTAAAGAATGACAGGCGTTTGAACCGATCATAGACGATCGGTTCAGGGCTCCGTGCGGCCTGAAGCAGATTGTTCAGACTTCGTTCAGCGCCGTACCGGGCGCTTCTGCAACTTGCGCTGCAAGGTGCGGCGGTGCATGCCGAGGGCGCGGGCAGTGGCGGAGATGTTGCCTTCGTGCTCGGTCAGCACGCGCTGGATGTGTTCCCACTGCAGGCGGTCAACCGACATCGGGTTTTCCGGCACCAGGGTGTCGAGGTCGGCGTGCTCGGAGAGCAAGGCGGCCAACACGTCGTCGGCGTCCGCCGGTTTGCACAGGTAGTTACAGGCGCCGCGCTTGATGGCCTCGACAGCGGTGGCGATGCTGGAGTAACCGGTAAGGATCACCACGCGCATTTCCGGGTCGAGCTCCAGCAGCTTGGGCAGCAGCACCAGGCCGGAGTCGCCATCCATTTTCAGGTCGAGCGCGGCATAGTCCGGCAGGTCGGCCTGGGCGATGGTCAGGCCCTCCTCGGCCGAACCTGCGGTGCTCACGCGAAAGCCGCGACGACTCATGGCGCGCGCCATCACGCGGGTAAAGGTGGCGTCGTCATCTACCAGCAGCAGGTGCGGCAGTTCTTCGCCTTCGACTTGGATCTCGTCACTCATCGATATCTCCTCGTGCGACACGGGGCAGGCGCAGCTCGGTGAGCGTGCCACCTTCCTCATGACTATAGAGCTTCACTGAGCCGCCCGCGCGGGTCACGCTGGCCTTGCTCAAAAACAGGCCGAGGCCGAAGCCTTTGCCCTTGGTGGTAAAGAAGGGTTTGCCGATCTGCTCGGCAATGGCCAACGGCACGCCCGCGCCGTGGTCGCGAATACTGATGGTGACGTTTTCGGCGTCCCAGTCCAGTTGCACGCCCAGGCCTTCGGGGCAGGCGTCGGCGGCATTGTTCAGCAGGTTCAGCAGCGCTTGGGTCAAGTCTGGCGGCGGCGCCATGCGTGGCACTGTGCCCTGCCCCAGCAGGTTGAAACGGTAACTGGCCTCGGGCCGCATCAGGTGCCAGCGGTTCAGGGCTTCGTCGAGCCACTGGGTCACATCCTGCATCTCCACCGCCAGGCGGCGATTGGCCTCGGCGGCGCGCACCAGTTGCTGCAGAGTCTGCTTGCACTGCTTGACCTGTTCCTGCAGCACGCTCAAATCGTCCTGCAGGGCCGGGTCGTGATGGTCCTGGGTCATTTCCTTGAGCAGCACGCTCATGGTCGCCAGCGGTGTGCCCAATTCATGGGCGGCGCCGGCAGCCTGGGTGGCAACCGCGAGCAGCTGTTGGTCGCGCAGGCCTTCTTCACGACGGATGGCGCGCAATTCTTCCTGGCGGCGCAACTCTTCGGCCATGCGCGCAGCGAAGAAGGTGATCACGGCGGCGGAGAGCGCAAAACTCAGCCACATCCCGTAGATCTGCAGGTTTTCGCGGGCGATGGGGAAGGTTTGCAGCGGATAGAAGCGCGCCAGCAACAGGGTGTACAGGGTCAGGGCGATACCCGACAGCACCACCGAGTAGCGCCACGGCAAGGTCACGGCGGCGATGGTCAGTGGCACCAGGTAATAAGACACGAACGGGTTGGTGGAACCGCCGGAGAAATACAGCAACACACTGTGGATAAACAGGTCGCAGGCCAATTGCAGGGCGTATTCCAGCTCGGTCACCGGCCACGTGGTGCGTAACCGGATCGCGGTGAACACGCACAGCACGATGGAGAAACCGAGGGTCACGGCCAGTTGCAGCCACGGCAGCGGCAACAGGTCGAACCAATAGGCGAGCCCGACGGAGCCGGCCTGTGCGGCCAGTACCAGGGTGCGGATGAACGTCAGGCGCCAGAGGTTCTGGCGGGTGGCGGAAGTCAGTTTTACGGCGGCGAGCATGAGCTCTCCCGGTGAGCGGTGCAGGCGGATCGGCACGAGTATAAACGAAGCGGCGCCTCGGACATTGGGTGTGTGGCTCTTTGACGCAGGGCGCCGCAGCTTCACGTGGCACGCTTCAAACAGCAGGAATACGCGCGCCTTTTAGCTTGTAGCTCGCAGCTTGAAACTTTTTTTTCTAATTCGTAAACCCGAAGAACCCGATGCCACCGTCTACAGTCATACCCGATACGAACACCCTAAGGAGCTTCCATGTCTCGTTTCACTCGCAGTGCAGCCATTTTCACCCTCAGCGCCAGCGCCCTGGCCAGCCTCCCGGCCCTGGCTGCCGATGAACTGCATTACAACCAGATTTCCCTGCGTGCCGAGGTCAGCCAGGAAGTGGCCCGCGACAAGATGATCGTCACCCTCTACACCGAGTCCCAGAACACCGACCCGGCCAAGCTCGCCGCCGAAATCACCACCACCCTGAACAAGGCCCTGGGCGAGGCGCGCGAAGTCAAAGGCGTGACCTTGCGCCAGGGCAGCCGCAACAGCTACCCGATCTACGACAACAAGAACCAGAAGATCACCGGCTGGCGTGAGCGCGCTGAACTGCGCCTGGAAAGCGCGGACTTCCCGGCACTGTCCAAACTCACCGGCGAATTGCTCAACACCCTGAAAATGGAAAACATGGACTTCGCCATCGCCGACGCCACGCGCAAGGCCAGCGAAGACGCCCTGCTCAAGGACGCGGTTGCCGCCTTTAAAGCCCGCGCACAATTGGCCACCGACGCGCTGGGCGGCAAGGGTTACAAGATCGTCAACTTGAACTTCAACACCAATGGCTACCCACAACCTTATGCCCGTGGCGGGATGATGATGAAGGCCGCCATGGCCGATTCGGCACCGACGCCGGAAGTAGAAGCCGGTACCAGCCAGGTCAGCATGAGCGCTGACGGGGTGATCGAAGTCTTGCAATAACCACGACCTGGACAAAACAAAGGCGCAGCCCTCACGGGTTTGCGCCTTTTTTTGCGATGTGTCCCCATGGACACGTCATATCCAGCGGCACATTCAATGGAATCAACCCACCGGTTTTCGTTACGCAAATAGTGCCAAGGCTAACAGGGAGTGCAGTGGCGGTACTTATTCACTTCACGAGAACTGAAAACCATGTACGCACCCTCCAGCAACACCGCTCCTCCTCGGCACCCCATCTCCCCTCTGTCAAACGAGCAGACAAAGACCAGCGAGACAGCCACCCCTGCGGCGCGACAGGGCAATCCTGGCCTATCGACATCCCCCCACGAAACAGCGTTGCTCAACGAATACCTGGCAGCGGTGCAGAGCAAAGCAGAGGGTAAAAAACCCGGGCTTATCAAAGTCCCCCGCGAGAGCAATCTGGGCCAGTGGCTCGAAGTCTATCGGGCGCAATTGCAGCATCCTGTGGTTCAAGGCTGGATGCGTGACCAGAAGATCGACCCGACCGCCCTAATCGCCGTCAATCCGCGCACAGGCGCTCTGACAGCCGCCGCGGACGGCAAGATGAAAACGTTCACCCTCACGGACAACTCCGGTTGGGGCCAAGTCAGCCGCCCGCTGCTTGAGGCGGCCAAAGTCATTGCGCCAGGAACTGTAGAGAAATTGCAGATGCGCTTTGGCGACGACTTCATCCAAGTGCGCGCAGGGTTGGTTGCCAACTTCCAGGGTGAACGCCTTCCAACATCACTGACCGAGGGCAGGTCACAAATCAGGCGCCTGGAGCACAACCAAGCCTTCGCCCCCCTCTCGCCTGAGGATCCCGTACGTCCGGCGAACCAGCGCTCGGCGCAAGCGCTTGAACAGCTCAAGCTGCGTGCCGAAACCTTTTACGCCCAGGCGCCCCAGGCGTTGGCCTACAAACACCTGGCAGTGGAAGTTGCCGAGACATTGCCAAATGTGCGCGCCCAAGCAAAACAATGGGCGGAGTCGGTCATTTTCAAACTGACGGGCAAACACGTGGATGCCGACACCCTTTATCTCAACCGTTTCAACAGTTCGCAAAGCGCATCAACGGCTACCGGCTGGGAGCATATGGGCGAGGAGCCAACCGCCTCCCTGCGCCTGCCGGATGCACTGCTGAAGAACTTCTCTGAAAACGACTGGGTCCCCGGCAATCTGGACTCGGAAGCCGGTTTATATATAGACGGGCCAGGTAAAAGTAGAACGGGTGGGTACGGTGCGCATAACCAATTCCCACTGGCTCCTTCGGTGTTGATGCACGCCAGTTGGAAAACCGACTTCCAATCGGTCATGACGCAGAAAATCGACGATTTCTGGAATACCCACGGCACCGATTACCAGACAGCGATCAAAGGCGAGTTCGCCTATCAGGCCCGAAAACAACTGAAGACGGTCGCCGCCAGGCCGGCGGCCGAGCAAACGCTACAAGCACCCGAGCATCGGTTCACGCGGGAAGACTACCGCTTGGTCATGGGCGCGGTCTCCAACCTTCCACTTGACGAAAATGCACCGCTCAATGTCGAACAACTCAAGTCCCAGGCGCCTGTAAAAGGTGTAGTCCAGGCGCATGCCTTCAATATCAAGGGCTTCTTATCCAACGATATTGTGCGGTTCAGTGCTGCCGACGGTGGCCGCCAGGTCCTCTACATACCGGGCTCGGAACCCGCATTCCTGCGGTTCGACTCCCTGGAGAAACTGGATCAATGGGTAATCGACCAAGCCAAGGATCCGAAAAAACGCGAATCCTTGATGAAACATTTCCCACTGATCGCCCGCCAGGACCACGAGCCCGGGACGATTGAAAAACTGGCAGGCATTTTCATGCCCATAGTGTCTTTTACCAATGTGGCCAGAAAAACCGAAGGCTTGGACAGCACGTTCGAAAAGCTCGCCAGTGGAGAACTGAAAGATCCGACGTTCGATGGTGACGGCTCGAATATTGAGGGTGACGTCTTCTGCGCTATCGCCACCGCGACTAAGGCGCGCATGACCAGTGACGCCGACGTAATGATCAAGTCCAACAGTGAAGTAACGCGGGACACCTGGCTCAACGACATTACCGTGGCAGCGGGTTTGCTGGCCAAGCTGGCACCCATCGCCGCCCCTGTGGCCGCCGCAGCGGTGGCTACCGGGTTGGCCGAGCTGGCACTTGGGGTGGAAAAACAAGCCTCGGGCGATACCCTGGCTGAACGCAATGACGGAGCATCAAAGGCATTCGATGGCTTGCTGAATACGTTGTTCTCGGTGGGCGCCAGTGGCTCGGTTGAAGACCCGTTTGTGCCCCCTGAAGAAAGCCCCATCACGCCCACCCCGAACGAGCCACCACGAGTTGAAAGCCCACAAACCGTGCCGGCTCCCAACCGCCTGCAGCCCAGCCAAGCGGGCAACCTCAATCAATACGCGGTACCGAACGGCGAGCAACTCATCGAAACGGCTGTACGTAACACGAAGGGTATCTACCAGGTTAAAGAGGCAACCACCGGACTGGACCAGTGGTTTATTCGCTACACCGACGAAAAGGGTATTCGCCAGGTATTTGAGATAAAAAGCGATTTCAAACTGAGCAATGATTATGTGCAGATTATTGAACCTGGCACCGGCAAGCCGGTAATGACAGTACACACTGACGGAAACGGTGAATGGGCCCGCATCAAAACCGATGGCGGCATGAAGTGGCCGTGGCAACGTGCACCTTCACCAACGCCCAGCAACGATCTCAAGGCAGAGCCCAGGCTTTCCGATGGCTTCGAAATCCTCGGCGACGCCAAAACCAGTGGGGCCGACAAGTTTGATGAGATCTTTAAATACAACCGCAACACCGCCTACCAACAAGGGGTGAGCAACTTTGAAGAGGACGGTATTTTCAAAAGAAAGCTCACTGTTTCCTGGACTGTCGAGGAAGAGAACTTCGAAGTTTTTCCCAGTGAAAAGGCGCAACCCAATGAGTATGGCTCAACTGACTATTCGCCAAACTTTTTAAAAGATTTGAACCGTGACCGTTATACCGTGCGGATCAAGCAACCCGACGGGTACACCACGGTGGAACTGGATGCCACGGGAAGCGCCGACGGAGCAACATTGCGTATGCGCTTGCAGCAGTTTGAGCAAGCAGTTCCGGATGCGAACATGCGCGCGCGGATCTCCGAAGTTGCTCATCAGGGCAGTGTCGCCCCGACATCGGTGGAGCTGAAAATAAATCAACTGCAAGATCACGTGGGTTTCAAAGGCAAGGACACCCATTACGTCATCACCTATGACCCTGCCACCAATGAGGCCCAGGTCAGCTTCGACGCTCAAATGACACTGCTTGATCTGGACAAGGATGCCGCCCCAATTCCCAACACAGCCGCCGCCACGGAACGAACTTTCCACATTCGAGAAAGCAACGATCTGGAACAAGAGGCCAATCCATACGTCATCGATACCAGCGCGCCCTTTACCTTGAGGACGTCGATTATCACCGACCATCAATAGCCCTGCCGCTACCTGAAAAACCAGAACGGCGGTAACCTCGGTTACCGCCGTTTTCGTTAGGACAGCGTTAGTTTCCTGCCACTTCAGGGGTCTCCATGGAAAGAATTGCTTTCAAACCGCTCCTCCTTGCCGCAGGCCTGCTGGCCTTTATGCCGATGGCCCACGCGGCCAGCACCCTGGTCTATTGCTCCGAAGCCAGCCCCGCCGGCTTCGATCCCAGCCAGTACACCAGCGGCACCGATTTCGATGCCTCTGCCGAAACTGTATTCAACCGTTTGACCCAGTTCAAGCGAGGCGGCACCGAAGTCGAACCTGGCCTGGCGACGAGCTGGGATGTCTCCAAAGACGGCCTGACCTACACCTTCCACCTGCGCGATGGCGTCAAGTTCCACACCACCGATTTCTTCACCCCTACCCGCGACTTCAATGCGGATGACGTGCTGTTTACCTTCAATCGCCTGCTCGATGCGGACAGTCCGTTTCGCAAGGCCTACCCCTCCGAGTCGCCGTATTTCACCGACATGGGGTTGAACACCACGATCAAAAACGTCGAAAAACTCGACGAACACACCGTGCGCTTCAACCTCAACAATGTGGATGCCTCGTTCGTGCAGAACCTGGCCATGAGCTTTGCTTCGGTGCAGTCCGCCGAATATGCCGCCCAACTGCTGAAACAAGGCAAAGCCGAAGACATCAACCAGAAGCCCGTGGGTACCGGGCCGTTCGTGTTCAAGCGCTACCAGAAAGACTCGCAGATTCGCTACGTGGCGAATAAACAGTACTGGAAGCCCGAGGATGTGAAGCTCGACAACCTGGTGTTCGCCATCACCCCGGACGCCGCCTCGCGCCTGCAGAAGCTCAAGGCCGGTGAGTGCCAGGTCAGCGGTTACCCGCGCCCTGCCGACATCGACGTGATGAAACAGGACCCCAACCTGCGCGTGCTACAGCAAGCCGGTTTCAACCTGGGCTTCCTGGCCTACAACGTGACCCACCCGCCGCTGGACCAGCTCAAGGTGCGCCAGGCCCTGGACATGGCCATCGACAAGCCGGCGATCATCAAGGCCGTGTACCAGAGCGCCGGGCAATTGGCGCAGAACGCGTTGCCTCCGGCGCAGTGGTCTTATGACCCGAACATCAAGGATGCGCCCTACGATCCGACCAAGGCGCGGGCGCTACTAAAAGAAGCAGGGGTTGCACCGGGTACGACCATCAACTTGTGGGCGATGACGGTCCAGCGTGCCTCCAATCCGAATGCGCGCATGTCGGCGCAGATGATCCAGCAGGATTGGGAAAAGGTCGGCATCAAGGCCAATATCGTCAGCTATGAGTGGGGCGAATACATCAAGCGCGCCAAAAATGGCGAGCACGACGCGATGATTTATGGCTGGACGGGCGACAATGGTGACCCGGATAACTGGCTCGGCGTGCTCTACAGTTGTGCTGCGGTCAAGGGCAGCAACTACGCAAAATGGTGTAACCCGGCGTACGACAAACTGGTCCAGGAAGCGAAGGTCAGCAGCGACCGCGAGCAGCGCATCAAGTGGTATCAACAGGCGCAAAAAATACTTAAGGAACAAGTACCTATAACGCCTATTGCGAATTCGACGGTTTTCCAACCGCTGCGCAAGGAAGTGCGCGACTTCAAGATCAGCCCGTTCGGCCTGACGCCGTTCTACGGCGTGAGTCTAGATAAGTAACAGCAGCGCCCCAACCGAGTGCGCTAGACGCCTCGGCTGGGCTTTTTTGGTGCGCCTGTTGCACCGAAAAAACCCTCGAAATAGACGCAATTGTGTAGAAACTTTCATAATTGCGACATTCCTGTACGTTCGTACCACTGTTTCAGCCTCGCAACGGTTCAGCATCTTGCAATGGGTATGGCGCCTGCATAAGTATCCGCAGGCCGACTCACGAGGTCGCCCTCACCACCAAAAATGACAACAAATCATGAGGCCAATATGCTTAAACACGCAGTCCTTCCGTTATTAGTGAGCGCTGGCCTTATGGCCGCGGCCCCTTTCGCCCATGCGGCGACTAACCTGGTGTTCTGCTCCGAAGGGAGCCCGGCTGGTTTCGATCCAGGCCAGTACACCACCGGAACAGACTTCGATGCTTCGGCCGAAACCATGTTCAACCGCCTGACCCAGTTCGAACGCGGCGGCACCGCTGTGATTCCTGGGCTCGCCACCAGCTGGGACGTGTCCCCGGATGGCCTGACGTACACCTTCCACCTGCGCGACGGCGTCAAGTTCCACACCACCCCGTACTTCAAGCCGACCCGTACCTTCAATGCCGATGACGTGCTGTTCACGTTCAACCGCATGATCAACAAGGACGACCCGTTCCGCAAAGCCTACCCCACCGAGTTCCCGTACTTCACGGACATGGGGATGGACACCAACATCAAGAACATCGAGAAAGTCGATGACCACACCGTCAAGTTCACCCTTGGCACCGTGGACGCCGCTTTCATCCAGAACCTGGCCATGAGCTTCGCCTCGGTCCAGTCCGCCGAGTACGCAGCCCAACTGCTGAAGAACGGCACGCCGCAAGACATCAACCAGAAGCCGATCGGCACCGGTCCGTTCGTGTTCAAGAGCTACCAGAAAGACTCGAACATTCGCTACACCGGCAACAAGGACTACTGGAACCCTGCCGATGTGAAGATCGATAACCTGATCTTCGCCATCACCACCGACCCGTCGGTGCGTATCCAGAAGCTCAAGAAAAACGAATGCCAGATCACCTTGTTCCCGCGTCCGGCCGACCTCAAGGCGCTGGGCGAAGACAAGGACCTGAAACTGCCGCACCAGGCCGGTTTCAACCTGGGCTACATCGCCTACAACGTCATGGACAAGGTCAAGGGCAGCGACCAGCCGAACCCACTGGCAGACCTGCGCGTGCGCCAGGCGCTGGACATGTCGGTGAACAAGCAGCAGATCATCGACTCCGTGTACCAGGGCGCGGGCCAACTGGCCGTCAACGCCATGCCGCCAACCCAGTGGTCGTATGACACCACCATCAAGGATGCCAAGTACGACCCTGAGAAAGCCAAGGCGCTGCTCAAGGAAGCGGGCATCAAGGAAGGTACCGAGATCGTGCTGTGGGCCATGCCGGTCCAGCGTCCGTACAACCCGAACGCCAAGCTGATGGCTGAAATGCTGCAGAACGACTGGAAGAAGATCGGTCTGAACGTAAAAATCACCAGCTATGAGTGGGGCGAGTACATCAAGCGCTCCAAAGGCGGCGAGAACCAGGCCATGATCATTGGCTGGAGCGGTGACAATGGTGACCCGGACAACTGGCTGAACGTGCTGTTCGGCTGCGACTCTCTGGCCGGTAACAACTTCTCCAAATGGTGCGACAAGAAATTCGATGGCATCGTGAAAGAAGCCAAGGCTACCTCGGATGTCGCCAAACGCACCGAGCTGTACAAGCAGGCGCAACATATCCTCAAAGATGCAGTCCCGATGACACCTATCGCGCACTCGACGGTGTATCAACCCATGCGCACCACCGTGCAGGACTTCAAGATCAGCCCGTTTGGCTTGAACTCCTTCTACGGCGTGAGCGTAAGCGGCAAGTAAGGATCACTGACGGCGACGTTTCATAACGTCGCCGTTATTGCATCCGCCTGGACCGTAGGAAACAGACCACGTTCGCAGTCGTTGCCTCCTACAGCAACGCACTGCGATACGCAGCTCTTTTGCCTACAAGGTCAGTCCGATTTTGCGCATTTACTGCGAAGTCCGCGACCCATAACGTCGTAGGACAGCAGAGGCTGCAATCTGGGAAAGGCACTTGCTGTGTGTGGGATCAGTGATGTCTCCCTGGCCGCAAGGCCTGGGTGATTGCTCGCTGATGACAACTACAAACAAGGATCGGGATCGTCATGCGCCATACCACCGTTCTATCCGCAATTTTCGGCACCAGCCTGCTGGCTGTCGCCACGCTGGGCCAGGCCGCCGACAAGAAGAGCCTGGTGTTCTGCTCCGAAGGCAGCCCGGCAGGGTTTGACACTGCGCAATACACCACCGCCACCGACAACGATGCGGCCGAGCCGCTGTACAACCGCCTGGTTGAATTTGAGAAGGGCGCGACTAATGTCGTACCTGGGCTGGCGACCAAGTGGGATATTTCCGAAGACGGCTTGACCTACACCTTCCACCTGCGTGAAGGGGTGAAATTCCACAGCAACAAGGAATTCAAGCCGACGCGCGATTTCAACGCGGACGACGTGCTGTTCACCTTCAACCGCATGCTTGACCCCGACCATCCGTTTCGCAAGGCCTACCCCACCGAGTTTCCGTACTTCAACGGGATGAGCCTGAACAAGAACATCGCCAAGGTCGAGAAAACCGGCCCGTACACTGTGGTGATGACGCTGAACACGGTCGATGCTGCCTTCGTGCAAAACATCGCCATGAGCTTCGCCTCGATCCTGTCGGCCGAATACGCCGACCAGTTGCTCAAGGCCGGCAAACCCAGCGACATCAACCAGAAGCCGATCGGCACCGGACCGTTCGTGTTCCAGCGCTACCAGAAAGATTCGCAGATCCGTTATGCCGGCAACAAACAGTACTGGGACCCAAGCAAGGTCAAGCTCGATCAGTTGATCTTCGCCATCAACACCGACGCCTCGGTGCGCGTGCAGAAGCTCAAGGCCGGCGAATGCCAGGTCACCCTGCACCCGCGCCCGGCGGACGTGGAGGCCCTCAAGGCCGACCCGAACCTGCAACTGCTGACCAAGCCTGGCTTCAACCTCGGCTATATCGCCTACAACGTGCGCCATAAGCCGTTCGACCAGCTCGAAGTGCGCCAGGCGCTGGACATGGCGGTAAACAAGCAGAGCATCCTGAATGCCGTGTACCAGGGCGCGGGCCAATTGGCGGTCAACGCCATGCCGCCGACGCAGTGGTCCTACGACGACACCATCAAGGACGCCGCCTACAACCCGGAAAAGGCCAAGGAACTGCTCAAGGCTGCCGGTGTGAAGGAAGGCACCGAAATCACCCTGTGGGCGATGCCGGTGCAACGGCCGTACAACCCCAACGCCAAGCTGATGGCCGAGATGCTGCAAAGCGACTGGGCCAAGATCGGCCTCAAGGTCAAGATCGTCAGCTACGAGTGGGGCGAATACATCAAGCGCACCAAGAACGGTGAGCACGATATCAGCCTGATCGGCTGGACCGGCGACAACGGTGACCCGGACAACTGGCTGGGCACCCTCTACAGCTGCGACGCCATCGGCGGGAACAACTACTCCATGTGGTGTGACCCGGCGTACGACAAGCTGATCAAGCAAGCCAAGGTCGTCACCGACCGAGAACAAAGGACTGTTCTGTACAAACAGGCGCAGCAACTGCTCAAGCAGCAGGTGCCGATCACGCCGGTCGCCCACTCGACGGTCAACCAGCCGTTAAGCGCCAAAGTCGAAGACTTCAAAGTGAGCCCCTTCGGCCGCAACGTGTTCTCGGGCGTCAGTATCAACCCATAAAAAAATAACCGGATGCAGGGGAGCGAAACTCGCTCTCCGGCAAACGTGCAGCCTTTTGTTGGGAATTTTCCTACGGCAAACGTTTGCAATAGCTTGAACGAGTTACACACCCAATAGCCGGATCACCAAAAAAGACCGGCATAAAAAAGAGAACCAAAGGAGCTTCAACCCATGAAACTGAGCAGCAAAGCGCTTCTGGCCCTGGCCATCAGCAGCATCACGGCTACCGCCTTCGCTGAATCCGCCAGCCAGGAATTCGTCCCCACCACACTGGCCGGCACCAGCGCTCAAAGCGAGGCCAAAGGCTTTATCGAAGATTTCAGCCTGGGCGGCACCACGCGCAACTGGTACTCCCACGAAAGCAAATACCGTGGCGGCACCTTCGAATACAAGAAGAACGGTGTAACCCGTACCGACCGTAACCGTACCAACTGGGTACAGGGCACCATCATCAACGGCAGCTCGGGCTTCACCCAAGGCACCGTAGGCGTCAAGACCGAATTGGCGGTCTACAACGCGCTGGTCCTGGACCGTAACAAGCGTGACATCAAGGGTGGTTCCAACCGTACCCTGGCTGACTCCGACGGTGATGCAGTAGGCCAGTGGAGCAAACTGGGCCTGGCCAACGTGCAGTTCCGCGTATCGAACACCACGTTGACCGCCGGTCGTCAGAACTTCAGCAGCGGCATCGTCGACACCATCGGCAACCGTGCACTGCCATCGAGCTTCGAAGGTGTGAGCTTCAACAGCGAAGAATTCAGCAACCTGTCGTTCCAGGGCGGCGTGTTTGACCGCGTTTCGCCACGTACCGAACAGAGCCTGTCGAAATTCCGTACCGAATACGGCAATGGCGCGGAGACCGATAAGGTGTCCACCCTGGGCCTGAACTACCAGCCGCTGAAAAGCCTGAAAGTCAGCGTCTTCGGCGCTAACGTGAAGGACTTCTGGAACCAGTACTACTTCGGCGCAACCCACGATCTGGGCGATGCACAGCAACTGGCGCTGACCACCGGTTTCAACTATTACAAAACCGTCGATGAAGGCAAAAAAGAGATGGGGAAAATCGACAACGATACCTTCTCCCTGTCCCTGGGCCTGGCTCACCAGGCTCACAGCCTGACCTTCTCCTACCAGCAAGTGAACGGTAACGAGTACTTCGATTACCTGCACGAAACCAACGGCATCTACCTCGCCAACTCCCTGACCTCTGACTTCAACGGTCCGAACGAGAAATCCTTCCAGATCGCCTACGGCATCAACATGGCCGAATACGGCGTGCCAGGTCTGAAGTTCAACGCCTACTCGGCGCGCGGCTGGGACATCGACGGTACTCACTACACCGGCAACAACGGCCGGGCCAAGTTCGCCTACGACGGCATCCAGAAACAAGACGGCGAAAAACACCAGGAATACGGTGTAGGCGCTTCTTACGCCATCCAGAGCGGCGCTCTCAAGGCCACCACCGTGCGCGCAACCTACGTTGAGCACCGTGGCAGCGAGTTCCAATCCGACGGCAGCATCAAAGAATTCCGTCTGGTCACCACCATCCCGTTCAACATTCTTTAATTAGCACCAGGTAAACGGCGGGCTCAGGACGAGCCTGCCGTCTACGCTTGTCTGGTCCCATCGATTGCAGAGGGCTCTGAATGAAAATGCTCCCGCTACAAGCCGCCATTGCCGCTGCGCTGTTGAGCGTGGCGATCGGCGTTTCGGCCAAACCGCTGGTAGTCTGCACCGAAGCCAGCCCGGAAGGCTTCGACCCGGTCCTGTACACCACGGCCGTCACCGCTGATGCCGCCGCTGAAACCCTGTTCAACCGCCTGGTGGACTTCAAGCCCGGCACCACCGAAGTGATCCCCGCGCTGGCCAAAGACCTGCCGCAGATCAGCGCCGATGGCCTGACCTACACCTTTCACCTGCGTGACGACATCAAGTTCCACACCACCGACTACTTCAAACCCACGCGCAACATGAACGCCGACGACGTGCTCTGGAGCTTCCAGCGCCAGCTGGACCCGAATCACCCGTGGCATAACAAGTCCCTCGTGGGCTACCCGTACTTCGAAAGCATGGGCTTCAAGGAACTGCTCAAGAGCGTGGAAAAGACCGACGATCACACCGTCGTCTTCACCCTGACCCGCCCTGAGGCACCGTTCCTGGCCGACCTGGGCATGGCATTCTCTTCAATCCACTCGAAGGAATACGCCGACCAGTTGCTGAAATCCGGCAAGACCGAAGACCTCAACGCCAAGCCCATCGGTACGGGTCCGTTCGTCTTCAACCGTTATCAGAAAGACGCCCAGGCGCGATTCAAGGCCAACCCGGACTACTTCCGCGGCAAACCAGCAGTCGACCCGCTGATCCTGGCGATCACCACCGATAACAACGTGCGCCTGCAGAAGCTCAAGGCCAACGAATGCCAGATCGCGCTGTTCCCCAAGCCGGATGACATTCCAAGCATCAAGCAGGACCCGAACCTGAAAGTCGACGAACTGGCGGCGATGACCACCAGTTACACCGCGTTGAACACCACTCACAAATACATGAGCGATGCGCGGGTACGTCACGCGATCAACATCGCGTTCGACAAGACCGGCTATACCGAAGCCCTGTTCGGCAAAGGCAATGCGGTGGTAGGTACCGGCCCTTATCCGCCGACCTTGCTGGGTTTCAGCGACAAACTGAAGAACCCGCCCCGCGACCTGGACAAGGCCCGCGCCCTGCTCAAGGAAGCCGGCGTACCGGAAGGCACCGAGTTCACCCTGTTCACCCGTAACGGCGGCGGCCCGACCAACCCCAACCCGATGCTCGGCGCCCAGCGCATGCAGGCGGATCTGGCGCAGATTGGCCTGAAGATCAACATCAAAGTCATGGAATGGGGCGAGATGCTCAAGCGCGCCAAGAACGGCGAGCACGACATGGTTTCGGCTGGCTGGGTCGGTGACAACGGCGACCCGGACAATTTCCTGACCCCAAACCTGAGTTGCGATGCTGCGAAAAACGGCGAAAACTACGCCCGCTGGTGTAACAAAGAGTTTCAAGACTTGATCGACAAGGCACGCGCCATCGCTGAACCCGGCCAGCGCGCTGCACTCTATGAACAAGCACAGGACGTTTTCGAGAAGGACCAACCATGGCTTCCCATGGCTTACCCGAAACTGTTCACCGCCATGCGCAAGAACGTAGAAGGCTTCACCCAAAGCCCTCTGGGGACAAATAACTTCGCCACCACCCAGGTGAAGTAAATAAGAAAAACGCTCGGCGCCTTCGCTATTGAAGGCGTCGAACCTGCCTAACCGGCTGATTGAGGTACACAACAAGATGTTTAGTTTTATTGCCCGCCGACTGGGGTTACTGATCCCCACGTTTTTCGGCATCACGTTGCTGACGTTTGCGTTAATTCGCATGATCCCTGGCGACCCCGTAGAAGTCATGATGGGCGAACGCCGCGTCGATCCCGAGATGCACGCACAGGCAATGGAACGCCTTGGCCTTAACAAGCCGTTGTATGCGCAATACCTGGACTATGTCGGCAAGCTCGCCCAGGGCGACCTTGGCGAATCGCTGCGCACCCGCACCAGCGTGTGGACCGAGTTCACCGCGCTTTTCCCGGCGACCCTGGAACTGTCCATGGCCGCCCTGTTGTTCGCCGGCATCCTGGGCCTGCTGGCCGGGGTGATCGCGGCACTCAAGCGAGGATCCCTGTTCGACCATGGGGTGATGGGCATCTCCCTCGCGGGATATTCGATGCCGATCTTCTGGTGGGGCCTGATCCTGATCATGTTCTTCTCGGTAAGCCTGGGCTGGACCCCGGTATCCGGGCGTATCGACCTGCTCTACGACATCGAGCCGCGCACCGGCTTCATGCTGATCGACACCCTGCTGGCTGACGAGCCGGACGCGTTTTTCGACGCCCTGCACCACCTGATCCTGCCGGCCATCGTGCTGGGCACCATCCCGCTGGCGGTGATTGCGCGGATGACCCGTTCGTCGATGCTCGAAGTGCTGCGCGAAGACTACATCCGCACCGCCAAGGCCAAAGGCCTGTCGCCGGCGCGCGTGGTGTTCGTGCACGGCCTGCGTAACGCGCTGATCCCGGTACTGACCGTGGTCGGCCTGCAAGTCGGCACCCTGCTGGCCGGTGCGGTCCTGACCGAAACCATCTTCTCGTGGCCCGGCATCGGCAAATGGCTGATCGAAGCCATTGGCGCGCGGGACTACCCGGTGGTGCAGAACGGCATCCTGTTGATCGCCTGCCTGGTGATCCTGGTGAACTTCGTGGTGGATATCCTCTACGGCTTCGCCAACCCACGCATCCGTCACCAGCGCTGAGATCATGACCATGACCACACCTACTCAAGTGTCAGCAGTCGATCAGAGCCTGCTGTACCCGTCCCCGTACAAAGAATTCTGGCAAGCCTTTTCCAAGAACAAAGGCGCGGTTGCCGGCCTGCTGTTCATGTTGCTGATCGTGTTCTGCGCGATCTTCGCCCCCTGGGTGGCCCCGCATAACCCCAGCGAGCAATACCGTGACTTCCTGCTGACCCCGCCATCGTGGCTGGAAGGCGGGCAGATCCAATTCCTGCTCGGTACCGATGAACTCGGCCGTGACCTGCTTTCGCGCCTGATCCAGGGCTCGCGCCTGTCCTTGCTGATCGGCCTGTCGTCGGTGGTGATGTCGCTGATCCCGGGGATCCTGCTGGGGCTGTTCGCCGGGTTCTTCCCGCGCTTGCTCGGCCCGACCATCATGCGCCTGATGGACATCATGCTGGCCCTGCCGTCGCTGCTGCTGGCGGTTGCCATCGTCGCGATCCTCGGCCCTGGCCTGATCAACACCGTGATCGCGATCGCCATCGTGTCGCTGCCGTCCTACGTCCGCCTGACCCGCGCTGCGGTGATGGGCGAGCTGAACCGTGACTACGTGACCGCCGCCCGCCTCGCCGGTGCCGGCCTGCCGCGCCTGATGTTCATCACCGTGCTGCCCAACTGCATGGCACCGCTGATCGTCCAGGCCACCCTGAGTTTCTCTTCGGCGATCCTCGATGCCGCGGCCCTGGGCTTCCTCGGCCTTGGCGTCCAACCGCCAACCCCTGAGTGGGGCACCATGCTGGCTTCGGCCCGTGACTACATCGAACGCGCCTGGTGGGTGGTGAGCTTGCCTGGTTTGACCATTTTGCTCAGCGTGCTGGCAATCAACTTGATGGGTGACGGCCTGCGCGACGCGCTGGACCCGAAACTCAAGAACGCCGCCTGAGGAGATTCCCATGTCACTGTTAGAAATCAAGAATCTCAACGTGCGCTTCGGCGACAAGACCGCCGTACCGGTGGTCGATGGCCTCGACATCTCCGTCGACAAAGGCGAAGTACTGGCAATCGTTGGCGAGTCGGGCTCGGGTAAATCCGTGACCATGATGGCGCTGATGGGCCTGATCGAGCACCCCGGCATCGTCACCGCCGACGCGCTGAACTTCGACGGCAAGGACATGCTCAAGCTGAGCAACCGCCAGCGCCGCCAGATCGTCGGCAAGGACCTGGCAATGGTGTTCCAGGACCCGATGACCGCGCTGAATCCCAGCTACACCGTGGGCTTCCAAATTGAAGAAGTACTGCGCCTGCACCTGAAGATGTCCGGCAAGCAAGCGCGCAAGCGGGCCATCGAGCTGCTCGAAAAGGTCGAAATCCCAGGCGCTGCCAGCCGTATGGATGCCTACCCGCACCAACTGTCCGGCGGGATGAGCCAGCGTGTGGCCATCGCGATGGCAATTGCCGGCGAGCCGAAACTGCTGATCGCGGATGAGCCGACCACCGCCTTGGACGTCACCATTCAAGCGCAGATCATGGACCTGCTGCTGGCCCTGCAGAAAGAGCAGAACATGGGCCTGGTGCTGATCACCCACGACCTCGCCGTCGTGGCCGAAACCGCCCAGCGCGTGTGCGTGATGTACGCCGGCCAGGCCGTGGAAGTCGGCCAGGTGCCGCAACTGTTCGATATTCCGGCGCATCCGTACAGCGAAGCGCTGCTCAAGGCGATCCCCGAGCACAGCCTCGGCGCCACGCGCCTGGCCACGCTGCCGGGTATCGTGCCCGGCCGCTATGACCGTCCGCAGGGTTGCCTGCTGTCGCCACGCTGCCCGTATGTGCAGGAAAGCTGCCGCCAGACCCGCCCGGGCCTGGACCCTAAATCCAACAGCCTTGCACGCTGCTTCTACCCCTTGAACCAGGAGGTGGCGTAATGGCCGTCGTTCTTACCGCCCGCGACCTGACCCGTCACTACGAAGTGTCCCGTGGCCTGTTCAAGGGCCACGCCACCGTGCGTGCCCTCAATGGAGTGTCCTTCGAGCTGGAAGCCGGCAAGACCCTCGCCGTGGTAGGCGAGTCGGGTTGCGGCAAGTCCACCCTGGCCCGTGCACTCACGCTGATTGAAGAGCCGTCTTCGGGCTCGTTGAAAATCGCCGGCCAGGAAGTCGCCGGTGCCGACAAAGCCCAGCGCAAGCAATTGCGCAAAGACGTGCAGATGGTGTTCCAGAGCCCGTACGCCTCGCTGAACCCTCGGCAGAAAGTCGGTGATCAACTCGGCGAGCCGCTGTTGATCAACACCAACCTGTCCGCTGCCGAACGCCGCGAGAAAGTGCAGGCGATGATGAAGCAGGTGGGCCTGCGCCCCGAGCATTACCAGCGCTACCCGCACATGTTCTCCGGTGGCCAGCGCCAGCGCATCGCCCTGGCCCGGGCGATGATGCTGCAGCCCAAGGTGCTGGTGGCGGACGAGCCGACCTCGGCACTCGACGTGTCGATCCAGGCCCAGGTGCTCAACCTGTTCATGGACCTGCAGCAGGAGTTCAACACTGCCTACGTGTTCATCTCCCACAACCTGGCGGTGGTGCAGCATGTGGCCGACGACGTGATGGTGATGTACCTCGGTCGCCCGGTGGAAGTGGGCCCCAAGGAAGATATCTACGCCCGCCCCTTGCACCCCTACACCCAGGCGCTGCTGTCGGCGACCCCGACGATTCACCCGGACCCGAACAAGCCGAAGATCAAGATCGTCGGCGAGCTGCCCAACCCGCTGAACCCGCCGCCGGGCTGCGCGTTCCATAAACGCTGCCCGTATGCGACCGCGCGATGCAGCACCGAAGAGCCGCAATTGCGGGCGCTGGATAACCGTCAGGTGGCCTGCCACTACGCGGAGCAATTCGTCGCCTGAAATCATCCGTGCCCTGCACGGAAATGATAAAGGCCCTGGGGGGTTAGCCCAGGGCCTTGCAGAAGTTGTACCGCCCCACCTGTCGGATTGCGCATCAGTCCGGCCGGCGGGGCTTTTTTTTACTTCGACTTACGTATCGCTGTCACCGTCAGCATCGGCGTCATCGTCGTCTGGTGGAGCTTGCTGGTCGTCATCATCCTTGGAGCCGCCCTGGCCTTCATCACCCGGCTCGGACTCGCTCTTGGCCAGCTGCAAGCCACCCGCCTGCGCCGTCTTCGCCGCGACAAACCCTGGGGCCTGGCTCTGCACGGCCGTACTGGCCCACGCAGAGGACGCGCCCAGCGACAACATCACCAGCACTTTCAGCAGCAGCACTAAACGTTGAAAAATACTCATGGTCGATTTCCGTCCAGTCAGTGAATCACGTGCGCCGGTGTTCGACCGTCGCTGTGAATTAAGCTAGTTCCGATCCTGGGTTTGCGCCACTCGCGCTTCAGGTATCACCGTCGTCATAGGTTTCACTGTCTTCCCCTTCGTTGTAGGGGTTTTCTGCATCCTCCTTGGGCGCCGGCTGGGCCTGTGGCTGCCAGCCGCCCGAGTTGACCTCGTTCTGCTTTTTCTTGGTCACCGGTCCGGTGTCCTTCCACTGGGGCGTGCCCGCGTCCGCCAGCGTCGAGGTGTACGCCAAGGTAGTGGACACGCCCAAGGCTCCCAGCAGCACCAGTTGGATGGCGCGTTGAGTTATACGCAAGGTCCTCTCCTGATCCGTCGGTGAGTGGGTGAAGTAGTTCAAACGCTAGACTGGATGTGGGCTTCTCGCCAATCGCCCTGACAGATGAAAATCAACGGCGGGCACCCGATTCAGCCCCCCACCCTGTAGGTGCTGAGCCAGGCACAGGAATCAGGCCTCCACAAATAAGTGTGGGAGCTGCGCCAGGCACAGGAATCAAGCCTCCACAAATAAGTGTGGGAGCTGGCTTGCCTGCGAAAGCGTTGGGTCAGCCAGCCTATTTATCACTGACACACCGCTTTCGCGAGCAAGCCCGCTCCCACATTGGAACTGCGCCAGGCACAGGAATCAGGCCACACACAATAAGTGTGGGAGCTGGCTTGCCTGCGAAAGCGCTGGCTCAGCCAGCCTATTTATCACTGACACACCGCTTTCGCGAGCAAGCCCGCTCCCACATTGGAGCTGCGCCAGGCACAGGAATCAGGCCCCACACAAATAAGTGTGGGAGCTGCGCCAGGGACAGGAATCAGGCCTCCACAAATAAGTGTGGGAGCTGGCTTGCCTGCGAAAGCGTTGGGTCAGCCAGCCTATTTATCACTGACATACCGCTTTCGCGAGCAAGCCCGCTCCCACATTGGAACTGCGCCAGGCACAGGAATCAGTCCCCACACAAATAAGTATGGGAGCTGCGCCAGGCACAGGATTCAGGCTTCCCACCTTTAGCTTTATGCCACCCACAAAAAAGGGCAAAGCCATGACAGCTTCGCCCTTCTCTTTACCACTCAGACCTTAATGATGCTCACGGGTCGCGCGGAATTTCACGTCCGGCCAGCGCTCTTCCATCAGCGCCAGGTTGACCCGGGTCGGGGCCAGGTAGGTCAGGTGGCCGCCGCCATCGACCGCGAGGTTTTCCACGGCCTTGTTGGAGAATTCCTCCAGCTTCTTCTTGTCGCTGCAATCGATCCAGCGCGCGGAGTACACGGTGATCGGCTCGTAGGAGCATTCGACCTTGTATTCCTCTTTCAGGCGGCTGGCGACCACATCGAACTGCAGCACACCGACGGCGCCAAGAATGATGTCGTTGCTGCGCTCGGGGAAGAACACCTGGGTGGCGCCCTCTTCCGCCAGTTGCTGCAGACCTTGGCGCAGTTGCTTGGATTTCAGCGGGTCACGCAGGCGTACGCGGCGGAACAGTTCCGGGGCGAAGTGCGGGATACCGGTGAAGCCCAGGGTTTCGCCTTCGGTGAAGGTGTCGCCGATCTGGATGGTGCCGTGGTTGTGCAGGCCGATGATGTCGCCGGCGTAGGCTTCTTCGAGCTGTTCACGCTCGGAGGAGAAGAACGTCAGCGCGTCGCCGATGCGCACGTCCTTGCCGGTGCGCACGTGGCGCATCTTCATGCCTTTTTCGTATTTGCCGGAGCAAATGCGCATAAAGGCGATGCGGTCGCGGTGCTTGGGGTCCATGTTCGCCTGGATCTTGAACACGAAGCCGGAGAATTTCTCTTCCACGGGCTCCACGGTGCGCTCGTTGGCCACACGGGCCAAGGGACGCGGCGCCCAGTCGACAACAGCGTCGAGCACGTGGTCGACACCGAAGTTGCCCAGGGCGGTCCCGAAGAACACCGGGGTCAGCTGGCCGTCGAGGAATTCCTGCTGGTTGAACTCATGGCAGGCGCCCTGCACCAGTTCCAGCTGGTCGACAAAGCGGTCGTACTCGTCACCCAGGTGGGCGCGGGCTTCGTCGGAATCAAGTTTCTCGATGATCTTGGTTTCGGTGCGCTCGTGACCGTGACCGGCGGTGTAGACAATGATGTAGTCGTCAGCCAGGTGGTACACGCCCTTGAAGTCGCGGTAGCAACCGATCGGCCAGGTGATCGGCGCGGCCTTGATCTTGAGGACCGCTTCGATTTCATCGAGCAGTTCGATCGGGTCGCGGATATCGCGGTCGAGTTTGTTGATGAAGCTGACAATCGGCGTATCCCGCAGACGGCACACGTCCATCAGCGCGATGGTGCGTGGCTCGACGCCTTTACCGCCGTCGAGGACCATCAGGGCCGAGTCCACCGCGGTCAGGGTGCGGTAGGTGTCTTCGGAGAAGTCTTCGTGGCCCGGGGTGTCGAGCAGGTTGACCATGTGGTCGCGATACGGGAACTGCATGACCGACGTGGTAATGGAAATACCGCGCTGCTTTTCCATCTCCATCCAGTCGGATGTCGCATGGCGGTCGGATTTGCGCGACTTCACCGTGCCGGCCACAGCGATTGCCTTGCCCATCAGCAGGAGCTTCTCGGTGATGGTGGTTTTACCGGCATCGGGGTGGGAAATAATGGCGAAAGTGCGGCGTTTCGCGACTTCGGCGGCCTGGTGGGTCATGGGAAATCGCCTGGCAGGTGAGTCAAAAAAGGGCGGCGAGTATAGCGCAAACCCAGGGTCACGGACCACCGTTCACCCCATTGGGGGTGGCTAAATGCTGCCAAGTGTGGAACCTTTTAAAAGGTAGAGACGTCCACTCCCCTGCTGCCGCACTCGTAACAGGGGCTGAAAAATCAGCAAGTTAGCCTGACGAGGCTGCGCTCATGGCTCGAATACATACCGCATTGCCGGTATCGACGAGCTGCTTTTCGCGACCCTATTCGCCGACAGCCAGGAATGGCATTGCCGCTCGGGAATGTGGTCGCCGACAAAAGAAAAAAGGAGTCCGCCTGTGGCTATTCGCTATGGCAAAGGGCTGATAGGAGGAGCGGTTGTCGTCGCTCTCCTGGCCCTGCTGGTCCACTGGATCGGCATCAACACGATCGAACTGTACCGCGACGATTTGTTGTTTTACCTGCAAGCTCATCTGATCCTCGTTCTTGTCTCCATGCTGGCCGCCCTGATTGTGGGCATCCCCGCCGGTATCCTGCTCAGTCGACCGACTATGGTCGGGCGCGCAGAACGCTTCATGCAGATCTTCAACATCGGCAACACCGTCCCTCCCCTGGCCGTACTGGCCATCGCCCTCGGCGTCCTCGGCATCGGCAGTGGCCCGGCTATCTTCGCGCTGTTCCTCGCCTCCCTGTTGCCCATCGTGCGCAATACCTACGAAGGCCTGAAAAACGTTCAAGGCTCGCTGAAAGAAGCCGCCACCGGCATCGGCATGACGCCGCGCCAGGTGCTGTTTCGCGTGGAATTGCCCAACGCCGTGCCGATCATCATCGGCGGTGTGCGCGTGGCCCTGGCGATCAACGTCGGTACCGCGCCGCTGGCCTTCCTGATTGGCGCCAACAGCCTGGGCAGCCTGATTTTCCCCGGCATAGCCCTGAACAACCAGCCGCAATTGCTGCTTGGCGCCGCGTGCACCGCGTTGCTGGCATTGCTGCTCGACGGTCTGGTGACCATGGCCAGCCGCCTCTGGCTGGAACGCGGGTTGCGTCCGTCTTAAGGCTTGGCAAAGGAAATCACATGAAAAGACTGACCCTGATATTGAGCTGCGTCCTGCTGTTTGCAGGCATTGCGCAAGCTGCCGAAAAACCGGTGATCCGCATCGGCGCCCGGGTGTTCACTGAACAGACCCTGCTCGCCGAAATCACGTCCCAGTACCTGCGCACCAAGGGCTACGACGCCCGCGTGACCGGCGGCCTGGGCAGCAACCTGGCGCGCAGTGCCCAGGAAAGCGGGCAACTGGACCTGATCTGGGAATACACCGGCGTGTCGCTGGTGGCCTACAACCACGTCGACGAGAAACTCGACAGCGAACAGTCCTACGCCCGGGTGAAAGAACTCGACGCGAAAAAAGGCCTGGTCTGGCTCTCGCCGTCGAAATTCAGCAACACCTACGCATTGGCACTCCCCGAGAACGTGGCCAAGGAATTCCCGCAGATCAACAGCATCAGCGACCTTACCCAAGCCCTTGCGGAAAAAACCAAAGGCACGCGCCTGGTCGCCCTGGACACCGAGTTCGCCAACCGTTCCGACGGCATGGCGGGCATGGTCAAGCTGTATGACATGAACCTCACGCGCAAAAACACCCGGCAGATGGACGCCGGCCTGGTCTACACCGCCCTGCGTAATGGCCAGGTGTTTGCCGGTTTGGTCTACACCACCGACGGTCGCCTGAACGCCTTCAAATTGAAGCTGCTGGAAGACGACAAGCACTACTTCCCGGACTACACCGCAGCGCCGGTGGTGCGTCAGGTTTATCTCGACGCCCACCCTGAGTTGGCCGCCGACCTCAAGCCGCTGGCCACCCTGTTCGACGATGCAACCATGCGCGAGCTGAACGCGCGGGTCGACGTCGAGCATGAAAGCCCGTCCGCCGTGGCTGCCGATTTCCTGCGCCAGCACCCACTCAACTAAGAGGAGAAGACATGGAATTCCTGAACGCCTTTTCCCATCTTGATTGGGCACAAGTCCTGCACCTGACCTGGCAGCACATCACCCTCGTGGGGATCGCCGTACTGCTGGCGATCTTTATCGGCGTGCCCCTGGGCATCCTGATGACCCGCTTCCCGACCCTGGCCGGCCCGCTGCAAGCCAGCGCCACGGTGCTGCTGACCGTGCCGTCCATCGCCCTGTTCGGCCTGCTGCTGCCGTTCTACTCCAAATTCGGCCAGGGCCTGGGGCCGATGCCGGCGATCACCGCCGTGTTCCTCTACTCCCTGCTGCCGATCATGCGTAACACCTACCTGGCCCTGACCGGCGTTGAACCGGGCATTCGCGAGGCCGCCCGCGGCATCGGCATGACCTTCGGCCAGCGCCTGCGCATGGTCGAATTGCCCATCGCCGTGCCGGTGATCCTTGCCGGTGTGCGCACCGCCGTGGTGATGAATATCGGCGTGATGACCATTGCCGCCACCATCGGCGCCGGTGGCCTGGGTGTACTTATTCTGGCCTCCATCAGCCGCAGCGACATGTCGATGCTGATCGTCGGCGCCGTGCTGGTCAGTCTCCTGGCCATCTTCGCCGACCTGCTTCTGCAATGGCTGCAACGCTCGCTGACTCCAAAAGGACTGCTCAAATGATCGAACTTCAAAGCCTGACCAAGACTTTTCAAAGCAACGGCAAGACTGTTTCCGCCGTCAACGACGTAAGCCTGACCGTCAACGAAGGCGAGATTTGCGTATTCCTCGGCCCTTCTGGCTGCGGCAAGAGCACCACGTTGAAAATGATCAACCGCCTGATCAAGCCCACCTCGGGCAAAATCCTGATCAACGGCGAAGACACTACCGACCTTGATGAAGTGACCCTGCGCCGCAACATCGGCTACGTGATCCAGCAGATCGGCCTGTTTCCCAACATGACCATCGAAGAAAACATCGTGGTAGTGCCCAAGCTGCTCGGCTGGGACAAGCAGAAATGCCATGACCGCGCCCGCGAGTTGATGAGCATGATCAAGCTGGAACCCAAGCAGTACCTGCACCGCTACCCGCGCGAGCTGTCGGGCGGCCAGCAACAGCGGATCGGCGTGATTCGCGCTTTGGCGGCCGATGCGCCGCTGCTGCTGATGGATGAGCCGTTCGGCGCGGTCGACCCGATCAACCGCGAGATGATCCAGAACGAGTTTTTCGAGATGCAGCGCGCGCTGAACAAGACCGTGATCATGGTCAGCCATGACATCGACGAAGCCATCAAGCTGGGCGACAAGATCGCCATCTTCCGCGCCGGCAAGCTGCTGCAGATCGATCACCCGGACACCCTGCTGGCGCATCCGGCCGACGAGTTCGTCAGCAACTTCGTGGGCCAGGACAGCACCCTTAAGCGCCTGCTGCTGGTGAAGGCCGAAGACGCCGCCGACAACGCCCCGTCGGTGAGCCCGGAAACCCCGGTGGCCGAGGCCCTGGAGTTGATGGACGAACATGACCGCCGCTACATGGTGGTCACCTGCGCCGAGAACAAGGCGCTGGGTTATGTACGACGTCGCGACCTGCACCGTCAGACCGGCACCTGCGGCCAGTACCTGCGCGAGTTCAACGCCACGGCGGCGTACGACGAGCATTTGCGCATCCTGCTGTCGCGCATGTACGAGTTCAACCGCTCGTGGCTGCCGGTGATGGATGCCGAGCGGGTATTCCTCGGCGAGGTGACCCAGGAGTCGATTGCCGAGTACCTGAGTTCCGGTAAGTCGCGTGGCGGCAAGACCAGCATCGTCTCCCCTGCGGAAACTGCGCTGGCCTGATAAACCTGCCTCTGTGGCGAGGGGGCTTGTCCCCCGTTGGGCTGCGTAGCAGCCCCAATGAACTCCGCGCGTTTTTTCAGACCAAATGCGGTGGCAGGATTTGGGGCCGCTCCGCAGCCCAACGGGGGACAAGCCCCCTCGCCACAAAGGCCCTCGCCGACCAGCTGTTTTCCTTGCAAATTGCCCCTCCCGGGGAACATCAATCCGTCACACCTGTCGGTTACATAAGTAGCTGCACGCCATCGCGCGACGAACGCGTGCAAAAACGCGACATTTTTAGTTGATCTATGGCCCCTCACGTCCTAAAGTTCGCGCCGAACGTCCATGCTGGAAACGATCCATCCGGCTCAAGTACTGACGACGAGACAGCAAGGCCAAGGGAAGCGGTTATTCCCATGGCCTTTTTGCTTTCGGCGACATGCCTTGGGAAGTAGGCGAACCAAAGTGGGGATACGGAGGACGTTCATTTGCACCCATTGATCAATACAGTTTGCCCTTAGGAGTTCCCAGCATGTCGATCAACGTCGAAGATTATTTCGCGCGCGCCACTTTTGACAAAATGAAGGCGTTCGCCGACAAGCAAGAAACCCCGTTCGTGGTGATCGACACCGCGATGATCAGCCAGGCCTACGATGACCTGCGCGCCGGTTTCGAATTCGCCAAGGTGTACTACGCCGTCAAGGCCAACCCGGCCGTCGAGATCATCGACCTGTTGAAAGACAAAGGGTCGAGCTTCGACATCGCCTCGATCTACGAGCTGGACAAGGTGCTCGGCCGCGGCGTCAGCCCGGACCGTATCAGCTACGGCAACACCATCAAGAAATCCAAGGACATCCGCTACTTCTACGAGAAGGGCGTGCGCCTGTTCTCCACCGACTCCGAAGCTGACCTGCGCAACATCGCCAAGGCCGCGCCGGGCTCGAAAGTCTATGTGCGCATCCTCACCGAAGGCTCGACCACCGCAGACTGGCCTCTGTCGCGCAAATTCGGCTGCCAGACCGACATGGCCATGGACCTGCTGATCCTTGCCCGTGACCTCGGCCTGGTGCCTTACGGCATCTCCTTCCACGTCGGCTCGCAACAGCGTGACATCAGCGTGTGGGACGCGGCGATCGCCAAGGTCAAAGTGATCTTCGAGCGCCTGAAGGAAGAAGACGGCATCCATCTCAAGCTGATCAACATGGGTGGCGGCTTCCCGGCCAACTACATCACCCGTACCAACAGCCTGGAAACCTACGCCGAAGAAATCATTCGCTTCCTCAAGGAAGATTTCGGTGATGACCTGCCGGAAATCATCCTGGAGCCGGGCCGTTCGTTGATCGCCAACGCCGGTATCCTGGTCAGTGAAGTGGTACTGGTGGCACGCAAATCGCGCACCGCCGTCGAGCGCTGGGTGTACACCGATGTGGGCAAATTCTCCGGCCTGATCGAAACCATGGACGAAGCCATCAAGTTTCCGATCTGGACCGAGAAGAAAGGCGAGATGGAAGAAGTGGTCATCGCCGGTCCTACCTGCGACAGCGCCGATATCATGTACGAGAACTACAAGTACGGCCTGCCGCTGAACCTGGCGATCGGTGACCGCCTGTACTGGCTGTCGACCGGTGCCTACACCACCAGCTACAGCGCGGTTGAGTTCAATGGCTTCCCGCCGCTGAAGTCGTTCTACGTCTGATCATCCCGTCCGGGAACGATCACCCTCTGTAGGAGCCGGCGTGCCGGCGATAGCGATCTTTAAGACGCCATCGCCGGCACGCCGGCTCCTACGGGTTCAGGTGTGTGGCGCGCTCTTTGTAAGCCTCGGCCATCGCCCGGATCTGCGGGTCATTCGCCGCCGCCAGCGCCTTGTGCGCCGTGCGCAGGAACTTCAGGTTGCCACCGGCCAGCGCCTTGCGCAGCCACTCCAGCGCCGCCTCGATCTGGCCTCCGTCGGCCAACACCGCTGCATAACTGAACTGCCCACGAAAATCCCCGGCTTCGGCTGAGTGGCGATACCACGTCACGGCCGTCTCCAGATCCCTGGGGCAACACCGGCCGTCTTCCAGATAGCGCCCCAACAGGTTCATCGACTTGGCATGCCCCTGCTCCGCCGCCTGGCGGTATAACGCCAGTGCCTGCGGTTGGTCTTCAGCGACGCCTCGCCCGGTCGCCAACAGATTGGCATAGTTGTACTGCGCCCAATCCAGTCCGGCCTCGGCTGCCACGCGGTATTCACGCGCCGCGGCGGCCTCATCCACCGCGCAGCCCCAGCCATGCTCCAGGCAGCGACCGGTCATATTGCGCGCCATCAAGTGGCCGCCCTTCGCCGCAATCTGGAACCAGCGCAGCGCCAAGGCTTCATCGCGGGCAATGCCACGGCCTTCCAGCAGGATTTGCCCGAGCAGGGCCTGGGCATCCACCACGCCCTCTTTCGCCGCCATCAGGATCGCCTGGGCCGCGCGCACCGGGGAGTCGTCGAGCATGCTCTGCAACTGCTCGACGTTGAGCACTTCTTCACGACGCAACAAAAAGCCCATGTCAGACCTCGACCCAGCGGCGCAGCAGGTTGTGATACGTGCCGGTGAGCTGGATCAGGGCCGGATGGTCAGGCACATCGCGGGTCAGTTGCTGGATCGCGCCGTCCATCTCGAACAGCAGGGTGCGCTGGCTGTCTTCGCGCACCAGGCTTTGCGTCCAGAAAAACGAGGCATAGCGCGCACCACGGCTCACGGCGTTGACTTTGTGCAGGCTGGAGCCGGGATATAGCACCATGTCGCCGGCCGGCAACTTCACGCGCTGCAGGCCGAAGGTGTCCTGGATCTCCAGTTCGCCGCCGTCGTATTCCTCCGGGTCGCTGAAGAACAGCGTCGACGACAGATCAGTGCGCACCCGCTCGTGACTGCCCCGGGCCTGGCGCACGGCATTGTCGATATGGAAGTCGAAGCTGCCACCCGCGGTGTAACAGTTGAACAACGGCGGGAAAACTTTGTGCGGTAACGCCGCTGACATAAACAGCGGATTTTTCCACAAGCGCTCAAGCATCGCCGCACCGATTTCCTTGGCCAATGGATGGCCTTCGGGCAATTGCAGGTTGTGCTTGGCCTTGGCGGATTGGTGCCCGGCGGTGATTTTTCCGTCGGCCCACTCGGTGTTTTCCAGGGCTTGGCGAATGCGCTGCACTTCCTCACGAGAGAACAGGCCGGGAATGTGCAGCAGCATGGGCAGTACCTGATATCGAAGAGACATCAATGATATTGATTCTTATCCACGCTGTAAAACATGCCAGACGAACGACTTCGTAAAAACCGTAAGCAAAAAGTGTAAAGAATGTAAATTCAGTGCGAATAGCAATGTATCGCAATTGATAGAAAGTCTTGTTGACCCTATATTCCGCGGCCTCACATCCTTGGGGAAAGGACACGTCATGTCGCGCACCACTACAAAAATACCTGCCAGTTCACCACGCATGCTGGCTTCGGCCATCGGCGTCGCCCTCAGCGCCGGCTCTGTCGCCCATCTGGCGCAGGCGGCCGAAGACACTGAACAAAAAGGCCAGCGCAACAGCATCTCCCTGGGCGCCACCAGCATTACCGGGGAAGAGCAGGACACCACATCCTACCAGGTCGAAAAAGCCTCTTCGCAGAAATACACCGCCCCGCTGGTGGACACGCCGCGCTCGGTCACCGTGGTGCCGCAACAAGTGCTCAAGGACACCGCGGCCACTTCGTTGCAGGATGCCTTGCGCACCGTCCCGGGGATCACCTTCGGCGCCGGCGAAGGCGGCAACCCCCAGGGCGACCGGCCATTCATCCGCGGTTTCGACGCCCAGGGCGACACCTACCTGGACGGCGTGCGCGACACCGGCGGCCAGAGCCGTGAGATCTTCGACATTGAATCCATTGAAGTCAGCAAAGGCCCGAACTCCTCGTTCGGCGGCCGTGGCTCGGCCGGTGGCAGCCTCAACCTGGTGAGCAAGACCCCACAAGCGCGGGACTTCACCAACGGCGGCTTCACCTACGGTTCCGACCAGACTCGCCGCTATGTGCTCGACGTCAACCGCCAGTTCCTCGACGACAGCGCCGCGTTCCGCCTGAACCTGATGAGCCACGAGCAAAACGTGGCCGGTCGCGATGCGATCAACTATGACCGCTGGGGCGTGGCGCCGTCGCTGACCTTCGGCCTGGGCACGCCGACCCGCGTCAACCTCAGCTACTACCACATGGAAAGCGACGACCTGCCGGATTCGGGCATTCCGTATGGCTACGGCTCCTCGACGGCCGCCGCCCACGTGCATGACAAACCCAACGATGGTGGCGACAGCACGAACTTCTATGGCTTGAAGGACCGTGATTTCCGCAAGACCCGCGCCGATATCAGCACGATCTCCATCGAGCACGACCTGAGCGACACCATGACGCTGAAAAACACCCTGCGTCATGGCAGCACCGGCCAGGACTACATCCTGACGCAACCGGACGACAGCAAATTCAACGTCAACCGGTTCGGCACCGTGTGGCGTCGCCCCAACTCACGTGTCTCCACCACGGAGACCACCACCAACCAGACCGACCTGTTCGGCAGCTTCCAGGCCCTGGGCCTCAAGCATTCCTACTCCACCGGCCTGGAATTCACCGGCGAAGAAACCCGCGCCAGCAGCTACACCGTGCGCACCGCCAACGGTGCCGTCGCAGCCAACCCAAGCGGCGGCTGCCTGCCGAGCCAGATCGGCAGCAGCGGCGGCAACTGCACCTCGCTGGGCAATCCCAACCCGGACGACGCGTGGACCGGCAGCGTCGCGCGCAACTACTTCGGCACCAACACCAAGGCCACCAGCCGTGGCGCGTATGTCTTCGACACGATCGAGCTGGACCCGAAATGGCTGCTGAACGTCGGCCTGCGCTACGACACCTTCGACACTGTGGCCAATACCGACTCCGCCACCGGCCGCACCAAACTCAAGCAAGACAGCCAGTTCTTCAACTGGCAGGCCGGCCTGGTCTGGAAGCCGGTGGAGAACGCCAGCATCTATGCCTCCTACGCCACCTCGGCAACCCCTGCCGGTGGCCTGGTCGGTGAAGGCTCGGACGGCAACCCGCTGTCCGCCGGCGCCGCGACGAGCGACCTGCAACCTGAAGAAACCGTCAACTACGAGCTGGGCACCAAGTGGGACCTGTTCCACGATCGCCTGTCCCTGACGGCGGCGGTGTTCCGCACCGAGAAGAAAAACACCCGCATCCTGGTGGACTCCCTCACCTACGAAAACGCCGGCGAGTCCCGCGTGGATGGCGTGGAGTTGTCGGCCAGCGGCAAGATCACCGATCACTGGCAGGTGTTCGCGGGCTACAGCTACCTGGACAGCGAACTGGTCAACGCCGGCCTCAACGGTCGAAACGGCGTGGTCAGCACGGGCTCAAGCAAAGGCAACCAGATGCCGAACACGCCGAAGAACACGTTCAGCCTGTGGACCACTTACGACATCACCTCCAAGCTCACCGTCGGCGGCGGCGCGTTCTATGTGGACGAAGTCTATGGCGATGCCGGCAACCTCGTTTATGTACCGTCCTATACCCGCTATGACGCCATGGCCAGCTACAAGCTGACCAAGAACGTCGACCTGCAGTTGAACGTGCAGAACCTCACCGACAAGGTGTATTACGACAAGGCCTTCTCCACCCACTTCGCCAACCAGGCGGCCGGGCGTACTGCGTTGTTGACCACCAGTTTCCACTTCTAAACGCGCTCGACGCGCGACCAGGAGCCCCACGCATCGGATGCGTGGGGCTTTTGCGTGTAAAACAGAATGTTTCTCGACAACCCACGGCATAATGCGCGCCGTGGCATTTACAGACAGATGAGCGAGGCGGTCCGACGTGTTGAAGAAAACCCTGTTCCAGTTGCACTGGTTCTTCGGCATCACTGCCGGGCTGGTGCTGGCCTTGATGGGGATCACCGGGGCTGCGGTCTCGTTTCAGGATGAAATACTGCGGGCGCTCAACCCGACGGTGCTCAGCGTGCAAAAACGCGAGGCCGGGGTACTGCCGCCCGCCGAATTGGTACGCAAGCTCGAAGCCACCGAAGGCAAGACCGTGTCGATGCTGTGGGTCGAAGGCGAAAGCGGCAACGCCGCGCGCGTGTTCTTCACCCCGCCGCCCGGCGAGCGCCGTGGCCAGATGCGCTACTTCGATCCCTACACCGGTGACTATATGGGCGACGCTGTCGGCCAGGATGTCTTCGGCTTTATCCTGCAACTGCACCGCTTCCTGGTCATGGGTGAAACCGGTCGGCAGATTACCGGTGCGTGCACGCTGATCCTGGTGTTCTTCTGCCTCTCCGGCCTGTACCTGCGCTGGCCACGCCAGGTGGCAAGCTGGCGTGCCTGGCTGACTCTGGACTGGCGCAAAAAAGGCCGCAGTTTCAACTGGGACCTGCATTCGGTGTTCGGCACCTGGTGCCTGCTGGCCTACCTGTTGTCGGCGCTGACCGGCCTGTCGTGGTCCTACGACTGGTACAGCCAGGGCCTGACCAAGCTGCTGTCCGATGCCCCGCAAAATGAGCGAGTGCGCAAACGTGGCCCGGCGCCCGAAGGCCCTTTGCCGGTGGCCAACTATGACGCGATCTGGAGCAGCATCTACAGCAATGCCGGTCCCGGGCTCAGCGCCTACAACATCCGCATGCCCGCCGTCGCGGGGCAGCCGGCCACCGTCTACTACCTGTTGAAAGACTCGCCCCATGACCGTGCGCTGAACCAGATCAACCTGGACCCGGCCACCGGCGAGGTCAAATCCCACGACCAGTACGCGAGCAAGAGCCTCAAGTCGCAGCTGCTGACCAGTATTTACGCGCTGCACACCGGCAGTTATTTCGGCCTAGCGGGGCGCATCATCCTCACCGTCAGCTCGCTGCTGATGCCGCTGTTCTTCATCACCGGTTGGCTGCTGTACCTGGACCGCCGGCGTAAAAAACGCCAGGTGCGCGATGCACGCAAAGGCTTCGGCGCCAACCACAGTGATGCCCCGGCCTGGTTGATCGGCTTTGCCAGCCAGAGCGGCTTTGCCGAGCAGTTGGCCTGGCAGACGGCCGGGCAATTGCAGGCTGCCGGCTTGCCGGTGAAGGTGCAGCCCTTGGGCAGTGTCAGCCAGGACGACCTGCGCCAGTCGCAGAATGCGTTGTTTGTAGTCAGCACCTTCGGTGACGGCGAAGCGCCCGACAGCGCGCGGGGTTTCGAGCGCAGCGTGCTCGGCCAGGACATGTCCCTCAAGGGCCTGAACTACTCGGTATTGGCCCTGGGTGACCGACAGTACGAACACTTCTGCGGCTTTGCCCGCCGCCTGCATTTCTGGCTGACCAACCAGGGCGGCAACCCATTGTTCGCCCCGGTCGAAGTGGACAGCGGCGACAGCGCCGCGCTGCTCAATTGGCAACAACAACTGGGACAGCTGACAGGGCACGCACCGGCCGCCGCCTGGCCGACCGCCCAGTACGAAAACTGGACGCTGAGCCAGCGCACCCTGCTCAACCGCGACAGCAGCGGCTCGGATGTCTACCTGCTCGGCCTCACCAGCACGTCGCCACAGCGCTGGGAGGCCGGCGACCTGGTCGAAGTCCTGCCGCGCAACTGCCCATGGGCCATCGAGCACTTCCTCGAAGGACTGGGCCTGGCCGGCAGCGACGGCGTACTGATCGACGGCCTGGCGCAAACCCTCAACCAGGCCCTGGCCACACGCCAATTGCCGGACAACCGCGCGCACCTGGTGGGCCTGCATGCCCAGGCACTGGTGAATGCACTGGCGCCGCTGGGCATGCGCGAATACTCCATCGCCTCGATCGCCAGCGACGGCGTGCTGGAACTCATCGTGCGCCAGGAGCGCCACCCGGATGGCGGCCTGGGCGTCGGCTCGGGTTGGCTCACCGAGCATGCGGCCATCGGTGCCGCAATCAGCCTGCGCCTGCGCCGCAACAGTGGCTTCCACCTGCCGGACGCGCCCGTGCCGTTGATCCTGCTGGGCAATGGCACGGGCCTGGCTGGCCTGCGCAGTTTGCTCAAGGCGCGCATTGCCGATGGCCAGCAGCGCAACTGGCTGTTGTTCGGCGAACGCAATATCAAGCATGACTTCCTGTGCCAGGACGAGCTGCAAGGCTGGCTGGCCAGCGGTGACCTGGCGTTGCTGGACCTGGCGTTTTCACGCGACCAGGAGGAAAAAATCTACGTGCAGGATCGCCTGCGTGAATCGGCCGAGGTACTGCGCAGGTGGCTGGCAGAAGGCGCGGCGATTTATGTGTGCGGGAGCCTGCAGGGGATGGCGACCGGGGTGGATCAGGCGTTGGTGGACATACTCGGCAGTGACGCGGTGGAGCGCTTGATCGAACAAGGCCGCTATCGCCGCGACGTCTACTGATGATCAACTGTGGGCGCTGGCTTGCCTGCTCCCACAGTGTTGAGCGCAGGCCAATCAGGCGGGTTGCAGCTTTTGCTCGAATACCGAGACGCCATCCAGGTCACGCAGGATCACGGTCAACTCCGCAGTCTGCCCATCGATCTGCACCTCGCCAAAAAACTGGAAACCCGCAAACGGCGACGTGTTCTGCGCCGGTGGGGCCTTCTCGAACACCACTTCGGGGCCAAAGGTCTTGTCCAGCGGATTAGGCCCGAAGCTCCCCGCATTCAACGGCCCGGCGACAAACTCCCAGAACGGCTCGAAATCCTGGAACGCCGCGCGATCCGGGTGATAGTGATGCGCCGCGCAATAATGCACGTCTGCCGTCAGCCAGACATGGTTGCGCACCTGCTGTGCACGCAGGAACCCAAGCAGCTCGGCGATTTCCAGCTCGCGGCCCTGGGCCGGGCCCGGGTCATTGTTGGCGATGGCTTCCCAACGCGGCACGCCGGGGCTGACTTCGCCGTCGGGCACGCCGAGGCCGATGGGCATGTCGGCGGCGATGACCTTCCACTGCGCCTGGGAAGCCTTGAGTTCGCGCTTGAGCCAGTCCAGTTGCTCGCGGCCGAGGAAGGGCTTTTCCGCGCCCAGGTTGTCGTCGTTGGGGCCGCGATAGCTGCGCATGTCGAGCACGAACACATCCAGTAGCGGCCCATAGCTGAGCTTGCGATAAATGCGCCCGCCACCGTCGGCGCTTTGCCGGCGCATCGGCGAATATTCCAGCCAGGCCTGACGTGCGCGGCCGACCAGGGTGTTGATGTCCTTGGTCTGGTAGCGCTCGTCGAGTTGCTTGCTCGGCGACCAGTTGTTCACCACTTCATGGTCGTCCCACTGCCAGATCTGCGGCACTTCGGCATTGAAGCGGCGCACGTTTTCATCCAGCAGGTTGTAGCGGTAATTGCCGCGATATTCATCCAGGGTTTCGGCGACTTTGCTCTTGGCCTCGGTGGTGATATTGCGCCAGATGCGCCCGCCTTCGGTGGCCAGTTGCGCGGGCACCGGGCCGTCAGCGTAGATGGTGTCGCCGCTGTGGATAAAAAAATCCGGCAGGCGCAGGCGCATGGCTTCGTAGATGCGCATGCCGCCGATGTCCGGGTTGATGCCAAAGCCTTGGCCAACGGTGTCGCCGCTCCACACAAAGCGGATGTCACGGCGCTGTTGCGGCACACTGCGCAGGTGGCCGAACCAGGGCTCGCTGGCCACGCCGGTCTGGGCGTCTTCGAAGTGCACGCGATAGAAGATCGCCTGGTCGACGGGGAGCCCGGTGAGTTCGACGCGGGCGGTAAAGTCGGTGCGGCTGTCGGCCAGCGGCGAGACGAATTTGCGCGGGTTGCTGAACACGCTGCGGGTGTCCCACTCCACCACCATCTTCGCCGGGCGGTCGCTGCGGCTCCAGATCATCGCGCAATCGCCCAGCAGGTCGCCGGACTGCACGCCATCGGTGAGTTGCGGGCGATCTTTCACCGAAGCGATCACCGCCGGGGCCAGGCCCGGCAGCAACAGGCCGGCGCCGACGGCTTGCATCACGCGGCGACGGCCGAGGTCGAAGTGGCTCATGCAGGTGCCCTCTTGAGTATCAAAAGGGCAACTTAACCACGCCGGGATGAAAGCCAGATGACACCCCAGTGTAGGCGCCGGCAAGCCGGCCCCTACAGGGTCAGGCAGGGGCGACGGCCAGCTCCACCGCTTCCGGGCGCTTGATCAGCGCGTACACCAACCCGGTCAGCAGGCTACCCGCGACAATCGCCAGCAAGTACAGCAACGCATGGTTCATCGCATTCGGGATCACCAGCACAAACAGGCCGCCATGGGGCGCCGCCAGTTTGCAGCCGAAGTACATCGACAGCGCGCCGGTCAACGCGCCGCCGGCGATGCTGGCCGGGATCACGCGCAGAGGGTCCTTGGCGGCAAACGGGATCGCACCTTCGGAGATAAAGCACAGGCCCAGGATCATCGCGGCCTTGCCGGCCTCGCGTTCGGTCTGGGCGAACTTGCGCCGCGCCAGGAACGTGGCGATGCCCATGCCGATCGGCGGCACCATGCCGGCGGCCATGGTCGCGGCCATCGGTGCGCCACTCTGCGCGGCCAACAGGCCGACGGAAAACGCATACGCGGCCTTGTTGATCGGCCCGCCGAGATCCACGCACATCATGCCGCCCAGCAGGATGCCCAGCAGCACCGCATTGGTGGTGCCCATGGTACTGAGAAAATCCGTCAGCCCGGTGAGCATGCGCGCCACCGGTGGGCCGACCAGGTAGATCATCGCCAGGCCGGTGAACAGGCTAGCGAGCAACGGGATGATCAGGATCGGCTTGAGCGCTTCCAGGCTTTGCGGCAACTTCACCGCGCGGGTGATCAGCTTGACGCAATAGCCGGCGAGGAAACCGGCGAAGATCCCGCCGATAAACCCGGCGCCCAGCGTCCCCGCGAGCAGGCCGCCGATCATGCCGGGCGCAATGCCCGGACGGTCGGCAATCGAGTAGGCAATATAGCCCGCCAGCAACGGCACCATCAGCATGAAAGCGCGGTCGCCGACGGTTTTCAGCGCCGCCGCCAAGGTGCCTTCCTGTTCGAATGCGTGGATGCCGAACACGAATGACAAGGCGATCAGCAAGCCGCCCGCCACCACCATCGGCAACATGAACGACACGCCAGTGAGCAGGTGTTTGTAGACGCCGGTTTTTTCCGGCTTCTTGGTCGCCGCACCGCCGGCCGCACTTTCCACCGCACCTTCGGCCAGGGCCTTGTTGAGGGTCGCTTCGGACTGCTTGAGCGCAATACCGGTGCCACAGCGGTAAATTTTCTTGCCGGCGAAGCGCTCGGTGGCGACTTCAATGTCGGCCGCCAGCAACACCACATCGGCGTCGGCGATGGCCTGCGGGCTCAACGGCGTGCGGGCGCCGACTGAGCCTTGGGTCTCGACCTGCAAGTCATACCCCAGGCGCTTGGCCGTTTGCTGCAAGGCCTCGGCAGCCATGAAGGTGTGGGCCACGCCGGTGGGGCAAGCCGTGACGGCAACAATGCGCGGAACGTTTTTCGCGGCGACGGGGGCCGTCGCGACATACACCTGCGCCTCTTGCGCACCGCGGCGCAAGACCGCCTCGACATCCGCCAGCGCCTGGGCCGGGGTGCTCTGGAACACGCGCTTGCCGACAAACCGCTGCATGTCCACCGCGGTGCTGCTGACCAGCAATACCCATTCGGCCGCGTCGAGCGTCGCCTGGGACAGCTGGCGTTCCGGACGTTGCACGTCGACCACTTCGACGCTGGTGCTCCAGCCTTGACGCTGCGCGGCTGCGTCCAACAAGCGGGCGCACAGCACACTGGTGACCATGCCGTTCGGGCAGGCAGTAACAATGGCTAACTTCATCACAATCCCTCTTATTGTTCTGTCAGCGTGCAGACGTCGACGCCGTTTTGCAGGTGCGCCAACTGCGCGTCATCGCTGATGCCGAAACCGATCTGCGTCACCGCCATCGCGGCAATCGCCGTCGCGCGGCGCAGGGTGTGCTCCGGTGTATCGCCACTGAGCAGACCGTGAAGCATCCCGGCCAGCAGCGAGTCACCGGCGCCGACCGTACTGGCGACCGTCACCTTGGGCGGCGTGGCATGCAGGGCTCCCTGCGGGCTGTACCAGGTCACGCCTGCGGCGCCGTCGGAGACGACCACGTGTTCCACGCCTTGCTGATGCAGTTGGTGGATGACGTCAGTGGAATGCCCCAGGGCATCGGCCAGCTCCTCGGTATTGGGCTTGACCAGCCATGGGCTGGCCTTCAGACCGGCGCGCAGGGCCTCGCCGCTGGTGTCCAGGGCGACTTTCAAACCCAGGTCCTTGAGTTGCGCCAGCAAGCCCTGGAACCACTGCGCACTGACGCCGCGCGGCAAGCTGCCAGCCACCACCACGGCATCGAACTCAGGGCCGATCACCGCGAGCAGCTTGAGCAAGGCGTGTTGTGCCTGCTCGCTCACCAGCGGCCCCGGCGCGTTGATGTCGGTGACCCGACCGTCCTGTTCGGCAATCTTGATATTGCTGCGGGTTTCGCCCGGCACGCGAATGAACGCGTCGCCAAACCCTCGGCTGGCGATCAGCGCCTCGAACGCCTCGGGGTTGGCCGCACCGAGAAAGCCGCCCACGCTCACCTGATGGCCGAGGTCGGCCAGCACCTGCGCCACATTCACGCCCTTGCCGGCCGCGTGGGTCAGCAGGGTTTCGCTGCGGTTGACTTCACCCGGCTCCAGGCGCCCCAGGCGTACCGTCAGGTCCAACGCCGGGTTCAGCGTCAGGGTCAGAATCATTGCCATCTACACGGCCTCCACAAGGGCACGCACTTCGGCGGGCGAGCCCACCGCGAGTGCTTTTTGCGCCAGGCCCTGGGCCTCGCTCAGACTGAATTCACGCACGCGCGCCTTCACCTCAGGAATGCTGCGGGCCGACACGCTCAGCTCATCCACCCCCAGGCCGACCAGCACCGGCACTGCCAGCGGGTCTGCCGCCAGCTCACCGCACACGCCCACCCATTTGCCCTGGGCATGGGCGGCGCGCACGGTGATGTCGATCAGTTGCAGCACGGCCGGATGCAGGCCGTCGGCCTGGGCCGACAGGGTCGGGTGGCCACGGTCGATGGCCAGGGTGTACTGGGTCAGGTCATTGGTGCCGACGCTGAAGAAATCCACTTCCTTGGCCAGCACCGGCGCGAGCAATGCCGCAGATGGCACCTCGATCATGATCCCCAGTTGCAGGTCGGCCACCGGGATTTCCAGGCGCAGGCGCTCGGTCATGTCGCGGGCCGCGCGCCATTCATCCACGCTGCCGACCATGGGGAACATGATGCGCAACGGGCGGTTGTCCGCCGAGCGCAGCAGCGCGCGCAATTGCGCCTCCATGATCTGCGGACGTTGCAAGGTCAGGCGAATGCCGCGCACGCCCAGGAAGGGGTTTTCTTCCTCGGCGATCGGCCAATACGGCAGCGGTTTGTCGCCGCCCACATCGAGGGTGCGCACCACCAGCGGGCGACCGCCCAGGCCGTCGAGCACGCGGCGGTATTCGGCTTCCTGGGTGGCTTCATCCGGCGCTTGCGGATGGGCCATGAAAATCAGTTCGGTGCGCAGCAAGCCAATGCCTTCGGCGCCCTGCTCCACCGCGCTGGCCACACCGGCGCTTTCGCCGATATTGGCGAACACTTCCACCGCGTGGCCGTCACGGGTCAGGGCCGGCTCATGACGCTGGGCCGAGGCGGCTTGCAGGCGTTGTTCGCGGGTATCGCGCTCGACGGTGGCCCGTTGCAGGGTGGCGGCATCGGGGTCGACATGCAGGCGGCCGCGCTGCGCATCCAGCAACAACGCGGTGCCGGCAGCCAGCAGCAACACCGTCGGACCGGCGCCCACCAGCGCGGGAATCCCCAGGGCGCGGGCGACGATGGCGCTGTGGGCCGTGGCACCGCCACGCGCGGTGAGGATGCCGGCGACGCGCGCCGGGTCCAGCCGTGCGACGTCCGAGGGGCCCACTTCGTCCATCACCAGGATGTAGGGTTCGCTCGGCTCCTGGGCGGTTTCGACGCCGCACAGTTGCGCCAGCACACGGCGACCGATGTCGCGCAAATCGGCCGCGCGCTCGGCGAGCAAGGCGTCCTGCAACGACTCCTGCTGTCTGGCGGCGGCTTCGATCACGCTCATCCAAGCCGCTTCGGCGCTTTCGCCTTGCTTGAGGCGGGTGTCGACTTCGTCGGTGAGTTCCGGGTCGTCGAGCATTTCCTGGTGGGTGATGAAAATTTCGCGGATGGCCTTGGCCTGGCTGCGTTCGATCAGGCCCTGGATATCACCGCGCACCTCGGTCAATGCGGCCTGCAGGCGCTGGCGCTCGATGGCCGAGGACTCGCCGCGCAGCGGGTAGTCGAACACCTGTTGAACCTGGACATGCGCCGGGCCAATCGCGATGCCGGGGGCGGCGGCGATGGCCTGGAGCTGGCTGCCGGCCAGCGGTGCGCTGAGCACCGGTGCGCTATCCGGAGTGGCAGGCTGGGCGCTCACGGTCGGCAGCGGCTCGACTTCTTCGCCGAGGCCGGCTTCAACGGCAGCCAACAGCGCGGGCAGCGCATCACCGGCAATCGCCGGTTCAGCGACAAACTCCAGCACCTGGCCACGTCGGGCGCCGAGGCTGAGCAACTTGCTCAGGCTCTTTACCGACACAGCGCCTACCGGGCCGTCGACAATGCGCAGGCGGATATCGCCGTCGAAACTTTTCGCCAACTGCGCGAGGATTTTCGCCGGCCGCGCGTGCAGGCCATGGGCATTGGCGAGGGTGACGCGCACGCTGGGCCAGTCCGGCGGCAGTTCGCCACCCAACACTTCGAGCACCGCGCGGCTGCTGGTGGCGCGGCCCAACTCCTGGCCGCGCCCTTCGATCAGCAATGCACACAGGCGTTCCAGCAGGGCCTGGTGCGCTTCGCCCAGGCTGGCCAGGCAGAACAGGCCGTTGAGCGGCTGGCCAAGGTAGCGCATGGGTTTGTCCGGGGTGACAAACGCCAGGCCCGGGCGCTTGACGGTCTGCTCGCTGTGCAACCACCACAGGCCATCGCCCAGGGGCAGCGCATCGACCTGTTGCAAGACGGCGGCGAAACCGTTGCTCACACAATCGGCCTGACGCAACAGGCGGGCGCCGCGCCATACCAGCTCTTCAAAATCATCGGCGGACACGCCCAGGCTGATCATCTGCGCGTCCAGCGCCAGCTCCTGTGGCGCACCCTGCAACAGTTTCAGCAGCGCTTCGGCACTACCGGCACGCCGCAGCGCCTGGCCCAGGTCGGTTTCACCGAGGGCACGGGTAAGCAGTTGCAACAGGCGCAGGTGTTCATCGGACTTGGCCGCAATGCCGATCGCCAGGTAGACGATCTGGCCGTCGCCCCAGTCCACCCCTTCGGGGAACTGCAGCAGGCGCACGCCGGTGGAGAACACCTGGTCGCGGGTTTCGGGGGTGCCGTGGGGGATGGCAATACCTTGGCCGAGAAAGGTCGAGCCTTGGGCTTCACGGGCTTGCAAGCCACTGAGATACCCCTCGGCGACCAGGCCGTCAGCCACCAGTTTGTCAGCGAGCAGGTGCAGGGCGGCAGATTTATCCACAGCCGTCTGGCCCATGGAAATCTGCTCTACAGTGAGCTCAAGCATGCCGTTCTCCTAGTTAGTGCGGGGGCCGCACTAGGTATTGTTTTGAATAAAACAGTGTAAGGGCGTTTCGGGATAACTGACTGAGCAGTCAATTGGCAGTAGGTACTCAGTCGCGAACGTCGTAAAAATACGCTGGCTGAAACGTTTAATCTAGAATTTATGGCAGATTACGCGTTAATTGCGCATCCTTGAAGGACCACTCGGCACTTGCGCTGAGACATTGGTCGCGTGCCGTAATCGGTTACGATTGGACAAAATGTCGGGGCAAGCTCCAAAAAACAAGGAAATCCCGGTTTGAAACTCAGTGATATCGCGCGTCTCGCCGGTGTGTCCGTGACCACCGCCAGCTATGTCATCAATGGCAAGGCTGAACAGCAACGGATCAGCAACGCCACCGTCGAACGGGTGCGTGCCGTGGTCGAAGCCCATGGCTTCACCCCCAACCCCCAGGCCGCCGGGCTGCGCAGCCGGCACACGCGCACCTTGGGGTTTATCCTGCCGGATCTGGAAAACCCCAGTTACGCGCGCATCGCCAAGCTGCTGGAGCAAGGTGCACGGGCACGTGGCTATCAGTTGCTGATCGCCAGTTCCGATGACGAGGCCGACAGCGAGCGCCAACTGCTGCAGCTGTTCCGCGCGCGCCGTTGTGACGCGCTGTTCGTCGCCAGCTGCCTGCCCGCCAGCGATGACAGTTACCGCGAGTTGCAAGCCAAGGGCTTGCCGGTGATCGCCATCGACCGGGTAATGGAGCCCGGGCAGTTCTGCTCGGTGGTCAGCGACGACCGCCAGGCCTGCCAGCAATTGACCAGCAGCCTGCTGCAACCGCTGCCCAAGCAGATCGTGCTGATCGGCGCGCGTCCCGAGCTGAGCATCAGCCAGGAGCGCGCGGCAGGCTTCCATGAGGCGTTGCAAGGCTTCAAGGGCGAGGTATTGGTCGAACACGGCGAAGCCTTCAGCCGTGACTGTGGCCGACAACTGATGGAGCAATTACTGCAACGCCTGGGGCATTTGCCTGACGCGCTGGTGACCACGTCCTACGTGCTGCTGCAAGGCGTGTTCGATGCTCTGCATGACTTCCCGTTGAAGTCGCGGCCCCTGAGCCTCGGCACCTTTGGTGACACCCAACTGCTGGACTTCCTGCCGTTGCCGGTCAACGCCATGGCCCAGCAGCATCAACTGATCGCCGACACCGCCCTGCGCCTGGCCCTGGCCGCCATCGAAGACGAGCAGTACCAACCCGGCGTGCACGCCATCGGCCGCACGTTCAAGCAGCGTATTCACGAGGCGTGAGCGTGGAGCTGATCGACACCCACACCCACCTGGACTTCCCGGACTTCGACAGCGATCGCCGCGAAGTCCTCGCCCACAGCCGCGCGCTGGGCGTTCGGCGCATGGTGGTGTTGGGCGTGTATCAGCAGAATTGGCAGCGGCTGTGGGACCTGGTGCAAGCAGACGAAAGCCTGTTCGCCGCCTTCGGCCTGCACCCGGTGTACCTCGATGATCATCGACCTGCCGACCTGACCGAGCTGGGCGACTGGCTGACCCGCCTGCAGGGCCATCGGCAACTGTGCGCCGTGGGCGAGATCGGCCTGGATTATTTCCTCGAAACCCTGGACCGCGAACGCCAGCAACACCTGTTTGAATCCCAGCTCAAGCTCGCCGTGGACTGCCAACTGCCGGCATTGCTGCACGTACGCCGCAGTCACGCGGCGGTGATCGCCACTCTCAAGCGCATCCGCCTGCCACGGGGCGGCATCATCCATGCCTTTGCCGGTAGCCGGGAAGAAGCCCGCGAGTACATCAAGCTCGGCTTCAAACTGGGACTGGGCGGCGCCGCCACCTGGCCCCAGGCCTTGCGTATGCACAAGGTACTGGCGCAATTGCCGTTGGACGCGGTGGTGCTGGAAACCGACTCACCGGACATGGCGCCCGCCATGTACCCTGGCCAACGCAATAGCCCGCAGCATTTGCCGGCGATCTGCACCGACCTGGCCGCGCGCATGGGGACCACGCCCCTATTGCTGGCTGAGGCGAGCACACGCAATGCGTGCGAGGTGTTCAACTGGTAGTGCCGGCATGACCGCTTGCAGGTCCAGGGTGATCCGCTGCCGCGAACGGGCATAACGCAATGCCAGGAAGTGCACCAGCAGCACCACCAATGACACGTTGAGCTGGCCGATCACACTGATCAACCCCACCCACTCCGCCACCAGTGCCACAATCAGCACCACACACGTCAGGACCGCCATGCTCGGGTGCACCAGCGCCCAGTGGTCAAGCGCCTTGAACTGACGCAGTTGCCGCGGACAGCTCAGCTGCAACACCCGATGACAATACGGGCAATCGAAGGGCTCTTCGATGGCGATGGCATTCAACTGCCAAGGCTTGAGCTCAAACGTGATGTCGCAATGGGCGCAGTGCCCTTTGATGCCGATTGCCGTGGCCATCGCCGTGCTCCCCAGTACCTTGAGTGTGTGAAACAAATTCTCACCCATTCACACAGCCACAGAAGAGCGAGCGGCGAATCAAGACAAGAACTACGTCATAAGTAGACAATTCCTACTCTTGCGCCTTACACACGAAACGCCCCGATCAGTTGCTTCAATTCGATCACCTGCATCGACAGCTGCCGGCTCGCCGCTTCGGTCTGATGTGCGCCCTCGGCTGCATGCTCGCCGGCACGATTGATTTCGACGATGTTCTGGTCGATATCCTGGGCGACGGCGGTCTGCTGCTCCACCGCGGCGGCAATCTGCTGGTTCTGATCGACGATCATGCCTACGGCCCCGAGGATGTTTTCCAGGGCCTGCTGGACTTTTTCCGACTGCCCTACCGTGCCATTCGCCATTTCATGGCTGGTGCCCATGGCCTTCACCGCGGCTGCCACCCCGCTGTGCAAACGACTGATCATCTGCTCGATTTCTTCGGTGGAATGCTGGGTGCGCCGGGCCAACGTGCGCACCTCATCGGCCACCACCGCAAACCCGCGCCCCTGCTCACCCGCCCGCGCCGCCTCGATGGCAGCATTGAGCGCGAGCAGGTTGGTTTGCTCGGCGATGCTCTTGATCACTTCCAACACGCTGCTGATCGACTGGCTGTCGGTGGCCAGCTGGTTGATGACCCGCACCGACTCATCGATCTCCGAGGCCAGCCGGGCGATGCTGCCCTGCTGGGATTGCACCAGGCCACGGCCGCTGACAGTTTCATCATTGACACTGTGGGCACTGCTGACCGCCGCCGCCGCACTGCGCGCGACTTCCTGGGCAGTAGACGACATCTGGTTCATGGCCGTTGCGACCTGCTCGATCTGAGTGCGCTGGCCGGAGACCGCCTGGTTGCTCTGCGCCGAGACCGCTTCCACCTGGCCGGCCTGCAGTTCAACCTGGCTGACGGTGTGACCGACGCGCTCGATCAAGTCATGGATTTTTGCCACGGTGCCGTTGAACACCTGGCCCAGGTCGCCCAATTCATCGCGGCTGTGGGCGACAAAAGTGACGGTCATATCACCGGCGGCGACCTTGTCCATCATCGCCCCCAAACGCCGCAGCGTGGTACGCGTGGAGGCGTAGAAACCTGCATACAAGTAAAAGATCAGCAGGAACACCGCGCTGAGGGCCGACACCAGCACCACCATGTGTGTGCGGTTCTGTGCCAGGCGCTGCTCCAGTTGCTGGCCGATGAAGCTCAGGGTTGCTTCATCCAATTGATACGTCTGGGCCATCAGTTGGGTGACATTGTCGTAGAACGCCTGCCAGGGCGCGTCGAGGGTCTCGGCCATCACCACCTGTTCTTCAAACAGCTCGCTGCCTTGCTTGAGACTGGCGTTGCTGGCCTTGGCCAAACTGTCGAGCGCGGCGTGCGCGGTCTTGCTGGAACCCAACGCGTCCTGCAACTTCAAGCCGTATTCGGCCTGGAGCTTTTCCAACTGCTGCAACAACTCGTCAAAGCGCGTGCTGGAGGATGAATTGAGGAACCCCTGGCCCAGCGAATACGCGCCCATCGCCCGGCCCTCCCCCAGGGTTTGCGTGACCTGCGGGGTCACGCTGGTGATGAGTTCGCTGAGTTGGCGCAAATCGCTCTGGGGGTCGCGGCTCAAGCCGGATTGGCTGGCGATGATCTGGCTGAGCATCTGCGCCTTGTTGAGCAATTTGCCGATCAACGCGCTTTTACTCAGCAGCGAGGTTTCCTGTTGCTGGGCCTTGAAGGCCGCGACCAGCTCGTCGCGCTTGGCGTCAAAGGCGGCGATTTGCTCAGGGTCGGTGGCCATCGCGCTGAGGCCTTGCAGGCGGGTCAGCACGCTTTGCTCCAGGGCAGTGATCTTGCCCTCCAGGTCACCGGCTTTGCCGGCCTGCCCCAGGGTCGCGTTGATCTGCACCTGGTTGTTGAGGGTTTCCAGGTCGCGGCGCAGCGCCAGGCTGCTGCCGAGTAGATCCAGGCTTTGCAGTTCGATACGCGTGCCTTGGAACTCGCGCCAGGAATCACGTACCAGGTAATAGTTGGTTGCCAGCATCGGCAGCAGGAACAGCACGCTGATCAGGCTGAACTTCATGCCGAAACTCAGACGGTTCATCAGCGCGACGGCGGGATAGAGCAAGCTCTTCACAGGTGAACTCCCTTTCTATTATTTTTATTTGAGGCGCAGGGCGGCGGCAGAAAGCCACTATTTGGCGCTCTGTCTGTATAGCTCAATTTGAAAGGGAGTTTTGTAACGTAAAGTTAACGAGATAGGCGCCGGCTTGCCGGCGATCGACGCAACTCGGGTGGTGTAACCACCAAAGTGCTCGTATCGCCAGCGAACCGGGGGTCTGTGAGGATCAGGGCAACACGGTCCAGATAGCGAACCCGGCATACCACAGCACCGCCGCGCGCAGCAGCAGCTCCCACAGGCGGTCCAGGCTGTTGATGCCATCGGCACCGACCACTGGCGGCGGGATTTCGGCGGCAACCAGGCCCACCTTTTCCACCAGCTGGGCGGCGCTGATATCCCAGTTCAACAGTTCGTGCAGCATCACGCGGCTGACCGCGACGAAATTGCCTACCAGGGCGAAGCTGGCTGCCAGCAGGCGAACCGGCAACCAGTCAAACGCATGCCGCAATTGCCCGGCACGCTCGGCCACCAGCGGATTCCTGCTGTGTTCGCTGGCCAGCGCCAGCAGGCGATACGCCAGGGCGGCCACCGGGCCCAGCAGGAAGTACCAGAAAATCACCGCGAAAAAGCTCTGGTAGGCCTGCCACAGCAGATGCCCCTGGACGCGTTCGAGCAGCTGTTCGCCGCTGTCGGCACTCAGGCTCAGGTCGCGCTCGGCCACGTGCTCTGCGGCTTGCAGGTCGCCGCGCCGCCAGGCATCGCGAAACGGGCCCAGCCCGGCCAGTAGATCGCCACGCCCCAGGCTGTAGATCACCACCACCAGGTGCACCGGCAGTGCCAACAACCCGTAGGCCACCGGCTCCAGCACCAGAAGCAACAGCGCCAGCAACGCCACCGGCAGCAACACCATCACGGTCAGAATCAGCCAGGGCTGCTTGCCCATGCGCGGGCTGGATTCCAGCTTGGCCAGCTCGCGCAACCAGCCGCCATCGCGCTGCACACGCCGGCGCAGGGCCGAGAATTTCTCGATCCAGACCGCCAGCACCAACACCAGAAAACTCATTGTGCGTGTCCTCCATCCAGCAGGGCGCTGCGAAAGCGCGTCCAATCAAAAGCGGGGCCGGGATCGGTCTTGCGTCCCGGCGCGATATCGCTGTGGCCACAAATCCGCTGCGGCGTGATCCCTGGGTAGGCCGCCAGCAACTGGCGGGCCAGGTCGATCAGCGACACATACTGGGCGTCGGTGAACGGCAGGTCATCGGTGCCTTCCAGCTCGATTCCCAGGGAAAAATCATTGCACGTCTCTCGCCCTTCGAAGCACGAGACCCCGGCATGCCAGGCGCGGTCGATGCAGGACACAAACTGCGTCACCGCGCCATCGCGCTCAATCAGAAAATGCGCGGACACCCGTAGGTCAGCAATCCCTTCAAAGTAGGGATGTTCCGTGACATCCAGGCGGTTCTGGAAAAACTCCTGCACCTTGCCGGTAGCGAACTGCGCGGGCGGCAGGCTGATGTTATGCACCACCAACAGTGAGATTTCGCCTGCGGGGCGCTCGTTGAAGTTGGGCGAAGGGCAATGACGAATACCCTTGCACCAACCGCTGGCGGAGTCCAACTGCATACCGGTTCCTTGAACGAGACAAAGTGTTACCAGTATGCCGCGTTCGCCCCTGTGGTTGCGATCACTTGCCGCGATTGAGTTGTCGCAGCTTGCCCACCACCGCCGCCAGCGCACGCTCGAATAAGGGCCCATCGTCGAGCCTATGCAGCGTGCCAGCCTTGAATGCCACCGCCAGTTGGCCGGCGCTTTGCTCCAGGACCTTGAGCCCCGTGCGACTGACAAAGATGTAGCGATTGGCCGGCGCCATGATCATCGTGAGCTTGCATCGCAGGCTGCTGGCAGTCTCGCGTTGGAACTCCACCCACTGCCCCATCCGCAACTGCCGAGCCTGGAGCAGCTCGGGATCGTTGTCCGGCAGCTCTTCATCCGCCTCATGCGGGACCGCCCCAAGTACAAAGGGCTCACTCACCTCGATCAGCTCATCGAGGTCGTCAGTCGCCTGCCTATGCAGGGCCTGCAGCCGCACAAAAAAATCACGCGTGCTGAATGGGTCGAACGCAGCGCTGGTCAATCCGTCACGCAACGCCTTGAGCAACCCCGGCAACTGTTCCAGCAAGTGGCGCCCGGCTTCGGTGTCTTGCTGCAGGCTGACACTCCAGATCAGTTCGTCGAGGGTGCGCAGCCCCGCTTGCCATTGCACCGACTGCTCACCGTGCTTGAGGCTGGCCAGCAACAGCACCTGGCTCCAGGCCTGCTGGAGGAACTGCACCACCGTGCGTGGCAGGACCTTACCCAGCAGCCGCCGGTTGAGCACATCGGCCACTCGCTGACGGGCCGCCTCGGTGCGTACGCGAGCTTCTTCGGCCTCGCGGGTGTGCTGTTCGAGCAATTCGCTGCGGTGCCGCTCATCGGCGGTGAACGCACTGAACTCGGTCAACAATCCGGAAAAAATCGCCGGGTCTTCGACATAGTCGTTGAGCAGGCGCTGCACCACTTGTTCGATACGCAGGTACAGGTGGTCGCGCTGATAGTCATCACACGGGCTCCAGCCCATGGCCGCCGCCGCGACTTCATTGAGCAGGCGCCGCGCGGGGTGGTTGGCGCGGGTGAAAAAGCTCTTGTCCAACACCGCGACTTTGAGCATCGGGATCTGCAATCGGCCGATCAAGGCCTTGAAGGCATCGGGCACCGTGCGGTCATTGAGGATGAACTCGAACAACAGCGCGACCAGGTTGATCACGTCCTCGTCTGCATCCTCCACCACCCGCGACTTGCCACTCTTGACGCTGACACGCGTGAGCAGTTGTTCCAGCTGGTTGCGCAGGTCGAAGTCGTCTTCAAGCTCCGGCTCCGGCACATACTGCTGCAAATGGGACAGCAGCCTGAGCAGGTCACGGGTGGCGATTGGCTGGGGCTCGGCGCTGGCTTCGAGGGTGGGGGCCACGCTGCCGCGCACGGCTTTGAGCAGCTCCTGCAGGACGGCGAACGCTTGCTGGCCGCTGTCATCGACAGGCTGCTCGGCGCCCGGCTGCGCATCCGGACTGGGTTGTTCACGGGCGGCACGCCCACCGGGGCGGCGCGAGGGGGCGGCCTTGAGTTCCGGCAACACCCCCGTCGCAACCAACAATTGGTTGGCTTCGCCGTACAACTGGTCGGCATCGCTGAGCACGTATTTTTCGAAGAGCTTGAGCATGATCAGCTTGACGCGAATTTCCACGCCGAGGCTGCGCCCCGCCCGCAGGAAAAACTCGCAGAGCAGCGCCGGACCGAGCGGGTTCTCCCGATCGTCCAGGCGATTGCCGAGCAATGCACTCAAACGGGCGGTCAGTTGCCCCAGCGCCAGGCCGTCGCGGTGATGCACCCGGCCCAGCATGGCCTCCAGCGCCACGGCTTTTTCCAGTTGATCCCTGGAGGTACCGGGTGCAGCGTCGTAGGACATCACCGGCACCCATTTCAACGCCCCCCGCCCCGCGTCGCCCAGGTTGGCAAAGGCTTCGAACAGGCGCTCCATGAACACGCGCTCGAAATTCTTGCGCTTGAGGCGCAGGTCGCGCATGGCTTCGAAGAAAATATGGTGATCGACGTTGTTACGGGCCTTGTCGGCCATTTCGAACAACGTGTCGTCGGCGTTATCGAACAGTTCCTGCAGCCCCTGCTGCAGCTGTTGCGCCGCCTTGTCGCGAACCTGCAGCAACACCACCGGCAACCGGGCGAGCGGAGATGGCGTGGCGTGTGCCTTGTTGATTGGCACCACCTTTCCGTCATTGTGCATCCTGGCCTCCTGAAACGGCGGTATTGAGTGGGGCAAAGACCGGCTACAGGCCCGCGTGGGCACACTGGATAGCCGGTGATTACCATGACGTCAAAGCTATGACGCCAATTGAAAGGCGCAAGATTATCTTGCAAATGAGGGGGGTTGCGCCAGCAAACTCTGCGACGGCGCGGTAAATGAGCAGCGAGTGTGGGTTCGGACGCGCACTGCCCCTATAATCGGGGCACTTTGTTTGTGGAGCCTGTTATGCCGAATCTCCGTCTTGCCGACCTCACCGCCGAAATCGAAGCCAACGTGCGCCGCGCACTGCTGGAAGACATCGGCAGCGGCGACATCACCGCACAGTTGATCCCGGCCGAACGGCTGGCCACGGCCGCCATCATTACCCGCGACAACGCAGTCATTTCCGGTACGGCCTGGGTCGATGCAGTGTTTCGCCAGTTGGACCCACGCGTCGCCGTGCATTGGCAGGTGGCCGACGGGGAGCGCGTCAGCCCCAACCAGGTGCTGTTCCGCCTTGAAGGACCGGCACGCTCGCTGCTCAGCGGCGAACGCTGTGCGCTGAATTTCCTGCAATTGCTCTCCGGGGTCGCTACCCGCGCGCAGTACCTGGCGGATTTTGTCGCGAGCACTCAGGTAAAGCTGTTGGACACCCGCAAAACCCTGCCGGGCCTGCGCCTGGCGCAGAAGTACGCGGTGACCTGCGGCGGCTGCCACAACCACCGTATCGGTTTGTACGACGCGTTCCTAATCAAGGAAAACCATATTGCCGCCTGTGGTGGCATCGCCCAAGCCATCACCGCCGCGCACAAGATCGCCCCCGGCAAACCGGTGGAAATCGAAGTGGAAAGCCTGCAGGAACTGCGCGAAGCGCTGGCGGCGGGCGCCGATATCATCATGCTCGATGAGCTGAGCCTGGAAGACATGCGTGAAGCCGTGCGCCTGAATGGCGGCAAGGCCAAGCTGGAGGCCAGCGGCGGGATCAATGAAAGCACGCTGCTGCCTATCGCCGAGACCGGGGTGGACTACATCTCCATCGGCGCGATGACCAAGGATGTAAAAGCGGTGGATCTGTCGATGCGTCTCAGCATCTGAGGAAAACCTGCAGGAGCCGGGTTGCCGGCTCCTGCAGGCTGATTCAAACGACCAGGCCGTTCATCTCGCAATATTCTTCCCAGTCGACGCCCAGTACCTCGGACGCCTCCTTGTGCAAGGCGAGCCTGGCGGCTTCGAATTCTTCCGGTGTCGACGTGTAATAGAGGGTCAGCTCCCAGGGCTGGTAGCCCCGGCTCTCGGCCTCGTCCTCGAATGCCCACTGAATCTGGTCGCGCTGATCATCGGCGCTCAGGTCCTTGATCTCTTCTTTAAGCTGCGGCGATTCCTCGAGGTATTTTTCGAGGGCTGCTTGATGCCGAACTTCCTGGGTCATTTCAGTTGTGGTCATGTTGTTCTCTTAGATCGAGGAATGGGGATGCATCTGGGTCATCAAGGTTGCGCAGATACAAAAGAGCGGGCGCAAATGCCAGCTCGTCTGGCCTTCAGAACCATTCTGGGATCATCTGAAAACAGTGTTGCCTTTGAGACAGTGTTGCCTTTGAAGCAGTAGTGCCCTTTTGCCCGAGACAGGAATCGAACCTGCGACCTTCGCGTTACGAGTGCGCTGCTCTACCGGCTGAGCTACACGGGCGGTGGGCTAAAGCTAGCACCGCATCGGGCGTCCGGCAACTTGCGGCCCTCAACGGGCAATCACGCCCTGGGTCCAGAAGCGGGGTCGCAGCAAATTGTCATGGCTGTCCAGGTACTGCCGCTGGGCTTGGGTGATGTGCGGGATGTCGCGCGCTGCGATGAAGATCAACAGACCAACGGCCAATACACTCAGGGCTTTCCATGCCCCCCGCAACCATGGCATCGCTGCGAAGGCCGGCAACCGCCACTCATGCAGTGCCAGCAGCCAGCCCACGACCAGCGCCAGCCACACCTGGGAGACAGGCATCACAATCACGCCGTCGACCATGGACTGCACCAACGCGCCAACCAATGCCGCAAACAGGCATAGCCTCAGCAGGTCCGCACGTTCGGCGGACAGCGCGCGCTCACGCAGCACAGCCAACGTGGCCCAGCCACCTCGCCACGCCAAGGCCGCAACGCACACGGCGGATGGCACTCCCCATTCACTGGCCCATTGCAGGATAGCCTGGTGGGGGTGAGCGGCAATCTTGTTGGCAATATCGGCAAAATGCATCGGCCCGAAGCCCAGCCAGGGCCGCTCGACGAGCATATGCCACGCCTGCCACCAGATCGGACCACGCCCCGACAGCGTGGTGGTAAGGCGATCACGTGCAGCATTGGCAATCTCGATCCCCAGGTAATCCGCCAACACCGTGAACAGCAGCCAGTACAGCAATAAGCCGCATGACACTGCGGCCAATTGCCAGCCGAGCCAGCGTCGCCCCCACGGCCCCAACATCGCCAGCGCCGCCCCGGCCACGCCGAGGCCAAGCCATGTACCGCGCGTGCCGCCGCTGATCGCGATCAACCACCAGACACACAGCAACGCAAATACCAGGCCTCGCTGGGTTCGAGAGGCCTTGGGCAGTAACAGGGGGAGCGCCAGCAGCGGCAAGGTAAAGGTCTGGAACTGGCCGTAAAAGCGCTTGTTGGAAAAGCTCGACAGCAACAGGTCAGGGTCCAGCGTCAGCGCACCACTGCTGAAGGCCACCGCGCCGGCGTACAGGTATTGGATGGATTTGATCAGGCACAGCAACACCACGACCATGACCAGCAAACGGTCCAGAGGCTCACCTTCGCGGCGACGCAGCACGGCAAACGCCACGGTGATCGCCGCGCAACCGACAAACAACGCCACTTCGGTAAACGCCCAGAGCGGCTGTCGGGCCAGCGCCGAGGACACCAGCCCCAGCACGATGATCAGCGCGAGCCCGAGGGCCGTGAACCGATCCACCAACCGCTCCTGCGAAGTCACCGACAGCCCATACAGCACCGCGCAGACGGCGATGGCAATCTGCAATGTCCGCTGTAGATCATGCCCACTGAAGGGCACGCATATCCCCACAACCAGCAAACACACCGTCACTACCAGGAAAATACTGCCGCGCTGCTGTACAGATAACGACATCGGCCACCTCTACGTCCATGTGGATGGTTTAGCAGTCAGGCACCGTCGGCGCCGCAACCTTTGGCTGCATATTTGGCATCGGCGGTCGTACTGCACTTCCAGCCCGTGGTGGCATTGCGCGTGAGGTTGATGCTCTTGCCCAGCACCGGTGCCGGTGCGTCGAGTATTTCGCAACTGATGGAACCGGCCCCCGTGGCAACGTCGCCGGAGACGTCGATCTTGCAGTTGGCCGTGGGGCTGGTGCCGCCGATCAATGCCAGGGTGGGCACGGTCCCTTGATTGAGGGTGTCTTCGTACCCGGCTTTCAACGCCGTGATTTCAGCCAGGCCGGCAGTGAATTTAGCCTTGGCCTGGTGGGTGGTGTACATCGGCAGGCCGATGGTGGCCAAAATGCCGATGATTGCCACGACGATCAGTAACTCGATCAGGGTAAAACCTTTCTGACGCATCACATTCACTCTCCAGAATAAAACTCATGACAAGGCGCGTCCTGCGCCCCGTATTTTGCAGCGGCGCCAGTGTACTCATCTGCAAGCGGTCAATCGCGCACAAGACGCACATTCTGACATTTTATCGGTGGTTCCCCGCCAGCCCGAATCCGTCACCTGACTAAGCTATAAATCTTCGACGACTTGTGTGCGGAACCGTGACATGAACAACGCCTCGACGATTTACGCCTGGGAAGGCATCAACCGCAAAGGACGCAAGGTCTGCGGGCATGCCACGGCGCACAACCCGGCCCTGGTAAAGGCGCAGCTGCGCCAGCAAGGCATCAGCCCCGGTCGCGTGCGCGAACGATCGCATTGGCTGCCGAGCTTCACCCCGCCCGTCAAACCGGCGGACATCACCTTGTTCACGCGCCAACTGGCCACGCTGCTCAAAGCCGGGATCGCACTGCTGCAGGCCTTCGACATCATCAGCGAAGGCTTCGACAACCCCTCGGTGCGCGAGCGGGTGCAGCGCCTGAAGCAGGAGGTCGCCGCCGGTACCAACTTGAGTGAAGCGTTGCGCAAACAACCGCGCTATTTCGATGAGCTGTACTGCAACCTGGTGGCTGCCGGTGAACAAGCGGGGGCACTTGAGACCTTGCTGGAGCGCGTGGCGGTCCACCGGGAAAAGAGCGAACGGCTCAAAGCCAGAATCAAAAAGGCCATGACCTATCCGATCGCAGTGCTGGTGGTCGCGAGCGTCGTCACCGGCGTGCTGTTGATCCACGTGGTGCCGCAATTCCAGACGTTGTTTGCCGGGGTCGACGGCAAGCTGCCGGATTTCACTCTCCACGTGATCGCACTGTCCGAATTCATGCAACGCGCCTGGTGGATCGTGGCGCTGGGCCTGGGGTCTGCCGCCATGGGGTTGCGTCACGCCTATCGCGCTTCTGTAGAGGTTCGTCGCTGGCTGGACGCCGGTTTGTTGAAAACGCCCCTGGCAGGCAAACTGCTGCAGAAATCGGCAGTAGCCCGCTTCGCCCGTACGCTCTCCACGACGTTTGCTGCCGGCGTTCCGCTGGTGCAGGCGCTGGGGTCGGTGGCCGGCGCTGCTGGTTCAGAACCGTTCAAACAGGCAATCGAGCTTATGCGACACGATGTATCCACCGGTATGCAATTGAATCAATCCATGGCCGCCAGCGGGCTGTTTCCCGGCATGGCGATCCAGATGACGGCGATCGGCGAAGAGTCGGGCACCCTGGACCGCATGCTGGAAAAAGTCGCCAGTCATTACGAGGCCGCAGTGGACGATCAGGTCGATAACCTCACGAGTTTGATGGAACCGCTGATCATGGTGGTATTGGGCGGGATTGTCGGGGCACTGGTCGTCGCCATGTACCTGCCGGTTTTCCAATTGGGGAGCGCATTTTGAGCCTGCTGCTGAGCGAGCACGCCTGGCTTTTTGTGTCGATGGCCTTGGTGCTGGGGGTGATCGTCGGCAGTTTTCTCAACGTACTGGTGTGGCGCCTGCCAAAAATGCTCGAACGGGAATGGCGAGCCCAGGCCCATGAAGTGCTCGGTTTGCCCGCCGAACCTGCAGGGCCGACCTACAACCTGATGCTGCCCCACTCATGCTGCCCCCACTGCAATCACCCGATCCGCCCTTGGGAAAACATTCCCCTGCTCAGTTATCTGTTGCTCAAGGGCCGCTGCGCTCACTGCCGGGGAGCGATCAGTGCGCGCTACCCACTCACCGAACTGGCGAGCGGGTTGCTCTGCGCGCTGGTGGCCTGGCATTTCGGTTTCGGTTGGCAAGCCGCAGCGCTGATGCTGTTGAGCTGTGGGTTATTGGCGATGAGCTTGATCGATGCCGACCACCAACTGCTGCCGGATGTGCTGGTATTGCCGCTGCTGTGGCTGGGGCTGATCGTCAATAGCTTCGGGCTGTTCACCACGTTGCCCGATGCCCTGTGGGGCGCCGTGATCGGCTACCTGAGCCTGTGGAGCGTGTTCCGGCTGTTCAAGCTGGCCACCGGCAAGGACGGCATGGGCCACGGCGACTTCAAGTTGCTCGCCCTGCTCGGGGCCTGGGGCGGCTGGCAGATCCTGCCCATGACACTGCTGATGTCATCGCTGGTGGGGGTATTTTGTGGATTGATCCTGATGCGAATGCGCAAGGCCCAGGCGTCGACACCCATGCCATTTGGTCCGTATCTGGCGATTGCCGGCTGGATTGCATTGCTCTGGGGTGGTCAAATAACCGACTTCTATTTGCAGTCTGTCGGTTTCAGATGACCAATTCTGTTGCAACACCCTGGATTCTTGGCCTGACTGGCGGTATCGGCAGTGGCAAGAGCGCAGCTGCCCAGCACTTTGTCGACCTGGGCATCGACCTGGTGGACGCCGATCACGCCGCGCGCTGGGTGGTCGAACCTGGGCGGCCGGCACTGGCATGCATCGCCGAGCATTTTGGCGACGGCGTGCTGCAACCTGACGGCCAACTGGATCGCGCCGCACTGCGCAAGCTGATCTTTGAAGTACCTGAAGAGCGACGCTGGCTCGAAGCCTTGCTGCATCCGCTGATTGGCGAAGAGATTCGCAGCCACCTGGCGCGCGCGCAGTCACCTTACGCGATTCTGGTGTCGCCGCTGCTGATCGAATCCGGCCAGTACAGCATGACCCAGCGCATCCTGGTGATCGACGTGCCGCAATCGCTGCAGATTCAGCGTACCCTGCAGCGCGATGGCATCAGCGAACAGCAGGTGCAGGCGATCCTCAAGGCCCAGTCCAGCCGCGAAGACCGCCTGAACCATGCCGATGACGTACTGGTCAATGACCAGGACCTGGCCTGGCTGCACAGCGAGGTCGAGCGACTGCACCACTTTTACCTTACTTTGCGTGGAGGCCGATCATGAGCCAACCCTTGACCGTCGATTGCCCAACCTGCGGCGCCCCCGTGGAATGGAAAGCGACCAACCTCAACCGGCCGTTCTGCTCGGACCGTTGCAAACTCATCGACCTCGGCGCGTGGGCCGCTGAGGAACACAAGATCCCGGTGGCTCCGGATGCTGAAGACGAGCTGTTCTCCGAGGACCTGCCGCCGCGCCATTAAGGGCGCATAAAGGCATATTCCTGCTGGTCGTCGAGATTCTCTGCAAGATATTGCAACTCATCGGCCAGGTCTTCGAAACTGCGCACCCCCTTGCTCTGCTGCACCACCGCGCTGAGCATGGCGCGCAGGGTCAAGCCCGGATCGAAACCGATTTCCTGTGCCGCGTCCTGGCTTCTGCGCAACTCCTGCCGTGCCCATTCGTACACACTCATGTCCGTGCTCCTGGAAAATTTTGCAGAGCATGGGCCTGCGCGACCCCGCGGGATTTGATCTGGATCAACGCCGCGAATCGTCATCCTTCCAGGGCGCCGACAGGTAGCGCGTGCGATTGAACGTCTCCAACCACTCCGGGCAAAACACCACCAGGGCGCTGATGACCATGCCGTTGATAAAGGCCTCGGGGAAGATGATCAGCCACAGGTAGCCGATGAAATCTTCCAGCCATTCCGGCATGGCAAAACGCTCGTCCAACCACAGCAGGCCCAATGCGGCCAGCAGGCAGAGCAACGCCGACAACGCCGCAGCGAAGAAACCGGAACAGAAGATGTACACGAAGGGATTGCGCGGTTGCGCCCGCTCCACCAGCAGTGCGCAGCCTTCAGTGACCAGCACTGGCAACACAATCAGCAGCATGCCGTTGACGCCGAGGGCTGCGAGATCCTGGCGCCCCAGTGCCATCAGGCCCAGCTGGGCGGCAAACCCACCGACAATGGCTAACGGCCAATCCAGCAACAGGGTCACGGCAGTCATGCCGATAAAGTGGTAGGAAACCCCGGTATCGAAATCACGCCGTACCAGCCACAGCATGAACAGCGCGAATACCGTGCCGAACAGCAAATGCTGGCGCCGCCGGTCGGCAAACAACTCGACCCACGGCGCGCGCAGGATCGCCCACAGCAACACCGGCGCGTACAACAACCAACCGATGCCGAGCGTCGTCGGTGCCAGCACGGCGGCGCTGATCACGGCTTCACCTGCTCCAGGGCCTGGCGCAGTTCGGTGGCGGAGGCGTATTCGCGTTGCTCAATCAATTGGCCTTTATCCAACTGCAGCCACAGCACTTTATCCACGGCGCCCGGGTAGCGCGGGGTGATGCGCGCCTCCCGATCGAGCATGACCCGGTAGTTGTAGGCCTGCATGGCGGGTACCGCGAATAGCTTGGCGATCAGCCGGGGCATGCGCTGTATGTCCGCGACAAACACCGCATGCCGTGCTTCCAGGTAACCTTTGGGCTGGCCTTGCAGCGCTGCGTCCACCTGCTTGGCGGCGTCCATGCTGCGCGCGACCAGCAGAATCTGCGCCTGATCATTCAGGGTGTAGGCCTGGTCAAATTGATCCAGCAGGGTCCACGGCGCCAGGCGCTCTCCCACCTCGACGGCCTGGGCGCACAAGGGCAGCAGGCCAAGCAACAGCAGCAGAAAAAACTTCACAGCGGACTCCTCATCCTCGGCACAGCGGTCGAGTAGCCAGTCTACACCGACCTTTTGCAGTGGGACTTCCTGCGGTCATCATTTGGACGCTAAGCTGCAAGCATGGATGACTCAGATTATTTGCGCCTGCTTACCGTAGCGGCCGAACAAGCCAATGCTTTCCTGTCCAATGCCCGCAAATGGGAGCGTGAGCGTTGGGTCTGCCAGCGCCTGTTGCAAGGCTTGAATGTGCCTTATCGGGCCGAGGAGTTTCACGCCGCCGGGCAGGAACCGCCGGACGTGCTGTTTCGCGATGCCAGTTTCGAAGTGTTTTTCGTATTGGATGAGGGACGGCGCCTGAACGACGAATGGCGCGACGAATTGCTGCGCCGGCGCAGTGCGTTTTCCCTCAGCCAACTGGTGCGGCGCGAAGCCAAGCCTCGGCGCATTCCCGCCCACGAATTCCTGCTGCGCCTGGCGCCGACCCTGCGCAAGAAGGCCCATAACTACAAGGAACGCGGGATGGACCTGGGCGAGTTGGACATCGTTGCCTTCACCAGCCTCAAGCGCGAAGTGCTGGACCTCAACAGCCACTTCCCGCCGCCTACCGAATACCTGCGCCAGGGCTGGCGCTCGCTGTCGCTGGTTGGGCCGACATTTGCGCGGGTATTGTTCGCGCATCCGGATGCACCGGATTTCTTGCGCAACAACCTGGGGCGCAGCATAGTGTTCGACGTGGGCATCAGCCTGTGAAGCGGGCACAGGCTACGCTTGTGGCGAGACCGCCCACTTCCCGACTGTAACGTGGCGCCCTTTTGCAACGTCTACCTGACGAGGCCTTTATGACCAGCCGCCTGAACCCCGATGACCAACAGCATGTCGAAGAGTACCTGCAACTCTCCCAGAACCAAGTCGAGCGCAAGCCTTTCCGGCCGTGGCTGCTCCTTGGTGTGGTGCTGGTGGTGGTGATCGGGCTCGGGTTGCTGAGCCGCCTTTTGAGTTACCTGACGCTATGAGCTGCCTGGCGCTCGCGGGGGTAACTGCTCCGATTTCTTTTAGCCTTGCGAGATATCCCCATGACCCATCGTATTATTATCGTCGGCGGCGGCGCCGGCGGCCTGGAGTTGGCTACCCGCCTGGGTAAGACTCTGGGCAAGCGCGGCACCGCCAGCATCACGCTGGTAGACGCCAACCTGACCCATATCTGGAAGCCGTTGCTGCACGAAGTGGCTGCCGGCTCGCTGAACTCTTCGGAAGACGAACTCAATTACGTCGCCCAGGCCAAATGGAACCACTTCGAGTTCCAACTGGGGCGCATGAGCGGACTCGACCGTGAGCAGAGAAAAATCCAGCTGGCCGCCACCCTCGATGAAGAGGGCCGTGAGCTGGTGCCCGCGCGCGTGCTGGGCTATGACAGCCTGGTGATTGCGGTCGGTAGCACCACCAACGATTTCGGTACCGAAGGCGCCGCACAGCACTGTCTGTTCCTCGACACCCGCAAGCAGGCCGAGCGCTTCCATCAGCAATTGCTCAACCACTACCTGCGCGCCCACGCCGGGCAGACCGATACCATTGAACAGATCAGCGTCGCCATCGTCGGCGCCGGTGCCACCGGCGTGGAACTGGCTGCCGAGCTGCATAACGCCGCCCATGAGCTGGCGGCCTATGGCCTGGACCGGATCAAACCGGAAAACATGCACATCACCCTTATCGAAGCCGGCCCACGGGTATTGCCCGCGCTGCCGGAGCGCATTGGCGGGCCTGTGCATAAAACCCTGGAGAAACTTGGGGTGACCGTGCTGACCAACTCGGCGGTCAGCGAAGTGACGGCCGACGCGCTGATCACCAGCAACGGCCAGGTGATTCCTGCCAGCCTCAAGGTGTGGGCAGCCGGTATTCGCGCGCCTGGCTTCCTCAAGGATATCGATGGCCTGGAAACCAACCGCATTAATCAGCTGCAAGTGCTGCCGACGCTGCAGACCACCCGCGACGAAAATATCTTCGCCTTTGGCGATTGCGCCGCCTGCCCGCAACCGGGCACTGACCGTAATGTACCGCCACGCGCCCAGGCGGCTCACCAGCAGGCCTCGTTGCTGGCCAAGTCGCTGAAGCTGCGGATCGAGGGCAAGGACCTGCCGTCCTACAAGTACACCGACTACGGCTCGCTGATCTCGCTGTCGAGGTTCTCGGCGGTAGGTAACCTGATGGGCAACCTCACCGGCAGCGTGATGCTCGAAGGCTGGCTGGCGCGGATGTTCTATGTGTCGCTGTACCGCATGCACCAGATGGCGCTGTATGGCTTCTTCCGCACGGCGATGCTGATGCTCGGCAGCAAGATCGGACGCGGGACCGAGCCGCGCCTCAAGCTGCACTGATACCTCGCAACCCTGTGGGCGCTGGCTTGCTGGCGATGGCGGTGGGTCAGCCGACTAAGCCGTCGCTGGTACAACGCTTTCGCGGGCAAGCCCGCTCCCACAGGGAATTGCGCTGGCTGCCACCTTGTAGGCGCTGGCTTGCTGGCGATGGTGGTGGGTCAGCCGACGAAAGTGTCGCTGGTACAACGCTTTCGCGGGCAAGCCCGCTCCCACAGGGGAGTTGAGCTGGCTGCCAGTTCCCACATTGGAATTGTGCTGGCGCCTACAGAGGTTGAATTTCGGGCAAAAAAAATCCCCGTATCTTTCGATACGGGGATTTTTAATATGGTCGGGGTAAGGGGATTCGAACTCCTGACATCCTGCTCCCAAAGCAGGCGCGCTACCGGACTGCGCTATACCCCGGTAAAAAAAAGGCGACCTTTCAGTCGCCTTCTTCGATCAGCGCTTTTGGCCTCTGATCTTAAGATTCGATTCCAGTGTTAACTGGTCTCAAAAATGGTGGGTCGTGTGGGATTCGAACCTACGACCAATTGGTTAAAAGCCAACTGCTCTACCAACTGAGCTAACGACCCAAATATGGTCGGGGTAGGGGGATTCGAACTCCCGACATCCTGCTCCCAAAGCAGGCGCGCTACCGGACTGCGCTATACCCCGGTTTGAAATTGGCTCCGTGACCAGGACTCGAACCTGGGACCCAATGATTAACAGTCATTTGCTCTACCGACTGAGCTATCACGGAACTACATATTTCAAAGTACAACTTTTGCTGCGGTGTAACCTTCTCTTCGACCCGTCCGTATCGCTACGTTCATGTCTCTGAGGCGCGCTATTCTACAATCTTAAAAACCCCTGTCAACCCTTTAAATTGCTTTTAAGACAATGATTTGCGCTTCTTTCTGATTTCTTCTTGGGGAGAAGAAACCCGTGGGCTGACGTTGCTGCGGGGCGCACTTTACAAGCCTTTGCCTTACAGTTCAACGCCCTATCGAAAAAAAAGGCCCCGCAATGCGGGGCCTCCTCTTATCGCCATACAGGCCGGGCTCAGTGGAAGACGATTTCGTCGTTTTCCACCGTCGCCGTGACGCTGGTGCCTGGCATGAAGCTGCCCGACAGGATCAACTGCGCCAGCGGGTTTTCGATCCAGCGCTGGATCGCACGCTTCAACGGCCGTGCGCCATACACCGGGTCGTAACCGACCGCGATCAGTTTGTCCAACGCCTCGCGACTCAGCTCCAGCGACAGCTCGCGCTCGGCCAGGCGGCCACGCAGGCGACCCAACTGGATCTCGGTAATGCCCGCGATCTGATCCCGCGCCAAAGGCTCGAAGATCACCACTTCATCGACCCGGTTGATAAATTCCGGACGGAAGTGCGTGGTCAGTGCGTCCATCACCGCAGCACGCTGCGCTTCGCGATCCCCCACCAACTCCTGGATCTGCGCCGAGCCCAGGTTGGAGGTCATCACGATCACCGTGTTGCGGAAATCCACGGTACGCCCGTGACTGTCCGTCAGACGGCCATCTTCGAGCACCTGCAGCAGGATGTTGAACACATCCGGGTGGGCCTTCTCGACCTCATCCAGCAGGATCACCGAGTAAGGCTTGCGCCGCACGGCTTCGGTCAGGTAACCGCCCTCCTCGTAGCCCACATAGCCTGGTGGCGCACCGATCAAGCGGGCCACCGAATGTTTCTCCATGAATTCGGACATATCGATCCGCACCATGGCCTCTTCGGTATCAAAGAGGAACTCGGCCAAGGCCTTGCACAGCTCGGTCTTGCCCACGCCGGTCGGGCCGAGGAACATGAACGAGCCGCTTGGGCGGTTCGGGTCGGACAAGCCGGCCCGGGAACGCCGCACAGCGTTGGACACCGCGACCACCGCCTCTTCCTGGCCGATGACGCGTTGGTGCAACAGGTGCTCCATCTTCAGCAACTTGTCGCGCTCGCCTTCGAGCATCTTCGACACCGGGATGCCGGTCCACTTGGAGACAACCTCGGCGATTTCCTCCTCGGTCACCTTGCTGCGCAGCAGCTGGTTCTCGCTGTGGCCATGCTGGTCGACCATCTGCAGACTGCGTTCCAGGTCCGGGATTACCCCGTACTGCAACTCGGCCATGCGGTTCAGGTCGCCTTTACGGCGCGCCGCTTCCAACTCCTGGCGCGACTGCTCGATCTTTTGCTGGATCTGGGCGGAGCCCTGTACTTCGGCCTTTTCCGAGGTCCAGATTTCTTCGAGATCCGAATATTCGCGCTCGAGGCGGACGATTTCTTCCTGGAGTTTTTCCAGGCGTTTCTTCGCCGCATCGTCCTCTTCTTTCTTCAGGGCCTGGGATTCGACTTTCAGTTGAATCAGGCGCCGATCCAGACGGTCGAGCACTTCCGGCTTGGAGTCGATCTCCATGCGGATGCGGCTGGCCGCTTCGTCGATCAGGTCGATGGCCTTGTCCGGCAACTGCCGGTCAGTGATATAGCGATGGCTCAATTTGGCCGCCGCAATGATCGCGCCGTCGGTAATCGCCACCTTATGGTGGACCTCATAGCGTTCTTTCAGGCCACGCAGGATCGCGATGGTGTCTTCCTCGCTCGGTTCTTCCACCAGCACTTTCTGGAAACGCCGCTCCAGGGCTGCGTCTTTCTCGATGTACTGGCGGTACTCGTTGAGCGTCGTGGCACCCACGCAATGCAACTCACCCCGCGCCAATGCGGGCTTGAGCATGTTGCCTGCGTCCATCGAGCCTTCGCCTTTACCGGCACCGACCATGGTGTGCAGTTCGTCGATAAACAGAATGATCTGCCCTTCCTGCTTCGACAGCTCGTTCAACAGGGATTTGAGGCGCTCTTCGAATTCACCACGGAACTTGGCACCGGCGATCAGCGAACCCATGTCCAGGGACAACAGGCGCTTGCCTTTGAGACCGTCCGGCACTTCACCATTGATGATGCGCTGGGCCAGGCCTTCGGCAATCGCGGTCTTACCCACGCCAGGCTCGCCGATCAGCACCGGGTTGTTCTTGGTGCGACGCTGCAGGACCTGGATGGTGCGACGAATCTCATCGTCACGGCCGATCACCGGATCCAGCTTGCCTTCTTCGGCGCGCTTGGTCAGGTCGACGGTGTACTTGTCCAGGGCCTGGCGCGACTCCTCATGGTTGGGGTCGTTGACCGCCTCGCCGCCGCGCAGGTTGTTGATGGCGTTTTCCAGGGCTTTCTTGCTCACGCCCTGGCCCAGCAACAATTTGCCAAGCTTGCTGTTGTCGTCCATGGCGGCGAGCAGCACCAGCTCGCTGGAAATGAACTGGTCACCTTTCTGCTGGGCCAGGCGATCGGCCTGGTTGAGCAGACGTGCCAGGTCCTGCGACATGTTCACGTCGCCGGTAGGGTTTTGGATTTTCGGCAGTTGGTCGAGCTCTTTGCTCAACTCCTTGCGCAGGCTGTTGACGTCAAAGCCCACCTGCATCAGCAAGGGCTTGATAGAACCACCTTGCTGATCCAGAAGCGCCTGCATCAAGTGCGCAGGCTCGATGGCCGGGTGGTCGAGGCCCACCGCCAACGATTGAGAGTCCGATAAGGCCAACTGCAATTTGCTGGTTAAACGATCTATACGCATTAGTCACCTTCCTTTTGAGCAGGCCGGAGCTATGTGCGAGCGAGCTTGCTCGCGATAAACACATCCTGAATGAAGAAACCTGCCAGATACCCCTATAGATGGGGTGGATTCTGGAAGATTCAAGCGACCGACGGTTGATATGGATCAGCGTTGACCCAGATCAACGGAGTCTAGCGTTCAAGCCAGATAAGGGAGGCAAAACGACCGGTGCGGGGGCTGCGCCGGTAAGAAAAGAAGCGCGGGTCAGTGACGGTGCAGAAGCCGCCCCCATAAACCGCGGTGATGCCACGTGCCGCCAGGCGCAGGCGGGCCAACTGGTAGATATCGGCCATGAACTTGCCGGGATTTCGGCTCGGCACAAAGGCTTCGGCGGCAACCGGCAGTTGCTGCATAAAGGCCTCACGCACTTCCGGACCGACTTCAAAGGCCTGTGGACCGATGGCCGGGCCCAACCACACCAACACCTCACCGGGATCGGTATCCAGGCTTTCGACGGCGGCTTCGAGCACACCCGCTGCCAGGCCACGCCAGCCGGCATGGGCTGCTGCGACACGCGTGCCGGCACGGTTGCAGAATAATGCGGGCAGGCAATCGGCGGTCATGGACGTGCAGGCGATGCCGGGCGTACTGCTCCAACTGCCATCGGCTTCGGCGGTCACTCCAGGATTCGCCTCGACCACCTTCACCCCATGGACCTGACGCAGCCAGGCGGGCTGGATATCAAAGGCATCAGTGAGACGACGGCGGTTTTCGAGTACAGCCTCCAGGCTGTCCTCGACATGATCGCCCAGGTTGAGACTGTCGAACGGCGCCAGGCTGACGCCGCCCGCACGGGTGGTGACGCAGGCCTTGACCTGAGCCGGCGCGGGCCAGTCAGGAATCAGCCAGTCACTCATCCGATAAACGCCTCGCGATCCTGCTTGAGCAGCGACAACAACCAGACCAGATCGTCTGGAAGAGGCGATTCCCAGCTCATCCGCTTACCGCTCGTCGGATGATCCAGCTCCAGGAAACGTGCATGCAGTGCCTGGCGCGGGAAGTTTTTCAGCGAATCAACCATGGTCGCACTGGCCGCCGGAGGAATGCGGAAGCGGCCACCGTAGGCCGGGTCGCCGACCAACGGGAAGTTGATGTGGGCCATGTGCACACGAATCTGGTGGGTACGCCCGGTTTCCAGCTTGACCCGCACATGGGTGTGGGACCGGAAACGCTCCAGCACACGGTAGTGGCTGACGGCCTGCTTGCCACCTTCCATTACCGCCATACGCTGGCGCTGCTGGCCGTGGCGACCGATTGGGGCGTTGATCTTGCCACCCGCCACCACCACGCCGATCACGATGCACTCGTAGATTCGGCTGACACTGCGGCTCTGCAATTGCGTCACCAGCTGTGTCTGTGCCTGGATGGTCTTGGCCACCACCATCAGGCCGGTGGTGTCCTTGTCCAGGCGGTGCACGATGCCACAACGCGGGACATTGATGATGTCCGGCACGTGGTGCAACAGGGCATTGAGCAAGGTGCCATCAGCGTGCCCGGCCGCCGGGTGAACCACCAGGCCTGCGGGTTTGTTGATGACCAGGATGTCGTCGTCTTCATAGACGATATCCAGCTCGATGTCCTGGGCGACCCATTCTCCCTGGGCTTCCTGCTCGGCAGTCAGCTCAAGAATCGCACCACCATGCACTATGTCTCGCGGGCGGATAACCGCTCCATCCACAGTCAGGCGGCCGTCTTTGATCCAGGCGGAAAGGCGCGAGCGCGAGTGCTCAGCGAATAATTGTGCGGCGACTTGATCGAGGCGTTGGCCGCCCAATTCGGACGGCACCTCTGCGCGAAGTTCAATTTTATCGGACATGCTCAGACTAGGCGTGGCACAGCCTTTGGTTTCGGCTGCGCGCTTGTGGTTAAATACGGCGTCTTTTGCCCCGAGGCTTTCAACGGGGCGCTCATCATAACAGGACGGCCCCGCCCAAGACAGCGGCCGTCATAGGGACGCAAGCCGCCATGCAAGTGAAACACCTGCTGCTGATCGCCATCCTCGCCATGACTGCTGCTTGCTCGTCAACAAAGGAAGTCGTCGACGAAAACCTGAGCGAAGTCGAGTTGTACCAACTGGCTCAGAAAGACTTGGACAATAATAGCTACACCAGCGCCACAGCGAAGCTGAAGGCACTGGAGTCGCGCTATCCGTTCGGGCGCTACGCCGACCAGGCCCAGCTCGAGCTGATCTACGCCAACTACAAGAACGCCGAGCCGGAAGCTGCCAAGTCCGCCGCCGAGCGTTTCATCCGCCTGCACCCGCAGCACCCGAACGTCGACTACGCCTACTACATGAAGGGCCTGACCTCGTTCGACCAGGACGTCGGCCTGCTGGCGCGCTTCCTGCCGCTGGACATGACCAAGCGTGACCCGGGCGCTGCCCGCGACTCCTACAACGAGTTCGCCCAGCTGACCAGCCGCTTCCCCAACAGCCGCTACGCGCCGGACGCCAAGCAGCGCATGATCTACCTGCGCAACCTGCTGGCTTCCTACGAGATTCACGTAGCTCACTACTACCTGACCCGTCAGGCTTATGTAGCGGCAGCCAACCGTGGTCGTTATGTCGTGGAAAACTTCCAGGAAACGCCTTCGGTCGGTGATGGCCTGGCAGTGATGACCGAGGCTTACCAGCGCCTGCACCTGGACGAACTGGCCAGCACCAGCCTGGAAACCCTCAAGCTCAACTACCCTGACCACCCAAGCCTGAAGGACGGCCAGTTCGTGCCTCAGGTTGCCGAAGCCGACAACCGTTCGTGGCTGAGCAAGTACACCCTGGGCCTGATCGAGTCCCGTCCGCCGCTGCCGCCGGGCGAAACCCGCGCCAACCAGGACGTGATCAAGCAGTACCAGGACGCCAAGGACGCGATCCCTTCGGACCTCAAGCCACACGACGAGAACGGCGACGTGATCGAAGAGCAAGAGCCGCAGGCCCTGGGCAACAACCAGGACCGCTCGTGGTTCAGCTACATGACCTTCGGTGTGTTCGACTGATTCAGTCGACGCAACGCAAAAGGGAGCCCCACGGGGCTCCCTTTTGCGTTGCGCCAGCATTATTGCGCTGTGCGCCTGTCGCGTCCATGGCTAAACTGGCGCATTACTTATCGAGAAACTGCCCATCATGGTTCGTCTACTGTTCTGGATTGCCGTCATTGCTGCCGCGGTATGGTTCTGGCGCAAATTCAAAAGCCCGACCGCCAGACAGCAACGCCCCGGCGAACCGGGCGCAGCCCTGATGGTGCGCTGCGCACATTGCGGCGTGCATCTGCCGCAGGATCGCGCCCTCAGCTCACGCCAGGAGTGGTATTGCACCCAGGCGCATCTGGAACAGGGGCCGAAGTCTATCCAGCGTTGAGGCGACCAGAGGGCGCGTAGGGCGCTGGATCAATGATCGGCGCTCGCTCCAGCAACAAATCCGCAAACAGCTGGCAGGAGGCCGGCGCCAGCACCAGGCCATTGCGGTAATGCCCGCAGTTGAGCCATAGCCCATTGAAACCCGGTACCTGGCCGATATACGGAATACCTTCCGGAGAGCCGGGGCGTAAACCGGCCCAGTGCCCCACCACTTCGGCATCTACCAAGGCTGGAATCAGCTCCACCGCCGACGCCTTCAAGCTTTCCAGCGCAGTGTCGGTAGGCGTCTTGTCGAAGCCTTCATGTTCCAGGGTGCTGCCGATCAGGATGTGCCCGTCGCGCCGGGGAATCGCATAGCGCCCCTTGGCCAGGACCATGCTCGAGAGGAAATCCGAGGCGCATTTGTACAGAATCATCTGTCCCTTGACCGGCTCCACCGGCAGCGCCAACCCCAGCGTACCGAGCAGCTGACCACTCCACGCCCCCGCCGCCAGCACGACCTGATCGCCATGGATCGGGCCATCCGCCGTGTTCACCCCCACGACATTGCCATCCTCGAGGATAAAACCGGCCACCTCGCATTGCTCGTGAATCGTCACACCCGGCAACGCCAACAGTGCCGCCTTGAGCGATTTGACCAACCGCGGGTTGCGCACATTGGCCACGTTGGCCATGTAAATCGCCCGGGCATAGCCGCCGCCCAGTACCGGTACGGCATCGTGGGCAGCGGACACATCCACTTTGCTCAACGGCCGGCCTTCACGTGCCGCCCAGGCCAGGGCCTCGGCCTCGTCATCCAGATCGAGCCAGTACAACCCGGTGGTATGCACCTCCGGGTCAACGCCCGTGGCCGCAAACAGCCGCTCGGCCAGCTGTGGATAAAAATCCTGGGACCAATGGGCCAGCGCAGTGACCGCCGGGCTGTAGCGCCATGGGTACAAGGGCGAAACAATGCCACCGCCGGCCCAGGAAGACTCCTGCCCCACGCCCGCGCGCTCCAGCAGCACCACCGCCTGCCCTTGCGTCGCCAGGTTGTACGCCGTCAACAAGCCGATAACACCGCCACCGACAATCACCACTTGCTGTTGCTTAGCCATCATTTGATCCAGCCGATAAATAGGAACAAGCGCACCCGGCGCCCAATCATCCAGCACTCTCATCATTGCCCCCAGCATGTCTTGCGCGACATGGCGGGTGCGGCGCCAGGGTTGGCCCGCGCACCGCTGCTGGTCAGGCTGAAGTCACCGCAAGGATCGCGGGCCATTCCAGAGTCGACGGCAGGCGTAGCCAACAGGCGGTAATCCTGAGGGTTCAATGCTGCGGTGATTCTATAGCGATCATTGCCCGTACTGACGCCGCTTGCGTCAATAAAAGTACCGTTCCTCGCATAAAAGCGCTCCAGGTACTGAGCCTGCTCGGTCAAGAGCGCGACGATCTCGGCGCGATAGACTTTTTTCACATGACCGGCGTACCCGGGGTAAGCGATACCGGCCAGAAGCGCGATGATCGCCACGGCGATCAGTAACTCGATCAGGGTAAAACCCTGGCTATCCATGTCCATCCCTCTACTCCTTATTGAAGTTGTCGCCAGGCCACTCGCCGAAACCACGACCGCCCGCCCTCCTCTACCCGCACATACACACTCTCCAGCACCGTACGCGATTGGCCACTGAACCCGACGGCGGTCACTCGGTACAAGGTGGCCGGGGTTTGCGCCGGCAAATGCGCCACCCCCACGCCAGTCCCCAGGGATTGCACACCGTAGAGACCACTTTTCAGGCCGGCCCAATTCACGCCCGACACGGGATTCACGCCAGCACCTGTCACCGAGAACGCCTCACCGGGTGGCGCACAGGTGACGAACGATTGGCACGGCGCTAACCCCGCAAACTCCCGCCGCACCCTTGACTCACCCAGCCTCAAGCCACTTTCAGCCGTCTGAAGTGACTGGTTGCGATGCCAGAGGCTCGCGGCAATCTTTTGCTGAGTCACAGCCATTTGCATCGATGACAAACCGACCAACGACAACAGCAGCAGAAACACCAGGCTGATCAACAGCACCATGCCGCCTTGACGAGAAAACAGCATGGCCGCCCTACCCCACACGGTTTCGCAGCGCCGCCGCGACGCTGTAGGTTTGATCCTTGACCCGGCCGGTCGGGTCTTGCAGCGTCATCAGGATGCGCACGCTGCGTATCAAGGCAGCGTCGACCGGGCTGTCGTCGTAGCGCGCCACCGTCAATGAGTCCAACCTGTCGGCCATGCCAAAACTGATTTCGAAACGCTGCACGTTATCCACCAGCACCGCCTTGGCCGGCGCAGCGGGCGTGCTGACCTTCAACTGCCCCGCCTCAAAGGTGTAGGTAAGCTGGCGTAGCGCAAAAGAGATTTGCCCAGGCGTTGGCGCAGGTGCGCTGGCGGAGTAGGCATGGGCAGTGCCGGTGCAGTCGGACAGCACCGTCCAGTCGGGTTTGCCACCGGCGATATCAGCGGTGATCAACGTCAGCGACTTTGAGGCGCCCACGGCACTCCAGGCGACAGGCCGGTCAAAGGCCGGCGGGGCATTCTCGATAACCGCTGTCGCCAGGCAGCCAAACATGCCGGCCTGGCGAATGTCCTGGATCAACTTGCCCAGGGCAAACCGCGCATCATCCTGCAGCAACATCGCCGCCTGCTGACTGGCAGAGGTCGTTCGCGAGCTGATCGCCACCTGGCTCACGCCGAGGATCAGCACCAGCCCGACGGCCAGGGCCAACAGTAATTCCACCAGGCTGAAACCGCGTGCGTCCCTCCTCACTGTGCGGCCTCCATGCGACTGGTCAGGGTGAAGGTTTCGCGCGCACCCGGGGTATGCGTGCCGCGTTGATCGTTCCAACTGATGCTGACAGTCACCTCATTGGCGCCGATCACCACCGAACCCGTCGCGCTCTCCCCGGCGAAACCGCGAATATTCGCCTCGAAGTCATGCAGATCCAGATCGCGCACGCTGGCGTTTGCGGTACTGGCCGGCACACTCGCCCCAGCGCGCCAAGCGTAATCAGCACCGGCATTGGCGCGAATTCGGTCGAGCATGTCGTAGGCGATGAAACTGGCCTGGCTGGTCATCCGTGAACTGTCGGTGTACTTGAGCGCGTTCAATTGGATCACTGCCGCCCCCAGCAGGCCGACGGCGAGAATCAGCACCGCCATCAGCACCTCGATCAATGTAGTGCCGCCCTGGTGCCTGGGCGCGGCATTAAAAAAGCAGGTAGTCGGACAGGCAAGCATTACCGTCGTCATCCGTGTCGAAGGCCAAGGGAAGCAGGAAAATCCTGCTGTGCGGCCCAAGACTAGCGTCGGTTTTCAGCCCGCGCTGCTGCGGGAACAAAGGGAAATACTTTGGACATGAAGGCCATCATCCGTTACCGCCGACGTGGCGCTATACCTACGGCAGCACCCCAACACTGAATCGGGTCCACGGAGGGACAGCACATGCGACAACGAGGTTTTACCCTGATCGAACTGCTGCTCGGGCTGATCGTGAGCAGCATCCTGGCGCACCTGGCGGCGCCCAATTTCAAGCACCTGCTGGCGTCCCAGCAACGACAAAGTGCCGCACAATCGCTGGCGAGCGCGCTGCGCTTTGCACGCACGCAAGCCATTGCACGCAACCAGGCGGTGGTGATTCACGCACGCGAAGACGACTGGAGCCAGGGTTGGCGGGTGATAGTGGATGTGAGTGGACGCGGCCATCTGGACGACGACAACCCGGTGCTGCTGGAACGCCAGGACAGCGGGCAAGTAGGGATCGTGGGCAATGGGCCGGTCAAGAGCCAGGTTCGCTTCAGCGGGTTGGGTGAACCGGTATTTTCAGGTGGGGGATTCCGTGCCGGTACCGTGCACGTGTGCGCCACGGACGAGGCTCAGAGCCTGCACCAGATAGTGCTGGCCCCCAGCGGGCGCATCAGCCTGCGCAGCGACAGGGCCGAGCAGGCGTTGTGCCGGAGCTACTCCGGCACCCTGGCAGTCAGAGCAGCGAGCGAACCCGCAGCTCCTTGGGCATGGAGAAAGTGATGTTTTCTTCACGACCGGCCAATTCATCCGCGCCGGTAGCGCCCCAGGCATGCAACTGCTGGATAACTCCGCGCACCAGCACTTCCGGGGCGGAAGCGCCCGCAGTAATACCAATTCGCTCGACGCCATCGAACCAGCTGCGCTGCATGTCCTCGGCACCGTCGATCAGGTACGCCGGTGTCGCCATGCGCTCAGCCAACTCGCGCAGGCGGTTGGAGTTGGAGCTGTTAGGGCTGCCGACCACCAGCACGACGTCGCACTCATTGGCCAGTTGCTTGACCGCGTCCTGGCGGTTCTGGGTGGCGTAGCAGATGTCGTCCTTGCGTGGCCCGCCAATGGCCGGAAAGCGGCTGCGCAGCGCGTCGATCACGCGGCTGGTATCGTCCATGGACAAGGTGGTCTGGGTCACGAAGGCCAAACGCTCAGGGTTGCGCACCTGCAGGTTGGCGACGTCTTTCTCGTCTTCCACCAGGTAGATGGCGCCGCCGTTGCTGGCGTCGTACTGCCCCATGGTGCCTTCGACTTCAGGGTGCCCGGCGTGGCCGATGAGGATGCATTCACGGCCGTCACGGCTGTAGCGCGCGACCTCGATATGCACCTTGGTGACCAGTGGGCAGGTGGCATCGAATACTTTCAGGCCACGGCCTGCCGCTTCGGTACGCACCGCCTGGGAAACACCGTGGGCGCTGAAGATGACGATAACGTCGTCCGGCACCTGGTCCAGCTCTTCGACGAAGATGGCACCGCGCGCGCGCAGGTCTTCGACCACGAATTTGTTGTGGACGACTTCATGACGCACGTAAATCGGCGGCCCGAAGACTTCCAGAGCGCGATTGACGATTTCGATCGCCCGGTCCACGCCGGCGCAGAAGCCACGCGGGTTGGCGAGTTTGATTTGCATGCTGTGCCTCGTGTCTTTGTAGGAGCTGGCTTGCCTGCGATGCAGTCGACTCGGTGTAGAAGGCAAACCGAGGGGATGCAATCGCAGGCAAACCAGCTCCTACAGGAACCGGTTTTGTCGGTCAGATTGCTTTAACGTCGATGATTTCAACGTCGAACGTCAAGGTTTTACCGGCCAACGGGTGGTTGAAGTCGATGGTCACTTGCGCGTCATCGAAGGTTTTGACCACACCTGGCAGCTCGGTATTCGCCGCGTCGTTGAAGATCACCAACAGGCCTTCCGACAGGTCCATGTCCTGGAACTGCGAACGCGGGATGATCTGCACGTTTTGCGGGTTGGGCTGGCCAAAAGCGTTTTCCGGCAGGATCTGCAGGGTGTGCTTGTCGCCGGCCTTGAAACCGAACAGGGCGGCTTCAAAACCCGGCAGCAGATTGCCGTCGCCGACCTTGAAGGTCGCCGGGGCTTTGTCGAACGTACTGTCGACCGTGTCGCCATTCTCCAGGCGCAGTGCGAAATGCAAAGTGACTTCCGTGTTCTGGCCGATGCGTTGCTCAGCCAATACCTGATCAGTCATTGACGGTCTCTCCGGTTTTCTTGCTCTTGAACATATCCAACGCCAGCATGATTGCACCGACGGTGATGGCGCTGTCGGCGAAGTTGAATGCCGGGAAATACCAGCGGTTCTGCCAATGCACCAGAATGAAGTCGATCACATGGCCCAGGGCAATGCGGTCGTACAGGTTGCCGAGCGCGCCACCCAGCACCAGCGCCAGGGCGACGGCGAGCCAGGTGTCATCGCGGCCAAGGCGTTTGAGCCAGACCACCAGCACCGCACTGACCACCACGGCGATCAGGGCGAACAGCCAGCGCTGCCAACCGCCACTGTCAGCCAGGAAGCTGAAAGCGGCGCCGGTGTTGTAGGCCAAGGTCCAGCTGAAGTAATCCGGGATCACCACGATCTGCTGGAACATCTCCAGCGAACCTTCGAAATGAGCCTTGCTGACCTGGTCGATGACCAGGACCAGCACGCTCAGTACGAGCCAGCCCAGACGTCCGAAACGACTGGCGTTAGGCATAGTGGCGAACCTCGCCAGTACCGCTGATGTTATCCACGCAACGGCCGCAGATTTCCGGATGCTCAGGGTTCACGCCGACATCTTCACGGCAGTGCCAGCAACGGGCGCACTTGGGGAAGGCCGACTTGACGACTTTGAGCTTGAGGCCCGGCACTTCAGTGGCCACGGCATCGGCCGGTGCCTGGGCAAAAGGTGCCAGGCTCGCGGTCGAGGTGATCAGCACGAAGCGCAACTCGTTGCTCAGCTTGGCCAGGTCAGCGGTCAGGCCTTCCTCGGCAAACAGGGTGACTTCGGCTTGCAGGTTGCCACCGACGGCCTTGGCCGCACGCTGCACTTCCAGCTCCTTGTTCACCGCAACCTTCACGGCCATCACGCCTTCCCAGTACTCACGGCCCAGTTCGAAGTCGGCCGGCAGTTCGGTCAGGCCTTCGTACCAGGTGTTGAGCATCACCGATTCGTTACGCTCGCCCGGCAGGTATTCCCACAGTTCGTCGGCGGTGAAGGCCAGGATCGGTGCGATCCAGCGCACCAGCGCTTCGGAGATGTGATACAGCGCGGTCTGCGCCGAGCGGCGTGCCTTGCTGTTGGCGCCGGTGGTGTACTGGCGGTCCTTGATGATGTCGAGGTAGAAACCACCCAGCTCCTGCACGCAGAAGTTGTGGATCTTCGAGTAGACGTTCCAGAAGCGGTATTCGCCGTAGTGCTCCTGCAACTCGCGTTGCAGCAACAGGGTACGGTCCACGGCCCAACGGTCCAGGGCGAGCATGTCCTCGGCCGGCAGGATGTCGGTGGCCGGGTTGAAACCAGTCAGGTTCGACAGCAGGAAGCGTGCGGTATTACGGATCCGGCGGTAGGCATCGGCGCTACGCTGCAGGATCTGGTCCGACACGGCGATTTCGCCCGAGTAGTCGGTCGACGCGACCCACAGGCGCATGATGTCGGCGCCCAGGGTGTCGTTGATCTTTTTCGGCTCGATCACGTTCTTCAGCGACTTGGACATCTTGCGACCCGTCTCGTCGACGGTGAAGCCGTGGGTCAGCAATTCGCGATACGGTGCGTGGTTGTCGATGGCACAACCCGTCAGCAACGAGGAGTGGAACCAGCCACGGTGTTGGTCCGAGCCTTCCAGGTACAGGTCGGCGCGCGGGCCGCTCGCGTGGCCCATCGGGTGCGAGCCGCGCAGCACGTGCCAGTGGGTGGTACCCGAATCGAACCAGACGTCGAGGGTGTCGCTGATCTTGTCGTACAGCGGCGCTTCGTCGCCCAGCAGTTCGGCAGCGTCCAGCTTGAACCAGGCTTCAATGCCTTCCTGTTCAACGCGCTGGGCCACTTCTTCCATCAGTTCGACGGTACGCGGATGCAGCTCGCCGCTTTCCTTGTTGAGGAAAAACGGGATTGGCACGCCCCAGTTACGCTGGCGGGAGATGCACCAGTCCGGGCGGTTGGCGATCATCGAGTGCAGGCGCGCCTGGCCCCAGGCCGGGACGAACTTGGTGTCTTCGATGGCTTTGAGCGAACGCACACGCAGGGTGTCGCCGCTGGTCGGCTCTTTGTCCATGCCGATAAACCACTGCGCGGTGGCGCGGTAGATCAGCGGAGTCTTGTGGCGCCAGCAGTGCATGTAGCTGTGCTTGATGGTGTCGGTCTGCATCAGCGCACCGACTTCGCGCAGCTTGTCGATGATCGGCTGGTCGGCCTTGAAGATGAACTGGCCGCCGAAGAACTCGAGCGAAGGCACGTAGACGCCGTTGCTTTGCACCGGGTTGATGATGTCGTCGTTGACCAGGCCGTATTTCTTGCAGATGACAAAGTCGTCCACGCCATACGCTGGCGAGCAGTGAACAATGCCAGTACCCGAACCCAGTTCGACGTAGTCAGCCAGGTACACCGGCGACAGGCGGTCATAGAACGGGTGACGGAAATTGATCAGCTCCAGCGCGGAGCCAGTGGTGGTGGCGATCACCGCACCTTGCAGCTCATAACGCGCCAGGCAGGCCTCGACCATTTCCTCGGCCAGCACCAGCAGGCGATCACCGACGTCCACCAGGGCGTAGGTGAATTCCGGGTGCACGTTCAGCGCCTGGTTGGCCGGGATAGTCCACGGCGTGGTGGTCCAGATCACGATGGCTGCGGGCTTGCTCAGGCTTGCCAGGCCAAAGGCCTCGGCCAGCTTGGCGTCGTCGGCAATCGGGAAGGCCACGTCGATGGTCGAGGACTTCTTGTCTTCGTACTCGACTTCCGCTTCAGCCAGGGCCGAGCCGCAGTCGAAACACCAGTTCACCGGCTTGAGGCCCTTGAACACGAAACCGCCCTTGACGATTTCGGCCAAGGCACGGATTTCACCGGCCTCGTTCTTGAAGTTCATGGTCTTGTACGGGTTGTCCCACTCGCCGAGCACGCCCAGGCGGATGAATTCGGACTTCTGCCCTTCGATCTGCTCGGTGGCGTAGGCACGGCACAGTTCGCGGGTTTTATCCGCGCCCAGGTTCTTGCCGTAGGTCACTTCGACTTTGTGTTCGATCGGCAGGCCGTGGCAGTCCCAGCCAGGGACATACGGCGCGTCGAAACCGGAAAGGGTTTTCGAGCGCAGGATCATGTCCTTGAGAATCTTGTTCAGCGCATGACCGATGTGAATCGTGCCGTTGGCATAAGGAGGGCCGTCGTGCAGGACGAACTTCGGACGATCCTTGCCAATTTCGCGCAACTTTCCGTACAGGCCAATACTGTCCCAGCGCTGCAGGATCTGCGGTTCGCGCTGTGGCAGGCCGGCCTTCATTGGGAAGGCGGTGTCCGGAAGGTTTAGCGTGGCTTTATAGTCGGTCATTTAAGGCTCTTCGGTTAGCGATGGGCGCTAGGTGCGGCTAGTGCACGGGCGGCGGCGACATCCGCATTGATCGCCGTTTTCAACGCCTCAAGCGAGGCGAAACGCTGCTCTTCACGCAGCTTCTGGTGGAAAACCACCGTCAAACGCCGGTCATACAAATCACCGGCAAAATCCAAAAGGTGAACTTCCAGGTGGGCCTTGCCATCACCTGCAACCGTGGGCCTGACGCCTATGTTGGCGACTCCTGGCCACGATTGGCCATTGATGTCGACGCTGACCAGGTAAACCCCGGTCAGCGGCACACGACGGCGCTTGAGTTGCACGTTGGCGGTTGGCGTGCCCAATTGGCGCGCCAGCTTCTGGCCGTGCAGTACCCGTCCGGCAATGCGGAACGGGCGACCGAGCAAACGCTCGGCCAGGGCGAAGTCGGCAGCGGCCAGGGCATTACGCACCTGGGTGCTGCTCACGCGCAGGCCGTCCAACTCGACGGTTTGCGCGGCTTCGACGGTGAAACCCTGGGTGATACCGGCGTGTTGCAGGAAATCGAAATCGCCGACGCGGTCGCAGCCGAAACGGAAGTCGTCACCGACCTCCAGGTGCTGCACGCCCAGGCCATCGACAAGGATCCGGTCGACGAACTCGGCAGCGCTGAGGCTCTGCAAACGCTGGTTGAACGCCAGGCACAGGACGCGGTCCACGCCTTCTTCGGCCAGCAATTGCAGTTTGTCCCGCAGGCGGGCCAGACGGGCCGGCGCCGTTTCGGGGGTAAAATATTCCCGCGGCTGTGGCTCAAAAATCACCACGCAGCTGGGCACGCCCAACTCGACCGCACGCTCGCGCAACCTGGCCAGGATAGCCTGGTGGCCACGGTGAACACCGTCAAAGTTGCCAATAGTGGCGACGCAGCCCCGATGCTGGGGGCGCAGGTTGTGGAGACCTCGAACCAGCTGCATAACGCGCTTCTTGCTCATAAAGTGGTCGATTATAACCACACCCGGCCCCGGACGACAGGCAACAGCACAGGCCAAATGGATCGAATCGATAAAACAACCGTTTTATCCCGGCAAACGCTCTATCCGAGGGACTTGCGATTGAAATCCCGCAGGCGGAAGCCCTGCAGCAGCAACATCCCGAAGTACACCACCACGCCCGCCACCACCAGAACGCCCAGGCGCATGAAGCGCTCCAGCATATGGCCTTCGTCCCAGGCCGGCATAAAGTGCATCAGCCCGAGCAACACCGCCGACATTGCCGCCACTGCCACCAGCAACTTGAGGGCAAACATGCCCCAGCCTGGCTGTGGTTGGAACATCTGCTGTTTGCGCAGCTGGTAAAACAGCAGGCCCGCATTGATGCAGGCGCCGGCGCTGATCGCCAGGGCGAGGCCGGCGTGGGCCAGCGGGCCGATAAACACCAGGTTGAGCAGTTGCGTGACGACCAGCGTGAAAATCGCGATCTTCACCGGCGTGCGGATGTTTTGCTGGGCATAGAAGCCCGGCGCCAGCACCTTGATCACAATGATCCCGAGCAGCCCGACGGAGTAGGCAATCAGCGCACGCTGGGTCATCAAGGCATCATGGGCATCGAACTGACCGTACTGGAACAACGACACAGTGAGCGGCTCGGCCAGGATCCCCAGCGCCAGGGAGCACGGCAGCACCAGCACAAAGCACAGGCGCAGGCCCCAATCGAGGATCCGCGAGTATTCCTGACGGTCCTTGCTCGCATAGGTGCGCGCCAGCGTGGGCAACAGGATCGTGCCAAGGGCCACGCCAAGTACGCCGGACGGCAGCTCCATCAGGCGGTCGGCGTAGTACATCCAGGATACCGAGCCCGAGACCAGCAGCGAGGCGAATGCGGTGTTGATGATCAAGGAGATCTGGCTGACCGACACGCCGAGGATCGCCGGCAGCATGTTGCGCATCACCCGCCATACACCGGTGTCCTTGAGGTTCAGGCGCGGCAAGACGAGCATGCCGATTTTTTTCAGGTGTGGCAGCTGGTAGAGCAATTGCGCCAGGCCACCCGCCAGTACGGCCCACCCGAGGGCCATCACCGGCGGATCGAAGTACGGCGTGAGGAACAGCGCGAAGATGATCATGCTGACGTTGAGCAACGTCGGTACAAAGGCCGGCACCGAGAAGCGGTTCCAGGTATTGAGGATCGCCCCGGCCAGGGACGACAACGAGATCAGCAATATATAAGGAAAGGTCACGCGCAGCAGATCAGTGGTCAGCGCGAATTTTTCCGGGGTGTTGGCGAAGCCCGGCGCGGTAGCCCAGATCACCCAGGGCGCGGCGAGCATGCCGGCGATCGTCACCAGCATCAGCACCAGGGTCAGCAGGCCCGAGACGTAGGCAATAAAGGTACGGGTCGCCTCTTCGCCCTGCTGGGTCTTGTATTCGGCCAGGATCGGCACGAATGCCTGGGAAAACGCTCCTTCGGCGAAGATACGCCGCAGCAGGTTCGGCAACTTGAAGGCAATAAAGAAGGCATCCGTGGCCATGCTGGCGCCAAAAATGCGCGCCAGCAGGGTGTCACGCACAAACCCCAATACCCGGGAGATCATCGTGATAGAGCTGACGGCAGCCAACGATTTGAGCAGATTCATTGAAAGAGTTTGCGCCTATAGATAAAGAGCAGGCGAACTGTGCGCCTACTTATGCGATACTGCGCGCCTGCAACAGCACAGAGCCAAAGCTCGCGAGTTTACAGGTCAAGCGCCGGAAATAAATCACCCGCCTCTTCAGATCGACCACTCAGCAGTTCGCATCAGCCGCCCTTGACAACCCATCAAGTCATCGGCATGATTCGCGGCCTATTTTGTTTGCTATTTCCTAAAAAGTCTTTCGAGGAGCTCGACGGTGGCCAACACACCTTCCGCCAAAAAACGTGCAAAACAGGCTGAGAAGCGTCGCAGCCACAACGCCAGCCTGCGTTCCATGGTTCGTACCTACATCAAGAATGTAGTTAAGGCCATCGACACCAAAGACGCTGAAAAAGCCCAAGCTGCTTACGTTCTGGCCGTGCCAGTTATCGACCGTATGGCCGATAAAGGCATCATCCACAAGAACAAGGCCGCTCGCCATAAGAGCCGCCTGAATGGCCACATCAAGGCTCTGAGCGTCGCTGCTGCAGCCTAAGTGGTAACAACTGCAACGCAACCCCGGTTGCGAAACAGTTAAGAAATGCCCCGAACCGAAAGGTCCGGGGCATTTTTGTTTGTGCGGGCTTTTGTTTGTGCGGGCTTTTTGTGGTGAGCGGGCTTGCCCCGCGCTGGGCTGCGTAGCGGCCCCAAAACCAGAGGACGCGGCCCCACTGAAGGAATGCGGTGATCTTAATGGGGCCGCTGCGCAGCCCAACGCGGGGCAAGCCCGCTCACCACAAAAGCCCGGTGCATAAGAGCCCGCTGGAGCAAACAGCTGTGCTCGGCTGGATTTTCAGGCACAAAAAAAAACGCCCCGAACCAGTCGGGGCGTTTTGCTACCTATTGATCAACCATCAATCAATGGTGGTGACCGCCTTCACCGTGGACGTGGCCGTGAGCCACTTCTTCCTGGGAAGCGTCGCGGATGGCAACGATCTTCACTTGGAAGTTCAGGCGCTGGCCAGCCAGAGGGTGGTTGCCGTCGACGGTTACGTCGTCGCCGTCCAGGTCACGGATGGTGACGATCTGCATCTGGCCGTCCGGCGCGGAAGCGTGGAACTGCATGCCCACTTCCAACTCATCCACACCTTCGAACATGCTGCGGCTCAGGGTGCTGACCAGTTCGGCGGAGTATTCGCCGTAGGCATCTTCAGGTTCTACGGCAACGGTCAGTTCATCACCGACGCTCTTGCCTTCCAGCGCCTTTTCCAGGCCCGGGATGATGTTACCTGCGCCTTGCAGGTAGACCAGCGGCGCGCCGCCGGCGGAGCTGTCGATGACCTCACCAGCGTCGTTGGTCAGGGTATAGTCGATGGAGACAGCCTTGTTAGCGGCGATCGTCATGGGGCGAGACCTTTTGCATAAGAATGAAGAACGGACAAGTCTAAACAAGGATTTGCCCGAAAGCGAACAGAACCCGGACGGACGGGACCGATCAACGGTCGCGACGATCACCGGATTCCACCAGGATGATGACCAGCACTGGGTTGCCGAGCTGTCTTGTGGCCATACCCAGCACCTGCGCCACCAGCCGCCCTGGCAGTCCCGCGCCTGGGTGCTGGACCCCGCGCAACGCCTGGAAAAAATAGGCCAGCCCTTTGCCTGCGGCTGGTGTGCGCAAGTGCGCGAATAACGATAACCTTGGCGCCTGATTCCCGGTAGGCACTCACGCATAGAGCGCCACCGAAGCCATGCACCTCCAGAGAATTCGCATGCAGACTTTTTTTATCGCGCCCACCGATTTTGGTGTGGGTCTGACCTCCATCAGCCTTGGGCTGGTGCGTACCCTCGAGCGGGCCGGGCTGAAAGTCGGTTTCTTCAAGCCGATTGCCCAGCCGCACCCCGGCGACACCGGGCCCGAACGCTCCACCGAACTGATCGCCCGCACCCACGGCTTGAAGCCGCCGCAACCGCTGGGCCTGGCCCACGTCGAGCGCATGCTCGGCGACGGCCAACTCGACGAACTGCTCGAAGAGATCATCACCCTGTATCAACAGGCCGCCGTGGGTAAGGACGTGCTGATCGTCGAAGGCATGGTGCCGACCCGCAGCGCCAGCTATGCCGCGCGGGTCAACCTGCACCTGGCCAAGAGCCTGGACGCGGAAGTGATCCTGGTCTCGGCCCCGGAAAACGAAGTGCTCACCGAACTCTCCGGCCGCGTGGAACTGCAGGCCCAGCTGTTCGGCGGCCCGAAAGACCCGAAAGTGCTGGGCGTGATCCTCAACAAAGTGCGCACCGATGAAAGCATGGAGGCCTTTTCAGCACGCCTGAAAGAGCATTCGCCGTTGTTGCGCAGCGGCGATTTCCGCCTGCTCGGCTGCATCCCCTACCAACCCGAACTCAACGCGCCGCGTACCCGCGACGTCGCCGACCTGATGGGCGCGCAGATCCTCAATGCCGGTGATTACGAAACCCGGCGCATGACCAAGATCATCATCTGCGCGCGCACCATGCGCAACACCGTGGAGCTGCTCAAGCCGGGCGTGCTGGTGGTAACGCCGGGCGACCGCGACGACATCATCCTCGCCGTGAGCCTGGCCGCGATCAACGGCGTGCCGCTGGCCGGCCTGCTGCTGACCAGCGACACCCTGCCCGACCCGCGCATCATGGAGCTATGCCGCGGCGCGTTCCAGGCTGGGCTGCCGGTGCTGTCGGTGAGCACCGGTTCCTACGACACGGCCAACCAGCTCAACAGCCTGAACAAGGAAATCCCCATCGATGACCGCGAGCGCGCGGAGATCATCACCGATTTCGTTGCCAGCCACCTCGATGCGCGCTGGCTGCACCAGCGCTGCGGCACGCCACGGGAAATGCGCCTGTCGCCGGCGGTGTTCCGCTACCAGTTGATCCAGCGTGCCCAGGCCGCGAACAAGCGCATCGTCTTGCCCGAAGGCAGCGAACCACTGACCGTGCAGGCTGCGGCCATCTGCCAGGCGCGTGGCATCGCACGCTGCGTGCTGCTGGCCAAGCCGGCGGATGTGGAAGCCGTCGCCCGCGCCCAGGGTATCGAATTGCCCGAAGGCCTGGAAATTCTCGACCCGGACCTGATTCGTCAACGCTACGTCGAGCCGATGGTTGCCCTGCGCAAGAGCAAGAGCCTCAACGCGCCGATGGCCGAGCAGCAGTTGGAAGACACCGTGGTGATCGCCACCATGATGCTTGCATTGGATGAGGTCGACGGCCTGGTTTCCGGGGTTATCCACTCCACGGCCAACACCATCCGCCCCGCCCTGCAGTTGATCAAGACCGCACCGGGTTGCACGCTGGTGTCTTCGGTATTCTTCATGCTGTTCCCCGAGCAGGTGCTGGTGTACGGCGACTGCGTGATGAACCCGCACCCCAGCGCCGCCGAGCTGGCGGAAATCGCCCTGCAAAGCGCCGATTCTGCCGCCGCCTTTGGCATTACTCCGCGCGTGGCGATGATCAGCTACTCCAGCGGCGACTCGGCGAGCGGTGAGGAAGTGGAGAAGGTCCGCGAAGCCACCCTTCTCGCCCATGAACAGCAAAGCTCACTGCTGATCGACGGTCCGTTGCAGTACGACGCCGCCGCCAACGAAAACGTCGCCCGCCAACTGGCGCCCGACAGCCTGGTCGCCGGCAAGGCCACCGTGTTCGTGTTCCCGGACCTCAACACCGGCAACACCACCCACAAGGCCGTGCAACGCAGCGCCGATTGCGTCAGCCTGGGGCCGATGCTCCAGGGCCTGCGCAAACCGGTCAACGACCTGCCTCGCGGCGCCCAGGTCGACGACATCGTGTACACCATCGCGCTGACTGCGATCCAAGCCGCCAACCGACCTATGGATATCTAAATGCTGGATTTTCTACCTGCCGCCGTACGCGGGGTGATCGCGTCCCTGCTGTTGGCGCTGAACACGATCCTGCTGTGTTCGTTCCTGTTTATCGTGGCGCTGTTCAAGGCGCTGCCGTTTGCCAAGCGCTTCAGCGAATGGCTGATGAACCAGACCCACGAGGCCTGGATCAGCAACAACAACGCCTGGATGACCCTGGTGCGACGCACCCGCTGGCACATCAAAGGCCTTGAGGGCCTGGACTATCAGCACTCGTACCTGGTGACGAGCAACCACCAGAGCTGGGTCGACATCATGGTGCTGCAATACGTGCTCAATCGACGGATTCGCCCGCTGAAGTTCTTCCTCAAGCAGGAGCTGATCTGGGTGCCGGTGATCGGCCTCGCCTGGTGGGCGCTGGGCTTCCCGTTCATGAAGCGCTACACCAAGGCGTACCTGGAAAAGCACCCGGAGAAGAAAGGCAAGGACCTGGAAACCACCCGCAAGACCTGTGCGAAGTTTCGCGACAACCCGGTGGGCATTTTCAACTTCGCTGAAGGCACGCGCTTTACCCCAGGCAAGCAGGCGCAGCAGAAATCGCCGTTCCGCTACCTGCTCAAGCCCAAGGCTGGTGGTATCGCGTTTGTGCTGGATGCGATGGGTGAGCAGCTGAAGTCACTGGTCAACGTGACCATTCACTACCCTGCCGGGCGCCCTGGGTATTGGGATTTGCTCTGCGGGAACGTGAAAGAGGTGGTCGTGCAATTTGAGGAAGTGCAGATTCCGGCCGAGTTCATTGGCAAGAATTACGAGCAGGATGGCGAGTATCGGTTGGCGTTCCAGGGCTGGATCAACCGGTTGTGGGAAGAGAAGGACCAGTTGTTGGAGAAACTGCACACAGAATTCCCAGGCAAAAGATGATCAACCTGTGGGAGCTGGCTTGCCTGCGATAGCGGTGGGTCAATTACTGATATATCAACTGACAGTCAGCAATCGCAGGCAAGCCAGCTCCCACATTGATTGAGCCTGATCTTGAGAATGTAAAAAAGCCCGTCACCGAGTCATCGGTGGCGGGCTTTTTTGTGGCGGCGAGGTTTAGATCGCGCCGCGCTGACGCAACAGCTCCAGCACTTGCTTGACGCTGTCTTCCAGCGACAGGGCCTGGGTGTCGATCACCAGGTCGGCATTCAACGGCACGTCGTACGGGAAAGACTCGCCAGGGATGTTATCCCCACCCGCGGCGTACAGGCCTTGCGGATCACGCTCGGCGCACACCAGCGGCGAGGCTTGCACATAGACCGTGAGCAGGCGGTCGGCGCCGATCAGCGCCTTGGCCTGTTCGCGACCCTCGGCATCCGGTGCAACGAAAGCGGCCAGGGTCAGCAGGCCAGCCTCGTTGAACTGACGCGCCACATGCGCGGCACGCCGCCAGTTTTCAGTACGCCCGGCACGGTCCTGCGGCAGACCTTTGTTCAGGTCGTGACGCAGGTTCTGGCCATCGAGTACGAACACCGCACGCCCCATGTCGAAGAGCTTGCGCTCAACCGCATAGGCCAGGGTGCTTTTGCCGGCGCCCGACAGGCCGCTGAACAATACGGTGGCCGGTTGCTGGCCGAAACGCAGCGCGCGCTCCTCGGTGGCCACATGCGCGAGACTGCCGTGCTGCGCAGCGCCGCCATGGTTGACCGGCGGCGCGATGATCATGCCCGCGGCCACAGTGCCGTTGGTCAATCGGTCGATGACGATAAACGCACCGGTGGTGCGATTGCTGTCGTAGCCGTCCAACGCAATGGCGGCGTCGAGGCTGACCTTGACCCGGCCGATCTCGTTCAACTGCAGCGAACTTGCCGGGCCTTCGGCCAGGGTGTTCACGTCCACGCGGTGCACGATGCTGGTGATGGAACCCGGCACGTAGCTGGTGGCGCGCTTGATGTCGTATTTCTTGCCCGGCAGCATCGGCTCTTCGGCCATCCACACCAGCATGGCGTCGAAGGCGTCAGTCACTTGCGGCACGTTGTCGGCATGCACCAGCAAGTCGCCACGGGAGATGTCGATCTCGTCTTCCATGGTCAGGGTCACGGCCTGGCCGGGCCCCGCATGCTCCAGCTCACCTTCGAAGGTCACGATGGATTTGACCCGGCTGCTCTTGCCCGACGGCAGCACCACGACTTCGTCGCCCTTGTGCACGACGCCGCTGGCCAGGGTGCCGGCGAAACCACGGAAGTTCAGGTTCGGACGGTTGACGTACTGCACCGGGAACCGCAGGTCGGTGTAGTTGCGGTCATTGGCGATCTCGACGGTTTCGAGAATCTCCATCAGCGATTGGCCGGTGTACCACGGCGAACGCTCGCTCTTGTTCACCACGTTGTCGCCCTTGAGCGCCGACATCGGCACGAAGGCCAAGGTGCTCGGCTTGAAGGCGATACCGTCGGCGAACTTCAGGTAATCGGCCTTGATCTGCTCGAATACGCTTTGGTCGAAGCCATTGATGTCCATCTTGTTGACGGCCACCACGATGTGTTTGATCCCCAGCAACGAGGCGATGAAGCTGTGGCGACGGGTCTGGGTCTGCACGCCGTAGCGGGCGTCGATCAGGATGATCGCCAGGTCACAGGTGGACGCACCGGTGGCCATGTTGCGGGTGTACTGCTCATGGCCGGGGGTGTCGGCGATGATGAATTTGCGCTTGGCGGTGGAGAAATAGCGGTAGGCAACATCGATGGTGATGCCCTGCTCACGCTCGGCCTGCAGGCCGTCGACCAGCAACGCCAGGTCGATGTCATCGCCCGTGGTGCCGGACTTCTTCGAATCGCGGGTGATGGCTTCCAGGTGATCTTCGTAGATCATCTTGGAGTCGTGCAGCAGGCGCCCGATCAGGGTGCTCTTGCCGTCGTCGACGTTGCCACAGGTCAGGAAGCGCAACATTTCCTTGCGCTCGTGCTGGCCCAGGTAGGCGAGGATGTCCTCGCTGATCAAATCAGATTGATGGCTCATTGCATTCAAGCTCCAAGCTGTAAGCTTCAAGCGGCAAGCTTGTCGGCGTACAGCTAGTCAGAAATTTTGTTGATCAGGCCGCAGAGCATTTTTGAAAGCTCGCGAGTTTCTGTAATCCAGTTTTCAGCCAGCGGGCGGGCGATGTAGGCAATGTCACAACCGATGAAGATCTGAGTTCGTAGCTCCCCACAAGAAGCCTTTGCAATCCAAAGAAAATAAGCTTTCTCTTTGGCGCTACGACGTTCCATGCCTTCAGCAATATTGGAAGGCACCGAAAGTGCAGACCGGGTGATTTGATCTTTGAAGCCAAAATCCCCGCACTCCGCAAACTCGCTATAGATCTGCACCGCTAGACACTTGCTTCTTTGCCAGACAACCAGTTTCTCGAAGTCCATCACGAGTCACTCAGTAGCGGCTCGCAACAACCGGCTGCAAGCACCAAGCTGCAAAATTACGCATACCGCCTTTAACTTGCAGCTTGCCGCTTGTAACTCGAAGCTTAAAAGTACCCTTGACGTTTTTTATCTTCCATCGAGCCTGCGCCATCGTGGTCGATGACACGGCCCTGGCGCTCGGAAGTTCGCGTCAGGAGCATTTCCTGAATGATGTCGGTCAGCGTCTCGGCTTCGGACTCCACCGCGCCCGTCAACGGGTAGCAGCCAAGGGTACGGAAACGTACTTTCTTTTTGACGATTCGGGCTTTGTCTTCGTCGGACAAGTGCTCGAGGATGCGGTCGTCGTCGATCATGATCAACGTGCCATTCTTCTCGATTACTTCGCGCTCGGCGGCGAAGTACAGCGGCACGATCGGGATGCCTTCCAGGTAGATGTACTGCCAGATATCCAGCTCGGTCCAGTTGGACAGCGGGAACACACGGATCGACTCGCCCTTGTTGACGTTGCCGTTGTAGACGTTCCACAGCTCCGGGCGCTGGTTCTTCGGGTCCCAGCGGTGCTTGCTGTCGCGGAATGAGTACACGCGCTCTTTGGCGCGGGATTTCTCTTCATCGCGACGGGCACCGCCGAAGGCGGCATCGAAACCATGTTTGTCCAGGGCCTGCTTGAGGCCTTCGGTCTTCATGATATCGGTGTGCTTGGCGCTGCCGTGGGTGAACGGGTTGATGCCCTGCGCCACACCATCCGGGTTGACGTGGGTGATCAGGTCCAGGCCCAGCTCCTCGACCATTTTGTCGCGGAACTTGTACATCTCCTGGAATTTCCAGCGGGTGTCGACGTGCATCACCGGGAACGGCAGCTTGCCCGGGAAGAAGGCCTTGCGTGCCAGGTGCAGCATCACGGCGGAGTCTTTACCGATCGAGTAGAGCATCACCGGGTTGTCGAACTCGGCGGCGACCTCGCGGATGATGTGGATGCTTTCCGCCTCCAGCTGTTTCAGATGCGTCAGTTTGTCGACCATGGTTACTCACGGAAAAACGATCTTATGGACGGCCAGCGGGCCGTGTTCGAGCGGGGCATGCTAGCACAGCACCTTCTTCTATTCAGGGAGCCAGCTAGATCGAAACGGTATATGAATATGCCTCGTGGTTTGGGGTGCAACGCGTTCAGGTGTGGGAGCTGGCTTGCCGGCGATGGCTTCAACTCGGTGTGCCGGATGTACCGAGTTGCCTGCGTCGCAGGCAAGCCAGCCCCCACAGGGGTTCAGTTGCATGGCTCAGATCGGGTTGGGGCAGTCGATGAACAAATGCTCCAGGGCAAAACGCCGCGCCAGGTAATCGCCCAGTGCCTGCACGCCGTAGCGTTCGGTGGCGTGATGGCCGGCGGCGATAAAGCTGATGTCGTTTTCGCGGGCGCTGTGGAAGGTCTGCTCCGACGCCTCGCCACTCAGGAACAGGTCGACGCCGGCGGCAATCGCGTCGTCGATATAGCCCTGACCCCCGCCGGTGCACCAGCCGACGCGGCGGATCATCTCGCTGCCTTCGATCAGCAAGGGCTCGCGGCCCATGACGTCCTGCACCCGGCGTGCGAAGTCGCGCGGTGACAGCGGCTCGGAGAGCGAACCGACCAGGCCGACGATCTTCGGGTTGCTCGGGTCCAGCGGGCCTTCGACCGTGATGTCCAGTTGGCGGGCGAGTTGCACGTTGTTGCCGACGTCAGGGTGCAGGTCCAGCGGCAGGTGGTAGGCCAGCAGGCTGATGTCGTGCTTGAGCAGCGTTTTCAGGCGGCGTTGCTTCATGCCGGTGATGCAGGGGTTTTCGCCCTTCCAGAAATAACCGTGGTGCACCAGGATCAGGTCGGCCTGCGCTTCGACAGCTGCATCCAGCAGCGCCTGGCTGGCGGTCACGCCGCTGACGATGCGCATCACCTGCGGGCGCCCCTCGACCTGCAGGCCATTGGGGCAATAATCGGCAATTTTTGCACTGCCGAGGTAGCGGTCCGCTTCCTCGACGAGGGTGGTAAGGGGGACGGCCATAAAAGACTCCTAAATATCCCGTTCCGAGGCGCTCGCAGCCTCGTATAATGCGCGACATTATGGGCGCTCTCCCGCCCCCTGCAACCTGTCAGGACTTACTTGATGCTCAAGGCACTGCGTTTTTTTGGATGGCCATTGCTGGCTGGCGTGCTGATCGCGATGCTGATTATTCAGCGTTTCCCCCAGTTGGTGGGCTTACCCAGCCTTGATGTAAACCTGCAGCAGGCGCCGCAAACCAGCGCGGTGGTGCAAGGCCCGGTGACCTATGCGGACGCTGTCGTTATCGCGGCGCCAGCGGTGGTCAACCTGTACACCACGAAAGTCATCAACAAACCCGCTCATCCGTTATTCGAAGACCCGCAATTTCGCCGCTATTTCGGCGACAACGGCCCCAAGCAGCGGCGCATGGAATCCAGCCTCGGCTCCGGCGTGATCATGAGCCCCGAGGGCTACATCCTCACCAACAACCACGTGACCACCGGCGCCGACCAGATCGTGGTCGCCCTGCGCGATGGCCGCGAGACCCTGGCCCGCGTGGTCGGCAGCGACCCCGAAACCGACCTCGCGGTGCTGAAGATCGACCTCAAGAGCCTGCCTTCAATCACCCTCGGTCGCTCCGACGGCCTGCGCGTCGGTGACGTCGCGCTGGCCATCGGCAACCCGTTCGGGGTGGGCCAGACGGTGACCATGGGCATCATCAGCGCCACCGGGCGTAACCAGTTGGGCCTCAACAGCTACGAAGACTTCATCCAGACCGACGCGGCGATCAACCCGGGCAACTCGGGCGGCGCACTGGTGGATGCCAATGGCAACCTGACCGGTATCAACACGGCGATTTTCTCCAAGTCCGGCGGCTCCCAGGGCATCGGTTTTGCGATCCCGGTGAAACTGGCGATGGAAGTGATGAAGTCGATCATCGAGCACGGCCAGGTGATTCGCGGCTGGCTGGGGATCGAAGTCCAACCATTGACCAAGGAGCTGGCCGAGTCCTTTGGCTTGACCGGACGCCCGGGCATCGTGGTCGCCGGGATTTTCCGCGACGGCCCGGCGCAGAAAGCCGGCCTGCAACTGGGCGATGTGATCCTCAGCATCAACGGCGAACCGGCCGGCGATGGGCGCAAATCGATGAACCAGGTGGCGCGGATCAAGCCGACCGACAAGGTGGCAATCCAGGTTATGCGCAACGGCAAAGAGATCAAGCTGTTGGCAGAAATCGGCCTGCGCCCACCGCCTGCACCGGTCAAAGAAGAGGAATAAGACGCCTCGCCAGGTACCCGTTCGCGGGTACCTGTAAGCTCATATTTCAAAGCGAAGGCATTCTCATTAGACATGTTATATTGTTTCAATATCGCTATTGGAACGCTCTATCATGCCGTCTCGAAGAATTGCCCCCATGGCCGGCCTGGCCCTGGGCTTGTTGCTTGACCCCGCCTACGCCGAAGACAACACCCTGGAACTCGACACCATCAGCGTCACCACCGACGCCTATGAATCCGCCACCGGCCCGGTCAAGGGCTACCGTGCAACGCGTTCGGCCAGTGCGACAAAAACCGACACAGCCCTGCGCGACATCCCACAATCGATCAGCGTGATTCCCGCAACGGTGCTCAAGGATCTGGGCAGCACCCAGGTAGAACGCGCCCTTGAGTTTGCCGGCGGCGTGTCCAAGCAAAACAACTTCGGCGGCCTCACCCTCTACGAATACAGCGTGCGCGGCTTCACCACGTCGGAGTTTTACCAGGACGGTTTCAGCGCCAACCGTGGCTACCCGAGCACGCCGGACACCGCCAATATCGAACGCATCGAAGTACTCAAGGGCCCCGCCGCGAGCCTCTACGGCCGTGGCGATCCCGGCGGCACCGTGAACATCGTCACCAAGAAGCCCCAGCCCGATGCCTTCACCACCGTGCAAACCAGCGCCGGCAGTTGGGATCGCTATCGCACCGCCGTCGACCTCAACACCCCGCTGGACAGCGAGGGCAACCTGCTCTCGCGAGTCAACCTGGCCGTGGAAGACAACCACAGCTTTCGCGACCATGTGCAGAGCAAGCGGGTCTTTGTTGCCCCCTCATTCAGTTGGCAGCTGGACCCGGACACACATCTGCTGGTGGAAAGCGAATTTGTGCGCCACAGCTCCACCTTCGACCGCGGCATCGTCGACGCCAGCGGCGTGTCCCGCACAACCTTCCTGGGTGAACCCAACGACGGCGATATCGACAACCATAACAACCGTATCCAGGCCAGCCTTGAGCATCACCTCAACGACGCCTGGAAACTGCGCCTGGCCAGCCACTACAAACAGGGCAGCCTGTGGGGCGACGCCTCGGAAAACCGCGCACTGAATGCCGACGGCCACACCATCGACCGCCGCTACCGTGAACGCTCCATGGGCTGGCACGACAGCATCACCCAGTTGGAGCTGCGCGGCCTGTTCGATATCGGCAGCTGGCAGCACGAGTTGCTGGTTGGCACCGAATACGAGGACTATCGCAAGAAAGAACGCGTCACGGCGATTGGCGGGAGCCGCTACACCCTCGATATCTACAACCCGGTCTACGGCCAGCCCAAACCCAACGGCGCGCGCTCCGGCACTGACTTCTTCGAACAGACCCAAAGCAATGCGCTGAACCTGCAAGACCAGGTCATCTTCACCGACCGCCTGCGAGGCCTGGTCGGTGCGCGCTTCGAGCATTTCGAGCAGAGCATCGACGACTTCACCCGCAACCACGCCAGGAGCCAGCAAACCCACGATGCCTTGACCCAGCGTGCCGGCCTGCTCTATCAGCTCACGCCGCAAGTCGGGGTGTTCGCCAATGCCTCCACGTCGTTCAAGCCCAACAGCGGCCTGGGCGCCGACGGGAAATCCTTCACGCCGGAAGAAGGCGTGGGCTATGAAGTGGGGGTCAAGAGCGAACTGTTCGACGACCGTCTCAGCGCAACCCTGGCCGCGTTCCATATCGAGAAGGAAAATGTACTCACCCTGGACCCCGCCACCAACCTCAACCGCGCCGTGGGCAAGGCGCGCAGCCAAGGCCTTGACCTGCAACTGAGCGGGCAAGTGAGCGATGCCGTGCGAGTGATCGGCGCGCTTGCCTACATCGACGCCGAGGTGACCAAAGGCGATAAAACCCTTCCCGCCGGCAGCCGGATCCTCGGCGTGTCCAAGCGCAGCGGCAGTCTGTTGGGCGTGTATGAGTTCCAGGACGGCGCGTTGCGCGGCTCAGACCTGGGGGCGGCGTTCACTTATGTAGGTGACCGCTCGGGTGAAGCAGGGACGCGTTTCGAACTGCCGGCTTATCACACCGTTGACCTGTTGGCCCATTACAAGGCCACGGACAACCTCACCGTGGGGCTGAACCTCAACAACCTGTTTGATGAGAATTACTACGAGCGGTCCTACAGCAGCTACTGGATCAGCCCCGGCGAGCCGCGCAATTTCACGGTCAGCCTGACCCTCAACCTGTAACACCCTCTAACTGTAGGCGCAGGCAAGCCAGCGCCGACAGGTAGATCGGTATAAGACCTGGTTACAGCGCTGTTGGGGCTCTCTCACACAAGGTGTTGAGCGCCTTCGCCCACTGTGGATCATCATTCAGGCACGGCACCAGCACCAGCTCCTCGCCCCCGGCCTCGCGGAACTGTTCCAGGCCGCGATCGCCGATTTCTTCCAGGGTCTCGATGCAGTCGGCGACAAACGCCGGGCACATCACCAGCAGCTTTTTCACGCCTTGCTGTGCCAACGCTTCCAGGCGCGCTTCGGTGTAGGGTTCGATCCATTTGGCGCGGCCCAGGCGCGATTGGAACGCCACCGACCATTTATCTTCCGGCAAGCCCAGGCGCGCGGCAAAGTCACGGGCGACGCTGAAGCACTGCGCGCGATAGCAGGTCTTGAGCACCTCGGCGGAGGCGTTCTTGCAGCAGTCGGCATCCTTGAAGCAATGCTGGCCGGTGGGGTCGAGTTTGGTCAGGTGGCGCTCAGGCAAGCCGTGGAAACTCAGCAGCAGGTGGTCGTAATCCTGCTCCACATAAGGCCGCGCGCTCGCTACCAGGGCGTCGAGATATTCGGGCTGGTCGTAGAACGGTTGCAGGATCGAGAACTGCACATCGAGTTTTTTATCGCGCACCACGCGCCTGGCTTCCTCGATGACTGTGGTCACGGTGCTGTCGGCGAACTGCGGGTACAACGGCGCGAGGGTGACTTTCTGAATGCCCTGGGCGGCGAGGCGGGTCAGCACGCTTTCAATCGACGGTTCGCCGTAGCGCATCGCCAACTCAACCGGGCCCTGGGTCCATTGCGCAGTCATCTGCTGTTGCAGGCGGCGGCTGAGCACCACCAGCGGCGAGCCCTCGTCCCACCAGATGGAGGCATAGGCGTGGGCCGACTGCTCGGGCCGCTTGATCAGGATCAGCGACACCAGCAGACGCCGCACCGGCCACGGCAGGTCGATCACGTAAGGGTCCATCAGGAACTGATTGAGGTAGCTGCGCACATCGGCCACCGAAGTGGACGCCGGTGAGCCCAGGTTGACCAGTAACAACGCGTGATCCGTCATGCAACATCCTATCTCTAGAGGCGGCTGGACACGTCATCCAAAGCCGCGCGCAACTCAGTGAACTGGAAAGTGAACCCGGCCGCCAGCAACCGCTCTGGCAAGGCCTTTTGCCCGCCCAGCAACAGGCCGGACAACTCGCCCAGCCCTACCTTCAACGCAAAGGCCGGCATCGGCATGAACGCCGGGCGGTGCAACACCTGGCCCAACGTCTTGGCGAACTCACGGTTGCGTACCGGGTGTGGCGCGCAGGCATTATACGGACCGCTGGCGTCAGGCTTGTGCAGAAGAAAATCAATCAGGGCGATTTGATCCTTGATATGAACCCATGGCATCCACTGCCGACCGGTGCCGATCGGCCCGCCCAGCGCGAGTTTGAACGGCAGCAACAGCCGCGACAAAAAGCCGCCCTCTGCGGCCAGCACCAGGCCGGTACGCACCAGCACCACACGCAGGCCCAACGCTTCGGCGCGCAGGGCGGTTTCCTCCCAGGCAATACACAACTGGCTGGGGAAATCGTCCTGCACCGGGCCGCTGGCTTCGGTGAGTTCACGCTCGCCGCCGTCGCCATACCAGCCCACCGCCGAACCGGAGATCAACACCGAGGGTTTCTGTGCCAGGCCTTCCAGCCAGGCCAGCAGGGTTTCGGTAAGGCCGATACGGCTGCTCCACAACAGCGCCTTGCGCTTATGGGTCCAGGGACGGTCCGCAATAGCCGCGCCCGCCAGGTTGACCACCGCATCCACCGGGCCGATCACCTCTTGCAGGCGGCCCACACCCAGGACCTGGTCGCCACACAAACGGGCCACCTGTTCCGGATCACGACTCCACACGGTCAAGCGGTGACCCTGGGCAAGCCAGTGTCGGCAAAGTTGGCGGCCAATCAAACCAGTACCGCCGGTCAGCAAAATGTGCATGGGATCTTCCTCATGTAACGTTTGCCGCCCATCGCTAGTCTATTTTATAAGCAGGGACCATTTGTAATCGGGCGTAACGCAGGTTCAAGCCTCAGCTTTAACCATAGGTCACGCCGTAAGAACAGGTAAGCCAAAACTTATACCAAAAAACAATATTGTACAGCTATTGGTGTCGGCGTAGTCTGTACCCAACGGTAAAACGAGGCCTCCCATGACTGTTCCCATCGCGATCATTGGCACCGGCATCGCCGGTCTCTCCGCCGCCCGAGCGTTAAGAGACGCTGGGCACGTTGTACAACTCTTCGATAAAAGCCGCGGCAGTGGTGGCCGCATGTCCAGCAAGCGCAGCGACGCCGGCGCGCTGGACATGGGTGCGCAGTACTTCACCGCCCGCGACCGCCGCTTCGTCAACGAAGTGCAGCGCTGGCAAAGCAACGGCTGGGCCGAGCAATGGAAGCCCCAGCTGTACAACTTCAAGTCCGGCCAACTCACCCCGTCTCCCGATGAACAAATCCGCTGGGTCGGCACGCCGCGCATGAGCGCGATCACCCGCGCCCTGCTCGATGACCTGCCGGTGGAGTTCGGTTGCCGCATCACCGAAGTGTTCCAGGGCAAACAGCACTGGAACCTGCTGGACGCCGACGGCGAAAACCACGGCCCGTTCAGCCACGTGATCATCGCCACACCCGCCCCGCAAGCCACCGCGCTGCTGGCCGCCGCGCCCAAGCTGGCAAGTGCCGCCGCCGGCGTGAAGATGGACCCGACCTGGGCCATCGCCCTGGCGTTCGACAAGCCCCTGGATACGCCCATGCAAGGCTGCTTCGTGCAAGACAGCCCTCTCGACTGGCTGGCGCGCAACCGCAGCAAACCCGGACGCGACACCACCCTCGACACCTGGGTGCTGCACGCCACCAGCGCCTGGAGCAGGGACCACCTGGACCTGCCCAAGGAAGCCGTGATCGAACACCTGCATGGCGCCTTCGCTGAATTGCTGCACAGCGCCATGCCTGCTCCCTCGTTCAGCCTCGCGCATCGCTGGCTGTACGCGCGACCGTCCAGCGCCCATGAGTTCGGCGTGTTGGCCGACGCCGACCTGGGCCTGTATGTATGTGGCGACTGGTGCCTGTCGGGCCGCGTCGAGGGCGCCTGGCTCAGTGGCCAGGAAGCCGCGCGACGCTTGATCGAGCACCTGCAATGAACCGCATCAACCCCGCTAAATTGCTGCTGTCGAAGTGGACAGCAGCGCACCCCCGCAACAAGGAAAAACACTTTTTGGTCACCGAGCTGATCCGTGACGAAGAAGGCACCGTGCTGGAAATCGACCTGCAAGCCGTCATGACGCGGCGCACCGAAAGGCTGGCGTGGCAAAGCCTGCAGAACGCCGAGGACTGGCAGATCGGCTGGAAATAACCTCCGCGAAAAATACTTGTACAAAATATTTGACTTGTACAGCATCAAACCTATGATGAGATTTAGTTGTACAAGTTTTTAGTCTTGTACAGGAATCTTGTAGAGGTTTGGCCATGTCCCACTCCGGTAAGCCAAAGATCGCGATCAGCGCCTGCCTGCTTGGCGAAAACGTGCGCTTCAACGGCGGGCATAAACAATCCCCTCTCTGCAGCCAGACGCTCAGCGGCTATTTCGAGTTCGTACCGCTTTGCCCAGAAGTCGCGATTGGCCTGGGCATCCCCCGCGAACCGATTCGCCTGGTAGGCGATCCGGCGCACCCGCAAGCCGTGGGCACCGTGCACCGCGAGCTGAATGTGACCCAACCGCTGGATGACTACGGCCAGCAGATGGCCGCCGCGCATACCGACCTGTGCGGTTACATCTTCATGCAGAAGTCACCGTCCTGCGGCCTGGAGCGAGTCAAGGTCTACCGCGACAACGGCACGCCGGTGGATGGCGGCGGGCGCGGCATCTACGCCCAGGCGTTTTGCTCGCGCCACCCCAACCTGCCGGTGGAAGAGGATGGTCGGCTGAACGACCCGGTGCTGCGGGAAAACTTCATGACCCGCGTCTTTGTCTACGCCAGCTGGCAACAACTGCTCGCCGAAGGGCTCAGCCGTCATCGCCTGCTGGCCTTCCATTCGCGCTACAAATACTTGTTGATGGCCCACAGCCCGGCGCACTACAAAAGCCTCGGCCACCTGCTGGGCAGCATGACCCGGAGCACCGACCTCGACGCCTTGGCCACCGGCTACTTCAGCGAACTGATGAGCGGCCTGCGCAAGTGCGCCACTCGGGGGACCCACACCAATGTGCTGCAACACATCAGCGGCTACCTCAAGCAAGCCATCAGCGCCGACGACAAACAGGAAATGCAGACCGTCATCGGCCAGTACCACCAGGGGATCGTGCCACTGGTGGTGCCGCTGACCTTGCTCAAGCATCACTTTCGCCAACACCCGGACCGCTACATCGCGCAGCAGGCGTACCTGCAACCGCACCCGGAAAATCTCAGCCTGCGTAATGCGATCTAACCTATGAAAGCCGCCCTGCAAGACGAAACCGGCGACGACATCGCCCAAGCCCTCGAAGACGGCTGGCTGCCGATTCGCGAAGTGGCGCGCCAGACCGGCGTCAACGCCGTGACCCTGCGCGCCTGGGAGCGCCGCTATGGCCTGATCGTGCCCCAGCGCACGCCCAAGGGCCATCGGCTGTTCAGCGCCGATCACGTGCAACGCATCCACACCATCCTGACCTGGCTCAATCGCGGCGTGCCGGTCAGCCAGGTCAAAGGCCTGATCGACTCTGCCCAAGCCCTTCCAGAGACTGTCGAGAATGAGTGGCACGGGTTGCGCCAGAACCTGTTGAATGCCATCAGCGAATTGATCGAGCGCCGGGTCGACGACGTCTTCAACCAGGCCATGGCGCTGTACCCGCCGCGCACGCTGTGCGAGCAATTGTTGCTGCCGCTGCTGCAGGACCTGGAGCAGCGCTGGCAAGGCCAGTTCGGCGCGCAGATGGAGCGGGTGTTTTTCCTGTCCTGGCTGCGCAGCAAATTCGGCGCACGCATCTATCACAACAACCGCCAGTTGCAGGGCCCGCCGCTGCTGCTGATCAACCAGTCCGACCTGCCGCTGGAGCCGCACCTGTGGCTCAGCGCCTGGCTGGCCAGCAGTGCCGATTGCCCGGTGGAAGTCTTCGATTGGCCACTGCCCGCCGGCGAATTGGCCCTGGCCGTGGAACACCTGCAACCGCGCGCGGTGCTGCTGTATTCGAGCAAGGCCCTCCACTTGTCGGCACTCGCAAAACTATTGAGCGGCGTCAGTGGCCCAAAGTTGATCGTCGGACCAACGGTATGCATCCACCAGGCCGAGTTAGCCGTATTAACCCGTGACACCCCTGAATTGTTCGTGGCCGAAGACCCCTTGTCGGCCCACCAGATACTGATCCAGCGTGGACTTCTTTAAATGCATTTGATCTGGCTGCGCACCGACCTGCGCCTACACGACAACACCGCCCTCGCCGCCGCCTGCCAGCGCGGCCCGGTTGCAGCCGTGTACCTCATCACGCCGGAGCAATGGCTGGCCCACGATGATGCGCCGTGCAAAGTCGACTTCTGGCTGCGCAACCTGCAGCACTTGAACCAGGCCCTGGGCAAGCTGAATATCCCCCTGCTGATCCGCCACGCCGCCACCTGGGATCAGGTGCCCGCCGCGCTGGGCAAGCTGTGCCGCGAGCTGTCGGTGCAGTCGGTGCACGTCAACGAGGAATACGGCATCCATGAAAGCCGTCGCGATGCGGCAGTGGCCAACGCGCTGGAGGCCGATGGCGTCAGCTTTCACAGCTACCTGGACCAGCTGTTTTTCCAACCCGGCAGCGTGCTGACCAAGACCGGCACGTACTTCCAGGTGTTCAGCCAGTTCCGCAAGGTCTGCTACACCCGCTTGCACAGCGCCCTGCCGCGCCTGGTCGCGACGCCGAAGGCCCAGGCGCCTGTCCCGTTGAAAAGTGATCCGATCCCCGAGCAGGTCGACGGGTTCGCCCCCCCCAGCGAGACCTTGCGCGCCCTCTGGCCCGCCGGCGAAGAGGAAGCCCGCCGCCGCCTCGACGCCTTCGCCGACCAGCAGATTAGTTACTACAAGGACGAGCGCGACTTCCCGGCCAAACCCGGCACCAGCCAGCTGTCCGCCTACCTCGCGGCGGGCGTGGTGTCGCCGCGCCAGTGCCTGCACGCCGCGTTGCAAACCAACCAGGGCGAATTCGAAAGCGGCGATATCGGCGCCATCACCTGGATCAACGAGCTGCTCTGGCGCGAGTTCTACAAACACATCCTGGTCGGCTACCCAAGGGTGTCTCGCCACCGCGCCTTCCGCCCCGAGACCGAGGCGGTCGCCTGGCGTGACGCGCCCAAGGACCTCGCGGCCTGGCAACAAGCCCGCACCGGGCTGCCGATCATCGACGCAGCCATGCGCCAACTGCTGGAGACCGGCTGGATGCACAACCGCCTGCGCATGGTGGTCGCGATGTTCCTGACCAAGAACCTGCTGATCGACTGGCGTGAAGGCGAGCGATTCTTCATGCGCCACCTGATCGACGGCGACCTGGCGGCCAACAACGGCGGCTGGCAGTGGAGTTCCTCTACCGGCACCGATTCGGCACCGTACTTCCGGATTTTCAGCCCACTGAGCCAATCGGAAAAATTCGACAGCGAAGGCGTGTTTATCAAGCATTGGCTGCCGGAACTGGCCGCGCTGAATAAAAAGGAAGTGCACAACCCCGAGGCAGTCGGCGGCCTGTTCGGCGTGGCGGATTACCCGCGCGCCATCGTCGACCTGAAAAAGTCCCGCGAACGCGCCCTGGCAGCCTTCCGCAGCCTGCCTTCACGCCAGGAGGTCGCCGAACATGAGTGATTTCCTGCGCCGCTTCGCCCAGGCTTTTTCCACCCTCGACAAACACAACCTGCACCTGCTCGACAGCCTGTACAGTCAGGACATCGCCTTTACCGATCCACTGCACGAGGTGCAGGGATTGCCCGCGATGCACCGCTACTTCGCCGAGTTGTACAGCAACGTCAGCCAACTGCGCTTCGACTTCCACGGCTTCGACCAGGTGGCCGAAGGCGAAGGCTACCTGCGCTGGAAAATGAGCTTTACCCACCCGCGCCTGGCCAACGGCAAGGTCATCCGCGTGGAGGGCTGTTCGCACCTGATGTGGCGTGAAAAGGTCTACCGCCATCGCGATTACTTCGATGCCGGCGCCCTGCTCTACGAACACCTTCCCGTACTGGGCAGCGTCGTCAACTGGCTGAAAAGGAGAATGGGATGAACGCACTGCCGCCCCGTCGTTATTGGCTGACCGGCGCCAGCAGTGGCATCGGTGCCTCGCTGGCCGTGGAGCTGCTCAACAGCGGCGCCCATGTGGCACTGAGTTCGCGCAGCAAAGGCCCGCTGCAGGCCCTCGCTCAACGTTTTCCCGGACAAGTGCTGGTGGTGCCTGGCGACCTGACCAACAGCCAGACTGTGCGCGAGATCGGTGAGCAGATCGCCGCGGCCTGGGGTTCGCTCGACACGGTGATCCTGAATGCGGGCACCTGTGAATACGTGGACGCCCGGCAATTCGACGCGTCGATTGTCGAACATGTGGTGCGCACCAATTTGCTCGCCAGCAGTTATTGCATCGAAGCCGCGCTGCCGTTGCTGCGTGCCGGGCGCACCCCGCATCTGGTCGGCGTCGCCAGTGCCGTGACCTACCTGCCGATGCCGCGTGCCGAGGCCTACGGTGCGTCCAAAGCCGGGCTGCGCTACCTGTTCGAATCGCTGCGCATCAGCCTGTCGCCGGAAAACATCGACGTCACGGTGATCAGCCCAGGCTTCGTCGACACCCCGCTGACTGAGCGCAACGATTTCCCGATGCCCCTGAGCTGGTCCGCCGACAAAGCCGCGCGGCACATCTTCGCCAAGTTGGAAAAACGCCCACTCGAGATTGCGTTCCCGGCGCTGTTTATCGCCACCCTGTGGCCGCTGTCGAAACTGCCCAACCGTGCCCAGTTGATCATCGGCAAGCGCATGCTGCGCAGCCCGCCGCCGCATAAGGACGACCTGTGAAGATCGCCATTATCGGCAGCGGCATCGCCGGGCTGACCAGCGCCTACCTGCTCAGCCGTCGCCACGACATCACGCTGTTCGAAGCGGGCGACCGCATCGGCGGGCATACCCACACGGTCAATGTGACGGTCGAGGGTAAAAGCTACGCGGTGGACACCGGTTTCATCGTATTCAACGACTGGACCTATCCCAATTTCATCCGCCTGCTGGGGCAGGTCGGGGTGGCGTTCAAACCCACCGAGATGAGTTTTTCGGTGTGCGACGAACACGCCGGGTTCGAGTACAACGGCAACAACCTCAACAGCCTGTTCGCGCAACGCCGCAATATCCTGTCGCCAGGTTTCTGGGGCATGTTGCGCGATATCCTGCGCTTCAATCGCCAGGCACCGCTGGACCTGCAGGAGCAGCGCATCAGCGCCGAAATGACCCTGGGTGACTACCTTGAGGCCGGCGGGTATGGCCCGCGCTTTATCCGGCACTACATTGTGCCGATGGGCGCGGCGATCTGGTCGATGTCCCTGCAGGACATGCTGGGGTTCCCGCTGCAGTTCTTTGTGCGCTTCTTCAAGAACCACGGCCTGCTCTCGGTGAACAACCGGCCGCAATGGTGTGTCATCGAAGGCGGATCCAGCCGCTATATCGAGCCGTTGACCCGCAGCTTCCGCGAACAGGTGCGTCTCAATTGCCCCGTGCACCTGGTCGAGCGCGACGCCGAGGGTGTGGTTATCCACAGCGCGGCCGGCACCGAAGCCTTTGACAAGGTGGTGTTCGCCTGCCACAGCGACCAGGCACTGGCGTTGCTCGGCGACCCGAGCCAGGCCGAGCAGGAGATCCTCGGCGCCCTGCCCTATGCCGACAACGATGTCGTGCTGCATACCGACACCCGCCTGCTGCCCGACCGCAAGCTGGCCTGGGCCAGCTGGAATTATCGACTGACCGGCAACACGCAGACCCAGGCGGCCGTCACCTACGACATGAACATCCTGCAAGGCATCGACAGCGCCACCACGTTTTGCGTCAGCCTCAACCAGACGCCAATGATCAACCCGCTGAAGATCCTCGCCCGCTATACCTACGCCCACCCGCAATACAGCCTCGCGGCGGTGGCGGCCCAAGGTCGTTGGGAAGAACTCTGCGGTACGCGCAACACCTTTTACTGTGGCGCCTACTGGGCCAATGGTTTCCATGAAGACGGCGTGGTCAGCGCCCTGCGCGTGGCGCAAGCCTTCGGGGAGGCCCTGTGAACAGCGCCCTGTACAGCGGCTGGATCGCCCATCGCCGGTTTGCGCCCAAGGCTCACGCCTTTCGCTACCGCATCGGGCTGCTGTACCTGGACTTGAGCGAAGAAGAGCAAGTGCTCGGGCTCTCGCCGCTGGCCGGCGCGAGTCGTCTGGCACCCTTCGGTTTTCGCCAGCAGGATTACCTGCGTGAATTGACGCGCCACGGCATGAGCTTGACCGCCGCCGTGCGCCAGGAAGTCGGCAAGGCGCTGGGGCGTACACCCCAGGGCGTAATCTGCCTACTGACCCAGGCCCGCAGTTGGGGCCTGGCTTTTAATCCGGTGAGTTTCTTCTACTGCTTCGAGGCCGACGGACGTCTGGCCGCGATCCTGTGCGAAGTGACCAACACCCCTTGGCGCGAGCGCTATCACTACGTGCTGCCGGCCCAGGCCCTTGGCGCGGATGAGCACCAGCATTTCGCCGTGGCCAAGGCGTTTCATGTGTCGCCGTTCTTGCCGCGCGACCTGGAGTACCGCATGAGCTTCAGCCCGCCCGCCGCCAAGCTCGGCGTGCACATGGCCGATTGGCAAGGCGAGCTGAAAGTCTTCGATGCCACGCTGAGCCTGCACAAGGAAACACTCACCCGCGCCAGCTTGCACCGCTACCTGTGGCGCTTTCCGTGGATGACCGCCAAGACCTGCCTCGCCATCTACTGGCAGGCCTTGCGCCTGTTGCTCAAACGCACACCGATTTTTTCCCATCAGGCCGCCGATGGCGCCTCTCGCACCGCAGTCGGGTATACCAAGGATCGCCGCCATGAAATCCCCTAGCTTATCGGTCAAGACCAACCGCCTGAACGTCAACGGCCTGACCAGTGCGCTGCTGCGCAAAGGTGTGCTGCGCCAACTCAGCCAACTGCGCCATGGCCAGTTGGTGGTGATCGAGGATGGCGAGCGCCAAGTGTTCGGCGCACGCGAAGCGCACCTGCTGGGCGAGATCCAGATTCTCGACCCGGCGGTGTGGGGCCTGGTGGCGGCCAACGGTTCCATCGGCGCCGGCGAGGCGTTTATCCACGGCTACTGGAGCAGCCCGGACCTCACCGCAGTGGTGCGCGTGATGGTCAGCAACCTCGATGTGCTCGACGCGATGGAAGGTGGCCTGGCGCGCCTGGCACGGCCGTTCACCCAAGGCCTGCACTGGCTCAACCGCAACACGCGCAAGGGCTCGCAGAAAAACATCGCCGCCCACTACGACCTGGGCAATGACCTGTTCGAAGAATTCCTCGACCCGACCATGATGTACTCGGCCGCGCAGTTCCTGACCGCCGACGACAGCCTGGAACAGGCGCAACTGAACAAGCTTGAGCGTATCTGCCAGAAGCTCGCCCTCAAACCCACCGACCACTTGCTGGAAATCGGCACCGGCTGGGGCAGCATGGCGCTGTACGCAGCGCAGCATTACGGCTGCAAGGTCACCACCACGACCTTGTCCAAGGAGCAGTTCGCCTACACCGAAAAACGCATCGCGGCCCTCGGCCTGCAAGATCAGGTCACGCTGCTGCTGCAGGACTACCGCGACCTGACCGGCCAGTACGACAAGCTGGTGTCCATCGAGATGATCGAAGCGGTGGGCCATCGTTTCCTGCCGACCTACTTCAAGCAGTGCGCGCACCTGCTCAAGAGCGACGGCCTGATGTTGCTGCAGGCCATTACCATCCGTGAGCAACGTTTCGAGCAGGCCAAGAACAGCGTCGACTTTATCCAGCGCTATATCTTCCCCGGTGGCGCCCTGCCCTGCGTGCAGAACATGCTGCAGATCGTCAGCCGCGACACCGATATGAACCTGCTGCACATGGAGGATTTCGGCCTGCATTACGCGCGAACCCTGCGCCTGTGGCATGAGAACTTTCGCCGCGCCCAGGGTCGCCTGACGGAGCTGGGCTACGACGAATACTTCCTGCGCTTGTGGGAGTTTTACCTGTGCTACTGCGAGGGCGGCTTCATGGAGCGCACCATCGGTACCGCGCAACTGCTGCTGGCCAAGCCGTCGGCCATCAACCCACCGCTGCTTGGGCGCTTCAGTGCTTAAGACCGTGGCCAATGCCGTGCTCTTCCAGTGCGGCTGGTTTGCCTGTGTACTGGGTGGGGACAGCCTTTGGCTGCTGGTGGGGTTGGCGGTACTGGCCCTCCATCTGCTGTGGATAAGTGCCTGGTCCCGCGAAGGCCAGGCGATTCTCGCCGTGACCCTGCTGGGGACAGTCATCGATACGTCGCTGCGCACCTTCGGCGTGTTTCACTTCGGCGCGCCCGGGCCGTTGATTCCCTTCTGGTTGATTCTGCTGTGGGCGCTGCTGGCCACGACTTTGCGCCATTGCCTGGCCTGGAGCGCCCAGCCCTGGTGGCGTGCCAGCCTGCTGGGCGCGCTGGGTGGGCCGTTGTCGTATTACGCGGGCAGCCAGTTGGCCGGGGTCGGTTTTGGCTACGGCACTGCCGCCACCCTGATGGGCCTCGCCCTGCTCTGGGCCGTGATATTTCCGGTGTTGCACTGGATTGCCGGGCAACTGGCGCACTGACGTCCGTCAGAGCAGTCATACACGCATCGTCGCCTTGCCTTACACTGCACGCCTATGACCAACATCCCCCATACCCAAATCACCGAACCCGCCGTTACCTGCTCGACGTGCGCGGCCTGCTGCTGCCAGCTGGAAGTGCTGCTGATCACGGACACAGGCGTGCCGGAGCGCTATATCGATACGGACGATTGGGGCGGCGAAGTGATGCTGCGCCTGGACGATGGCTGGTGCGCGGCGCTGGATCGGGACACGATGATGTGCACGATCTACGAGCGGCGGCCGCTGATTTGCAGGGAATTCGAGATGGGCGCGCCGGAATGCCTGACCGAGCGCGAAGGCATTGCAACAGCGTATCGCTGATTGAACTACAGCCTGCAGGAGCCGGCTTGCCGGCTCCTGCAGGAATGTGTGTTTAGAGCGGCATGGTGTAGTGCAGCGAGTAGCTCTCTACGCCGTCGTTGTTGCTGCTGATCCCGGCATTGGAGTAGTGGGTGGCGCGAATGCCCACTTCATGCCCACCGGTAAAGCGCAGGCCGAAACCCAGGCGGTCTTCGAACTGGAAGGCCTGGCCGATGTTGTTGTCTTCCAGGCGCGTGCGGGAGAACACCGCCACACCGATCCCTGCCTCGATATAAGGTTTCACCGACTGTCCGGCGAATTCATACACAAACACCGGAGAGAACGACAGGCTGCTCGCGCCTGCACGGTCGTCACCTTCCCAATAGGTGTAGGCGCCGCTCCAGTAGCCGGTCAGGCGACCGACATCACTTTGCATCCAACTCTTGTCCCAATCCGACGTCAGCCCCAATCGATAAGTGAGCGTCGAATCACTGGTGGCCCCCAGGCCAAACTCAAGTCCAGCGGCCTGCGCCGAAAAAGAGTGTCCCACCACAGCGGCCGCAATCGCAGCCAAACAGAACAAGCGCTTCATAAGAAACATCCTTTCCGAACGAAGTTATATGGTTTTGTACAGGCAATCCCGCTATAGAAGCCTACGCAGTGTCAGAAGTTCAGCCTGGAATCACGATATTTCACGAATTTTTCACGCGCTGAAGCTTCGCACATCTCCGGGATGTTTCCATAGTGTCGGTAGGATATTTCTGAAATGACACACATCGCCACTGGTCCAGAACTGTGCGGGCTGAGGATTGCCGCTGGCGAGCAGGTCGCGCTCGCCGAGCAGACGCTTCAGCTGGCGAGCCACGGCGGCGCCGGTGTCGATCAGAATGATGCTGGGCGGCAGCATCTGCGCCAGCAGCGGCTTGAGGAAGGGGTAGTGGGTACAACCGAGGATGATGGTGTCGCAGCCGACGCTGAGCAGCGGGTCGACATAACCCTGCAACAGTTGGCGCAACACCGGGCTGTTCAGGTCGCCGGTCTCGATCAGTTCCACCAGGCCGGGGCAAGGCTGGGTGACCACGCGTACATCGGTGGCGAAGCGATCCAGTAGCGCGGCGAACTTGGCGCTTTGCAAGGTACCGGTGGTAGCGAGCACACCGACCACACCACTGCGGGTCGCGGCGGCGGCAGGTTTGACGGCAGGCTCCATCCCCACCAGCGGCCACTCGGGATAGTCCACGCGCAAATCCGCGACCGCCGCGACCGTGGCGGTGTTGCAGGCGATCACGAACGCCTTGGCGCCCCGCTCACGGAAAAACTCGGCGACGGCCCGGGAGCGCTGAAGAATGAATCCCGGGGTCTTCTCGCCGTACGGGATATGCCCGCAGTCCGCCACGTACAGCAGCGATTCATGGGGCAGCAGCTGCTGGATTTCATCCAGTACCGACAAGCCGCCGACACCGGAATCGAACACACCGATCGGCGCGCCCTTAACCATGCCGCGGCCCGCAGACGCTGCAGCCGGGGTCACGCTTGACGCGCAACTCGCGAAAACGTGTGGTCAGCGCGTCGATCAGTAGCAGGCGGCCCACCAGCGGCTCGCCAAAACCGGCCAGCAGCTTCAAGGCTTCCAGCGCCTGCAGGCTGCCGACCACGCCGACCAGCGGACCGACCACGCCGGCTTCGCTGCAGGTGAGTTCGCTGTCGCTGCCGTGCCCATATAAACAGTGGTAGCACGGGCTGTCGGCGCGGCGCGGATCGAACACCGACAACTGGCCCTCAAGGCGAATCGCCGCGCCACTGACCAGCGGCTTGGTCGCCGCCACGCAGGCGGCGTTGACTGCCTCGCGGGTGGAAAAGTTGTCACTGCAATCGAGCACCACGTCCACCGCCGCCACGGCTGCAGCCAAGGAATCGGCATCCAGCGCACTGCGGTGGGCAACCAGGCTGATTTCGGGGTTTATCGCGCCGAGGCGACGCAGGGTCGAGTCGACCTTGGTCTGCCCGACGCTGTCGGTGTCATGGATGATCTGGCGTTGCAGATTGGTCAGGTCGACGCTGTCGAAATCCGCCAGGTGCAATTCGCCCACCCCGGCAGCGGCCAGGTAAAGCGCCACCGGCGCGCCCAGGCCACCGAGGCCGACGATCAGGGCCCGGCTGTTTTTAAGGCGCAACTGGCCTTCGATGTCGACATGTTGCAACAGAATCTGTCGGCTATAGCGCAACAGCTCCTGATCGGTCAGCACGGCCGGCGTCCCAGGGTAATGCGTTCGTGGCCGCCAAGGTCGATGCGGCTGGCCACCGCCTCAAAGCCCTGGCTGGACAACAGGTCACGCACGGCCGCGGCCTGGTCGTAACCGTGTTCCAGCACCAACCAGCCACCGGCATTCAGGTGGGCCGGGGCCTCGCGGATGATCAAGCGCAAGTCGTCCAGGCCGTCATGGCCCGCCACCAGCGCACTCGCCGGCTCAAAGCGCACGTCGCCCGCCACCAGGTGCGGATCGTTGTCGGCGATGTACGGCGGGTTGCTGATGATCAGGTCGTAGGCATGACCTTGCAGGGCACTGAACCAATGGCTGTTCAGCACCGTGGCATTGTTGAGGTGCAGGCGCTGGCGATTGCGCTCGGCCAGGGCCACGGCCTCCAGCACCCGGTCGACGGCGGTGACCTGCCAGGCGGGGCGCTCGCTGGCCAGGGCCAGTGCGATGGCGCCGCTGCCGGTGCCCAGGTCGAGGACCTTGGCCGGCGTGGCCGGCAACAATTCCAGCGCCGCCTCCACCAGCATCTCGGTTTCCGGACGCGGGATCAGCGTGTGAGGCGCGACCTCCAGGTCAAGTTTCCAGAAGCCTTGCTGGCCGAGGATATAGGCCACCGGTTCACCACCACGACGGCGCTGCAGGTAGTCGGCGAACGTCAGTGCGGCCTCGCTGCTGACAATTTTTTCCGGCCAGGTGTGCAGGTAACTGCGCGACTTGCCCAGGGCAGCGGCCAGCAACAATTCGGCATCCAGGCGCGCGGTAGGCGAGTCGGGAAGGTCGGCGGCGCGCAGCAGGCTGGCGATGATGGTCATTTATTCACCTATCGCGGCCAATTGATCGGCCTGGTATTCGGCGAGCAACGGCTCGATCACCGCATCCACGCCGCCGGCGAGAATCTCGTCCAGGGAGTAAAGGGTGAGGTTGACCCGGTGGTCGGTGACCCGGCCCTGGGCGAAGTTGTAGGTGCGGATGCGTTCGGAACGGTCGCCCGAGCCAACCAGCAACTTACGCTCGCTGGCAATCGCGTTGGCGGCGGCGCTGGTCTGCTGGTCATTGAGCTTGGCCGACAGCCAGGACATGGCGCGTGCACGGTTCTTGTGCTGGGAACGCTCCTCCTGGCACTCGACCACGATGCCCGACGGCAAGTGAGTGATACGAATCGCCGAGTCAGTCTTGTTGACGTGCTGGCCACCGGCGCCCGACGAGCGGTAGGTGTCGACCCGCAGGTCCGCCGGGTTGATCTCGATCGCTTCCTGTTCGTCCGGCTCGGGCAACACGGCCACGGTGCATGCGGAGGTATGGATGCGACCTTGGGATTCAGTCGCCGGGACCCGCTGCACGCGGTGCGCGCCGGACTCGAACTTGAGCTTGCCGTAGACGTTGTCGCCTTCGACCCGCGCGATGACTTCTTTATAGCCGCCGTGTTCGCCTTCGTTCTCGGACAGGATCTCGACCCGCCAGCCACGACGCTCGGCGTAGCGCGAGTACATGCGGAACAGGTCGCCGGAGAAGATCGCCGCCTCATCGCCGCCGGTACCAGCACGGATCTCGAGGAACACGTTACGCCCATCGTTGGGGTCCTTGGGCAGCAACATGCGCTGCAGGTCACCTTCCAGCTCGGCAAGTTTTTCCTTGGCTTCGCGGACTTCTTCGACGGCCATTTCACGCATGTCCGGATCGCTGTCCTTGAGCAGCGCCTGGGCGCCCTCGAGGTCGGCCTGCACTTTAGTCAAGTGTTTGTAGGTGGCCACGATGGGCTCAACTTCGGCGTATTCCTTGGAATAGGCGCGGAACTTGGCCTGATCGGAAATGACCTCGCCGTCGCCGAGCAAAGCGGTCAGTTCTTCGAAACGGTCCTGGAGCACGTCCAGTTTATTGAGCAGTGACGCTTTCATTGCGGTTTTTTATCCGAAGAGCTGTCTGACGCGCCCTCACCGAGGGCAAAGAGTTCCTGGGCCATGGCCAACGCATCGAGGCGGCCTTCGGCAGTCAATTTTTTAAGCTGTACGCTGGGTGCATGGAGCAACTTGTTAGTCAGGCCGCGCGCCAGTTGCATCAGCACCTCTTCGGCGCTGCTGCCATTGGCGAGCAGGCGCTGGGCCTTGATCAACTCCTCATCGCGCAGGCGCTCGCCTTGCTGACGATACGCCTTGAGCACGTCCACCGCCGCGAGTTCACGCAGGCGCACCATGAAATCTTCGGCGCCGGTGCTGACCATCTCCTCGGCGGCCTGGGCTGCACCCTGTCGGCTCTTGAGGTTTTCGGCGACCACTTCGTGCAGATCGTCGACGCTGTAGAGGTAAACGTCGTCCAACTCGCCGACTTCGGGCTCGATATCGCGGGGAACGGCGATATCGACCATGAAGATCGGCTTGTGCTTGCGCAGCTTCAGCGCACTTTCCACCGCACCCTTGCCCAGGATCGGCAACTGGCTGGCGGTAGAGCTGATGACGATATCGCTGCGCACCAGCTCGGCCGGGATATCCGACAGCAGCACCGCGTGGGCACCGAACTGTTCGGCGAGGATGCTCGCGCGCTCCAGGGTACGGTTGGCGACAACGATGCGCTTCACACCCAGGTCGTGCAGGTGGCGGGCGACCAGGGTGATGGTCTCGCCGGCGCCGATCAGCAAGGCCTGGCTGCGCTGCAAATCACTGAAAATCTGTTTGGCCAGGCTGACGGCGGCGAACGCCACGGACACCGGGTTTTCGCCGATGGCAGTGTCGGTGCGCACCTGCTTGGCAGAATTGAAGGTGGCCTGGAACAGGCGGCCCAGCAGCGGGCCGACAGTGCCGGCTTCACGCGCCACGGCGTAGGCGGACTTCATCTGGCCGAGAATCTGCGGTTCGCCCAGCACCAGCGAATCAAGGCCGGACGCCACGCGCATCATGTGACGAACTGCCGCATCATCTTCATGCACATACGCACTGGCGCGCAGGTCGTCGAGGCTCAAATGGTGGTAATCGGCCAGCCAGCGCAGTACCACATCCGCTGAAAGATGTTCCTGCTCTATATAAAGCTCGCTGCGATTGCAGGTCGAAAGGATTGCAGCTTCGCGGCTGTCGGTGAGCCGGCAGAGCTGCTGCAAGGCCTCAACCAACTGCTCGGGCGTAAACGCCACGCGCTCGCGCACGTCTACGGAGGCAGTCTTGTGGTTAATACCGAGTGCGAGGAAGGCCATTCAATATCGCTGATGATGTCGGGAAGCCGACAATTGTCCTACTTCGAAAGATTCAGAACAACCACCGTCGTCTATTGTCCTAATGCCTTGTGTCTATAAAGGCATCCATTGAGACTCGGTTATGTTTGGCCGAAGGCTTGTGTCATGATGATCCGACCGCAGGTTAGTCGTCCTCTTCCTATATGAATAGATCTTCCGCGTTGCTCCTTGCTTTTGTCTTCCTCAGCGGCTGCCAGGCCATGGCACCCGTGTCGCCGGACGGTACGCCGCCGGTAGAAGACAGCACCCCCGCCCCTGAAAAGCCCAAGGTTTATTCCTCATTCAGTGAAGAAACGGTGTTCAGCCTGCTGAGCGCGGAGCTGGCCGGGCAACGCAATCGTTTCGACATTGCGCTGGATAACTACGTGACCCAGGCGATCAACACGCAGGATCCGGGCATTTCCGAGCGAGCGTTTCGCATCGCCGAGTACCTGGGCGCCGATCAGGCTGCGCTGGACACGTCGCTGATCTGGGCGAAAAACGCGCCGGACGACCTGGAGGCGCAGCGTGCCGCCGCCATCCAACTGGCGCGCGCGGGCCGCTATGACGACTCCATGGTCTATATGGAGAAGGTCCTGCAAGGCAAGGGCGACACCCATTTCGACTTCCTTGCGCTGTCGGCTGCCGACACCGACCAGGACACGCGCAATGGCCTGATGAAGAGTTTCGACCGCCTGCTGCAAAAACACCCGAAGAACAGCCAGCTGATTTTCGGCAAGGCCTTGCTGCTGCAGCAGGACGATGAAGCCGAAGCCGCGCTGAAGCTGCTGGAGCAGAACCCGCCGGAAGACGGCGAGATCGCGCCGATCCTGTTGCGCGCGCGCCTGCTGCAGAACCTCAATCGCGGCAAGGAAGCGATTCCGCTGCTGGAAAAAAGCATCAAGAAGTATCCGGAAGACAAGCGCCTGCGCCTGACCTACGCGCGCACACTGGTGGAGCAGGACCGGATGGAGGACGCCAAAGTGCAGTTCGCCAACCTGGTCCAGCAGTACCCGGACGACGACGAACTGCGCTACTCCCTGGCGCTGGTGTGCCTGGAAGCCAAGGCCTGGGACGAGGCCAAGGGCTACCTGGAAGACTTGATCGCCCGGGAAAGCCATGTGGACTCGGCGCACCTGAACCTCGGCCGTATTGCCGAAGAGCGCAACGATCCACAGGCTGCGCTGCTCGAATACGCCCAGGTCGGCCCGGGTAATGACTACCTGCCGGCGCAGTTGCGCCAGGCCGACATCCTGATGAGCAACGGGCGCACCGACGAGGCGGAAAAACGCCTGGCCGCCGCCCGCGACGCCGAACCCGACTATGCGATCCAGCTCTACCTGATCCAGGCCGAGACCTTGTCCGCCAACAATCAGGGCGAGCGCGCCTGGAAGGTGCTGCAACAAGCCTTGTTGCAATTTCCTGACGATTTGAACCTGCTGTACACGCGCGCCATGCAGGCGGAAAAACGCAATGACCTGGTGCAGATGGAAAAAGACCTGCGCCTGATCATCAAGCGCGATCCGGACAACGCCATGGCCCTGAATGCCCTGGGCTACACCTTGTCCGACCGCACCACGCGCTACGACGAAGCCAAGGTCCTGATCGAACAAGCCCACAAACTCAACCCGGAAGACCCGGCGGTGCTCGACAGCCTCGGCTGGGTGAATTACCGCCTGGGCAACCTGGACGAAGCCGAACGCTTGCTGCGCCAGGCGCTGGAGCGTTTCCCCGACCAGGAAGTCGCCGCGCACCTGGGTGAAGTGCTGTGGGCCAATGGCAAGCAGCGCGAAGCCCGGCAAGTCTGGGAGAAATTCCTCAAGGAACAACCCGAAAGCCCCATCCTGCGCGGCACCATCAAGCGCCTGACCGGATCCGAGACCCTTTAAGCTTATGTTCTTGCGCCACGTTATTGTTTTCAGCTTCATCGCCTTGCTCGCCGGTTGCGCGGGCATCGGCAGCCGAGAATCCGTTGAGGGCCAGGGCAATCCGGCGCAATGGAAACAACACAAGGACCAGCTCAGCAGCATCGACGGCTGGCAAATCGACGGCAAGGTCGGGGTTCGCGCGCCGAAAGACTCCGGCAGCGGCACCCTGTTCTGGCTGCAACGCCAGGACTACTACGACATTCGCCTGTCCGGTCCGCTGGGTCGGGGCGCTGCCCGCCTGACCGGCCGACCTGGGCAGGTCAGCCTTGAAGTAGCCAACCAGGGCCGCTATGAAGCGACCTCACCGGAAGAATTGCTGGAACAGCAGATAGGCTGGAAGCTGCCGGTATCCCATCTGGTGTGGTGGGTGCGCGGCTTGCCCGCGCCCGACAGCAAAAGCCGCCTGAGCCTCAACGGCGACAGCCGCCTGGCCTCCCTGGAGCAGGATGGCTGGCAGGTCGAATATCTGAGCTACGTGCAGCAGAACGGCTATTGGCTGCCCGAGCGCATCAAGCTGCACGGCACCGACCTTGACGTCACGCTGGTGATCAAGGAATGGCAACCGCGCAAGCTGGGGCAATGACGTGACCGAACGCCTGACCCTGCCCTCCCCGGCCAAACTCAATCTGATGCTGCACATTCTCGGGCGTCGCGAAGACGGCTACCACGAACTGCAGACACTGTTTCAATTTCTCGACTACGGCGATGAACTGACCTTCGCCGTACGCGACGATGGCGTGATCCAGCTGCACACCGAATTCGAAGGCGTGCCCCACGACAGCAACCTGATCGTGAAGGCGGCAAAAAAACTTCAGGAACAATCCGGCTGCACGCTGGGCATCGATATCTGGATCGATAAAATTTTGCCCATGGGCGGCGGGATCGGTGGCGGCAGCTCGAATGCCGCGACTACGCTGCTGGGTCTGAACCACTTGTGGCAGCTCGGCTGGGACCACGATCGCCTGGCTGTGCTGGGCCTGACGCTGGGGGCCGACGTGCCGGTTTTCGTGCGTGGACACGCGGCTTTTGCCGAGGGCGTGGGCGAGAAACTCAGCCCCGAATACCCCGAAGAGCCGTGGTATGTCGTGCTTGTTCCGCAAGTATCTGTAAGTACAGCAGAAATTTTTTCAGATCCACTGTTGACACGTAACTCTCCTCCCATTAAAGTGCGCCCCGTTCCCAAGGGAAACAGTCGAAATGACTGCTTACCGGTTGTAGCAAGGCGTTATCCAGAGGTACGTAACGCTTTGAATTTGTTAGGTAAATTTACCGAAGCAAAATTAACCGGCACTGGAAGTTGTGTGTTTGGGGGCTTCCCAAGCAAAGCTGAAGCTGATAAAGTCTCGGCCCTTCTTACAGAGACCCTTACAGGGTTTGTAGCAAAGGGAAGCAACGTTTCGATGTTGCATCGCAAGCTGCAAAGTCTGCTCTAAAAGGAACCGAGTACTGGGTACTCGTTGCAACAGATACAGGGGCGTCGCCAAGCGGTAAGGCAGCAGGTTTTGATCCTGCCATGCGTTGGTTCGAATCCAGCCGCCCCTGCCATTTTCCTATACTCATCCAGGTTACCCTCAGCCTCTAGGTACTGCGCGTGTCCAAGATGATGGTCTTTACGGGGAACGCTAACCCCGATCTGGCTCGACGTGTCGTACGTCAGCTGCATATCCCTCTCGGTGACATCTCTGTCGGTAAATTTTCCGACGGCGAAATTACAGCCGAGATCAATGAAAACGTCCGCGGTAAAGACGTCTTCATTATTCAGCCGACTTGCGCTCCGACCAACGATAACCTGATGGAACTCGTCGTGATGGCTGATGCCTTCCGCCGCTCCTCAGCGACTCGAATCACAGCTGTAATCCCTTACTTTGGTTATGCCCGTCAGGATCGCCGTCCGCGTTCCGCACGTGTGGCAATCAGCGCGAAAGTCGTAGCTGACATGCTGACCGTGGTAGGCATCGACCGTGTTCTCACGGTTGACCTGCACGCTGACCAAATCCAGGGGTTCTTCGATATTCCGGTAGATAACATCTACGGCTCCCCCGTCCTGGTGGATGACATCGAAGACCAGCGCTTTGAAAACCTGATGATCGTGTCCCCGGACATTGGCGGCGTCGTGCGTGCACGGGCTGTTGCCAAATCCCTGGGCGTGGATCTCGGGATCATCGACAAACGCCGCGAGAAAGCCAATCACTCTGAAGTGATGCATATCATCGGTGATGTCGAAGGGCGTACCTGTATTCTGGTTGATGACATGGTCGACACCGCCGGCACCCTGTGCCACGCGGCCAAAGCCTTGAAAGAGCACGGTGCAGCTAAAGTCTTCGCCTACTGCACACACCCTGTGCTGTCGGGCCGAGCGATCGAGAACATCGAGAATTCCATGCTGGACGAACTGGTGGTGACTAACACCATTCCGTTGTCCGCTGCAGCTCAAGCCTGTTCGCGTATCCGTCAACTGGATATCGCACCGGTAGTTGCCGAGGCGGTTCGCCGTATCAGCAACGAAGAATCGATCAGCGCGATGTTCCGTTAAGGGTCAAACCTTTCGGAACACCTCACTGACGAAAAGCGCCCCGCCCCAGCATACTGTTGGGGCGGGGCTTTTTTGCCCATATCGCCTTTAGCGCTGGTCGCAAACGCTGGGGCGAATGTGGTTATTTTGGAGATACAACATGAACGATTTTACTCTGAATGCTGAAGTGCGTTCCGACCTGGGGAAAGGTGCGAGCCGCCGCCTGCGTCGTCTCGCAAGCCTGGTTCCAGCTGTAGTTTACGGTGGCGACAAAGCCCCTGAATCCATCAGCATGCTGGCCAAGGAAATCGCCAAACTGCTCGAAAACGATGCTGCCTACAGCCACGTTATCGAACTGAACGTTGGCGGCACCAAGCAAAACGTGATCATCAAGGCGCTGCAACGTCACCCGGCCAAAGGCCACGTGCTGCACGCTGACTTTGTACGCGTTGTTGCCGGTCAGAAACTGACCGCCATCGTTCCAGTGCACTTCGTTGGCGAAGCTGCTCCGATCAAGAAAGGCGGCGAAATCTCGCACGTTACTTCGGAAATCGAAGTGTCCTGCCTGCCGAAAGACCTGCCTGAGTTCATCGAAGTCGACCTGGCTAACGCTGAAATCGGCGACATCATCCACCTGTCCGACCTCAAGGCCCCTAAAGGCGTTGAGTTTGTTGCACTGGCTCACGGTGATGACAAAGCTGTTGCAAACGTACACGCTCCACGCGTTGCACCAGAAGCTGAAGAAGGCGCTGCAGAGTAATTCACTCTGTATTGCCGGAGCTTGAGGAAACATCGCGGACCGAAACGTAGCGAGAAAGCGGGCGATAACGCGGCGTTTACTCTTGAGTAAATGATCTCTTGTCGTCCACTTTCGCCGCACGCAGGTGTAGCGATGTTATCCACAACTCCAAAGGAAGGGCCCCTGTCGTGACTGCCATTAAACTGATCGTTGGCCTGGGAAATCCAGGCGCCGAATACGAACAGACCCGGCATAACGCGGGGGCCCTTTTTGTTGAGCGTATCGCCCATGCCCAAGGTGTGAACCTGGTGGCCGATCGCAAATATTTTGGCCTGACCGGGCGCTTCTCGCATCAGGGTCAGGATGTTCGTCTGCTGATTCCCACCACCTACATGAACCGCAGCGGCCAGGCTGTCGCGGCGCTTGCGGGTTTCTTCCGGATAAAACCCGAAGAGATCCTGGTGGCCCATGACGAACTGGACCTGCCACCCGGCGTTGCCAAGCTCAAGCTTGGCGGCGGGCATGGCGGGCACAACGGCTTGCGCGACATCATTGCGCAATTGGGCAATCAGAATAATTTCTACCGCCTGCGGCTCGGCATTGGCCACCCAGGCGTCGCCAGTATGGTTTCAAATTTCGTCCTGGGTCGTGCGCCACGCGCCGAACAGGAAAAACTCGATGCCAGCATCGACTTTGCCCTCGGCGTGCTGCCGGATATCTTCGCCGGTGAATGGAACCGTGCGATGAAAAACCTGCACAGCCAGAAGGCCTGACTCTTACCGAGGGGAAACACCATGGGATTCAATTGCGGCATCGTCGGCCTGCCCAACGTCGGCAAATCCACCCTGTTCAACGCCTTGACCAAGTCCGGTATTGCGGCGGAGAACTTCCCCTTCTGCACCATCGAACCCAACAGCGGCATCGTGCCGATGCCGGATCCGCGTCTGGAAGCACTGGCGGCCATCGTCAATCCCAAGCGCATCCTGCCGACCACCATGGAATTCGTCGACATCGCGGGCCTGGTTGCCGGCGCGTCGAAAGGTGAAGGCCTGGGCAACAAGTTTTTGGCCAACATCCGTGAAACCGATGCCATCGCCCACGTGGTCCGCTGCTTTGAAGACGAGAACGTGATTCACGTCTCCAACAGCGTCGACCCGAAACGCGACATCGAGATCATCGACCTGGAACTGATCTTCGCCGACCTCGACAGCTGCGAGAAGCAATTGCAGAAAGTCGCACGTAACGCCAAGGGCGGCGACAAGGATGCAGTGGTCCAGAAGGGCCTGCTGGAGCAGTTGATCGCGCACTTCACCCTGGGCAAGCCGGCACGCAGCCTGATGAAGACCATGGGCGCTGACGAGAAGGCCGTGATCAAGGGCTTCCACCTGCTGACCACCAAGCCTGTGATGTACATCGCCAACGTCGCTGAAGACGGCTTCGAGAACAACCCGCTGCTCGACGTGGTGAAGGCCATTGCCGACGAAGAAGGCGCGATCGTGGTGCCGGTGTGCAACAAGATCGAAGCAGAAATCGCCGAACTCGATGACGGCGAAGAGAAGGACATGTTCCTCGAGGCCCTGGGCCTGACCGAACCTGGCCTGAATCGCGTAATCCGCGCGGGCTACGAGATGCTCAACCTGCAGACCTACTTCACCGCCGGCGTGGAAGAAGTCCGCGCGTGGACCGTCAAGGTCGGCGCCACCGCGCCACAAGCCGCAGGTGTGATCCACACCGACTTCGAGAAAGGTTTCATCCGCGCTGAGGTGATCGCCTACAACGACTTCATCCAGTACAAAGGTGAGGCGGGTACCAAGGAAGCCGGTAAGTGGCGCTTGGAAGGTAAGGATTACATTGTGAAAGATGGCGATGTGATGCACTTCCGCTTTAACGTGTAGGTTTACCTGTAGTTTAAACAGTAAAAAAGCCGATGCTTCGCATCGGCTTTTTTGTGGGCGCACATTTATATATCGCATCAACTAGTGATTCAGCCAAAACCCAGATAACTTCAGACTTTTCCCACCCAATCGTTCGCGCCTAGCAAAAACATCAAATATCAAGATTAGAATCCAACTTATCTTACACAGCCCTGGCCAATAACGACTCCAAGAGCACGTGACAACAGTTATAAAATTCTATCTACTGCAGTGAGCCTGTGACAGTGTCCTTGCAATGAAGCAATAGCGATTATGGAGTTATCATTCGATGTCGGCGTTTGACCACATGGAAAATGAGACGGAGTTATACCTGAATGACGATCCAGATATTAAAAGCATGTTGGGTAGCACTGCTACGTTTAACATCGATATCTTGTTGCTGGGGGAGACCGGCACTGGCAAAGATACGTTAGCTCAGCGCATTCATCATCTATCCGGCCGACGAGGTAACTTTATTGCCGTAAACTGCGCAGCTATCCCTGAAAGCCTCGCCGAAAGCCAATTGTTCGGCGTCAACAGCGGCGCTTATACCGGAGCAATACAATCACGCGCTGGTTTCGTTGAGGCCGCCCACTTGGGCACGCTGTATCTGGATGAGATCGACAGCATGCCACTAAGCTTGCAAGCCAAACTGCTGCGCGTGCTAGAGTCACGCGGTGTGGAGCGCTTGGGTTCGACCCGTTTTATCCCAGTGGACATGCGTGTGATAGCGTCAGCCCAGCATTCGTTGCACGACATGGTCGAGCAAGCCACTTTTAGGCGCGATCTGTACTTTCGCCTGAATGTTGTCAACATTCAGTTACCTACCTTGCGGGATCGACGCGACTGCATCATTTCGTTATTTCTGGAGATGATCCAGAAAGAAGCAGCACATTTCAAACTTCCTGCCCCTCCTCCACCCGAGAGTCTGCTGCAGCAGCTGTTTGTTCACACTTGGCCGGGCAACGTTCGCGAACTACGTTCGACCGCGAAGCGATTTGTATTAGGACTGCCAGTGCTCTCAACTCCGTCCTCCTCCCACTTGGGCAAAAAAACAAGCCTGAAGTCAAGTTTGCAACAAATTGAAAAAACGCTGATTGAGGAGTCTTTGCGCCGCCATGACTACTGTGTAACCCCAGTGGCTATCGAATTAGGTGTTTCCAGGCGTACGCTGTACCACAGGATCAAACATCTGGAAATTTCACTGGAATGAGGCCAATGCCTTTCGTTTTCGTACTAAAACGTCACGTCTTTTTAGTCATAAACATCCTTGCAAGGCCTGGTCTATTAACGCATGGGCAGGACAAAGATAAGCCTGTCGACATACATAACTGGAAACATTTAACCACCACGCACCGGGAACGCATCCGTCACGATAACCACACAGATAGCACCTAAGCAAATATATGCTGGGTCAAATAAACTCAATTTTACGCTTGGAGCTTATATGTCTTTTTCAGTCGGTCAAAACTATCGCGGTGCCCCTTATCCACTCGCTGGTCTCAATCCCAATATGGCCGATAGCCCCGAAGAAGTAGAGGCTAAACAGATTTCAAATAAGCAGAAAAGAGACACATTAGATAACGCTTGGCTAGGTGCCCAGATGAAGAACGTTAACGAACAGGTACGAAACTCCAAAGGTAATTAATCAGTTGATCTACCGGTTGCCTCTTGTGCCTGATGACCTTGAGGCAATCATCTTGCCTGCCTGAAGGTCACTTCATCTGTTCTCATAGAAAGTTACCATGAGTCATCAATGAGCCCACATGCCATGCGTATAAAAGAAACTCAGCTTTCAGATCAGTCCGACAGCGGCGCCGTTACCTACGCAGCACCTGAGCATTCCTTCTCAAGTAGGGATGCCAGTTTTTTTTCATCGATGCTCGAACGCTCAAACCATACAAAGGCAGTGTCTTCAGGGTCTAACGTCCCCCAGCTTTTTGTTGAGGCGTCCAATCAGCTCAGCGCCTCAATGAACCGTTTTTCCAAACTCGTCCGCGCGCCAAAGAAAGAGCTCGACTTTGAAGCCTACAAAACATACTCCCGCGATTTATTTAACGCACAACTTACTCCCCACCTGTTGACAAAATGCCTCGCCAAGGCGACCCAAGGCGTCGACAAGATATGTAACTTGCAGTAATGAAAATGCCCCCCCTTTTCTCTGCCGTCATCTTCATTGTTATTGCATCCCTATTGGGCGGATGCAGCGACCGTGTGGAACTTCATCGCCAACTCTCCGAACAGGAGGCCAATGAAGTCGTAGCCGAATTGGCTGATAAAAATATTCGCGCCACAAAATTTCCGGCTAAGGACGGTGTTGTCATCACGGTTAATACCGTTGATATCGGGCGAGCCGTACGAACACTGGAAGCCGTAGGTCTACCCAGAGTTGCTCGGACCACGCTAGGGGATACCTTTCGCAAGGAAGGCGTAATTTCAACGCCATTGGAAGAACGCGCGCGCTATATCTATGCCTTGTCCCAAGAGCTTGAGGCCACTTTGTCCAACATTGACGGCGTCATTGTCGCACGCGTGCACGTGGTGTTACCGGAACGCGTCGCGCCGGGCGAGCCAGTACAACCGGCATCTGCATCGGTATTCATCAAGCACGACCCACGGTTGGACCCCGATAACATCCGAGCACGGATTCGCAGAATGGTAGCGAGCAGTATCCCTGGCATGTCTATGGCAGTGGACAACCTGCAAAAACTCTCGGTGATATTCGTGCCAGCGACTATTTACCAGGAGCAGCAGCGACTGGTGTATTTCGGCCCTTTCCTGGTGCCTAGCGATAATCTTGGGTTCTGGCGAACCAGCGTAATGGTTTTACTGCTCAGCGTGATCGTCCTCCCGATCGCCTTATTGCTGCTGCACAAACGGCGTCAGAGTCGCCATCAAGAAACGGGGTCAACGGGCAAATCAACGGTTTCTGTTCATGACGCCTAGACTCGATCATCAGCTTCATGAACACCTGCCGTGGGCGCGATGGTGGGTATTTCCCTGGGAGTCTGCCCACGAAGACTGGAAGGGCGAAGATTACCCGGTGATTGAAACGCTGCTTCGCAGTGGACAGTCAGCACCAGACAAACTACTGGGTTATGCAGCCTGTTTGCCTGCTAAGCCGCACCCCACAGTGATCCGCCTGGCCTTGGCCTCTAGGGAACAACTGAACCTAATGCTGGCATTGGTTCACGGCACCTTCAATCCCCAGGACTCAGACCTCTTGACCGACATTCATCATCAATGGTGCATGCGTCTTTCCAAGGCGCTGCCCCCCGTGATACTGCCGCCGGGTTCTGACCCGATACAACTGCTCCATAGCTGGGTTGAAGCCGCGACCTGGCAGCGCCTTAGATTGCGATTCCCGCGTAAATGTGTGGTTGAGGTTGAAACAACAAACCTTCCGCACGGAATCACAGGTAACCGACTCGACACACTCTGGCAGGCCGTCGTATGGCGCGCTACTACATTGGCGAGTAATGACATGCCCACACCTAGCACGAGTGAGGAGTTCAACAGTGTTATGCCGTTACAACATTAAGTTATCCGGGCTCTCGCCTAGCGCGCCACGTAGCATAATACCCCGGGAAGAGCTTGCAAACTGGAAGCATGCAAATCAACTTTTGCGTGACGCAAACATTCAAGCTGAAGAGTTGATCAGATTGACAGAGCAGAAATGTGAGGCGTTGCTGGAGAAGGCCTCGATTGATATCTGGCAACGCGCCGATGCTCAGCTCAAACAGTGGGAACGTAGTAGGCAAACGATGTGCGACACCGTGGAGCATTACGCCACCCAGATCACCAACCAGGCGATTCGCAGCCTACTTGACGAGATAGTAGCCCCACAAAGAGTGGCAGCCCTCGTTAAGCAATTGCTGAAGAGCCAAGTTGAGGAAATCAGCGCGACACTGATGTGCCACCCACATGACCTTAAAGAGGTAACGCACGCTTTAGCCCACTATGGGAGCACGTTCTGGAAGCTTATAGCCGACAGCTCAATCGACGCCCAAACACTTGTATTGAAGACAGATGAAGGCGATTTCCGAATCAGCTGGAACGACATGCGCAATGCTCTTTATGAACAGGTTAGGGATCGTCGGATCGATGTCTGACCTCGCTTTTCTCTAGCCCTATTAATGCTGCCTATTTAGTAATGACTTCGCAATTCCTTCGACGGCCATCAGCCATAAAGGTAGACCATGGACTTCTATAAGGCTTTCACTTCAGAAGTTATAAGCAATCGGAAAAAAGCTGATAACGAATTTACCTCTTTTTACAGGGAGGCGACGCCAGACAATTGGGACAGTGAGCTTTTTTTCAAACTCACACTTAACCACCAGATGGCCAATTCCCTTGATCAGGATCACGCCAAAATTGTCAATCAGTCGCTCAAAACCACCATCGACCATTTCAATTAAATGAAAGATTTAATTCATGACTGGCTGAGTAATAAAAAAGAAGAACATCTGACATTATTTGAAGAGGAGGATGAAGTCACCTTGATATATCAGAAAAACGTTTTGTTGCTTGCCGCCCAACTGACGTCAACACGAGCTGACGGCGTGGTTCTACAGTATTGGGCGCGTCTGGGCGCCGCTAGCCTCGCGCATTTCCAGGGTGCACTCGCTCAGAAACCAGACACTGGTGCGCTTTGGCTTACTCAGATTCTGAAAGGCAAACTGAGTGAGGCGGATGTGCTCGACTGTCTGGCGGACTTACTCAATCAACGCGATGCCTGGCGAGCTATCTTCGCACGTCTTCGCCGTCCCTCCCTGAGCGCCAGGCCCATCCCGTTACGTTCACAGCTGTACTAACCAGAGTACTCCCCATGAATAACAAGACCCGCGAGCGCAGGAGTCTGCGTTTTGATTCGCCCGTTGTTTTATCCAAACGTATCCGTTGGGGCGGCATCGGCCTGCTTTGCTCGCTATTGATCCCGCTAAGCAGCGCGTTAGCTGCCGTTCCCCCGGAATGGAAAAACACCGCCTACGCCTACGAGGCCGAACACAAACCCCTGCGCGATGTACTCGAAGACTTCGCCCAGACCTTTGGCACCCAACTGCAAATCGAGGGGCTGCTGGAAGGCAACGTCAATGGCAAGATCCGCGCGAATACCCCGCAGTCGATGCTGGACAGGCTATCCGTTGAGCATCGTTTTCAGTGGTACCTCTACAACAACACTCTGTTCGTCAGCACCCTCGACCAGCAGGAATCCGCGCGCCTTGAAGTTTCTTCTGAAACCATTTCAGACCTCAAGCAAGCGCTGACCGATATCGGCTTGCTCGACAGCCGATTCGGCTGGGGTGAGTTGCCCGAAGATGGCGTGGTGCTCGTCTCCGGTCCTCGGCGCTACATCGAGCAGATCAAACAGTTCAGCAGCCAACGCCGCTCTCCGGATGAAAAACAGAGCGTGCTGAGTTACCCGCTGAAGTTCGCGAATGCGGCGGACCGTCATGTCGATTATCGCGGCGAGAAGCTTGCTGTCCCGGGCGTTGCCAGCATTCTGCGCGGGCTGCTGGAACCGCGGTCCACCTCGGCGCCCTCGTCGCTCTCGGCACTGAGCCAACGTCCCACATCACCACCCGCACCGCTCACGCCCAACATTCCCCGATTGGGTAATCCGTTGCTGGGCCAGATGCTCGGGGCCAACGCCAACTCAGCGCAAATGGACCTCGGTCCCACGCTCACCTCACGCGCACCGACCTCCAACAGCCGGATTCGCGTCGAGGCCGATATACGCAATAACGCCGTGCTGATCTATGACCTGCCGGAGCGCCAGGCCATGTATCGCGAGCTGATCACTCAACTCGATGTGGCGCGCAAGCTGGTGGAAATCGACGCGATCATTCTCGATATCGAGCGCACGCAGTTGCGTGAGTTCGGGGTGAACTGGGGTTTCCAGAACAGCCGCTTCCGCGGTGGTGCCAACGTGTCGCCGGGCACCTCGTCGCAACTGACGATTGAAAATCGCGATCGTTTCTATGCCGACATACGCGCATTGGAAGCCAAGGGGCTGGCAACCATGGTCTCCAACCCTTCGGTGCTCACCCTGGAAAACCAGCCGGCGGTCATCGACTTCAACCGCACGCAATACCTGACGCCCGGTAGAGAGAACGCCACCATTTTGCCGGTCACCGTGGGCACCAGCTTCCAGGTCGTACCCCGCGTCATCACCAGCCGTGGCGGCCATCAGATCCACTTGGTGGTGGATATCGAAGACGGCAATTTCGACGAGACCAATCCCCTCCCCGGCAACCTGGATGTCCGTCGCGGCAACGTCAGCACCCAGGCGGTGATGGCGGAAAAGCGTTCGCTGGTGGTCGGCGGGTTCCACGTGACTGAAAGCACTGACAAGCAAAACAAAGTCCCGCTGCTGGGGGATATCCCGCTGCTGGGCAAGGCACTGTTTTCCTCGACCGAACGGCAGAACAATCGACGTGAACGCCTGTTTATCCTGACCCCGAGGGTCATCGGCGACCAGGCCGACCCCTCGCGCTACTTGCCCCAGGCCGACCAGGTTGATTTGCAGGCCGCGCTCACACCGCTGGCCAGGCGGTATGCCCCTCACCAGCCGGTGATCAAGCGCAGCGACATCATCAGCACCCTGGCGCACCTGGTCAGTGGCGAAGTCCCCAAGGCCTTCAAGGCTGCACCGATGCCGTTGGGGCTGAACACCTTATGCAGTACACGGGATTTGCTCGCGCTGAACACCGAGCGCAGCCAGTGGTATGCGGGTGCTGAGTACAACGTGGCCGTCGTGGTGCTGCGCAATCAGTTCAAGCGCAATGTGCGTATCGACGAAAAGGAATGCAGCAACTCGCAGACCCTGGCCGTCAGCGTCTGGCCGCGCGCCTGGCTCAAGCCTGGCGAAGAAGCCGAGGTATTTATCGCGATGCGCCCCGTCGTAAAGGATGAACACCTCAGTGTGCCCCGCCCCTCCTTGATCACTCCCGCTCAAAAGGCTACGCCATGAAACACCGCTTACTCTGCGTCACCCTGATCGGCACTGCGCTGCTCGTCGCCGGCTGCACCCCCACGTGCAAGGGCGACTCGTGCTCTCGCCCGCAATCGAGCCAGGATAAAATGGTGATCTGGTGGCCGGCGCAAATGCGCGTCGAGCCTGGTCCTGCCGGGGAACGGGCGGACTATCAAACGATCTCGCTCGAACGATGAGCCTCCCAGAAATGCCCGACGCACAACGCCAGGTGTTTCTGCAGAATCTGGTGAGCGGCACTGCCGCTCACCTGTCACTCGCGCCTGGAATCAAGGTGTGCAAACAGCAAGCCGGCCAGCAGCCGGGGCTGGCGTTGCATGTCGCTCGCGAAGTGTTGCAACCGGGGCAACTGCAATGGGTACTGGAGCGGCGCTTTGAGCATGCGACGTTGTACGATGGCTGTTTCATCTACCTCGACGCCCAGCACGCCCTGGTCATCTGGCACGCATTGCCTGCAGTGCCCAGTACGCTCGACAAGGTCCTCAGTCGGATGTTGTCGTTGGCCAACCTGAGCGCCCTGGACACACCTTCCAATCGCTGATCAGCGGCGCTCAAGCTCCGGCAATTCCAGGGTCTCGCGCTTGGCTTCATCGTCCAGTTCGCGCAAGGTGCGATAGATCAGCGCCACGGCCTGCAGGGTTTCACGAGGAATGCTTGCGCCCAGCTGTTTCGTATAGAGCATGCGAGCCAGCCACACACACTGGATCACCGGCACGTCGGCGGCCTTGGCTCGTACGATCAACGCGCGGGCCTCGGTGTCGGTGCCTTTGCTGATCAGCAGCGGCAGCGGCGTCTTACCGGGCCGGTAGTACAGGGCGACAGCAAAGTGCGTCGGGTTGACCACCAGCATATCGGCCTCCTCCAGCTTGGGCAGCTTGACCTTCGGCTCCTCCTGGGCCAGTTGGTGCGCCAACGCGCGGCGCTGGCCTTTCACATGGGGGTCGCCTTCCATGTCCTTGTACTCCTTGACGACTTCCACCTGGGTCATGCGCATGCGCTTGGCGAAGAAGTGCTTCTGCAAACTCAGGTCGATCAGCGCCAGCACCAGTAACAGTCCGAGACAGGCGTGCAGCAAGTGACGAAACAGGGCTATCAGCGCCAGCAGGTAACTTTGCAGATCGCTGTTCGCCAGGTTGATCAACACCCCTAACGAAGGCCAGACCACCAGGTACACAATCAGGCCGATAAGAAATGCCTTGGTGATGCTCATCAGCAGATTCATCACCGACTGGGCTGAGAACATCTGCTTGACCTGGCTGACCGGGTTGAGCCGATTGAAATCGAGCTTCAGGGTTTCCGGCGCGAACAACAACCCGAACTGCATCCAGCTGCTGATCAGCTTCGTGGTGATCACCACGCCCACCATCAACAGGGAGAACGAGAAAAACATGACCAGCCCATCAACCAGCACTTCTTCCAGCGCTCGTGCGAACGGCTGGTTGAAACGCGACATCGGCAACACCATCATTTGCTGGAAGCGTTGCAGGCTGGTCTCGGCGGTGAACAAGGCGATCTCACTGATGGCCGTGAGCGCCAGTAACTTGGGGACGTCCTGACTTTGCGCGACCTGGCCTTTTTTGCGTTGGTCGCGCAGCTTCTTGGCTGAAGCCGGGTGCTTCTTTTCACCTGAATCACTCATGGCACCGCGGCCTTGAATAACAGCCCGAGTGAATGTTTAAGGTCGCCCAACTCGAGCATGCGCCCGACAATCAGGTCCTGCAGCAGCGCAAAGTACAGCAGCACAATGCCAATACCGGCCAGGCTCTTGACCGGCGGCGCCAGCGTACTCACCTGCAATTGCTGGCTGTAAACCCCCAGCAGCGCAATACCGAACTCCAGCAACAGCAGCACCGCGATGAAGGGCGCGGCGTACAACATCATGTGCGTGAAGGTATCGCCAAGCAGGCCGACGAACACACTCATGCCATTCGGCGCGGGGAGTGGAAACCATACGGTGGGCGGCCAGATCAGGTAGCTGTCCCAGATCACCTGGGTCAAGGCGCCCAACCCCAGGCTGACCATCAGCAGGAAAATCGCCAGTTGCTTGAACAAGTGCCCGATCGGCGTTGCATCCGGCCCCAGTGAAGGGTTGAGTTGGCCACCGGCCAAGGCGCCGCGCTGGTTATCCAGCAACGCCCCCACCGCCTCGAACATCCAGAACGGCATCGCCAGCAACAGCCCCAACAACACACCCAGCGCCACTTCCTTGAGCACCAGGGCACCGAGCATCAGCGCCGAGTAATCCTGGCCCTCCAACGCCGCATGGATACCCGGTGCGGGCATCAGTGCCATGACCATCACCAGGGTGTGCCGGAGCATGCCGCGTATATGTTGAAAACAAAACGCCGCCACCAGAATGCCGCAGGGATAGATACGCGCCATGCCGATCACCAGGCTGGGCAGGAACTCAAGATAGAACAGCACAGGCAAACCCTCAGTTCAGGGCCGAACGGCCGATCATGTCGAAGGTCAGGTTGATCAACTGGATCAACTCCACACCAATCCAGCGCCCCGTCATGATCAACGTGATGCCCACCGCTACCAGCTTGACGCCAAAGGGCAGCGTCTGGTCCTGTATCTGCATGAGCGCCTGCACCAGGGAAGTCAGCACCCCCACCACCACCGCAACGATCAACGGTGGCGCGGACAGCACCACCACCAGCAACATGCCCTGCTTGAACAGCACGATAGGTTCCATAAGCCACTCAGAGATAGGAAAGGAACAGACTGTCGAGCAACCGTGACCAACCGGACACCAGCACGAACAAGAGCAATTTGAGCGGCAGGGAAATGGTCATCGGCGAGACCATTTGCATGCCCAGCGCCAGCAGCAGGTTGGACACAATCAGGTCGATGACGATGAAGGGGATATAGATCAGAAAACCGATCTCGAACCCCGCCTGCAGTTGCGACAATACGAACGCCGGGACCAGCAGGATCAGGTCCTCGCGCTCCACCTCCTGGGCCATTTTTGGCGGCCACAGGCGTGCGGTGTTTTCCAACAGATGCGTCAGCACGTCCGGGTCCACGTTGCGCAGCATGAAGGCGCGCAACGGCTTGATAGCCTCTCCACCGGTCTGCAGTACCGTTTGCACATTGCTCATGTCCAACGGCGACGCCTTGACGCTTTCGGCGATTTCGTACCCAACCGGCGCCATGATAAATAGCGTCGCTGCCAAGGCGATGCCATTGATGGCCATGCTCGGCGGCACCTGCTGCACACCGATGGCGTTTCGGGTAATCATCAGCACGATCACAATCTTCAAGAACGATGTGCAGATGACCAGCAACATCGGCATCAACGTCAATGCCCCAAGAAACAGCGCAAGAACGAGGGGATCGAGCCCCTGGAGTATCATTGGCCGAACAACACACGGGATAACTGCAACCCCAGGCGCCCGTCGACTTCCACCAACTGCCCCAGGCCAATAGGCCGATCACCGTAGTAAAGACCGGCCATGCCAGGCGCGTAGCCGCTGATGCCCAGTACCGAGCCGGGGCCCAGGTTTCGCAGCTCGCCCAGCGTCAGGTTCAACGTCCCGCAGCGCACATTCAGCGCCATGCTCAGCTCATCGAATGGCTCATGGCCGAAGACATCCACCACCGGCTCGTCTTCCTCATACCCCGAGTAATGGGGCGCTGCAAACTCTTCGTCCACGGACGTGTCCTCAATAGAAGTAAGGGTCAGACACAAGGGCCCGCAAGCATCATCGATGCACCCATGCAGCCTCTGTTTTCCAACCTGTATGTAGCCGTTGCCCTGGGCTTGAAAAAAACTCTGCTCCAGCAGCAGCACATCACCGGTACGCAGGCCACGCGCCTGGGCTATCGGCAATTGCAAACGCCCAAGGGTCACCGCGAGTGCCAGTTGGAACGTTGCCGGCATGGGTGCGGCAGTGGCGCGCCACGGTCCCGCCTCGCATAACGCCAGGAAGCTCTCGGGCGCCAGCCACATATAGCTCGCGACCCGTGCGGCCCCCAGGGTTACGCTGAGTCGGCAACCAAAGCCCTTGGGGCGATCGGTCTCCAGCAATCGCATGTAGCCCAATAACGCGCTCACCTGCGGGCTCAGGTGATGCTGGAACAGTGCCCAGAACCACGAATCCGGATCGTTGCCGGAGGGCGCCAATGTCACTGGGCACTCCCCCAGCAAGCTGAGCAGCGGCCCCGCTTCCGCAAGCGCCAGCACGCCACACACGGTTTCAAAGCACACCGCCCTGGCCCCTGCGGACGCGCGCCCCGGCTCCAGCCGCAGCTCACCGTCCTGGCCGGCAACCTGGAACGCCAGGCACAAGCCGCGCCCCAGTCGATGGCGTGCGGCAACGGTATCGCTCTTGATCAAAGGTAAAGTCAGCAGCGGCACTAGCATGCGCACCCGGCGTCAGGCACAAGCAGATTGACCGGCAGCCCCAGCGCGCCGGAAAACCGCTCCTCACACTGTTGTCGCACACCACTGAGCCAGCGGGCCGTGGCGTCATGCTCCGCTTCCAGCTCGATGGTCCAGGCACTCTGCTCACGGTGCACGCTGGCCTTGATCCGCCCCAGCCGGGGCAGATACAACACGGCCTGCAGTGGCCACTGGGCCCCGGCCTGTATGCGCGGTGCCAGTTGTTCGGCGAGGGCCTCGATCATGGCGACATTGGCCGGTGTCTTGATTCCCGCCAGGGACGCTCCCGACCCGGTGCCTTCATCGTTATCGGTAAACAACTGAGCGAACAGTCGACCCTGCTCCCACTCCACTGCACCGGTGGCCCGTGGCTCACGTTCCTCACGCGCGTCACGTGGACGTGGCCGCTCGCTGGGTTTATTTGAAACCTGGTTCATATCGGCTCCTGAGCCAGTAAAAGAGACAACTCCTGAAGTTTCTCCACTTGCCGCAGGCATTCGGTGACCTGTTTCTGTGCCGTGCCGACACGGCTTTGCTTGTCGTCCTGCTGGCCCCGCAACGCCTCCAACTGACCCATTTCTCGCCGGGTACTGGCCGATAACGAGCGCTCCTGCGCGCCCCAGGATTTCAGGGCCTTGAGCGTCATCACTTGGCCTTGATGCCGACTGAGCAACTCGGCACTTTGCCGGGCCTCCTCCAGTCGCGTGTGCTCAAGCGCATCCTGGGCCTGTTGGATATGCGCAAGCAGGGCCTGCTGGGCGCGCTTGGCCTCGCGCAGCGCTCGCTCGGCCCGATCGGCGCGATGCCGGCGCAGGCGCCGCAACGTCTCGACGTCCGCTTGCAACACATCAGAATGGGACATGGGTGGTCAGCTCCTTGAGTTGCTCCAGCGTCACCATCATCGGCGTGGGCTCGCGCAGATCCTGGCGCAGGAAGCCATCGACCGCCTGGCGGCTGTCCACCGCCAGGTCGGTAAGGGCATCACTGCCGGGTTGGTACTCACCCAGCTTGAGCATCAGTTCGATCTGTTGATAAGCCGACAACAAACGGCGCAATCCGGTACCGGCCTGGATGTCTCCAGGTGTCGCCACGTTGCTTAAAATCCGCGAAAGGCTCGCCAGCACATCCACTGCCGGGTAATGCCCGCGCTCGGCCAATTTGCGTGACAGCACGATATGGCCGTCGAGCAGCGAGCGCACTTCATCGGCCACCGGATCGTTCATGGAGTCCTGCTCGATCAGCACCGTATAGATCGCCGTGATCACGCCGTCACGCGTCAGACCGGCGCGCTCCACCAGCCGTGGCAGCAGGCTGTACACCGAGGGTGGCAAACCACCGCGCCCCAAGGGTTCGCCGGCAGCCAGGCCGATTTCGCGCTGGGCCCTGGCAAAACGGGTCAGCGAGTCAATCAGCAGCAATACCCGCTGCCCCTTGCGCCGGAACCCTTCGGCCAATGCGGTGGCCGTGAAGGCTGCGCGGGCGCGCTCCATGCTGGAGCGGTCGGACGTGGCACACACCAGCACCGCTTTGGCGCGCAGTTGATCATCCAGTTCGTGGTCGAGAAACTCACGCAGCTCGCGGCCCCGCTCGCCGATCAGGCCGAATACGATGACATCGCACTCCACGTTACGGGCGATTTCGGCCAGCAAGGTGGTCTTGCCGCACCCCGCACCGGCGAACAGGCCTACCCGCTGACCTTCGCCAAGCGTCAGCAAGCCATCGATCGAACGCACCCCGGTCGCCAGTGCGCGGTGGATCCTCGGCCGCTCGGTGGGCAACGGCGCTTCACACAACACGGCACTGGTGTCCGGCAGGTCAGACTCGACAAACGCACTGGGGCCCTCCCCCGCAATCGGTCGACCGAACCCATCCAGCACCTGCCCCAGCAGGGCATCGCTGACCTGCACCCGATGTGATACCCCCAGGCGCTCCACGCTGGCGCCCACCTTCACGCCTTCAAGGTTGCCCAAGGCGCTGAGTACCGCGTCCTGGTTATCAAAGCCAATGATCTCGGCCAGCATGAATTCCCCCGGGTTTTTCTCCACCTGGCACAAGTCACCGATACGCGCCTGGGGCAGCCGGCACTGCAGCAGCATGCCGTTGACGCGCTGGATTCGCCCGCGCACCGTCACCGGTGCAAAGTTGCTCAGTGATTGCGCCTGGCGCTGCTGCCAAACGTCGAGCCGCGCTTGCAATTCCGTACTCACCAGCGCACCTCATAACGCTGCACACCATCGAAGACCACCTTGCTGTTGTCGATCAGCACCAGTCGCAACCCTTCCACTTCATCACCGACAAACAGCCGGCTGCCCTCGTCCAGGACCACATGGCCATTGGGCCCTCCGACGATCTGCACAATCCTGAACGGCAGCGCCGAGTCACGTGCCCGCACAAGGCTGATCACCGGCACCGCGCTGTCGAACTGCTCACCAAAACGGGCGAGCATGCGCGCCACCAGTTCCACATCGTCCTGGGAGACATCCCCATTGAGCGCGACCTGGCCATTGATCACTTGCAAGCTGACTCGCTGGCCCAACTCACGCTCGCTGAGCATCTTCAGCAGCTGCTGGCGCACTTCAAACGGCGATGCCAATTCGTGTTTCTGAACCACTGGCGGCATCAAGGACGCCTGTGCATCGTGCTCCCCGGTGGGGAGCATGCTCATCACCGCGATGATCACCGCCACGACCAGCACCAGGCTGATCAAGCGCTTTTGCTGCGAATGGGATATGGACGACAACTTCAGCGCCGGCACGGGTTCACTGGCGGGAGGCGGTGGCGCTTGCACGGGGGCTGCAGCCTGCGGCCAGGGCTGATCGGCCAAGGTGACGCACAAGCGCACGCCTCCGACCGAAAACGGGACACCCGGCACCAGGCTCGCAATCTGTGCCAGTACCTGTCCTTCGGCGCTCTGCAACAGCCCGGCCTCGGCCTGCACCGACCACTGGGCATCGATAAGCCGCAGTCGCGCATGCTGCTCGACCACCTCGGGATCATTGAGTACCAGGTCAGCGTCCAGATGGGCACCGATGCTCCACTGCTCCCCAAACAGCGGCAACGCAGCACCCTGGCGCTGTCCATCAAGCACGCGTAATTCAAACATCACCGCCCCCTCCACGCTGGCCAACGCCAAAGACTCATGCCACTGCACCACGCATGAGTTCGTCCTGGCCCAGGTCGATACGTCCCAGCACTTTGACTTTGGAGGTGCTGCTCAACTCGGCAAACGACAGCACCGGAACATGGTTGAATTCTTCCAGCAGCAGAGTGCGCAAAGGGCTGCGCAGGTCCTGCGCGACCAGCATCACACTCTTGCTTTTTGCCCTTATCGCAAAGGCCTGATTGAGCAGGTTGATCAACGCCGCGCTGTATTCGTCCTCAAGGGCGAAGAACACGCCGGTCTGGGTTTGGCGAAGCGCCTCGCGCAGGATGTTTTCCGAATGCGGCGACAGCAGCCAGGCATGCAGACCGTCGGCCTCTCGGTACTGATGGAAGATCTGCGCCTTGAGGGCGATGCGCGCATAGTCGGCCAGGGCTTCTGGTTCACGCTCATGCTGGCCGTACTCGATCAGTGACTCGACAATCAGCCGCACAGCCCGCAGTGGTACGCCTTCGCCGGCCAGGCGTTGCAACACCGCCGAGAAACGCGACAGCGGCATGATGCGCTGCAGCTCCTGCACCAGCTCCGGCTGGTTATGCTCCAGCCAGCCGAGGATCGACTTGCTCTCCTGGATCCCCAGGAGCTGCGGCCCGCTGAGCATCATGGCTTTTTTCATGCGCTCGAGGATCAGCTCCGTCGACGTGAAGCGCTCCAATTGCGGGTCATCCAGCAACGGATCATCGGGCGCCAGCCAGACCCAGCCCTGTTCATCGCGATCGACCAGCCCCGGTATCCCATCAGCCGGCTCAACCGTCAGCGCCTGGCTGTCGACCGCCAGGCGACTGACGACCGAAGCCTTGACCATCGGCACTTCATGCACACAAAACCGCATTTCATCGTTGGCCAGGGTGTCATCGAGTTCGACTTCGAACGGCGGCAACGTCAGGCCGATGTTGGCGACCAGTGAATTTCGAGACTGGCGGATGCCATGGATAAGCTCGGTGACTTCGGGCGTCCCGCGCAGCGCCGCGGGAAATTGCAGCAAGTAGGGTCGCGAAGGATCGAACCCGCGAAGATCCTCCTGGCCATTTTCTTCGGGACGAACCGCCGGAGCCGCCTCAGCGGCAGGCTTCGCCTCTTGCTGACGCTTGCGCATCAGGTAATAACCCAGGCCGCCGGTGATCAGCGCAATGAAGATAAATACCCCGGTCGGCATACCGGGGACAATTGCAAACGCGAGCATGCCCACCGACGCAATCATCCAACTCTTGGGCTCACTGGTCATTTGCCGGGCGATTTCGGCGCCCATGTTACTCACCCCCCTGCGCGCATCCGGCGCCACGCGGGTAATGATCATGCCGGCGGTCAGGGAGATCAGCAGCGCCGGGATCTGTGCAATCAGGCCATCGCCGATGGTCAACACCGAGTACAACGCCATCGAATCAGCGGCACTCAAGCCGTGCTGGAACATACCCGTGGAGAAGCCGCCCAACAGGTTGACGACCACGATGATCAAACCGGCGACGGCGTCACCCTTGACGAACTTCATGGCGCCATCCATGGCCCCGAACAGTTGGCTCTCGCGGGACAGCTGCTCACGCTTGTCGCGTGCCTGTGCTCCGTCGATCAGGCCCGCGCGCAGGTCACTGTCGATCGACATCTGCTTGCCGGGCATTGCATCCAGGCTGAAACGCGCCGCGACCTCGGCGACCCGCTCCGAGCCCTTGGTGATCACGAGGAAGTTGACCAGGGTCAGGATCAGAAAGATCACCATCCCCACCGCCAGGTTGCCCCCCACCACGAAATTGCCGAAGGCCTCGACGATGTCTCCGGCGTCCTGTTCCAACAGGATCAGGCGCGTGGTCGCAATCGACAGCGCCAGGCGAAACATGGTGGTCAACAGCAGGATCGACGGAAACGAGGAGAACGCCAGGGGCCCCGGCAGGTACAGCGCCAATACGATCAACAGGCAGGAAATGCAGATATTCAGCGCGATCAGAATGTCCACCAGCCAGGTAGGCAGCGGCACGATAAAGATGAAGACGATGGCCAGGACCACGACGGCGCCCAGCACTTCGGCGCGCTGGGCAACTTTAAGCAATACACGGTTGATGGCCAGCAGCACGGTCACGCCAGGGACCTCGGCACCACGGTAAATCGTGTGCGCCCGCGCAGGTGCAGGTCCAACTCGTCCATCACGGCCACGAACCGCTGCAGCGTGTCCTGGCGTACTTGCCTATCAGGCCACAAGGCCAAGGGCAACTGCTTGAACAGCGGATGAAGCGCGTGAAGGGCGACCAGTTGACGCAAGGCCGGACCACCGCCCAGGTCATGGCCCAAGGTCAGGAGTTCAGTGGAGTCGATGCCGCTGCCGGCGTAAGTCAGCATGCGCTGCAACAACTCCACCGGGTCATGCGCGATGGCCAGGCGCTCGATCAATGCCCGACAACCGGCCCACACGCCATTCAACTGCCCGCAGCTGTTCAGACTCAGCAACAAGGTGCGCAACAGCGGCAGCGGCCTCGACGACACCAATGCCGCAATATCATCCGCCAAGGCCTTGCGCATCGCCTGGAGGCCAACATGAAACCGCTCGCCACCGTAGAGCCTGAGCAGTTCCTTCATCATCAAGGTCGGGGATTGCCGCACGACCACGCTGGCGTAGTAGAGCATGCGCAGCTCCTGACGCGCCTGCGGATCGAGACCGGCCACCTGCAATGACAAGGCGGTGTTCAGGCCCGCCTGGATTTCGCCTTTGAACCCGACCTCCAGCCTGGCAATGGCCTCGCGCGCCAGGGCCGCCTCGGTCGGGCGCGCTTCAGCGTCCGCCTGGGCCGCCACATGCTTGAGGACCACGAACGCGCGTGCAGGGTCTCCGCCCGTGAGCGCGAGCAGCTTGCTTACCGCAGGCTGTTGTTGCAATTGCAGCCTGAGGCGACGCGAAATGGCTGCCAGGGTCGCCTGGGCCGGATGCCCCAGTTGTTCGTAAAGCTGAATGATCTGTTGGACCGGGGGCAAACGCGTGCCTATCTTCCGCTCGCCCAACAAGCGCTGATTGACTTCCACTTCCTGACTGAACAGATTCGCGAGTTCATCCACCCCTTTGTCGAGCACGGGCACGGAGGTCTTACTGATGACGAGCGACTCAAGGCGCGGGATGGCGTGCACATCGCTTTTGGAATTGACGTCTATGGGCATAGTGTTCAGACCGGCACAGGAAGAGTGTTTCCCTGTGTGGCGAAACAGATGCATACGGTTCCATTGCATTCCACATCAACGCGCACTTGAAAAGACTTGCACAAAGCCTCGTCGAGAAGTGCAAGAACTTGCTCAAAATCGACTCAATTCAAGATATTTCTATATATAAATCAATGCGTTATTAGGTTTTTCATGATTGGCACAGGCAGTGCTAATGGGTTCCTGTCGACATCCTTTCGACTGCGTCTACCCAAAGGAAAACATCATGAATATCCCTATTGATGCTTTAGCTCATCTCGTTGGCAGCTCGCCTCAATTCATGCTCCACCTGACCGACGACCAGCAAAAAAAACTCCGGCGTTTCATTCACAAGCGTGTGCTCAATCCGGAAGATGCGGACGACCTTCTGCAATTGACCTACCTTGAGGCCTGGCGCAATCGCGAACGGTTCAGCGGCACGGCAACCCTCAGCACCTGGATGTGCGGCATCGCGCAGAACCTGATCCGCAATCACTTTCGGCGCATGTATGCCAAGCCTGTGCATTGCGAATTCGATGAGTCGCTGTGGCATGGCCAGGAAGAAAACAACAGTCTGGATTGGGAGTTCGAGGTCAACCGCCGCCTGGAAAATACCCTGAGCGCGATTGACCACCTGCCGCCCGAAATGCGTAAAACGCTGTACGCCTCGCTGGAAACCGACGGCAGCTACCAGGACACTGCCGACGTGCTGGACATTCCGATCGGCACCGTTCGCTCACGCCTGTCGCGGGCACGCGAACAACTCAAACGCGTCACCCGCAATTCGACCTACCCGTAGCACAAGCCTGGTGTTGGGCGGCAGGGATATCTGCCCAACGCCCTCAGGATTTGCGGGTACGCGGCAGGAAGATCGCCAGCAGCCCGAACAACGGCAAGAACGAGCACAGCGTGTACACGTACTCGATACCATGAATGTCTGCCAAGTGCCCGAGCAGCGCCGCGCCGATCCCACCGAAGCCGAACATCAGCCCGAAGAACACCCCCGCAATCATCCCCACATTGCCCGGCACCAACTCCTGCGCATAGACCACGATGGCCGAGAATGCCGAGGCCAGCACGAAGCCGATGATCACGCTGAGCACGCTGGTCCAGAACAAGTCCACGTGAGGCATCAACAAGGTAAAGGGCGCCGCGCCAAGGATCGAAAACCAGATCACCGCCTTACGGCCGATCTTGTCGCCAATCGGCCCGCCAAAGAACGTCCCCGCCGCCACTGCACCGAGAAACAGGAACAGATGCAACTGCGAGCTGGCGACCGACAGGTCGAACTTTTCGATCAGGTAAAAGGTGAAGTAACTGGTGATGCTGGCCATGTAGAAATACTTGGAAAACACCAGCAGGCCCAGCACCACCAACGCGCTCATGACGCGCTTTTTCGACAGGCCATGAGTGGCCGCCTGGCCGGCCTTGAGCTTGAACAGATTGAGGTGGTTGCGGTACCAACGGCTGATGGCATACAGCACCACCAGCGCAAAAATCGCGAACAGGCCGAACCACGCCACATTGCCTTGCCCGAAAGGAATGATGATCGCTGCCGCCAGCAACGGGCCGAATGCAGAACCGGCATTCCCGCCAACCTGGAACGTCGACTGCGCCAGGCCATAGCGCCCGCCCGAAGCCAACCGCGCCACACGGGAGGCTTCCGGGTGAAAGGTCGAGGATCCGATACCGATCAGGCCGGCCGCCAGCAATATCAGCGGGAAACTGCCCACCTGGGACATCATCAAAATGCCCACCAGGGTGCAGATCATCCCGCATGGCAATAGAAACGGCTGCGGACGCCGGTCGGTGTAATACCCCACCCACGGTTGCAACAACGACGCGGTGAGCTGGAAGGTCAGGGTAATCAGCCCGACCTGGGTGAATGTCAGGCCGTAGCTGGCCTTGAGCATCGGGTAAATAGACGGCAGCACCGACTGGATCAGGTCGTTGATCAAATGGGCCAGCGCCACCGCGCCGATGATGCGCATCACCAGCGGGCTGGTCTGTCCGGTGGTCGTGGGGGTGTTCAAAGCCATGGGAAGGTTTCCGTACCGCAGGGGGAAGTGCACAGGTGCAGGTGCGACAATGTGCCACTTTTGCCGGTGGGAAGGCTATCCCGTTAGCACGCTAACGACTGCGCGCCCCCTGACAGTCGTCAGCGCGACGGATGCACTGCACGCCACCGCGAATTGGCGCACCACTCGTCGCCAGATCCGCCCATTCAGGTTAAACAGTTGAAAGCGTAGATAAAAATTCAAAATAAACGCTTGACGCATTGTCGTTCTACGCGAATAATGCGCGCCACTTGGCTACATAGCTCAGTTGGTTAGAGCATAGCATTCATAATGCTGGGGTCCGGGGTTCAAGTCCCTGTGTAGCCACCAAGTACCGGTTTACAGATGTCTACATGAGTTTCTAAACCACCTCAAGAAGCCCGCCTCGTGCGGGCTTTCTTGTTTCTAGCTATCTCTCCTTGTATCCCCCCCTATACCATCCCCTGGTGTATCCCCCACAAATAATTAAACCGAGGGACAAGTCCACCACCTCGTACGGTTACCATCTGTCAAAACGCCCGCGTAAGCGTATAGAAAAGGTTGAAGCATGACCTCCATAGAGAAGTGGCTAGATAGACTGAGGAACAAACCAGTACCTGCTTCCTCATGGTCTGAAAATCGACGCAACGAAGCCTTGGAACTACTCAAAAATGCCAAGAGCAAAGAGACCTGGGTAGCACTCAGCACCCACTACAACGGTTTCATTCGAGAAGTCGCAGTCAGGGAATTGTGCAGCCACCCGTCTCCGGAAGCGTTAGTGGCTTTGATAAATCGGCTGAATGATTGGGTTCCGCAGATTCGCGATTTGGCGTTAGTCGGCATGAATCACTATCTGTCGACATCCCAGACTCAAGCGTTGTTATTTGCGCTGGAGCCTCTTATGGCGCTGGCTGCGCGGCAGAGAGCCGATCATGGCCCCACGTTAAAATCCGTACGCGATGTACTACAGTCGCCCGAAATCCAAGATGAGGTCTACGCGAATTTCCTTACCCGGCAAGGAAAAGCTGCGCGGTATATGTTTGCGCTTTTGCTGGAAAAAAATACCGCTCCAGAAGCCCTTCTCCGTAGTGCCCTGGCTCATCGTGAGCTGACCGTAAGGCTAGCAGCCGTGCCTGCATGCCAGGAGCTGCGAGTTGCGCAAGCTTCGCCATTGCTGCTTGAAGCCTTGTCGCAGCCAGGAGCCAAAGTGCGGGTCTGCGTACTACGCGCGCTGCTCCCATTGCTCGACAATCCAAGGCAGCTTTTACGCCAGGCCTTGCTGGATGCATCGCCCTCGATCCGTAGCCTGGCACGCTTTGAGGCACCCCGTAATAACGTCGACACACTGGCGGTGCTATCAGAACGGGTGAACCAGGATCTGCCCACAGGGAAACGTGATTGGCTCGGTGTTCTTGGCCTGGCAGCAGAGCTTAACGCCGACCTCGACGAACGATGGCTGACACAAGCGCTACGTTCCAGTTATTCCACCGTACGGCATGCGGCTGTGCGCCTGCTCGGGGATGACCAATTGCCCGAACTGTTTGAGGCGCTTGATGATCCGTCGGACAAAGTGTTTCGCGCTGCGGTGACGGCGCTAGACAAACAACCATGGAGTTCCGTGAGTGCGGGAGTGGGCGCAAAGTTAGATCAAGACTGGCATGAACTGTCGACAGCCCGCCGCCAAGCGATACTTCAATTGAAGCCGAGATGGCAACAGGTGGCATATCTGTTGGAGCGGCTCGACACAGAGCCCGTTGTGAACGTTTTCTGGCTTCGTCAAATTGAGCAATGGTGCGATCGTCAATATCAGATTGTCGACCCGGTAACGCCGAAAATTGAGCGAGGATTGCTGGTGAAAAAGCTTCAGGGCTTGGCCGCAGGAGGCCTCATCCGCAGCGATATTGTTGCCCGCATAGTTTGATGACTGGGGTGTAAACGGCGTATTACCGCTTAACTCGTGACTTGATACCCACCGGGTTGCCATCTATCACAGTGATCTCCGTCACCGAGTCGCCCGGCGCCCGCCAATCTTGATAATTGTTAACAGGGTTATCGGCTGGCCAACCTCTCAAGGAACTGCTTTTGACCGGCAGCGCTAATTGTCGAACGGCGGCCAAAAGCCATCGCTCACCCTCTAAGAAATCCCGGTCGCGATGCAAAGACACCTTCGTCACAGGAACCGTCGGGACAGAGCGTCGCAGCGTGCCTATCCGCTGGCTGGAAGACCGTGCCGATTGTTCCAGGCGATATTTCTGTTGTGTGTAACGGCCATGCAATAGGTATTCGCGAAGAACCCTGCCCTAATAGAGTTTTTCCAGTCTACAGGCACCTGTTTGATGACCCGACTCCCTCTCATATTCCTGATGGCTGCTGCAGTTACCAGTGCGAACGCCGCCGATGATGTCCCTTTGGAGCGTTCTATCAAGGACTGGGTTATCGGCTGTGATAACACGCGTACCTGCACGGCTATCGGTGCCGTCCCGGAGCGCGACGATATCGGCATCTCGACGTTCAGCCTGCGTGTAACGCGTGAAGCCGGCCCGCAGGGCAACTTGCGGGTAGGCGTGTTCAGCTACAACGCCACCCGTGGTCAACCCACACTCGATGGCAAACCGCTGAAAAATCGATTCGAGCCTGGCGAACGCAAAGAAGGTGAGGTATCTGAGGTGTTTGCTCTGACCGGATCAAATGCCGACGCCTTGATTGCAGAGTTGCGCAACGGGCGGGAGTTGATTTTGCCCATTGAGGGCGGTACCTCCGTCGCCTCGCTAAACGGGATGAGCGCGGCGCTTTTGCTGATCGACTCGGTTCAGGGGCGGGTTGGCACACAGGACGCACTGATTTCCAAGGGACAGGCGCCCGCCAGCAGCGTGCCGCAAGCACTTGCTGCACCGCCGGGGCCGAGTTGGCATGCACCCGTTGCGCTTACCCCGGACAGGGCAAAAGAGGTCGCGGATGCAGTGGTGGCTGCCACGCGCAAGGAGTGGCAGGAGGATCTGAATGAAGGCGTTGCGCCAAAAGCAAACGCCTATGCCTTGAGTGCAGATCAAGCGCTGGTGATCATCGAGACCGGCTGTGGGGCATACAACTGTTTCTACAATATCTACCAGGCGCCCGTGGACCACCCTGAGCAGGCGCGCCCAGCGCGGGTCGCCGAAGTGCCAAATCTGTCGGAAAGAGAGCCCAACGGCCTCGTCGATTTTGATCCGGCCACGGGTGAACTGAGCAGCCAGGCAATGGCGATGGGCATGGGCGGTTGTGGTACTTCGCTGCGCTGGCGCTACGACGGTAACGGTTTCACGCTGACGCATGCGGCTGAAATGAACACCTGCATGGGGCTGGAGCAGATTTATTGGCCTGTGCTGTGGCGTACCGAGGCAAGCCGCTGAAACTGTCGAATACATCAATGTGTGTGGCGAGGAAGCGAGCTCCCTCGTCACACACAGGTGTAGCCCCTTCCCCCTTCAGGAAGCCTTCAACGCCCGCAACTCACCTTCTACACGCGCCGCGTTGCAGTAGGTGTCCAGCATCTCCAGCACTTGTTCGCCAGTGAGGACTTTACCGTTCAGTTGCAGGCCGAACAGCGTCAGGCATATCTGTGGCTCCCGGGAGCGCTTGATCTTGACGTGAGGCATCAGTGGGCCCGCGGCGTTTTTGCAGGCGGGCAGCGGGGCGCCCTCGCGCAATGTCAGCGTGATCCATAGCTTTACTCGGCCCTGTTTGATGTGGATATCGCCGATATCCAGCAGATCGATGTCTGCATCAATGTTGCGAAACCATAAGTGGCTATGGGTCAGGCGCATCAGGATTTCTTCGCCGGCCCGACGGTGCAGCCACACCCCGCTGAGCAAGACCAACGCCACGATTGCAAAAATGCCTCCCATAAACGCGTTTTTGCCATCCCACGCACTCCCGCCAGCCATCACGAAAGCAAACACTGAAAAGAGCAACAGGGTGCGGCGCACCTTGCGTGGGTACGCCAGTTCGGTGACTGCGGGAACCTCGGCCAACCACTCCTCGCGTTCCTGGATGGCTGCCTGCACCTGATCGCCAGTGTGCTGATTAAAATCCTCAGTGAGGGATTGGGCCAGGCTGGCCAGTGGATCATCAGGGTGGTTCATACCGGTACTCCATTCTTGTTGGCATCTTCAGCCGACTGCGGATCATGAGTGAGTTGACTGAACCACTGCCGGTCGTGCGCGGTGGGCGTCCGTGTTGCCTGGGCCAGCAACTGGTCGTCGAGAACCACACCCAGTTGCTGCAGGCGCACGGCAGTGGGGGGATGGGTATCGAACGGATGAGCGATCGCGTGATCCATCACCGCCTCGTTCAAGATCACCGGAGCCTGGCGAAGGTGTTCTGCTAACGCCTGGATCAAGTTGCTGTGGGTACGCTGGCCAAGCAGTTTGTTGACTTCGGCATCAAGGGCGATGACGCGCAGCAGCGCCTGGCAAAAGAGTCGCTCACCGGCAATTTGCGCGCCGACCTTATCCGCCACCAGTTCTTGCGCACGGCTCCAGTGGTGCACGGCAATCTGGAAGTGATGCAAAAAGCGCCACGTCATCCAGATCGCCGGACGTTCGATCCAGGACGGCATGTCATCCACCGCACTGATGTTCAGGAAATGCATGTACATCAGGCTGAACCGCGCCCCAGCTTCACTGCCACGCTCAGTGTCGCGGCTGCTGAAGTGGCCAAGCTCATGGCCGATAATCGAGGCTGCTTCTTCCTGGCTCAAGGTCGACAGGAAAGTCAGTGGCAGGTACATCGTACGGCCCGTCAACAGTTGTCCCGACGGTTGCAGGGCCACCTGGACGCTGGTGACGAAAAACGATTGGTCGACCCCAATCACGATGTGGTCTGGCACAGGCGCGCGGGTGACGGCTGCCAGTTTTTCGATCCATGCCCATAAGGCCGGGGCGCTGGCCCGGCTGATTGAACGCCCCAGAAACCCGGATTGCGGCGTTTCCATATCCTGCCATTGCCGACGCAGGCGCCCGATCAATAGCACGCCCAGGTACAGCATCACCAGCAAGGGCACAACGACCAGCAGTATCACCATGCCGCTGTTCTGGCGGTTGCTCCAGCCCCAGCTGACTTCATACAGCAGGGCCATTGCCAACGACCCCACAATCAACCCGGTGTAGACCACCAGCCACCGTCCCAGCGCACGCCAACTCAGGACCAGGCGATCATAAAGAAAGTCCCGCGAGCGCAGTGCGCGCCAGGCATCCAGGCGCAGTTTTACCCAGGTAGCGGAGCCTGCCAGCACGGCCGCGACTGCCAGCCAGTAGCCAAGAAACGCCAAGACCTGACGCATGTGCACCGAACCCTGGTCAGCATCGGCCCGAGCGACCTCACGCTGCAGGTAGCCGCGCAGACTGTCGTCCGAGAGCGCCGGCGTTGTGCGCCATTGTTGCGGCAGTTTCTGCCTCAATTCATCGCTCGGGCTGGCGAGCCATTGGCGCATCACTTGCGCTTCTTCCAGCGTGCTGTCGGCCCGCCAGCTTTGAATGCTGCTCCAACCCATCAGTACCAGCGGCAGCAACAACATCGCCAGGCCCCATGACCATCGTCTCAACAGACTCATGGCTCAGTTCGCCTGGAGATAGTCAGTGAGAAACGCTTGCGCATTGCCCTGACTCGCCAGGGCTTCGTTATAGGCGACGGCCAGCGCTTTTGCTTCGCCTGGCAAGTACAGTTCTCCCCAGCCATTTTGCAGAATCAGTACGACGAACTTCTGACCGTCTACCGTGGTGTAATAGCGCGTGTCCTTGCTGGTCTTCTCGACAGACATCTTTTGAATTTTCAGATTCCAGTCGTGGTCAGCCCCTTCCACTTGCACCAGTGCCTGATTTTCTTCACGCGCCCCGATACGCAGTGTCCAGACTTTCACCCCGGCCTCACCCGAATACGCAGCGACCTTATCTGCTACGTCTGGGCGATCTTGAGCGAAGGTATTGCCCGTCATGACGGCCAACACCATGCTTAGCACGGCAGCCCATTTGCGAAAAATCAGCATACTCAGATTCCTTGAATTTCATGGCCAACCATTGAAATTCACCCTCAGCGATCTGCCAACCGTGCAGGCCGTTGCGCACAACTATAAGGCTGCGGTTCACAACGACATCTGACGGGGTACAATGCGGCGGACATGCAAGGAAGTGATCAAGCCCTTCTCGATGAAACGCCAGAATCCTTATCTTGATACGCACTTTTCTTTCGATCACCCGGGCGCTCTAGATCAAGCCGGCGTATTCGACGACAGCGCTCGTCAGGTTGTTGGCTCTGCCGTCGGCCACTACCGGGCACGAACAGTGCGGGCAGATCTGCAGTATTTCGACTGTGATTTGCAGTTCCCCGAGCCGCTGACTATCCACAAGATATTGCCCGACAGTGTGTGCATCGTGCATGTGCTCGGCGGACAGTGGCAGCATCGGGTCGACGGTGTGCTCAATGAATACACTACTGGTGCAGTCCATGCGCTGGGGCTGAGTGAAAGTATGGAGACCGTCGATCAACTGCCCGCCGGCAGTCATGCGCGTATGGCCGGACTGCGTATCGCCGGCGATTATTTGCGCGAGCTGTCCGAGGAAGACTCATCGCTCCAGCCCTTACTCAGTCTGCTTAACGACGGCATTCAGTTTTCGACGCTTCGCGGCTGTCCTGCGCTGGGGCGTTTGCTGGAGCGCATTTACTACTCTCCGTACCGTGGGGCTCTGGAGCGCCTCAATCAGGAAAGCCTGAGTCTGGCAGCACTGATAGAGTTGGCCACGCACCTTGCTCCCCATTCGGCCAAGCCGCTGCCTGCCGTGCGCGGTCAGGCAGACTTGGCCCATGAAGCGCGCTTTCAACTTGATGCAAACCTCATTGACCCTCCCGGTACTCAAGCGCTGGCCCGAAGCCTGGGGGTGGGAGAAACCACGTTGCGCAGGGCGTTCAGTCAAATCTACGGCCAGTCGATGCTGGATTATGTGCGCCAGCAACGCATGGAACTTGCTCGCGACTTGCTTCGCCAGCGCAGGTGGCAGGTGGCGCAAATTGCCTACCGTCTGGGCTATGCCAATCCCGCAAACTTCAACCATGCATACAAGGCCTACTTTGGTCACCCACCAGGCGCCGAACGCTAGAAAAAAGCCTACTGACAAGCAAACGGGAGAGCCCACATGGCGATGGCAATGCTTGATAACGCAAGCTGCAACTCATGAGCCTCGACGTCTTCGCGATCATCATGCTCGGCGCGGCGCTCCACGCTACCTGGAATGCGGTGGTCAAAGGCGGCACAGACAAACTGATGACCACCTGCATGATCGCGTCCGTCGCGTCGTTGATTGCGTTGGCTGTCGTCCCCTTCCTGGCGCTGCCGGCGAAGGAGAGTTGGCCGTTCATTGGTGCCTCGGTGGTTTTGCAGGTGGTGTATTTCGTACTGGTCGCCTCGACTTATCGCATCGCCGACATGAGCCAGACCTACCCGATCATGCGTGGCACCGCGCCGCTGCTGGTGGCCGTGGTCAGCGTGTTGGTGTTGGCCGAGCCATTATCGGCGTCTGCCTGGCTCGGGATTGCGGTGATTTCCCTTGGCATCTTGAGCATGGCTGCCGGCCCTTCGGCCGGGCAGAGAAAAGGCCTGATCCTGGCACTGATCAACGCCGGCGTGATCGCCGGCTACACGCTCATCGATGGCTGGGGTGTGCGTCAGTCCGGTGCGCCAGCGGCCTACACACTGTGGATTTTCCTGCTCACCGGCCTCCCGCTTGCCGCCTGGGCGTTAGTCACCCGGCGGGCGGAGTTTTGCCGCTACGTCCTGCGCAATGGGCGACTCGGCCTTGTCGGCGGAGCCGGCACGCTGGCGTCCTACGGGCTGGCCCTGTGGGCGATGACGCAAGCCCCCATCGCCACTGTATCGGCGCTGCGGGAAACCTCGATTTTGTTTGGCGTGGTGATCTCGGCGTGGGTGCTCAAGGAACATCTCACGCGAGTGCGCATCGTCGCCGCGTGCATCATTGCCGCCGGCGCAATGGTCTTGCGCCTGGGCTGAACGGGTGCATGCGCGCAAAAAAACTGCGCATCTGTATTTTGACGCTCTCCTGAGCCACTGTTAGTGTCCAGCCTCCCCACACACGGAGTGCCCCGGATGAAACTGGATATCTACCAAGTCGACGCCTTCAGCCAGCACGTCTTCGGCGGCAACCCCGCGGCCGTCTGCCCGCTCACCGAATGGCTGCCCGATGAGCAACTGCACAACATCGCCGCCGAAAACAACCTGTCCGAGACGGCGTTCTTCGTGCCCCGTGGCGAGTTCTACGAGTTGCGCTGGCTGACCCCGGAAGTCGAAGTCGACCTCTGCGGTCATGCCACGTTGGCGGCGGCGTGGGTGCTGATCCATCAATTGGGGAATGCGCCTGACGTGCTGCGCTTTGCCACCCGCAGCGGCGAGCTTCGGGTAACGCGCAATGGCGACGAACTGGCGATGGACTTCCCGGCCAAGCAGCCGCAGCGCTGCGAACCGCCCAGCGGGATGTTGAGTGCATTGGGGATCGAGAACGCGCACGTATTCGGCACCGATGACTACCTCGTCGTGGTCGACGATGAGGCCCAGGTCGCCGCGCTCACGCCAGACTTCGCACGCCTCAAGGGCCTGCCCAAACGCGGCATCGCGGTGACGGCCCAAAGCACCCGGTTTGACTTTGTCTCGCGCTGGTTCGGCCCGAACGTGGGCATCAATGAAGACCCGGTCACCGGCTCCGCGCACACCTCGCTGGCGCCACTCTGGGCCGAGCGCCTGGGCAAACAGCAACTCACCGCCGAACAGGGGGGCAAGCGTCGCGGCCAATTGCGTTGCGAGCTCAAGGGCGACCGGGTGATTATTTCCGGCAAGGCCGCGCTGTATATGCAGGGCACTCTTTACCTGTAGAAAAGCACGGGGCATAGCGCAAGCCGGCATTGCTTGAGGGCTTGCGCCTTGTTTACCTCACGGCCTGCGGCGTCCTGATGCGCTGGCTGGCCAAATCAAGGGTCAGATCGTGTCGGGGCAAACGGCTCAACGTATCGTTGAGGTTCATCTTCAAGGGTTTATCCGGATTCACGCCGTACTCCAGATCGACGTTGACGTGTTTTTGCGTGTGGCTGAGCGCAGCGCTGCTGGAAAAGCTGAGGTTCGTCATCGCCGGTAGCGACATGCTATGGGACTGGGTGGCGGTGTAGCTCATGCTCATACTTTTTACGCGTAGGTTGTTGCGGTCATTGAGTGCGTGCTTGATCAACGCCTCGGTGCCTTTACCCGCAAGGTGGCTGTGCTCGATCGCGCGCAGCACCTGCGGCTTCAGCTCCATGCCGAGTCGCACTGAAGTGCCCTCCCCATGCTGCAGCTGATCGAGCACCTGGGCAAAGTGCGGGTCGTCCCTGGCCCACTGTTCGATGGCCGTTTTGTTGGCCGGCGCGACATCATCCAACCAGGCATGCTGCCCGTTGTCCCGCAGGCCCACACGTGTGACGGAAGACTCCACCGATGCCAGCTGGCGCAGCCCGCTTTTCATCAGGTCCCGTTGGGTCAATAACTTATCCAACGACTGGCCAATCGCGTGGTAGGCGTCCGCCTTGGTCGCCAGGGGCGGATGAGTCGCCAGAAACCCCTGCAAGCTGGCCAACTGTTCATCCGTCGTGGCCCCCGGCCGTTCCGTAGCGGCCAAGTCCCGTCTGAATTGCGGCGAATACAGCGAAAGGCTGCGTCGCAGGTCATCGATCTGCGATTGAGTCACCGCGTGTGGCGGCTTGAAAGAGAAACTGAATGCCTGTGATTGGCTTCGATCAAATTTCACCATGACCGATATTTCCGGCAATGCAAAAACGGCAGCAGCTGGCCCGCCAGTTTCAACCCTGCCCAACGCCAGCGCATTCAAAGGCGCAACGTTGGCACCCACGCCACCCTGCCTCAGCCATTGTGCGCTGCGTCCCTCGGCGTGACTGGTGCCCGCCGCCGTGCGCGTCGTGGACTGACTCTTGTCCGCATGCGCAAGATTGAGGTTCGCCAGCCCGCCGATACCTGCGCGTATCACTGAGTCCAGCTCGGCAATATTCTCCTGGGGGTTGTAGAGCACACGCAGCTGCGCGAGTCCATCCAGGTTAACGTCACCACTCAGCTTGGAGCTGTGCCCGGCAGCGTGCTGCTCTCCCAGCGCCAGCAAATCTTGGAGACCACCCGATGGGTGGGTGAGGATCGACATCAACTTGCCGAAGTCCGCCTCCTTCACGTCAAAACTGATGCTCGAACCGGTGTTTTTCGCAACCGCTGCCGTCAATTCCCCCGCGACTCTCAAACCCGGCCCATACGCTTGGGTGCCCCGCCCCACCGTCACCCCTGAAGCCACCGAAGCGGCCAACCGCCGTGTGTCGTCCATCGAGATCTCGACCCTCGCGCCTTTATCCGTGCGACTGATGCTGACGCCGTTGGTATGGGACTTGGAGGCGCCCAGGAAAAACTCCACGGGGGCGACGGGTTTTATCCCCGTCACCATCAAGCCCAGGCTTTTGCCCTGGGTGCGGCTGGAGCCAAGAGTTTGACCACTCTCCAGTCGTTGCACTTGCAGCGTAAGTGCGTCCTTGAGGGAAGCATCGACGGGCAATCCGAGCAGCGTCGAGAGGTGCCAATGCAAGGCGGATCCCGGTGTACCCAGGTCCTTGGCCAATAATTTGAAGTTGTCGTAGAGGGTCTCTGCCTGCGCGTAGCTGACGACGTTCTGACGTGACAATTGATGCAACGGGCTCTGGTCAAAATCCTTGATGACCGCGCTCACGGAGCCTTCTATGCGCTTCAGGGCGCTTGGGCTGTATCCGGAAACGCTATCGAGTTCCTCCGCCAGATCAGTCAGTTTCCTCAGCGTGTTGGCGTGATGAATCAGGTCGCCTTCGACGAGGGCGCCAGGGTGAGTGAGGTCTCGCTTACGCTCCGGTTTCCACTGGGGCAACGTCAAGTCTTGCCCCTCGAGATTGGCCAGTAGCGCAGCGGTGGTTTTTTCCGATGAGGGTGAGACCCGTATAAACGCCTGATGCAGTTGATGCAGCGTCGATTCCGGGTTGACCACTGTCCGGCTCAGTGTGGGCCGCGAGTCAAACGTCAGCCCATGCACATCGCCTAAAAGGCGTGCGCTGGCCTGGCTGCTCGCGTCCACACGGGCCAACACCTGGCTGATCTGGTTGGCCAACGCCTGGCGCGGGCCGGGTACGCTGAGCGCAACGAGGCGCGCGCTCAGGTCAGCCGCAACCGGCTTGCTCTTCGACAGGGGCTTGAGCCGCTCGTGCAGTTGCTTATCGTCAGCGTAGACGGCCTCCAGCCCGCGACGGCCGCTGATACGGTGCTGAATATCCTTGCCTGTCTGGCTGAGGGACTCCAAAGGGTGAAAGTGCGCCTTGATCCCTTGAAAAAAACTGCGCTTGTGCGAAATCCCCTCACGGGTTTGCCCCATCACATGACTGCTGGACGTCAATGCCCCGCCTGGAAACTGCGCGCGCATTTGACCACTCGCCAATGTATCGCCCAGCAACGGTACCGCCGCCACCGGTTGCAACGGCCCCGCCTTCATTGACTCTGGGCCCGAGCGATCCAATCGATGGAACTGCTTATCCCAGCCGGCAACCAAGTGTTTGTCAGCCCCCATCCGCAAGGATTCCAAGAGGCGGCCCTCGGGCAGTTCAACCCTGGCCCAGCGATGCGGCCCCCTGGCGCTGCCTCGCCAAACCTCGCGATCAACCCTGAACAACTCGTCACCCTGGCTGTGTGCGTAGAGATGCCCTTCGTGATCCAGCGCCAGTGCCTTTATCGCAAGCGGCGGTGACAGCCGTAATGGGGTGACGACACCCTCCTGATGAACCTGGAGTTCGTTGTTTTGATTGGCCGTTACGAAATGACGGCCATCAGCGACTGCAAAGTGGGCGATGGGGCTCTGACTTTTTCCAGCGAGTACCTCATCAAGTGACACGTGAGGACGGGGCTTGGGAAGAGCGGCCAAGTCGTGGCTGGCGCCCTCGAAAACCGGATCACGCACTTTCTGGATCGCCACCGCTTTCAGTTGCCCCTCTTGCAGCACATAGGCACGTCCATCCAGGCCACGCTCCAGACGCTCGACGCCCGGCTGCCGGACGTTATCCCATTGCTGTGCACCCGCGTTCCAGCTCAACAGCCGGCCTGAATCAAGTGCGACCTTGCCCCGCAGCCCGAGATCGATCGAGGCCGCGAGTGCCTGCTGGCTGGGCAAGGGCAGACCTTTCTCGATGCCCTTGACCAACACGTCACTGAGGTTCCAGTGCGGGCGCAATGCGCTTGATTCATTCAAGGGCGAACTATGCAGTTGCTCGCGGGCATCGCGAACCTGGGCATTGAGTTGCCCTGCATCATCATGAAAGAAACCTTCGACTCTGACACTGCCCTTCAGCGCCTGCTCCAGTGCTTCGACCGATTGACGCGCCATCGGCAGCACGCCGCCCCTGGCCTGACGCACATCTGCGCGCAGCAGTTCGCCGTCAGGCGTCGCGCCATACAGGGTACTACCGGCCAGCCCGATTCGCGCGAGCGGCACAGGCACGCCGGTCTCATCGAACGGACGCACAGCCGGCGCGCCGGTGCCCTGCAGGTGCAGGGCAGATACGCCCTGGACCTGATTCAATACCACCGAACCCTGGCGCTGCGCACTGCTGTCCAGTGAGCCCTGAGGTGTCTTCAGCAACTGCCCTTCACGGGTCAAACCAATGCGGCTGTATGCACGTGCATCGGCGTCGGGCAGCCAGGACAGCGTGATCGGTTCAAAGCGATAAAGACGCTCGTTATCCAGGCGAAACTGCTTGCCCTCGACAGTCGTGTGGATCCCGCTGACGCTTGCCAGGTGCGCGCGGCCGGGGTTGCTCAAGGACGCTACCGAGCCTGCATCGCCGGCCGGATCGGCAAGACTGCTCTTGAATACCGCCGCGACAGCCGGCGTGGACTGAATATGAAACAGGTACTGTCGCTCATCTTTGAAACGCACCGTATTGCCGCGCTCAGCAGAGTAGCCATCGGCGGTATAGCGTTTGCCTGGCGCGTTGAGATGACGGGCGACATCGCGGCCTGTGGCTGTACTGTCAGCCTGGAGTTGCCCGCCTTTGATGCTGACGTCGAACACCATCGAGGCCGGGTTCAGCGTTTGATAATGAGCCCCCTGCATTTCCGGCAGTGAGGTCGGGCTCGGGCCTGGCGGCGCTTCTCCAATCGACCTTACTGAGCGCTCGACAATGCTCTGGTGCAGCCTGAGCAGACCGTCTAACCCACGATGCATAACGAGTGCCTCAAGCGGATGAGTGACAACTACCTAGTGGACACCTTCAACCATTGGTTCCAACGACAGCAGCACCCTCCTGAGGAACACATTCAACTTTCGTGCAGGCCGAGATAAAGACATCCGGTGACACACCGGCAACGAGCGGGCTCTTCAGAATTTTCAGTCAATCCAGCACGCCTCCAACTCACCGCTGCGGTAAAGTCCCCCCACAGGAAAACCAGATCATTCTCAAAATGAACGGAGTTCAGCGCGTGTTTTTGATTTCCCGCCTTCAACTGTCAGTGATTGCCGCCGCCCTCGTCCTGGCGGCCTGTCACACCCCCGTCAGCGAGCAACCGCCGGCACCGGAGTTGGGCTCGGGCTACCGCACCCACCTCACCCCCCAACACGCCGAACGCCATATGGCGGCAGCCGCCAACCCGCTGGCGGCGCAAGCCGGGCGGGAGATGTTGCGCCAGGGTGGTTCGGCCATCGATGCGGCCATTGCGATGCAGGCAGTGCTGACGCTGGTGGAGCCGCAGTCCTCTGGTATTGGCGGTGGGGCGTTCATCATGGTGTGGGACGGAGACAAGGTGCACGCGTATGACGGTCGTGAAACGGCACCGGCCGGGGCGACCGAGCGGCTGTTCCTGAAAGCGGACGGTACGCCGATGACCTTCACCGCGGCGCAAATCGGCGGACGTTCGGTGGGCACGCCGGGGGTACTGCGGGCATTGGAGATGGCGCACAAAAAGACCGGGCACCTGCCGTGGGTCAAGCTGTTCGAGCCGGCGATCCGCTTGTCGGAACAGGGCTTCGCGATTTCCCCGCGCTTGCACGCGTTGATCGCGGCCGACCGTCATATCCCCCGGTCGCCGGAAATGGCCGCGTACTTTCTGAATGCCGATGGCACGCCCAAGGCCACCGGTACGCTGTTGAAAAACCCGGCGCTGGCCAACGTCTTCAAGCGCATCGCCAAGGAGGGCCCGGACGCGCTGTACCACGGGCCGATTGCCGACGAGATCGCGCGCAAGGTCCAGGGCAATCGCAATGCCGGCAGCCTGTCGGTGGCAGACCTTGAGGGCTATACCGCCAAGGAGCGCACGCCCCTGTGCAGCGACTACAAACAGTGGACCGTGTGTGGCATGCCACCACCGTCATCGGGCGGGATCGCCATCGCGCAAATCCTCGGTACATTGCAGGCACTCGAAGCCCGCGATCCGGGCCTGGCCATCGCACCCATGACGCCGGTGAAAAGCACCTCGCCCGCAGGCCTCGAGCCAACGCCCGAAGCCGTGCACCTGATTGCCGAGGCGGGTCGCCTGGCCTTCGCTGACCGTGGTTTGTACGTCGCCGACGCCGACTTTGTACCGGTGCCGGTGGCCGGTCTTGTCGCACCGGACTACCTGGCCAAACGCGCAGCATTGATCGGCGAACGCAGCATGGGCATCGCCAAACCCGGCACGCCTGCGGGCATCCAGGTCGCCTACGCGCCGGACCGCTCGCCGCTGCGCATCTCCACGTCGCAAGTGGTGGCGGTGGATGACCTGGGTGGCGCCGTGTCGATGACGACCACCGTCGAGGCGGCGTTCGGTTCCCATCTGATGGTCCAGGGCTTTTTGCTCAACAACCAGATGACCGATTTCTCGTTTATCCCCGAAGAACACGGCCAGCCGGTGGCCAACCGTGTCGAACCGGGCAAACGCCCACGCTCGGCCATGGCCCCGACGCTGGTATTTGATCGCAGGAGCGGTGAGTTGCTGGCCGCCGTCGGCTCGCCCGGCGGCTCACAGATCATTGAGTACGTGAGTAAATCCCTGGTGGCGATGCTCGACTGGAAACTCGACCCGCAGGCGGCCATCAGCCTGCCGAATTTCGGCAGTCGCAATGGCGCCACCGAACTCGAACAAGGACTGTTCAGCCCGGCGTTGAAACAAGTGCTGAAGGACAAGGGCCATGCATTGAGCGAGATCGACATGACCAGCGGCATCCAGGCCATCGTCCGCACGCGCGACGCCCAGGGTAAGGTGTCGCTGAGCGGCGGCGCCGACCCTCGGCGCGAAGGCGAAGCGGTCGGCGACTGATTTATTGAGCGGAGAACAGCCCTTGCAACAGGCAAACAATCTCGGCGCCATTGCCGGCGTCGACCACGGTTTCTGTGCGATCAATGACCCGGCGCGCCCGGACGAGGTGTTCATCTGCAAGCAGGTGCACAGCGCCTCGGTGATTGAGTGGCAGCCGGGCCAGGTGGCCAATACCATCGAGGCTGACGCTGTGTTTACCCACACGCACCAGCCCATCGCAGTGATCACCGCCGACTGCCTGCCCATTCTGTTCGCCTCCAAAGACGCTCAGCAGGTAGCGGCAGTGCATGGCGGCTGGAAGGGCCTGCAACGCGGGATTATCGCCAACGCGGTGCAGCGCTTTGCCGCCGAGGGGATCGCGGCCGATCAACTGCAGGTGGCAATCGGGCCGTCGATCAAGCCGTGTTGTTATGAGGTGAGCGAAGGGTTTATCGCCCAGTTCCAGGCGGAGCAAGGGCACCTGTGGCAGCACCGCCAGGCACCGTGGAGCAGCGTGCAACCGGCACCGCGGCAGACACCCGAAATTGCCCCGCCCGCCGCAAGGCAAAGCAACAGCGCGTGGTTTGACTTGAGCAGGTATGCGCTGATGTTGCTGCAGGCGGCGGGGGTCGAGCGCGAGCAGATCGAGGTCAGCGAGGTGTGCACTTACTGCACGTCGCCGACGTTTGCCAGCTACCGCAGAAGGACACATCACCCGGAGGAGGCGAAGACCTTGATCTATTCGTGGATCGCGCGCCGCCCCTGACCACCTGATAGCCCGCGGCGCTCAACGATTGATCTTCAGCCCCTTGCGCGCTGCATGCCGCTCCAGCGCCAGCTCAATCAACCGGCTCACCAACTCGCTGTAGCTCATCCCCGCCGCCTGCCACAGCTTGGGGTACATGCTGATGCGGGTGAAGCCCGGCAGCGAGTTGATTTCGTTGATCAGCACCTCACCGTCTTCAGTGAGGAACACGTCGACGCGGGCCAACCCGGCGCATCCCAACACTTCGAAGGCATCGATGGCCAGGCGGCGGATACGCTCGCTGGCGTCGTGGCTGATGTCCGCCGGCACCACCACTTGGGCGGCCTGGGCGTCGATGTATTTGCTGTCGTAGGAATAGAAACCGTTGTTCACCACAATCTCGCCGCAGCCGCTGGCGATGGGGTTGTCGTTGCCGAGCACGGCGCATTCGATCTCGCGCCCCTGGACGGCCGACTCCACCAGGATTTTCTCGTCAAACCCCAACGCCAGCTCGACGGCGGCGTGGTACTCGGCTTCATTGCCGACCTTGCTCACGCCCACCGAGGAACCCTGGTTGGCAGGCTTGACGAACATCGGCAGGCCGAGCTTGCGCACGGCGGCATCAAATGCGGTGTGCGCGGCGTTGCGACGGGTCAGGGTAATGAACGGGGTGACGGCAATGCCGGCGTCGCGCAGCAGGCGCTTGCTGATGTCCTTGTCCATGCACACCGCCGAACCGAGCACGTCGGACCCAACAAAAGGCAGGTCGGCCATGCGCAGCAAACCTTGCAGGCAACCGTCTTCGCCGAGGGTGCCGTGGACGATGGGGAAGATCACATCAATGTGTTCGAGCAGGCCGCTGCCGGAGGTTTCCACCACTTGCTGGCTGGCCTTGCCGGGCACCACCGCCAGTTCGCGGTTGGACTGGTTGAGCGCGATGAGGGCGGGGTTTTCCTGGTTGATCAGGAAGTTCGAGGTGTCGTTGAGGTGCCAGTGGCCGGCCTTGTCGATGCCGATCAGGACCGGCTCGAAACGCGTGCGGTCGAGCGCATCGACGATGTTGCGCGCCGACTGCAACGAGACCTCGTGCTCGGCCGAACGCCCCCCGAAAATAATCCCTACGCGCACCTTGCTCATGAACCGGCCTCACTGTTGAAAGTAAGGCTTCTTACCACGGGCGGTCAGCGATTCGCTACCAGATGTGCACCGAACAACACGTAGCAACCGCCGGCAAAACGATCCAGCCATTTGCGCGAACGGCTGTAGAGGTTGGCCATGCGCGCGCTGGAAAACACCAGGGCCACGCTGCTGTACCAGCTGAATGACAACGTGGCCATGGTGATCACCGCCAGGGTCAACAGCATCGGCGAGGGCGAAGGCGGCATGGTCGACGCGAAGATGGTGGCGACGAACAGCGCGGCCTTGGGGTTGGACAGGTTGCCCAGCAGGCCCAGGCGCCAGGCGGAAAACAGCGAGCGCCGGGGTTCGTCTGCCAGCAGGTTGTGACCCATGGCCGGTGCCGAGCGCTTGAACAGCTTCAGCCCCAGGTAGATCAGGTAGCAGCCGCCGATGATCTTGAACGCCAGGTACAGCATCGGCGCAGCGGTGAACAATGACTTGATGCCCAGGCCACCCGCCAGGCCCCACATGATCGTGCCGGTAGCGACACCCGCCGATGCCACCACGCCATGACGACGCGAACAGCTGGCGGCCAGCTGCGCGGTGTTGAAGAAGTTGGGGCCGGGCGTCACCACCGCCACGGTCCACAGCAGGGCCAGCGAGACCAGCGGCGCCACGTAGGCGGGGTCGAAAAAATCCATCGGGGCAGCTCCATCGGTGCAAGGCACGAGCCAGGATCATAGGCCTCGCCCGGCACCTGCACAATCGTACAAGACCCCGGCAGACAAGGAATGCAGACTGGGTTAACGTGTTTCCATCCCTTTTTTGTGACAAGCCATCATGGGCAAACCGACTCCTATCCTCGACTGGCTGCACCGCGCGCCGCACGCCAGCGGCCTGGACCGTATCGAGGCGTACTTTGCCGGCTTCGCCTTCGACCCGCATCGCCATGACACCTACGCCATCGGGCGCACGCTGTTCGGTGTGCAGAGCTTTCATTACCGCGGCGGCATGACCCACAGCATGCCTGGCACGACCATGGTGATTCACCCCGATGAAACCCACGACGGGCGCGCCGGCAGCGAGGAAGGCTTCAAGTATCGGATGATCTATGTGGAACCGGCGCTGATCCAGCAGATCATCGGCGGCAAGCCGTTGCCGTTCATTCCTGGCGGATTGTCCAGCGACCCATGGCTGCACCGTGCCAGTGAAGTGCTGCTGCAAAGCCTGGATTGCCCGATCGACCCGCTGCAGGAACAGGACGCGATGTTCGACCTGGCGCAGGCCCTGAGCAATGCCTCAGGCGCGATTGCCAGTCGCAAGACGTTCGATTACGTGGCCGCCGAGCGCGCGCGGGAATTTATCCACAGCGCGCTGGGCCGCAGCATCACCCTGGATGAAATCGCCGAGCACGCCGGTCGCGACCGCTGGGCGTTATCGCGGGATTTTCGCCTGTTGTTCGCCACCAGCCCGTATCGCTACCTGACCATGCGCCGCTTGGACCTGGTGCGCAGCCTGTTGGCCCAGGGCCAGTCATTGGTGGACGCGGCGTTGACCGCCGGGTTCACCGACCAGAGCCATATGACCCGACAATTTCGCAGCACCTACGGCATGCCGCCCTCGCGCTGGGTGAAGATGCTCGGGCGCTGAGGGCCTGGCCTGGAATACACCCACGCCTACCGTTGATCTACGTGGTTTCCAGCAACGCGTCCGGCTTCGGTGCGCGCGCTCTGAGCCCCAGTGCCAGCAGCGCCCCGGTCAAGGCAATCGCTGCACTCCAGCCCATCGCCGCTTCGATCCCCGCCGCCTGGCTCGACCCGGCATTTGCCACCGACACCAGCACCGCCAGGCCCAGCGCCCCGCCGATCTGCTGGCTGGTAGACGCCATTCCCGCCGCCACGCCTTGCTCTCCTGGCCGGATGCCCAGCCCCGCAGCGACCCACATCGAGGTCCAGGTCATGCCCTGGCCGATGCTCAGGATGAAAATCCCCGGCAGCAGCGACCAGAACCCCACCCCTGTCGGCAACGCCCAGCACACCAGCGCAATCCCCACGGCACCGGCCAACTGCCCGCAGACCAGCGTATTGCGTAACCCCAACCGGGCGAGCGAACGCTCCGCCAGCCAGATGCCGAACGTGCACACCAGGGTCGCGGGTAAAAACGCCAACCCTGCCTGCAGCACGCTGTAGCCGTAGACCTGCTGGTAATACAGCGCGAGAAAGTAGTACTGCACGCCAAAGCTGCTCATGAACACCGCCGTCAGCACCATCGCCATGCGCAACTCGCGGTAGGCAAACAAACGCAGTGGCATCAGTGGGTCGCGGCCGCGATGTTCAATCCAGGCGAACAGGCCGAGCAGCGCCAACGCCAAGCCCAGGCAACCCAGTGTGGACGGCGCCGTCCAGCCCCATTCAGGCCCCTGCACCAGCGAAAACACCAGCAAGGTGCCGCCAACGGTCACGGTCAACGCGCCGCTCACATCAAAGTTGCGCCCGCGCGCACGCTCGCCATCGGCGGGGATCCAGTAGCGCGCCGCCCAGGCGCAACCGCCCGCCAGCGGCACGTTGACCAAAAATACCGCCTCCCACCCCCAGGCCTGGGTCAGCACGCCACCCAGCAGCGCGCCGAGCGCCAGGCCTGCCGCCGACGCCGCACTCCACACGGCAAACGCGCGGTTGCGCGCCGGCCCTTCGGCATAGTGGGTGTTGATCAGGGCCAAGGTCGCCGGAAACAACAACGCCCCGCCCACCCCCTGCACGGCCCGCGCCAGCACCAGCAACACGGCGCTGCCACCGAGCACCGCAGCCAGGGACGCCAGCGCATACAACGACTGGCCGACCCGATACAGACGGCGCTTGCCAAGCAAATCCGTGGCGCGCCCGCCGAGTAGCAGGAAACCGCCAAACGCCACGCTGTAGGCACTCACCACCCACTGCAATTGCGCGGCGGAGAAGTTCAGATGCGCGCCAATCTGCGGCAGCGCCACGAACACGATGGTCGCATCCAGCGCAATAATCAGTTGCGCCGTGGCCAGCAGCATCAGCATCCAGCCTGAGGGTCGAGAGGGAGACATCACAGCGTCCTGTCCGAAAATGAGAAGCCGCCAGTGTCTTTTATGCGAAACAGATGATAAATAGCGCAATCACTCTTTCAGTAATGACTTTAATCATGAATCTGAACGCTGTTCGCCTGTTGGTCCGCGTGGCCGAAACCCGCAGTTTCACGCGCGCGGCCGCAGACCTGGGACTGACCCAGTCGGGCCTGTCTCGCGCCATTTCGCGCCTCGAACAGGAACTGGGCGTACGCCTGCTGCAACGCAACACCCGCAGCGTCAGCCTGACGCCCGACGGGCAGATGCTCTATGAGCGCAGCGCGCCGCTGTTGGCAGAATTGGCCGAGGCCGAAAAGCTGATGCTCGACCGCCGCAGCACCCCTTCCGGCCTGTTGAAGATCAGCACGCCCTCGCTGTTCGGGCGCAAGGTGGTCATGCCGGTGATCGGCGAACTGACCTTGCGTTACCCCGCGTTGCGCATCGAAGCAGTGATGACCGACCGCCTGGTGGACATCGTCGATGAAGGCTTCGACGCCCTCCTGCGCACCGGCGAGATCCAGGACCAACGCCTGATCGCCCGCCCGCTGGCGCCGTTGCGCTGGATCACGGTCGCCTCGCCGGCTTACCTGGCGCGCTTCGGTACACCGCACAGCGTCGACGAACTCAAGGACCACAACTGCCTGACCGTGCGCAATCTGCGCAACGGGCGCATGGTCGATTGGCAGTTCATGCTCGATGGCAAGGTGCAGGACGTGAGTGTCGAAGGGCGGCTGATCTTTGATATCGGTGATGCACTGGTCGACGGCGCCGTCGGTGGCTTCGGCATCGCCCAGGTCATGGACTTTGCCGTGCGCGACGACTTGGCCGCCGGGCGCCTGGTGCCGCTGCTGGAAAACTTCGCTGGCCGCCGCCGGGCGATCTCGCTGGTTTACCCGCCGTCCCGACAGTACTCGCCAAAACTGATGGCGTTTGCCGAAGCCCTCGGCCAGGCGCAATGGTAACCCTGCAGACGCAGGCACGCCGGCGCCTGCGGGGGCTGTCTCAAGGCAAGGTTTTACCGTCAATCGGCGCGCCGATGGTGAGGAAATGCCCACCCGCCACATGGTGCAAGGTGCGCAGCGAATCATGCCCTTCGAAGTGCCAGCGGCCGTCGCTGAACACGCGCTCGTCGGCATAAGCCGCCACCACTTCACCCAGGAACAGGTCGTAGGCCTGCTGGTTGTGCGGTTCGGGCAGCAGGCGGCATTCCAGCCAGGCCACACAGCCTTCCAGCAATGGCGCTTCTGTGTGTTCACCGCTGAAGGTGTGCAGGCCGTAGGCGGCAAATTTGTCCGTCTCAGAGCCGGTGGTGTTGCCGACGGTCTGGACCAGATCGACCTGGGCCACGCAAGGCACCTGCAGCACGAAGGTGCCGGCGCTTTCCAGCAGTTGGCGGGTCCAGGTGGCTTTGTCCAATACAACCGCGACTTTCGGCGGCTCGAAATCCAGCGGCATCGCCCAGGCGGCGGCCATGATGTTGCGCTGGCCGTTGTGGGCCGCGCTGACCAGCACGGTCGGCCCATGGTTGAGCAGGCGGTAGGCCTTGGACAGCGGAACGGGGCGGCGGTGAGTAGGGCTCATGGAGGATCGGCTCTTCAAGCGGAAAAAACCTACGATACCTCAAGCACAAGCCCCACGGCTCAGCTCGACAACTGGTTTGCGAATTGTCCCACTGCACTGACCACTTTTTGCGCACCGTCCTGGATTTCGACGATGACCGTGCCCGCCTCCGCCGCGAGGGCCAGGCCCTGCTCGGCTTGCAGACGGCCATCAGTCATCAGGGTTACCGCATCGCGGGCCATGTCCTGGTTCTGCCGCACCACGCCGACAATCTCCTCGGTGGCTTTGCTGGTACGTGACGCCAGCTGGCGCACCTCATCGGCCACCACCGCGAAACCACGCCCTTGTTCACCGGCGCGCGCCGCTTCAATGGCGGCGTTCAGCGCCAGCAAGTTGGTCTGCTCGGCGATGCCGCTGATGGTCTTGACGATGGTGCCGATCACTTGGGACTGGGCGTTGAGCGCCTCGATGCCCTCGCCGGCCTGTTGCATGTGCTTGGCCAGATCGCGCATCACGTCCACCGCCTGGGTCACCACCGTGGTACCGCGCTGGGCACTGCTGTCGGTGTGCAAGGACGTGCTGTAGGCAATGTTCGCAGCTTCAGCGACGGCCTGCTCCTGATTGACCTGGTCGGTGATCACCGTGGCGAACTTGACCACTTTGTACAGCCGGTCGTTGGCATCCAGCACCGGGTTGTAGGTGGCTTCCAGCCAAACCGTGCGGCCATGGCTGTCCACACGCTTGAAGCGCGCCGCGACGAACTCGCCGGCGTTCAAGCGCTTCCAGAAGTGTTGGTATTCGGCGCTGTTGTACTCTTCCGGCGCGCAGAACATACGGTGATGTTTGCCCTGGATCTGCGCCAGGCTGTAACCCATGCCGCCGAGAAAACGATCGTTGGCAGTGAGCACGTGCCCGCCCAGGTCAAACTCGATAACGGCGGTGGACCGCACCAACGCGGTGATCAGGTTTTCATGCTCGCGAGAGGCTTCGATCGTGCGGGTGAGGTCGCTGGAGTAGATCGAAAAATGCTTGATGCGCCCTTCCGAACTGCGCACCGGCTGCAAGATCGAGCGCAGCCACGCCTCCTGGCCATTGCCGCGCATCAGGCGCACGGTGCCGGCGAAATGCTCACCGCGCACCAGGGCGTTCTTGAAGCGGCGATGGAATTCATCATTGCGCACGTGATCGGGCACCAGGTCTTCGATCGGACGACCGAGAATGTTGCTCGACGCGTACACCAGTTCCTGCAGGAAGTTGGCGTTGGCCCACTCCACCCGGCCTTCGGCGTCCAGCGTCAGGCACAGCATTTCGCTTTCCAGGCTCTCCTTGACCTGTTGCAAGCTGGACAATTCTTCGCGAAGAGCCGACAGCTCCTGCTTCAAACGGGTGTTGAACATGGGGCACCGATGGTCATTTGGGGAGAGTGATCTGACCTGCATCGGCGCTGCCGGCGTTTTCTGAAGCGCTTTTTTGCGTGGGCCCCACTGTTTTTTTGGATCCATCAACTGCCGTTATTTCGGCACACACCCATCACTTGATATTCCAGGGTATTGAGATTGCCGCGGGAGTCTTCATAGGTCATGCGCGAGGGCACGGGATTGCACGCGCGGATCGGCGGCGTCACGTTGATCACCTTGGCAATGTCCAGTTTCATGCCGTAGCGATACGCCTGCACCTCGGGCGCCGGCTTGCCGTTTTTCACCGCGTAGTCGGCCATGGCTTTTTCATTGCGCTCCATCATCAACGCAAAAGTGCGATCACCGCCGCCTTCGGCCAATGCGCCCAATGACAGGCTTGCGGTAAATACACCCAGGGCGATTGCATAAAAGTTCATCACAGGTTCCTCGACTGAAAGTTCAGTGCCGAGACTAACCAGCGAACCCTGACGCGATGTTCACCAGAACATTACTTATTTGTTAGGTGGCCACCAGTTTCCAGAATTGTAATGTTGCCGCCACCCAGTCGTTATCCACGGTTTGCAACTATCAGCCCGGGCCAGATCAATAAGAACGCCCGCCTCCATAAGAAGCTGATCACTGCCAATACCGAGGAGCGAAACATGCGGATCCGTTATTACACCCTTCCCCTGTCACTGGTCGCCACGTTGCCGCTGGCCTCCGTGGCGGCCGAAGAAAAACCCGAAGGGTTTATCGAAGGCAGCAGCGTGAACGTGCTGGCGCGCAATTTCTATTTCAATCGCGATGACCGCAAGGGCCAGTCCAGCCCCACCGGCAACGGTTACTCCGAAGCCTGGGCCCAGGGGTTCATCGGTAAATTCGAATCCGGGTTCACCCAAGGCACGGTGGGGTTTGGCCTGGATGCGTTTGCCATGGTCGGCCTGAAACTCGACTCGGGCACCGGCCGCAGCGGTGGCAAAGGCTCGTTCGGCGTGCTGCCGGTGGACAGCGACAACCATCCCGAAGACAGCTACAGCAAGGTCGGCGGCGCGGCGAAATTGCGCGTGCTGGATACGGTGATCAAGGCCGGCGACGTATTCCCGCTGAACCCGGTGGTGGCCTATGGCGATTCGCGCCTGCTGCCGGAAAGCTTTCGTGGCGTGACCGTGCAAAACACCAGCCTGGAGGGCCTGAGCCTGCAGGGCGGGCGTTTGAGCGGCATGAGCCAGCCCAGCGAAAGCGGCATGGATAAAGGCTTTGCAACGTTTTATGCAGGCAAGGTCGACTCGCCCTGGATCAGCTATTTCGGCGGCGACTACAGCCTCAACCAGCACCTCAGCTTCAGCCTCTACAGCAGCCGCCTGAAAGACGCCTGGGACCAGTATTACGCGGGCAGCGCCGCCAGCTACCCACTGACCGACGACGTCTCGCTGTTCGGCGACGTCAACCTTTACAAGGCCGTGGATGAAGGCAAAAAGCTGCTCGGCGAATTCGACAACACCATCTGGAGCGCCAGGCTCGGCGTCAAGGTCGGCGCCCACAGCCTGGCCGTGTCGCACCAGCGCAACAACGGTGATGACGACTTCGATTACCTGCGCCAGTCGGATTCGATCTTCCTCAACAACTCGATCCAGTACAGCGACTTCAACTCCCCCAAGGAGCGCTCGTGGATGCTGCGCTACGACCTGGACATGCAGCCTTTCGGCATTCCCGGCCTGTCGTTCATGACCCGCTACGGCAAGGGCACCGGCGCCGACTACAGCGACGCCAACGCGGTGTATATGCGCCGCGATGCGGCCGGCAATCCACTCACCGACCAGCGTCGCTGGGAGCGGGATGTCGAGGCCAAGTACGTGGTGCAAAGTGGCACGCTGAAGGACTTGTCGCTGCGCCTGCGCCAGGCCACGGTGCGCTCCAGTGCGTTCGAATCCGACCTGGAGGAAGTTCGCCTGATTGCCGAATACCCGCTGGTGGCGCTGTGAGTCGTTACAGTCGTTCGCGGTTAACTAACATCTGTTCACAAATAGCCAGGTATCAGAACTGTAATATTGGGCCCACCTTCCCGTTAAGTTGAACTTCTTATAGTGGACTCAACGCGTCATACACCGAGCACATTCATCTCTGAAGCTTTTGTGTAGCTCCTTTGGAAAGAGATGGATTTTTAACGCCCCGGTCGGGGCGTTTTTTTTGCGCACGCCCTTATGCGGCCGATGGTCGCAGTTGACCCTGAAGCGACTTCACGGTTGAGAATTTTCCCCTACCCCGAACACGTCATTCCATAAGGACATGGACCTCCCCTCTGGTAAAAAAAAGGTAAACCCCCCATGCGTATCCTTGTGGTTGAGGACGAGCAGAAAACCGCTGACTACTTGCAACAGGGCCTGACCGAAAGTGGCTATGTCGTCGATTGCGCGGCCAGCGGCATCGATGGCCTGCACCTGGCCAGGCAGCACACTTATGAACTGGTGATCCTCGACGTGAACCTGCCCAACACCGACGGTTGGGAGGTGCTGGAACAGCTGCGCCGCGACGGCAATCAACGCGTGATGATGCTGACCGCACGCGGCCGGCTGGCCGACAAGATCAAGGGCCTGGACATGGGCGCCGATGATTACCTGGTCAAGCCCTTCGAGTTTCCCGAACTGCTGGCCCGTGTGCGCACGTTGCTGCGGCGCAGCGAGCACATCCCGTTGCCGGACGTGCTGCGTGTCGCGGACCTGGAGCTGGACCCGCGCCGCCATCGCGCCTATCGCGGCAACCGGCGGATCGACCTGACCACCAAGGAGTTCGCCTTGCTGCACGTGTTGATGCGCCAGGCCGGCGAAGTGATGACTCGCACGCAGATCATCTCCCTGGTGTGGGACATGAACTTCGACTGCGACACCAACGTGGTGGAAGTCTCCATCAGTCGCCTGCGCGGCAAGGTCGATGACCAGAGCGAGGTCAAGCTGATCCACACCATTCGCGGCGTCGGCTACGTGCTGGAGGCACGCCCATGAGGACCAGCAGCCTGTCGATGCGCCTGGGGCTGACGGTCAGCCTGATGGGCGCGGGCCTGGTCGTGCTGTTGGCGACCCTGGCTTACCTGGCGCTGACCCACGAGCTGGAAAAGCTCGCGCGCAAGGGCCTGGAAAACAAACTGGAGCAACTGGAACACAGCCTCGGCCAGGACCTCAAGCCGCACGATATTGCCGCCCGCCCCCATTCGCTGCTCGACCTGGTGATGGGCCACGACAACATCTACCTGACCATCATCGGCGGCGCCCCCGATGCACCAGTGCTGCTCAGCGTCGGTGCCAAGCCCCAGCAACCGCTGTTGCTCGACGTGCCCGCCGGCAAGACCCTGGCCTACCTCAATTGGGTGGATGGGCGCGGCAATCGCATCCTCAGTGCCACGCGGCTGATGCCGTTGCGCAGCGGCGAAAATGTGCGCGTGCTGCTGTCGCTGGACCGCTCCGATGATGAGGCCCTGCTCAGTGCCTACCTGCGCTCCACGGTGATCGCGCTGCCGATGCTGCTGCTCCTGATCGGCATGGGCGCCTGGTGGCTGGTGCAACGTGGGCTCGCGCCGCTGCAGCAGTTCAGCCGCGTGGCAGCCAAGGTCAGTACCCAGGACCTGACGCACCGTTTGTCGCTGGACAACCTGCCCAAGGAGTTGGGCGAGCTGGCCGAAGGCATCAACTTCATGCTGCATCGCCTCGACGCCGGTGTGCAGCAGCTGTCGCAATTCTCCGATGACCTCGCCCACGAACTGCGCGCGCCACTGACCAACCTGATGGGCAAGGCCCAGGTGACCCTGTCCCGCGACCGTCCCGGCGAGGCCTACAAGGCCGGGCTGGAATCCTGCGCCGAGGAAATGGAACGCCTGTCGCGCATCGTCTCCGACATGCTGTTTCTCGCCCAGGTCAGCCACCCCGCTGCACGGGCGGGTTTCGACGCGGTGTCGCTGGGTGCCGAAGCGCAGCGGGTCATGGCGCTGTTCGCCCTGAGCGCCGAAGACAAACGCGTGAGCCTGAGCCTGCGCGGCGACGCCTGGGTCAAGGGCGATCGCCTGATGATCCAGCGGGCGATTTCCAACCTGCTGTCCAACGCGATTCGCCATACGCCCGAGGGCTCCACGGTGTTGCTGCTGGTGGAAAGCTACGACCACAGCGTCTCGCTGTCGGTGGGCAACCCCGGCCGTGGCATCGAAGCTCACCACCTGCCACACCTGTTCGAACGCTTTTACCGCGCCGACAGCAGCCGAACCCGCGCCGAGGGCGGCACCGGGCTGGGGCTGGCCATCGTGCAGTCGATCATGCGCCTGCATCAGGGGCACGCCGACGTCAGCAGCCAGCCCGGGCGCTTTACGCGCTTTGACCTGGTGTTTCCTCTTCCTTGCGATGCGCCCACTGGTACAGCGCCGGCAGCACCAGCAAGGTCAGTAGCGTAGAAGAGATAATCCCGCCGATCACCACCGTTGCCAACGGGCGCTGCACTTCGGCGCCGGTGCCGGTGGCCAGGGCCATGGGGATGAACCCGAGGGAGGCCACCAGCGCAGTCATCAACACCGGGCGCAAACGGGTCAACGCGCCTTCGTGGATCGCCACCGACAACGAACGCCCCTCCTCGCGCAGGTTGCGGATGAAGGCAATCATCACCAACCCGTTGAGCACCGCCACGCCGGACAAGGCAATAAAGCCCACCCCCGCCGAGATCGACAGCGGAATATCCCGCAGCCACAGCGCCATGATCCCACCGGTCAAGGCGAACGGAATCCCGGTGAACACCAGCAGCCCGTCCTTGAGGTTGTTGAACATCATGAACAGCAACCCGAACACCAGCAGCAGGGCGACCGGCACCACGATGCGCAAGCGCTCGGAGGCTTCCTTCAACTGCTCGAACTGGCCACCCCAGGTGGTCCAGTAACCCGCCGGCACTTTCACCTGCGCGCTGATCGCCGTTTCGGCCTCTGCCACGAACGAGCCAATATCACGCCCACGCACGTTGGCGCTGACGATCACCAGGCGCTTGACATTTTCGCGGCTGATCTGGTTCGGGCCGAGGACCAGGTCCAGGCTGGCAACCTGGGACAAGGCGATAAATCCCAACTGTCCGGCCGCGTTACCCGCCAGCGCCGGCACCGGAATCAACAGCCGCGACAGGCCGTCGATATCGGTGCGCAGTGCGTCGGACAAACGCACGACCATGTCAAAACGACGGTCACCTTCGTACAACGTACCGGCCTGGCGCCCTCCCACGGCAACCGCAATGGTGTCCTGCACATCGCCGACATTCAGGCCAAAGCGCGCGGCCTTGTCACGGTCGATATTGATGGTCAGCACCGGCAGGCCGGAGGTCTGTTCCACCTTCACCTCCGAGGCGCCCTCGAGCTTTTGCAGGGTCTCGGCGATTTCCCCGGCCGTCGCGTTCAGCACCGCCATGTCATCGCCGAAGACCTTCACCGCCACGTCGCTGCGCACCCCGGATATCAGCTCGTTGAAACGCAGCTGGATCGGTTGCGACAGTTCATACGCACTGCCCGGCACAATCGCACTGGCGCGCTGGATATCGGCGATCAGGGTTTCGCGGGACTTGTTCGGGTCCGGCCATTGGTCCTTCGGCTTGAGCATCACATAGCTGTCGGAAATGTTCGGCGGCATCGGGTCCGAGGCAATTTCGGCGGTGCCGGTACGCGCAAATACCCGCAGGATTTCCGGCACCTGGGCCATCAGGGTTTTTTCCAGTTGCTGCTGCATCTGCACCGATTGCGTCAGGCTGGTGCCGGGCACGCGCAAGGCCTGCTGGGCAAAGTCGCCTTCGCTGAGGCTGGGGATAAATTCGCTGCCCATGCGGCTGGCTACCCAGCTCGAGGCGAGGATTGTCAACACGGCCAGGCCGAACACCAGCGGACGACGCCCCATCACCCAATCCAGGACTGGCGCATACGCCCGGCGCGCGGTGCGCATCACCAGGTTTTCTTCCTCCTTGACCTTGCCGGTGACGAACAGGGCAATCGCGGCCGGCACAAAGGTCACCGACAGAATCATCGCACCCAGCAAGGCAATCACCACGGTGAAGGCCATGGGGTGGAACATCTTCCCGGCCACGCCGGTGAGCGCGAAGATCGGCAGGTACACGACCATGATGATCAGTTGCCCGAAGATCAACGCGCGGCGGGCCTCCTTGGCAGCGGCAAACACTTCATGCAGGCGCTCGCTGCGGGTCAGCTGGCGGCCGTGACGCTGCTGCGCATGGGCCAGGCGGCGGATGGCGTTTTCGACGATCACCACCGCGCCATCGACAATAATGCCGAAGTCCAGCGCACCGAGACTCATCAGGTTGGCGCTGACCCGGTTGGTGAACATCCCGGTAAAGGTGAACAGCATCGCCAGGGGAATCACCATCGCGGTGATCAGCGCCGTACGGATATTGCCCAGAAACAGGAACAACACCGCCACCACCAGCAGCGCACCTTCGAAGAGGTTTTTCTTGACGGTGGCGATGGCTTTTTCGACCAGGTTGGTGCGGTCATACACGGTGACGGCCACCACCCCTGCGGGCAGCGAGCGATTGATGCTCTCGAGTTTTTTCGCCACCGCCTGGGAAACGCTGCGACTGTTCTCGCCAATCAACATGAACACCGTGCCCAGCACCACTTCACGGCCGTTTTCGGTGGCCGCGCCGGTGCGCAATTCACGGCCGATCTCGACCTGGGCGACATTGCGCACCCGGATCGGCGTACCCTCCACGCTCGTGATGACGATATTGGCGATGTCGTCGATGGACGCCACTTGTCCCGGCGCCCGGATCAACAACTGCTCGCCGCTGCGCTCGATATAACCGGCGCCGACGTTGGCATTGTTGCGTTCAAGCGCCGTGACCAGGTCGCTCAAGGTCAGGTTGTAGGCCGCCAGGCGCTTGGGGTCGGGGGCGATCTGGTATTCCTTGGCAAAGCCGCCGATGGTGTTGATCTCGGCCACACCGGGCACGTTGCGCAGTTGCGGCTTGATGATCCAGTCCTGGATCACCCGCAGGTCCGTCGGCGTGTACGGCGTGCCGTCTTCCTTGAGAGCGCCGTCTTCGGCCTCGACGGTCCACAGGAAAATTTCGCCGAGGCCGGTGGAGATCGGCCCCATCGCGGTCTCGATGCCGGCCGGCAATTGTTCGCGAGCGGTTTGCAGGCGCTCATTGACCAACTGGCGGGCGAAGAACAGGTCGGTGCCGTCCTTGAAAATCACCGTCACCTGCGACAGGCCCGAGCGCGACAGCGAGCGGGTCTGCTGCATGCCGGGCAACCCGGCCATGGCGGTCTCGATGGGAAAGGTGATGCGCTGCTCGGTTTCCAGCGGCGAAAACCCCGCCGCCGCCGAGTTGATCTGCACCTGCACGTTGGTGATGTCGGGCACCGCGTCGATCGGCAGTTTCTGATAGCTGGCGATGCCGACACCGGCCATCAACAGCACCGCCAGCAGCACGATGATGCGCTGCTCGATGGCGAATTGGATAAGGCGCTCAAACATGAGAAATCACTCGCGGGATCAATGGGCGTGCTCGGCCGAGCCCTTGCCCAGTTCGGACTTGAGGATGAAGCTGCCAACCGTGGCCACTTGCGCCCCGGCATCGAGGCCTTGGCGCACTTCGACGTAGCCGTTTTCACTCAGGCCGAGTTCGAGATGGCGCGTGATAAAACCGTCCGGGGTACGCACGAATACGGACGGTTTGTCCTCGACGGTCTGGATCGCCGTTTGCGGCACGGTGACCTTGGCCTGGTAGGTGTCGGTGGCCAGTTGCACCGTCACGAACAGCCCAGGGCGCCAGGCGTCGTCGGGGTTGGGCACCGTCACACGCACGGTGGCGGTGCGCGTCTGCTCGCCGAGTAAATTGCCGACATAAGCCACGCTGCCGAGTACCTCGGTGCCCATTTCGGTGGAGCTGACTTTCACCGGTTTGCCGAGCCGGACCTTGTTCAGATCCTTGGGAAACACGCCGAAGGTGACCCACACCTGGGACAGGTCCGAGAGGGTGAACGCGTTGCTGGTTTCGCTGACCACCTCGCCGACACCCAGGTGTTTTTCCACCACCACCCCGGCGAAAGGCGCCCGCAATTCATAGCGGTTGCCGCCCACCAGCACGGCGCTGCCGCTGAGGGCCGTCATCTTCTGGCGGGCATTGTTCAGGGCGATTTCGGCCTCTTGCAGGGTTTGGCGCGCCAGCAGGTAGTCCTGCTCGGCGGAAATCTTGTCCTGCCACAATTGCCGCTCGCGCTGGAAGGTCGTGCGCGCCAGCTCGACCCGCCGCTCACTGGCGGCCAGCTCACTGCGCTGATCGGAAATCTGCTGGCTGGCGATCACCGCCAGCAGCTCGCCTTTCTTCACCGATTGCCCGAGATTGACCCGCACCGACTCCACTACCCCGGCCGCACGCGGCACGATATGCGAGGTGCGGTCCTCGTCGAAACGCACCTCTCCCGGCAGCGTCAGCAACGTGCTGATCTGTCGGGGCTGGGCCTGGACGAGCTGAATGCCGGCTGCTTCGATTTGCTGCTCGGTGAGTTCAAGTTTGCCTTCCTCTTCCTCGGCGCCGGCCACGCCAGACAGCATCAGGCCCAGGGCGACGGCAAGCGCCACGCCGTGTCGTTTGTTCATAAGCCACTCCAGAAAAAATCAAAACCGGGCGAGGTCGCCGTAAATCCGTTCGATACGCACCCAGGCCTCAGTGGCCTGGGCGGTTGCCGTGAGGTATTGGGTGCGGGCCGCAATCAGCGTGCGCTGGGCGTCCAGCACCTCGAGGAAGTTGAACTTGCCCATTTCAAAGCCCCGCGTGGCACTGTCCACCGCGCTTTGCGCAGCCGGCAGGATCTGCTGGTTGAACGCGCGCACTTCGGTATTGGCGGTGCGCCACAGGTCCAGGGCCTGGCGGATTTCGGTGCGCAAGCGCAGTTCGGCGGCGTTACGCAGGTCGCGGGCCTGGTCGGCGCGGCGGCTGGCAGCGAGGACATTGCCCTGGTTGCGATTGAACAGCGGGATCGGCATCGACACGCCCACCAGGTTGACCCGCTCGCGCACGCTGGCGTCGTACTGGCTGCCGATGGACACATCCAGGTCGGGAATACGCTGGGCTTTTTCCAGGCCCACGCTGGCTTCGTTCTGCAGGATCTGCAGCTCGGCCAGGCGCAACTCGGCGGTCTGTTCCAGGAGCGCGAGCAATTGATTCGCGGAGGGTAATGAAGGGGTGGACTGAGGCTGTGTGGCGACGGCCTGGAAGTCGGTCGACGCGCTGCCGGTACTCGCGGCCAGACGGCGGTAGGCGTCGGTGAGGCCCATCTGCGCGCGGTTGAGTTCGAGGCGGATCTCTGACAGTTGCACCTGGGCGCGCGTGGCCTCCACCGGCGACGACTTGCCAGCGCTGACGCGGCCGTTGGCGACCACCAGGCCACGCTCGGCCAATGCCATGGAACGTTGCGCCAGGTCGAGGCGTTCCTGGGCGCGAAGGGCGCCGTAATAGCTGTCGATCACCTCGGCGCGCAGCGTGTTGCGCCGCTGCTCCAGGGTCAGCGCTGCGGCGTCCTGGGCGCGCGTGGCCACGTCAATGCGCGCACCGCGCTTGCCGCCCAACTCGAGGGTCTGGCTCAGTTTGATCGTGGTGGTGCGCGTATCGCGCCGCGTGTCTTCGGCATCCCAGGACGCCACCGGGTTGGGGATCAAGCCCGCCTGCTGGCGACCGCCTTCGGCGATGTCGATGTCCCACTGCGCGGCGGCAAGGTCGGGGTTGTTGGCGAAGGCGGTTTGCAGGGCTGCATCGAGGGTGAGGGTCTGCGCCTGGGCCACCGCAGCGACGCCCCACAACGCCACCGCCCCCAACAGTGTTCTAACAGAAATTGCCATAACGAAAGTTCCACGCCCATGAAGTCGCTGAGGTTTCCCAGCGGGGGGCAATGTAGCTTTCGGTACTTATCAGGGCGGTGGGCAGAACATTACAAATCCGTTAGCCAGGATCAGGCGTGCACCTCGTCATGTTCGTCATGTGCAAAACCGTCGCCTTCGACTTGGACGGTGGCGTGGGAAATATCGAATTGTTCATGCAGCATTTCCGTCACCTGGCTGAGGATCTTGTGCTCAGTGTCCAGCGCCGAATCGGTCACCAGATGTGTGCTCAGCACGTTTTTGCCGCTGGTCAGCGCCCAGATGTGCAGGTCATGCACATCCTTGACCCCGGGAATGGCGCGAATGGCCTGCTCCACCTGGTCGATATCGATACCGTCCGGCACGCCTTGCAGCAGTACATTCATGCTTTCCTTGAGCAAGCTCCAGGTGCGCGGCAGTACCCAGAAGCCGATGGCTGCCGCCACCAGCGAGTCGACCCAACCCCAGCCCGTCAACATGATCACCACCGCCGCGATCATCACGCCGATGGAGCCGAGCATGTCGCTCCAGACTTCCAGGTAGGCGCCCTTGACGTTCAAGCTCTCGCCGCTGGCACCGCTGAGCAGGCGCATGGCGATCAGGTTGACGATCAGCCCCAGCACCGCAATCACCAGCATGCCGGTGGACTGGATTTGCGCAGGCGCCTGTAGCCGTTGATAGGCCTCATACAGAATGTAAAACGCCACGGCGAAAAGCAGCAGTGCATTGAAAGCGGCTGCCAGGATTTCAAACCGCGCATACCCAAAGGTGCGCTTGCGGTCGGCGGCGCGCTTGGCGACCTGAATGGCCACCAGGGAAATCGCCAGGGCCAGGGCGTCGGTCATCATGTGGGCTGCGTCGGACAGCAGCGCCAGGCTACCGGTGACAAAGGCGCCGATGACTTCGGCAATCATGAAGCTGGTGGTCAGCCCCAGGGCGAACCATAACTTGCGCTCGTGACCCGCGCGGACTTGGGCGTGGCTGTGTCCTGCACTCATGAGCAACCCTCGTGATGTTGTTGGCGGCAGGCGCTGGCGTGCCGGCTCCCACAGGTGTGTGGGTGAGCATAGAGCTATAGGCCCGACTCATTGCCATAGGTTGCACAATTGTCATCGGCGGGCCATTGGCACGTTATTGTCGAGCGCACCAAAATCGCACAGGTACGCTCTGGAACCGTTGTATCAGGTATGCTTTTCGAGCAGGAAACAAAAAGAAACAACTTTCCCAACCTGTTCGATAAGGAGTCCCGTTTTGGAGTTATCGACTGCCGCGTGGATGGTTCACGACACCCGCCTTATGTTCTGCGTCCTGTTGGCCATCGCCAGCATCATCGTGCTGATCAGCGCGACCAAGTTGCCACCATTTCTGTCGATCCTGATCGGCACCTTTATCGCCGGGGTCGGTGCCGGACTGCCGCCGGAAGAAGTGGCCAAGGCCTTCAGCAAAGGCGCCGGGGCGATCCTCGGTGAAGCCGGGATTATCATTGCCCTGGGCTCGATGCTCGGCGCACTGATGGCGGAATCCGGCGCCGCCGACCGCATCGCCACCACCCTGCTGGGGTTGGGCAAGGGCAAGTCGCTGCCATGGGTGATGGCGCTGGTGGCGATGGTGATCGGCCTGCCGTTGTTCTTCGAAGTGGGCCTGGTGATGATGGTGCCGATCATCTTTGTGATGGCCAAGCGTTCGAACCAGCCGCTGCTGAAAATCGCCATCCCGGCACTGGCGGGCATGACCACCCTGCACGCCTTGATGCCACCGCACCCCGGGCCGCTGATTGCAGTGAGCGCGTTGCACGCCGACCTCGGCCTGACCATGCTGCTGGGCTTCTGCCTGGCGGTGCCGGCGGTGATCCTCGCCGGCCCGCTCTACGGCAACTGGCTGTCCAAGCGCCTGCACGTGGATGAGCCGGCCGACATCGGCGCACTGTTCAGTGCACCGCCCAAGGCGCCGCGCCAGCCGAGTTTTGGCGTGTCGCTGTTGATCATCCTGTTGCCGGTGATTCTGATGCTCGGCAGCACCTTGGCCAAAGTCGCCCTGCCGGCGGAAAGCACCGTGGGCCTGACCCTGAAATTCCTTGGTGAACCGCTGATCGCCCTCGGCCTCGCGGTGATAGCCGCGGTGATCTGCCTGGGCTGGGCCGCCGGCATGCCGCGCGCCGAAGTCGGCAACACCCTGCGCAAGGCCCTCGCGCCCATCGCCGTGTTGCTGCTGACCATCGGCGCCGGCGGCGGCCTCAAGCAAACCCTGCTCGACGCCGGCGTCAGCCAGACCATCAGCAAAGTCGCCGAAGGCGCCCACATGCCGTATCTGTTGCTGGCCTGGTTGATTGCCGTGGCGTTGCGCCAGGCCACCGGCTCGGCGACGGTCGCCACGACCACCACCGCCGGTATCCTTGCGCCGATGATGGCCGGGTTGGCCGCCACCCAGAGTTCATTGGTGGCACTGGCGATTGGCGCCGGCTCGGTGTTCTTCTGCCACGTCAACGACGCCGGGTTCTGGATGGTGCGTGAGTACTTTGGCCTGCAGTTGAAGCAGACGATCTGGGTGTGGTCGGTGTTGCAGACGATTGTGTCGGTCGTCGGCCTGATCGGTACCCTGCTGCTCTGGCACTTTTTGACCTGAGTTTCAGCCAACCAGGGTGTGGCGCTTGCCAAACAGCGCCACACTTCCCACCCCCACTGCGCCCATCACCACGCAATACCCCACGCAAATCCACGGGCTGGTCGGCATCAGCGCAATCAGCAGCAGCGGCGTAGTGCTCGCCCACAGTGCATAGGCGATGTTGTAGGTGAAGGAAATTCCCGACACCCGCACCGGCGCCGGAAACAGCCCGACCATCACCGACGGCACCGCGCCCACCACCCCGCAACTCAAGCCCGCCACGGCGTAGGCCGCGCCGAGCCACACGCCCCCGTTGATCAGGCTGGCGTAGAGCAGCGCGACCCCCAGCGGCAGCAACACGCTGTAGACCCGCACCGCGCGCCAGGCACCGATGCGGTCCACCAGCAGGCCGGCGAGGATGCAGCCGATGTTCAGGAAGACGATGCCCAGCGCGCTCAAGGCGAAGGTGTGGCTGGGGCTCATGCCAAAGGTTTTCTGCATCATGGTCGGGGTGATGACCACCAGCACGACCACGGCCGAGGTGAGCACGCAGGTGAGGACCATCGCTGGCAGCAGCACGGCGCGATGGTCGCGCAATACCGTGCGCAGCGGCAGTTCGGCAGCCGCGTGGCGGCGGGCCTGCATTTCGAGGAATACCGGGGTTTCACTCAGCCAGCGGCGCAGCCACACGCCAATCACGCCGAACACACCGCCGAGCAGGAAGGGAAAACGCCAGGCGTAGTCGAGGATTTCGGCCGGGGTGAAGACTTGCGCCAGCAGCGTCGCGGTCAGCGCACCGAGCAGGTAGCCAAAGGTCAGGCCGGCCTGCAGGAAGCCCAAGGCGTAGCCGCGATGGTGCGGCGGCGCGTGCTCGGCGACGAACGTCCAGGCGCTGGGGACTTCACCGCCGACCGCGGCACCTTGCAGCACCCGCAGCACCAGCAGGATCAGCGGCGCGAAATAACCGATTTGCGCGTAGGTGGGCATGATCCCGATCAGCAGGCAGGGCAACGCCATCATCAGGATGCTCAGGCTGAACACGCGCTTGCGTCCCAAGTGATCGGCAAAGTGCGCCATCAGGATGCCGCCCAGCGGGCGTGCCAGGTAGCCGGTCACGAAGATCCCGAAGCTTTGCAGCAGGCGCAGCCACTCGGGCATTTCCGGCGGGAAAAACAGCTGGCTCAGGGTCAGCGCGAAGAATACGAAGATGATGAAGTCGTAGATTTCCAGCGCGCCACCGAGGGCGGCCAGGCCCAGGGTTTTGTAGTCGGAGCGGGAAAAACGCTGCGCCTGTGGAGAAAAGGTGGCAGTCATGTGATGGCTCGGCAGACAAACAAAATGGCGTGCAGGTTATGAGCTGGGCCGGATGATGGCAATCGCGGCAGATATATTTGTTTTCCTCATGGATCGATGAAGATAACTGCATTCCCATATGAATGGCCGTAGCGGAACATGCCGTAAAACTGCCAACACCATAATAAATACAAGAGGAAAGACTCGTGGCCGATGCTATCGAAGAAAGCCGCTATGCCCGATTTGCCCTGCGTTGTTCCAATTTCGCCGAACGCTGGTTCCCCGACTCCTGGGTGTTCGCCGCCCTCGCCGTGATCATCGTCGCCGTGGCGACCCTGGGCATGGGCGCCGCGCCGACCGAGGCCGCCAAGGCGTTTGGTGATGGGTTCTGGAGCCTGATTCCGTTCACCATGCAGATGGCCTTCGTGGTGATCGGCGGCTACGTGGTTGCCAGCTCGCCGCCGGCGGTCAAGCTGATCGACCGCCTGGCGCGCATCCCGAAGAACGGCCGCTCCGCCGTGGCCTGGGTGGCGTTGATTTCGATGGTGGCGTCGCTGCTCAACTGGGGCCTGTCCCTGGTGTTCGGCGGTTTGCTGGTGCGCGCACTGGCGCGTCGTACGGACTTGCGCATGGACTACCGCGCAGCCGGTGCGGCGGCCTATCTGGGCCTGGGCGCAGTGTGGGCGCTGGGGCTGTCGTCGTCGGCCGCGCAACTGCAGGCCAACCCGGCCAGCTTGCCGCCGTCGATCCTGTCGATCACCGGGATGATCCCGTTCACCGAGACCATCTTCCTGTGGCAATCCGGCGTGTTGCTGCTGGCGCTGATCGTGGTCTCGCTGATCATCGCCTACGCCACCGCCCCGGGCCCGAACAGCGCGCGTGACGCCAAGGCCTGCGGCGTCGACCCGGCCTTCAACCTGCCCAAGCCGCAGCCTCCCACTCGCCCGGGCGAATGGCTGGAACACAGCCCGTTGCTGACCATCCTGCTGGCGCTGCTGGCGGCCGGCTGGCTGTTCCATGAGTTCTCGACCAAACCGGCGATCAGTGCGATCTCCGGGCTGAACACCTACAACTTCCTGTTCATCATGGTCGGCGCCCTGCTGCACTGGCGCCCGCGCAGCTTCCTCGACGCAGTGGCCCGCGCCGTGCCGACCACCACCGGGGTACTCATCCAGTTCCCGCTGTACGGCTCGATCGCCGCCCTGATGACGGTGGTCAAGGGCGGCGACGGCCAGACCCTGGCGCACCATATCTCGACTTTCTTCACCTCCATCGCCTCCCATGACACCTACGCCCTGCTGATGGGCGTGTACTCGGCGGTGCTGGGCTTCTTCATCCCGTCGGGCGGCGGCAAGTGGATCATCGAAGCGCCCTACGTGATGCAAGTGGCCAATGACCTGCAATACCACCTCGGCTGGTCGGTGCAGATCTACAACGCGGCCGAGGCGCTGCCGAACCTGATCAACCCGTTCTACATGCTGCCGCTGCTCGGGGTATTGGGGCTGAAAGCGCGAGACTTGATCGGCTTTTCGTTCGTGCAACTGCTGGTACACACGCCGCTGGTGTTGTTCCTGCTATGGGCACTCGGGACGACGCTGAAATATCTCCCCCCCGTCATGCCGTAGGTCACAGCTACAAGCTTCAAGCTTCAAGCCTCAAGCCTCAAGCCTCAAGCCGCAAGCCTCACGCTGGTAGCTTGTAGCTTGTAGCTTGTAGCTTGTAGCTTGCAGCTTGTAGCTTGCAGCTTGCAGCTTGCAGCTGCCTTAATTCCGTCACATTGCGTTGCTACCGTCCTGCGAAATATCTTGCAACAATCTCCCGCAAGGACTCCCCGCAATGAGTGACGAGCACGAAGACCGCCCTGCCCCAGATTCCGCAGCCCAACCGCCGGTAGACACCAGCCGCCGGCGCTTCCTAGGGGGCGCGGCGGTATTGGGGGTCGGCGCGACCTTGAGTGCTTGTGGCAATACCGGCGAAGCCCCGGGCAAGCCGGTGACGCGGCCACTAACCCCGCAGGAGTTGGATAAGGCGTTGCGCGACCAGGTGAAAACCGTGGTGGTGATCTACGCCGAGAACCGCAGCTTCAACAACCTGTTTGCGGATTTCCCCGGCCTGGAGAAACCGCTGTCGGCCCTTTCCGCCGCCCAATACCAGCAGCGCGATCGCGATGGCAACCTGTTGACCACCCTGCCCCCGGCTTGGGGCGGCGTGCTGCAAGTCGGCCCGCAAAGCGTGGATGGGGTGACTTATCCCAACGAGGTGCAGTTCCAGGAAAACCTGCCCAACGCGCCGTTCGCCCTCAAGGGTCCGAACGCCGAGGACCTGCCCCTGAGCCTGGTCACTCGCGACTTGTGGCACGTGTTCTACCAGAACCAGATGCAGATCAACGGCGGCAAGAATGACGGTTTCGTCGCCTGGGGCGATTCCGGTGGCCTGGTGATGGGCCATTACGCGCAAAGCCGCTATTCCCTGCGCCTGTGGGACGTGGCCAAGGAGTTCGTGCTCTGCGATAACTTCTTCCAGGGCGCGTTCGGCGGCTCGTTCCTCAACCACCAATACCTGATCAGCGCCACTGCGCCGTTTTATCCGAATGCCGCGCAATCGGTGGCCAAGGCGCAGATTGCCACGCTGCAAAGCGAGGATCCCACCGACCCGCGCCTCAAGCCGCTGGACAAGTCCCCGGCCAGCACCATGACCGGCCCGCCGCAGTTCGGCCCCAGTGCGCTGACGCCGGACGGCTACGGCGTAAACACCCTGGCTCCGCCCTACTGGCCAACCTGGATCCGCGACCCGGAAAACCCGGACTATTCCAAACCCGACCTGCCCAACGTGCTGGTGCCGCAAACCCACGAGCACATCGGCGACAAGCTGTCGAAAAAGAACATCGACTGGGCCTGGTACGCCGGCGCCTGGCAGGCCACGCTGGAGCAGTTCAAGGATTCGGGCGGCATTCCGAAAATCCCCAACTTCCAGTACCACCACCAGCCGTTCAACTACTTCAAGCAGCAAGGCCCCGAGCACCGCGCAGAGCGTGACAAGCGTCTGCGTGACGGCGGCTTGGGCGATGAGTCCAGCACCAACAAGTTCTTCGCCGACGCCCAGGCGGGCAAGCTGCCGGCCGTGAGTTTCTACAAGCCCCAGGGCAACCTGAATATGCACGCCGGCTATGCCGACGTGGCCTCTGGCGACCGGCATATCGCCCGTGCGTTGAAGGTGCTGCAGGAAAGCCCACAGTGGAAAAACATGGTGGTGGTGGTGACGGTCGATGAAAACGGCGGCTGGTGGGACCACGTGGCGCCGCCCAAGGGCGACCGCTGGGGCCCGGGCACGCGGATTCCGGCACTGGTGGTCTCGCCCTTTGCACGCAAAGGCACGGTCGACCATACGGTCTACGACACCGCGTCGATCCTGCGGCTGATTACGCGGGTTTTCCAGTTGGAGACGCTCGACGGTCTCAAGCAGCGCGATGACGCGATGATCGCCCGCGGCCAGAAACCCATGGGTGACCTGAGTAATGCATTGCAGTTCAACGTGTAGGTTTCTTATCCAATAGCGACACGCCTGGCGATTTAGCACGCGTTTTCCTGGTCAGCCGCTACTGTTTGAAGGGTGGCGCTTTCATCCCGCGCAGACGGGCCTTCGCTGACAAGGAATCAAGCATGTTTATACCGACCAGGCTGTCCTGCACCCTGGCCGCACTGCTGGCGAGTGCGGTCGTACAGGCTGATATCGAGGTACCACTGGGCAGCACGCAACGCGTCACCCAGTTGTTCGCCTTCCCCAACAATTGCAACGTGATCTGCTTTCGGCCATGGACGCTGGAGCAGACCGTGGAGCATTACCTGAACCAGAGCCTGCAGCGTGACGGTTACAGTCGCGCCAAGGTCAGCGTGAAGACCCATGACGGCCAGCTCTCGGCCACCTTCAGCGGTGTGCCCGACGACTATGGCAAGCCACTCACCGCGCTGCTCGACACCGCCGACCTCGCCTACCAGGGCGCCAGCAAGCTCAACAGTGACGGCAAGTGGGCCTACAACTGGTACCTGTTCCTGCCGCTGGGCATGGCCCTGGAAAAGCGCAAGAGCATCGAGTTGCTGCATTTCCCTCCGGATTACTCGCTGACCCAGGCCCAGGACTACCTGGAATCGGCCACCTCCGACCGCTGGGCCACGTTGCTCACTGACAATGGCGTGCCGGCCGGCGAAACCCCGGCCTACCAGACCATCATCGATATAGCGCCCATTGCAGCGCCGTCCACGGCGGGCAAGGACCTGGAAAACGTCTATGGCTACTTCACCGACTACCAGACGCGCATGGTCCGGGAGCTGAGCCTGCCGGCCAACGGCTCGTTACCGATGGTGGCGTTCGGTTCGCCGGTGCGCGCCTGGATCAAGCAACAATACGGGCCGTCCGTGGCGGTACTGGGCCTTGTGCAGATCAGCCCGGCCGCAGGCAAGAGTGTCTCGGTACTGGGCGCCAATCACCCGAGCTACATCTGGTATGCGGCGGACCCCGCCAGCTATGACGGCAATGAACAGAAAGCCGATGAAGCCGGCCTGACGGTGATGGGCCAGGACCTGAGCGCAGCCTGCTGGCAGGCCGGGATGGGCCAGAAACCGGCGAGTGATCCCAATGTGCTGCTCAAGGCCTGCATGAACACGTGGCAGGTCACGCGTAAGGAGCAGACCTGCGAGCTGTTCTATACCTCGGTGCGCAACCTGTCGCCGGAAAAGGCGAATGCCAAATGCGCCACGCCCGCGATCAAAGCCCAGCTCAGGCAGCTGAAGAATGCCGCCCCCGCCCCGGAAATCAGCGTCCCCGCCCTATAAAGCGCACAAAAAAAATCCGCTGGCTACTGTCAGGTTTGACAGTAGCCAGCGGATCGATCTTCGGCGAATCTTGTGCCGCCCCCATCTGCTGCAAGACTGGTAGTCAGCCACCATCCGCAGGTCCATGCAGCCCACCAAGGAGAGTCATGAAAACTCAGGCCATGGATAAGGCTAAAACGGCTGCAAATGACTGCCTGTACCCCTTCAAGACACTGCTCGTTGAGCAAGGCTATCCGTCGTACCGGCATTTCCAGGTCATGCAGGGTAGCGACAGTACCGGCAGCGGGGTCAAGGCACGCATCGCGTTTGACGGGCGCATGCGAATTGCCCAGGTCTCCGGCTACGCCGTGAGCGAGCGGCGCCCGCACACGTTGCAACTGTCGCCGCGCATCCATTTATACGACTGCTGGTTCTGCGGCCTGCTCAGGCACTCGTGCAATCCGAATGTGTTTTTCGACACCACCTACCTGGAACTCTGGACCGTACAGCCCATAGGCGCCGGCACCCCGTTGACCCTGGATTACGCCAGCACCGAGGATGCGTTGTTCCGGCAGTTCAAGTGCCATTGCGGCGAACTGAACTGCCGGGGCTGGATCACCGGTCGCGACGAACCCCTGAATGCCGAGGGCCAGCAGTTCATGGTGCAGTGGCGCGAGCGCAAACGGCCTTAGGCTTCGCCCAAGGGGCGCAGGCGATACTGCGGCGGCAGTTGCTCGAAACCACTGATGGTGGTGTTCAAGCTCTTCCAGCGGCCGTCCTTGATGCCATAGATGCAGCCATGGATCGACAGGCTCTGCCCACGGTGCCAGGCATTTTGCACAATGCTGGTGTGGCCGACGTTGGCGACTTGCTGGATCACGTTGAGCTCGCACAGACGGTCGACGCGCTCCTCTTCTGTGGGTAACTGCGCCAGCACGTCACGGTTTTCGTAGTAGAGGTCGCGAATGGTGCGCAACCAGCCATCGATCAGGCCGAACTGGCGGTCCTGCATCGAGGCGCGCACGCCGCCGCAGCCATAGTGGCCAGTGACGAGGATGTGTTTGACCTTGAGTACGTCAACGGCGTACTGGATCACCGACAGGCAATTGAGGTCTGTGTGCAGCACCACGTTGGCCACGTTACGGTGCACAAACAGGTCGCCCGGCAGCATGCCGACGATCTCGTTGGCCGGTACGCGGGCGTCGGAGCAGCCGATCCACAGGTATTCCGGGGTCTGCTGGCGGGCGAGCTTGGCGAAGAATTCGGGATCTTCCTGTTTGATCGCATCCGCCCAGCGTTCGTTGTTATCAAGCAGGTCTTGTAGTTCGTTCATCAGGGAAAGCCTCAGGAATGATGCGCAGCTTTGACAGACGACCGCTCGTCCGGGTCACGCCGCCGCGAAAGAATACCGATTGCCAATTAGCTTGAATCTTTAGCGAACGACGCCTGTCCACACACTATAAGCCCCACAGCATGAGGATTGGCCATGACTGAATCACGACGTCCCTACGGCGCTACGCAGCCGGAACCGATTGATGACAACGAAGACCGCATGGGCGAGATGCGCGAGCTGGACTTTGACCAGGAAGAGCCGACGGCGGAGATCGGCGAGGAAATCCCCCGCCGTGAGCGTGAGCACCTGATGCCCGACGAGCGGGTGCGCGAGGCCGGGTTGACCGGGGCTTCAACCGATGATCATGAGTCGACGGACGATGATATGAGCCCGGAAACGCTGATCCATGAAGACGGCGCGCGGGATGCCCAGGAAGCCGGCGAAGGTGAGCAGGCGGATTGGGACCTGAGCATCGTCGATGAAGACGAGATTGGCGGCGGCAATGGCCTGGATGAGGCTGAGCTGGCGGATATCGACCCGGTAGACGGCAACCGCTGATACCCCGTCAACCTGTAGGAGCCCGGCTTGCCGGCGAGTGCGTCGTTGAGACCGCCGTCGCCGGCAGGCCGGGCTCCTGCATCAATCGACCAGGGTGCAGGCCATCACGACCGCATCTTCACGGCCACCCACGGCGGGGTAATAGTCCCGACGACGGCCGATTTCATTGAACCCATAGCGCTCATACAGGCGAAACGCGCCGGTATTGCTGTCGCGCACTTCCAGGAAACATTCGCGGGCATTGGCGGCATAGGCGCGGGACATCAGGTGTTCCAGCAGCGCCAGGCCGAGGCCACGCCCCTGGTTTTCCGGCTTGACGGTGATGTTCAGCAAATGCGCCTCATCGAGGATGATCTGCACCACGCCGTGGCCCACTTGCTGCTCGCCTTCGAACATCAGCCAGATCTGGTACTTGCCCAGCCCGTCGAGAAAGATCCCGCGGGTCCAGGGGTGGCTGAACGCCGCGTATTCGATTTTCAGCACGGCGTCGAGGTCAGCCTCGGTCATCGGGCGGAAGGATAAAGCCTCACTCATCGGTTGTTTTCCAGCGCGCCATCAGCCGGCGCATGGCTTGCCAGACATCAGCCTTACGCTGTGGCTCTTCCATTAATAATTCCAGGCCCGGCAGGGCCCACACGGAGCCCAGGCCCTCGACCTGCAGCTCGCGGTACCAGGACTCGGCATTCGCTTCGCCGGCAAAGCGTACGGCGGGCAGGCCGATCAGCCACAGGCACACGCAGGGTTCATCCTCCAGGCGCGCCGAGACAAAGCCCTGGACAAAATCCCGCGCGGCTTCCGGGCCCTGGTCCATGGTGCCGCGTACCAACAGCGGCCAGCGCACCGGATCGCCGACGATCTGCGGACTGTCGGGCAGGCCGGCGGCGCGCAGCATGTCCTTGAGCAACATGTAGGCAGGATCGCGCGTCTGGAAACGCTCGCCGGTGGGCAATTCCACCAGCAGCAGGCAACGCCCGGCGCGCAGCAATTGCAGGGCAAAACGCGGCGGCGGCACCACCGCAGCCTTGACCACCGGCGCGGCCTCTTCGGCCACCACCGGCTTGGCCACCGGTGACGGGCGTGGCACTTCGATCTTGGCCCGCTCGACCGCCGGACGCGCCTCGGGAGCGGGCTTGACCACCGCGACCGGCGCGGCAGCCTCCTCGCCGGACGCTTCCAAGGCCTCATAGGGCTCGAACGCCTCCAGCAGCTCGGGCCGCGACGGCGCGGCAAACGGCAGTTCGGTGCGGGGCAGCCAATTGACCACCTGCATGGCGGTCAAGTAAGCGCGACGTCGGGACTCGATAAGCACAGCTCGGCCACTTGTGGATAAGTTAAGAGCGGGGATTCTACCGCTGTTCGGTAACAATCGCCCACTGCGCACTGACCGGCTGTGGATAAATCCCGCGTCCGATGCAGTACAATCGCGACTTTTAATCGCCAACCAGCCGGCCATTCCCATGATCGAACCCAAGCGCGTCCTGCGCGCCCTCGCCGAACACTGGGCCTTACTTGAGCCACTGTGCGAACACTTCGACCAAGGCACCCTGAGCCTCGGCGAGCTGCGCGCGCAACTGGCCGCCCAACAACTGGACAGCACGCCCCAGGACATCACCAGCCTGCTGGACGTGTGGATTCGCCTGGATATCCTGGTGCCTGTCGCCAAGAGCCCGAACCGTTTCGAGCTCAACGCACAGATCCATGACTTCCTCGCCTATCTTCGCAAGGAGCACCGGCTTGGCCTGTGCCTGGAAATCGAAGCCTACCTGCGCCACCTCGAGCGCCTGGCCGGTTACATCCAGGACGCCTTCGACATCCGTGATGGCCATGATCTGGCCCGCCAACTGCGCCTGCTGGATATGCGCGTGCGCGACGTGCTGAAAAAACTCGCCAACGACGAACAGGCCCTCGCCGCCGTGGCCGACCGCGCCAAGACCAGCGACCGGCAGATCCCGTTGCGCCAGCGCTACGCCGAAGTACTGGCGACCTGGGATGAATACGTCGAACCGATGATCCAACTGGTGAACGCCGACGGCGCCTTCGAACAAGGCGTGCGCAAGGTCGAGAACGTGCTGTTGCGCATGCTCACCGAGCAGCAGCGCCTCGGCCACCTGGTGGACGACGACATGCTGCTGCGCACCCACGCGCGCATCCTCGAAATGCAGACCAGCGCCCAGCTGACCTTGCGCCATGCCCGCGAGCTGCTGCTGCCGCTGCGCGAAGAAGCGCGCCGGCACAACGCCGTGACCCGTGGCGCGGCGCTGGCCTTGTCGGCCATCCGTCGCAAGGGCCTGGACGCCGTGCCGCAGGCGGCGATGCCAATGTTTACCCGGCCGCAAAGCACCTTCCTCGGCAGCGCCAGCCAGGTCGAGGCCTATGTGTATGCCCTGGCGAATTTCGAGCCGAAACCGGCGCGTTTCCCCAAGGCGCACAAATCCCACAAGGGCGACGCCCAGCGTGCACCACGCACGGTCAAGGAAATGCTCGAGCGCTGCGAAGACGCGCTGCCGATGCCGGACCTGATGACCTGGCTGCTGGAGCAGGAACCGGACGGCGCCACCGACGAATTGCTGTACTGGTTCTCACGCCTGTCCCGCGAAAAACGCTTCAAGCGCGAACGCCTGGAACGCCGTGATTACCACACGCACGAGCACCAGGTCAGCCTGCGCTCATTCGCCCTGCTCCCGGCCACGCCCGACGCCGCCGAGAACTCTGCGAGCACCGCTAATGTAAGGACTTCGCATGCATCTTGATCTATCCGAACTGTCCCAGCTGGCGCCGATCTTTCGCGAGCTGTTCAAGGGTTACCACGTCAGCCGCCGCGACCCGGAACTGTACGCGCAACTGTCGAACTTCCAGGACCAGTACCGCACGCTGTTCAAGGCCCTGGGCTTTGAGCTGGTGTGTGACACCCGTGGTTTCTACTACTTCGTGCCGGATTCGGCGATTGCCAGCGCACAGGTCAACAAGACTGCCCAGCGCCTGGCGTTGTTCACCTTCATCATCGTCGAGCACCTGGCCGACCAGGGCCGTGACCCGATCGCCGTGCTCGACGGTGGCAGCCTCGGCCGCGATGAGCTGCCATCGCTGCTGGAGAAGTACCGCGACCTGTTTATCCAGGCCGAAGTGCAGACCCAGGAAGAACTCGAAGAAAAAATCATGCGCCGCATGACCCAGCTGGGTTTTGCCAGCGAAGACAACGGCATCTACCGCTTCCTGCCGCCGATGCACCGCTTCCTCGACGTGTGCCTGTCGGTGCAACAGGACCGCGACCTCGCCGCCAGCGTGCACAGCGTGTTGCCGCTGCCGGCACCGGTGATCATCGACGAAGACAGCGATGAAAAACTGCTGAAGACCGATGACCCGCTGGACCTCAGCGACTTTGCCGACGAAAGCGAAGAAGACGCCCTGGCCCGCGCCATTGCCGAAGAACAGGAGACCGATGCATGAGCAAGGAACGCTACGGCATCCGCCGCTTTGCCCTATTGAACACCGCCGGCTACAGCTTGGGCCTGTTCCCGCTGGAAGAGCCGCTGTCGGTGTATGGCGCGAACAACCTGGGTAAATCCGCCTCGATCAACGCCCTGCAGTTCCCGATCCTGGCGCGCATGTCGGACATGAGTTTCGGCAAGTACACCCTGGAACAATCGCGGCGCTTTTACTTCGCCACCGACACCAGCTACATCCTCGTGGAAGTGTCCCTGCCCCACGGCCCTCACGTGATCGGCGTGGTCGGGCGCGGTCCGGGCGGCGGTTTCGGTCACCAGTTCTTTGCCTATGCCGGCAAGCTCGACCTGGCGCATTACCAGAAGAACGATACCTGCCTGCGCCAGAAAGAGCTGTTCACCAACCTTGAGCGCGAAGGCCTGAAAGCCTACGAACTCAAGCCGGATGAACTGCGCCGTTTGCTGGTCGGCGGTCATACGTCGATCCCGCTGGACTTGACCTTGATCCCGCTGCGCTCCACCAGCGAGCAGAGCCTGAAGACCTTCCGCGCGCTGTTTATCAACCTGCTGCACATGCGTGAAATCACCGCGGCCAAGCTCAAGCAGCTGTTCCTCGATGCATTCGAACACAGCTTGCGTTCGGGCAGCGTGGACTACATCGCAGCGTGCGAAGAAGCCTTCCGCGACGTGCGACGCATGGAACAGGACTACCACTCGCTGGTGGCCGCCGGCCCGCTGGTCGAGGCGCTGTCCAATGGCGTGAAACAGCGCGACATCCTGCGTGGCAAGCTGCATCGGCTGTCGCCGCTGCTGGACTCGCTGCTGGGCACCTGGTCGGACTACGCCAGTGCACGCAAGGAAGAGCTGACGATCCAGGCCGAACACTATCGCAACGAGCAGGATGCGCTGCAGAACGACCAGCGTGGCGGCACCCAGGAGCTGATGCGCCTGGAGCGCGAGATCAGCGGCATCCAGCGCTGGCTGGGTGAGCTGTCGGTGCTCAAGCATCGCTTCGCCCTGGTGGATGACGTGAAGGTGCTCGAGCAGCAACTGCTGGCGGCCAAGGATGCTCACGACGAACTGGCGGGCGCCCTTGCGCAGTCGCGGCAGTTCAGCGCCGAAGACCTCGACGAGCGCTTGCGCGACCTGGAAAAACGCCTGAAGTCGGTCAAGCAGCAGCTCGATCATGCGGACAACAACAGCTACGCCAAACTGCGCGAAGAATTCTCACAGCAGGATGTCGAGCGCCTGATGCGCCTGTTCAACAGCTCGTTGTTCAGCCTGCCATTGGGTGAGCATGGCATCACGCTGGACGAGGACGGGCAGTGGGTCAAATCCCTGGAGCTGATCCTCGATGGCTTCAAGGGCGAGCGCTTCGAAGTGCCGGGCCTGTCCATCGACATCTCGCACATCGAGCCACCGGCCTTGCAGGCCCTGGCGGATCGCGCGGCATTGCGCGACCAGAAAGAGCGCCTGGAAAAAGAACTCAAGCAACTCAAGACCCAGCAGGCCGTAGCCTCTGACCGCGCCGCGAGCAAGACTCAGACCGAGGCGCTGTATCAGCAGGTGCTGGACGCGCAGAAGGCGCTGGAAGACTTCCGCCGCGCGCAAACCCTGAGCGCCGAAGAAGACGAGAAACTGGAAAGCCTGGCGCAGATGGAAGCCGCGCAGGATGAGCTCAAGCGCTCCAGTGATGCCTTCACCGAGCGTGTCCAGCAACTGTCGGCCAAGCTGCAACTGGTCGGCCGGCAAATCGGTGATATGGAAGCCAAGCAACGCACCCTCGACGACGCACTGCGCCGCCGCCAGCTGTTGCCAGCGGACTTGCCATTCGGCACGCCGTTCATGGACCCGGTCGACGACTCCATGGACAACCTGCTGCCGCTGCTCAATGACTATCAGGACAGCTGGCAAGGCCTGCTGCGCGCTGATGGCCAGATCGAAGCGCTGTACGCCCAGGTGCGCCTCAAGGGCGTGGCCAAGTTCGACAGCGAGGATGACGTCGAGCGTCGCCTGCAACTGCTGATCAACGCCTATGCCCACCGCACCGACGAAGCCCTGACCCTGGGCAAGGCCCGCCGTGCGGCGGTAACCGACATCGCGCGGACCTTGCGCAATATCCGCAGTGACTACGACAGCCTGGAACACCAGTTGGCGCTGTTCAACCGCGAGATCAACAAGCGCCAGGTGTCCAACCTGCAAAGCTTCCGCATCGTGCTGGCGCCGAACAAGGAAGCCCTCAAGCATATCGACCAGATCATCCACAGTGCCGGTCAGTATGAAGAAGGCGAGACCCTGTCGGTGTTCGACCTCAGCCAGAGCGCCGAGCAGGACAACAAGAACGAAGAGGCCAAGGAATACCTGGCCCGCCTGGTGGCCGCCAACCATAACCAGCTGGGCCTCAAGGACCTGTTCGAACTGGCGTTCGAGATCACCAAGGTGCATGGCCAGCCGGTGATCCACACCGACATCGACGGCGCGGCATCCAACGGCACCACCATGACCATCAAGGCGCTGACCAACATGTACTTGTTGCTGCACTTGATGGACCGTGACCAGGCCGGGCGCGTGCGCTTGCCGTACTACCTCGACGAGGCCGCGGATATCGATGAAAAGAACCAGGCGGCGCTGCTCGAAACCAGTCTGCAATTGGGCTTTGTGCCGATCCTCGCCAGTGTGAAACCGCAAGTGTCTGCCCAAGTGGCGATCGACCTGGAAGGCGGCAGCGGGCCGAATGGGATCTACATTGATGAGGCGGACTGGAAGTACATCCGTCGTAACGATGTGGTGAAGGCGACGGTGAATGTGCAGGCGGACGAGCCGGAGCTGGATGAAGTCTGATCGGCTGCAGTGAAATGCAAAAAGGCCGCGATCTTATGGATCGCGGCCTTTTTTTTGGTGTTGCTGAGGGCCTCATCGCGGGCAAGCCCGGCTCCCACATTCGAGCGCATTCCTACAGGAAAACCCGGTCAACTGTGGGAGCCGGGCTTGCCCGCGATAGCCTCGCCTCGGTTTACTTGCCGAGCGGAATTTTAGGCGCCCAAGTCAGCCATTCCTCTTCGAACTTGTCGAACAGCGGAAAGGTTTGCTGCGGCCGTGCGGCGTTGCCCATGCGCTCACCGTCCGGCGTGGCGAAAGCGATACCGCCGGAGACCAGGGTCTCCAACGACTCGGTGCGTACCGTCGCGCCTTTGAACAGGCCAAAATCGAGACCGAAACCGCTGGTGTTCCAGAAGCGGCTGCCACCGCGTACCAGCGGCGCGTACTTCGGCTCGATCAGGATGTGGATCAGCACGCGGTCGGCGGTCTGGCCCAACTCGTAGCCGGTGACTTTGCCCACGGTGACTTCGCGGTAAGTAACCGGTACGCCTTCCTTCAACGAACCACGCCGTGCGGCACTGAGTGTCAGGCTCAGGCCTGCCTCTTGGTGGACCGCTTCAGGCGGCTGATCCAGCGCGACAAAGCTCTTCTGTGGACCGGCATTTTTCGCCGCCGGCTGCACCTCGATGTACTGCCCGGTAACCAGGGTTTCCAGGTTGGAGGTTTTCATCAGGCCCAGCTCAGGCTTTACCACCCAGAACTGGCTACCGACACGCGCGATGCGATCCGCCACTTGGGTGATGCGCGCGCTGAGCAGCACCGACTGCATATCGGCGCTCAGGTCGACGCTCTCGATCTTGCCGACATCCAGGCCTTTGAAACGCACCGGGGTGCCAGGACGCATGCCATCGGCGCGGTCGACCTTGATGGTCACCAGGGTGCCGCGTTGATTGGCGGCCTCGCGATCGGCAAAGAGACGGAAGCGCGGGATGCGTTTTTTCAGCGGCACATTGGGTTCCGGGGTTTCGAAGGCGATACCGCCGGCCATCAAGCTGGCCAGGGATTCACTTTTCACCTGGATGCCGCCAGTGAGCCCGCCGGTCAGGGTGACGCCGCTGGCATTCCAGAAACGCGTCGAGCCGTTGACCAGGTTTTCGTATTCCTTCTCGATATGAACGCCGATCACCAGTTGCTTGTTCTTGCGCGAGAACTGATAGCTCTGCACCGAACCGACCTTGACCTGTTTATAGAGAATCGGGCTACCGACATCCAGGGAACCGAGGTTGTCAGTGAACAGCACCATGTGCAGGCCTGGAGAGCGCAGGTCCAGCGGCGGTGCCTTGGCCCGCGCAACGAATTCGCGTTGCGGCGCGCTGCCTTTGTCACCAGGGCGAATGGCGATGTAGTTCCCCTTGACCAGGGCTTCCAGCCCGGTGATGCCCGCCAGGGAGATGGAGGGTTTGACCACCCAGAACTGGGTGTCCTGCACCAGGTAGTCTTCGGCCAATGGGTCGAGCGTCAACTCGGCATTGGCGCTGGACAGGTCAGGGTCGATCTTCAAGGTTTTCAGGCTGCCGACCTGGATGCCTTTGTACATGACGGGCGTACGTCCAGCCTGCAGGCCTTCGAAGTCGGTGAGCTTGACCTTGACCTTGATGCCAGCAGCGGCGGCGTCGAAGTCTTCATACAAGCGGAACGGCAGGCTCGGATCCGTCGGCGGGCTGTCCTTGCGGTTCTCCGGCGTGGCGAAGGCAATACCGCCGGCGACGATACTGGAGAGCGATTCACTGCGTACTTTCACGCCGGAAAGGTTGGCGTCGATGCTGATGCCGCTGGCGTTCCAGAAACGTGTGTGTTTGCGCACCAGGCTCGCGTAGGTCGGCTCAATGTAGACCTTGATCTCTACGGTGCTCTGGTCCTCGGAAAGCAGGTAGCTTTTGACCTGGCCAACCTGGATCTGTTTGTAGAACACTGGACTGCCACGGTTCAGCGAGCCGAGGCGATCGGCCTTGATGGTCAGGTGCAGGCCGGGCTTGGCGTCTGACAACGGCGGCTCTTCGGAGAGCGCCTTGAATTTGCGCGTGGGCTCACCATCACCCGGGCTGGCGGCGATGTAATTACCCGACACCAAGGTTTCCAGGCCGGTAATACCGGCGAGGCTGACACTCGGCTTGACCAGCCAGAAGCGCGTATTGGTCTTGAGATATTGGTCGACGTCCTTGTTCATCTCGATGGTGGCAATCACCCCACGGTTACTGCCCTCGTCGTCCAGGGCCAAGGTCTTGACCTTGCCCACGGACATACCTTTGTAGACCACTTCCGTTTTGTTGGCCTGGATACCTTCGCCACTTTCAAAGCGCACCTGGATCTCGATGCCCTGTTGGGAATAGGCGCGCCACCCCAACCAACCGCCGATGATCAGGGCAATCAGGGGTAACACCCAAATGGCCGACCAGTTGGAGGCCGGGCGGGTTTTAGCTTTAGGCAAATCACTCATGGTCGTCGTCCGACTCCGTGTTATCCCAAATCAGTCGGGGATCGAAAGTTACTGCGGCAAGCATCGTCAAGATCACCACACTGGCGAACGCCGCGGCGCCGAGGTTTGCCTCGACACTGGCAAGTCGCCCAAAGTTTACAACCGCCACCAGGATGGCGATCACGAAGATATCCAGCATGGACCAACGTCCAATGAATTCGATGAAGCGGTACATCACAATGCGCTGTTGCGCGGACAGCGGTTGGTGGCGCTGTACAGAGAACAGTAGCAGGCCAATGCCTACCAGCTTGAACGTGGGCACCAGGATACTGGCGATAAATACCACCGCCGCGATGGGAAACATACCGTGCTGCACCAACTGGATCACACCGGCCATGATGGTACTGGGATCACCCTGGCCGAGGGAATTGATGGTCATGATAGGCAGCAGGTTGGCGGGGATATACAAAATGGCCGCCGTGATCAACAACGCCCAGGTGCGGGTGAGGCTGTTTGGACGCCGGGCATGGATCAGCGCACCGCAGCGAGTGCAGGTTTGCTCATCGGTGTCCGCTGCCTGTTTGTTCAACTCGTGGCATTCGGTACAAATCAGAATGCCTGCATCAATCGCCCGCATGATCATCTTCTCCTGACAACGCTTGCCAGACCTGGTGGGGCGACATCACCACCTCAAGCAGTACCTGAACCATTAATAGACTGACAAAACACGCGAGCCCCAAGCCGACCGTGATAGAGGCCATGTCGGCGAGCTTTACGATCGCCACCAGTACGCCCATCAGGTAGACCTCCAGCATCCCCCAGTCTTTGAGGTGGTGGTAAATGCGGTACAGCAACAGCCCATAGCTGCGGCCCACCTTCCAACGAATGCTGAGCAGGACTGCGAGCTGGCAGAGCAGCTTGAGCAAGGGAATCCCCATGCTGCACAGGAATACAACGGCGGCGACACCTTGCATGCCGGTATCAAACAAGCCGACCACGCCACTCCACACGGTGTCTTCCGAGGACTGCCCGAGTAGATTGAGCTGCATGATGGGCAAAAAGTTCGCGGGGATGTACAGCAACAGCGCCGCGAGCACCAAGGCGAGACTTCGCTCAACGACATTGTGGCGGTGAGCGTACAGCTCGTAACCGCAACGCGGGCATTGGGCTTTTTCGCCAAGGGCAAGCTTGGGTTTGCGCATCAGCAAGTCGCACTCATGGCATGCCACCAGGTCGTCCAGTGGTAAATCCGACACCTCAGGGGCATCAACCGGATCGGGCATAGATAGGGCTCTGACTCTAAAAAAGGTTAGGTGCCTATTCTAGTGGTCTGGTTCAGAAATAACTGTGCAAATTTGTCGGGGCTTGGGGCCCCACATGGACATACCAGATAGGGGGAGTCGCGGGGTTAGGACGGCTTGAGCTGATGGCGGGGGCCACGGCGATCAACTTACTTTTCGACCGCCCAAAACAAAACCCCTGTTTGCGTTAGCAAACAGGGGTTCTGGAATTTAATCTTGACGATGACCTACTCTCACATGGGGAAACCCCACACTACCAT
>NZ_JBWKPG010000006.1:0-421797 GCF_059418125.1 Pseudomonas sp. GW821-FHT09C08 | reverse complement strand
GTGTCAGTCAACCATGATGCAGCTGATCCACCGCCTTCGCGAGCAAGCCCGCTCCCACACTGATTTGTGGCTGGACTGAATCCTATGCCTGGCTCAGTTCCCAGAGTTTTTGGAAGGGCTGGCCTGAATCCTGTGCCTGGCTCAGTTCCCATTGTTTTTGAAAGGGCTGGACTGATTCCGGTGCCTGACACAGTTCCACTGTGGGAGCGGGCTTGCTCGCGAAAGCGGTGTGTCAGTCAACCATGATGCAGCTGACCCACCGCCTTCGCAGGCAAGCCAGCTCCCACACTGATGTGTGGCTGGACTGAATCTTGTGCCTGGCTCAGTTCCCACAGTTTTGGAGGGACTGGACTGAATCTTGTGCCTGGCGCAGTTCCCACAGATTTTGGAGGGGGTAGCCTGATTCCTGTGTCTGACACAGTTCCACTGTGGGAGCGGGCTTGCTCGCGAAAGCGGTGTATCAGTCAACCATGATGCAGCTGACCCACCGCCTTCGCAGGCAAGCCAGCTCCCACACTGATTTGCGGTTGGACTGAATCCTGTGCCTGGCTCAGTTCCCCCAGTTTTTAGAGGGGCTGGACTGAATCTTGTGCCTGGCTCAGTTCCCACAGTTTTGGAGGGACTGGCCTAATTCTTGTGCCTGACACAGTTCCACTGTGGGAGCTGGCTTGCCCGCGAAGGCGCAGTTTCAGTCAACCATGATGCAGCTGATCCACCGCCATCGCAGGCAAGCCAGCTCCCACACTGATTTGTGGCTGGACTGATTCTTGTGCCTGCCACAATTCCACTGTGCGGGCTCGCTCCCACAGGTTCACTGTTTGCCAGGCATATCGATACCCAGTTGGTTGACGCGACGGTACAGCGTCGCCCGTGAGATCCCCAGCGCCTGCGCCGTCGGCGATGGCTTCCAGCGATGCCGGATCAGCGCATCCAGCACCACCTGGCGCTCCGGGCTCAGCTGAACCTGTGCCTGCAGCGCAACCTGTTCCCCACGCACTTCCACCGGCAAATCCGCCAGTTGCAGGATGCCGCCTTCGCACACCGCGCAGGCATACGCCAGCACGTGCCGCAGTTGCCGCACATTGCCCGGCCAGGCGTAGCCCAACAGCACTTCCAGCGCCGCCTGGCTGATGCCAGCCGCGATGCCACTGTGGCGGGCCTCCTGTTCCAGCAGCCGATTGATCAGGGCCAGTTTGTCGGTGCGTTCGCGCAGCGGCGGCAGGCAGAAACGCGCGCAGCCGAGGCGAAAGTACAGGTCTTCGCGAAAGCGTCCTTCACTCACCAGTGCCGCCAGGTCGCGGTGGCTGGCGCAGATCACCTGGATATCCACTGCACGGGTTTTCGCCGCACCCAGCGGCGCCACCTCACCTTCGGCCATCACCCGCAGCAGGCGCGTCTGCAGGGCCAGCGGCATGTCGCCGATTTCATCGAGGAACAGCGTGCCGCCATCGGCCTGCACCAACAGCCCCGGCATGCCCTTGCTGGATGCGCCGGTAAACGCCCCGGCGACATAGCCGAACAGCTCGCTTTCGATCAGGTTTTCCGGGATCGCCGCGCAGTTCACCGCCACGAACGGCCCCTCGCGCCGGGCGCTGCGCTGATGCAATTGGCGCGCGAAGACTTCCTTGCCGGCACCGGTCTCACCTTGCACCAGCACCGGCAGGTTACGGTCCTTGACTCGCACCGCCAGGCGCAGGTGTTCATCCACGCGCGGGTCGACCTGGGTGATCGCGACCGCGCGCGCGGGCGTGCGACGCGGCGTGTTGACGCGCACGTGCAGCACGCCGGGTTCGCCCAGCCATTGCAGGTGCTGGGCCGATTGATCGGTGACTGCGCGCAGGGCATCCAGGTCGAATACCTCGCCGATATGCTCCGGCACCTGGCCAAAGCGCCGACGCAGCGCCAGGCGTGCCTTGCTGTTCAGGGCCTGCAGGCGACCGTCCTGGTCCCAGGCCAGCAGCAGGTCGGGCTGGCTGTCGACATAGCCCGGCGTGCTGTGGGCCTGCAGCACCCAGTGCTGGCGAGCGCTGTGCATGAAGAAGGCGTTTTCGATGGCCTGCGCGCTCTGCGCCACCATCTGCCGCACCAGGTGCTGGCTGCGCCGGTCATCCGGGGACTTGAGCGCCGAGGCATCCAGTACCCCCAGCAGGTTGCCCTGCGGGTCGAACATCGGTGCGGCCGAGCAGGTCAGGTCAATGAAGGCCGCGCGAAAGTGATCGCGCTTGTGCACCGTGACCGGCGCCTTGCTGGTCAGCACCGTGGCCACGCCGCAGGTGCCTTCTTCGGCTTCCGACCAGCACGTGCCCAGGTACAGGCCGGCCTTGCGGCAGTCGCTGCGAATGGCGGTGTCGACGCGGTGGTCGATGGTCTGGCCCTGGGCGTCGGTGAGCATCACGCAGTAGTCGGCGTGGCGCACGCGGTGGTGCAGTTGCCCGACGGCTTCGCCGGCGATGCGCATGAACAGTTCGGCGCGCTCACGGCATTCCTTGAGCAGGGGTTCGCTGAGGATACGTGGCCCCTGCAGGGAGCCGGGGTCCAGGTGATGTTGCTCCATGGAGCGGCGCCAGGAGTCGAAAATCAGCGACGGCACCGGCGCCTGGGGCAGGCGATCGGCATTGCGGACCACGCGACTGACGCAGTCGACGTGCTCTCTGGAGTTCGCGGCGAGCATAAGGCCTCCGGTTCTCGATCTTTGTTGTTATGCCGGCCATTAAGCGCCTATGGGCGCAGGCGGACAAGGGCGGCCTGACCAACAGCCGGGCGTGAGACGCAGCGTCTCACCAGGCCTGAGACGCAGCCTGCAGGCTGCAATGGCGCGTCTCATTCTGCGCAGGCATCGCGCCCCGGTACAACCGCACGGCACTGCTCTGGATCAAGGCTTAGCCAGGTTTTTTCGCGCCTTGGCACAGGCTGTGCTGAACCGCTTGCAGCTGGCCGACGCCAGCCTTTTGTGTGTCGAGACAACCTGGAGAACAACAAGATGTCCACTCACCTGTCCACCGATCAATTGCTGCATGCCTACACCGTGATGCGCACCATCCGTGATTTCGAAGAGCGCTTGCACGTGGAATTCGCCACCGGCGAGATCCCCGGTTTCGTGCACCTGTACGCCGGCCAGGAAGCCAGCGCTGCCGGGGTCATGGCCCACCTCAACGATGAAGATTGCATCGCCTCCAACCACCGTGGCCACGGCCATTGCATCGCCAAGGGCGTGGATGTGTTCGGCATGATGGCCGAGATCTACGGCAAGAAAACCGGCGTGTGCGGCGGCAAGGGCGGCTCCATGCACATCGCCGACCAGGAGAAGGGCATGCTCGGCGCCAACGGCATTGTCGGCGCCGGTGCACCGCTGGCCGCAGGCGCGGCGCTGGCCTCCAAGCTCAAGGGCAGCCAAGGCGTGGCCGTGGCGTTTTTTGGCGATGGTGGCTCCAACGAAGGCGCGGTCTTCGAGGCCATGAACCTGGCCGCGATCATGAAACTGCCGTGCCTGTTCGTCGCCGAGAACAACGGCTATGCCGAGGCCACCGGGTCCGGCTGGTCGGTGGCGTGCAAGGACATTGCCGAGCGCGCCGTGGGCTTTGGCATGCCGGGGGTGATTGTCGATGGCAATGATTTCTTCGCCGTGCATGCGGCGCTTGGCGTCGCGGTGGAGCGGGCACGCAAGGGCGAGGGGCCGACGCTGGTGGAGGTCAAGCTGAGCCGTTTCTACGGCCACTTCGAGGGCGATGCGCAAACCTATCGCGGCCCGGATGAAGTGAAGAACCTGCGCGAATCCCACGATTGCCTGGCGTTGTTCCGCCAGCGGTGCAGCGCCGAAGGCTGGCTCGATGCCGCGCAGTTCGAGCGTATCGACGGCGAGGTCGCACAGTTGATCGAAGACGCCGTGCGCCTGGCCAAGTCCGATCCCAAGCCCCAGGCCGCCGATCTGTTGAGTGACGTGTACGTCGCCTACCGCTAATAACAACAATACTCGGAGAGAATTTCATGGCTCGCAAAATCAGCTATCAGCAGGCAATCAACGAAGCCCTGGCCCAGGAAATGCGCCGCGACCAGAGCGTGTTCATCATCGGCCAGGACGTCTCCGGCGGTACCGGCTCACCGGGCGAGCAGGACGCCTGGGGCGGTGTGCTGGGGGTCACCAAGGGCCTGTACCCCGAATTTCCCGAGCGGGTCCTCGATGCGCCGCTGTCCGAAGTCGGCTACGTGGGCATGGCCGTCGGCGCCGCGACCCGTGGGATGCGCCCGGTGTGCGAGTTGATGTTCGTCGACTTTATCGGCTGCTGCCTCGACCAGTTGCTCAACCAGGCCGCCAAGTTCCGCTACATGTTTGGCGGCAAGACCACCACGCCGCTGGTGGTGCGCGCCATGTACGGCGCCGGCCTGCGCGCTGCGGCCCAGCACTCGCAGATGCTCACCTCGATGTGGACGCACATCCCCGGCCTCAAGGTGGTGTGCCCGGCTACGCCGTATGACGCCAAGGGCATGCTGATCCAGGCTATCCGCGACAACGACCCGGTGATCTTCCTCGAGCACAAACTGCTCTACAGCCTGCAGGGCGAGGTGCCGGAAGAGCTGTACACGGTGCCGTTCGGCGAAGCCAACTTTGTCCGCGAAGGCCGCGACGTGACCCTGGTGACTTACGGGCGCATGGTGCATGTCGCCCTCGAAGCCGCCGCCAACCTGGCCCGCCAGGGGATCGACTGCGAAGTGCTGGACCTGCGCACCACCAGCCCGCTGGACGAAGAAAGCATCCTTGAAAGCGTGGAGAAAACCGGGCGCCTAGTGGTGATCGACGAGTCCAACCCACGTTGCTCCATCGCCACCGACATCAGCGCACTGGTGGCCCAGCAGGGGTTCTCGTTCCTGCGCGCGCCGATCGAGATGGTCACCGCGCCGCACACGCCGGTGCCGTTTTCCGATGCCCTGGAAGACCTGTACATCCCCAACGCGGCGAAGATCGAGGCTGCCGTGCTGAAGATCGCCGACAAGAGGAATGCCGCATGATCCATACCTTGACCATGCCCAAATGGGGCCTGTCGATGACCGAAGGCCGCCTCGATGTCTGGCTCAAACAACCGGGCGACCGGGTGGAGAAGGGCGAGGAGGTGCTGGATGTGGAGACCGACAAAATCTCCAGCAGTGTCGAGGCGCCGTTCAGCGGTGTGCTGCGCCGGGTGCTGGCGCTGAGTGATGAGACCCTGCCGGTGGGCGCGCTGCTGGCGATTGTGGTGGAGGGCGAAGCCACCGAAGAGGAGATCGATGCGGTGGTGGCGCGTTTCAATGCAGGGTTCGTCTCAAGCAACGCCGAAGCCGAAGCGTCGGGACCGAGTGCGCAGAAGGTCGAGGTCGGCGGGCGTTTGCTGCGTTACCTCGACCTGGGTGAAGGCGGCACGCCGCTGGTGCTGGTGCATGGCTTTGGCGGCGACTTGAACAACTGGCTGTTCAACCAACCGGCCTTGGCGGCCGAGCGGCGCGTGATCGCGCTGGATTTGCCGGGGCATGGCGAGTCGGGCAAACACCTGCACAACGGCGATGCCGACGAGTTGAGCCAGGCCGTGCTGGCCTTGCTCGATCACCTCGGGCTCGACCGCGTGCACCTGGCCGGCCACTCCATGGGCGGGCTGGTTGCGCTGACGATTGCCGACCAGGCCCCCGCGCGTGTTGCCTCACTCAGCCTGATCGCCAGCGCCGGCCTGGGGGCGGACATCAACGGCGATTACCTGCAAGGGTTCACCGAAGCCAACAACCGCAACGCGCTCAAGCCGCAGCTGGTGCAACTGTTCAGCGACCCCGCGCTGGTGACGCGACAAATGCTCGAGGACATGCTCAAGTTCAAGCGACTGGAAGGCGTGGACCAGGCCCTGCGGCAACTGAATGCGCAGCTGTTTGATGGGGGGCGGCAGACGCGGGACTTGCGCAGCGTGGTGGGTCGCCAGCCGAGCCTGGTGATCTGGGGCAGTGACGATGCAATCATCCCGGCCAGTCATGCCGAGGGGTTGCAAGCCCAGGTGGAGATTGTGCCGGGGCAGGGGCATATGGTGCAGTTGGAGGCGGCGGAGCAGGTGAATCAGTTGCTGAGTCTGTTCCTCAAATCTCAAGCCTGATAGCAATCAACTGGGGGAGCGGGCTTGCTCGCGAATACGGTGGCTCAGTCAGACATTCATTGCCTGACACAGCGCTTTCGCGAGCAAGCCCACGCCCACAGGGTTAACCGTGTATCAACCATGACGCTTGAGGGTTTCGCTGGGCAGTTCCTTGAACAACGCCCGATAACTGTTGGAAAACCGCCCCAGGTGCCAGAACGACCAGTTCATCGCTACCTCCGCGACGGTGGAACCCGCTGAGCTCAAGAGTTCACGCCGCGCACCATTCAACCGACGCAACCGCAACCACTGCGCCGGACTCATCCCGGTGTAGGTCTTGAAGCCCTGCTGCAACTGACGCAGCGGCACGCCGGCAATCTGGGCCAGCTCCAGCAGGTTGATGGTCTCATCCGGCGCGTCCGCCGCCCACTCGCCAATCCGTGCCATCAACCGGCGTTCTTCGCTGCGCCGCTGCAACGAGCTGCGGTCCAGGCACACGCAGGCGTTGTCGAGAATAAACAGGCAATCGTCGAGCAATTGCTGGGTCAGGGCATCGCGGCTGATCGGGTCGATCACCGTGGCCAGGCGCGTGAGCGTGCCACTGAGCCAGCGGGTGAACAGCGCATTCTGCTGGCAGGTCAGCGGCGCCATGAACAAGCCTTCGAGTTTCGCCACGTCCAGGCCATGGCGCTGCACGAACTGCGGGCCGAACACCACCGCCACTTCACGGTAGTTTTCCGGGGTGATCCAGGTGTTGCGGCTCTCGCCATTGAGCATGTACAGCGCGTTGTCGCTGCCATCGAAACAGAACGCCAGCGAGCCCGGTGGCGCGTTGAAGTGCTGCTCCACGCGGGTGTTCATGCATTCTTCGTAGACCTCGACGCCCTGCAGGTCGAGGTAGCGGATCTGCCCGGCAAAATGCCCCGGGGACATCTGCTGGTACTGCTGCACCCAGCCGGGTGTCGCACTGCATTGAGCGGCCACATCACCGGTGGTGAAGGCCTGTACGCGCAAAGCTGTTGCCTGTGTCATGGGTGATCCGTGCGCACTCTATTGGTGCGTTGTGGTTCGTGCAAAGTGGATAGATGGCCTGTGAAGGCTGGCCCAAGATAGACCTCAATGCGCCAGGAGTACAAGCCGGCGCATGCACCCAACCCATGACGAGGTCCTTATGAACGCCCCCTTCGATCAGCTGTCCGCCTGGCTGAAAGAACACAAGATTACCGAAGTCGAATGCGTGATCAGTGATTTGACTGGCATCGCCCGCGGCAAGATTGCACCCACCAACAAGTTCCTGCATGAGCGAGGCATGCGCCTGCCGGAAAGTGTGTTGCTGCAAACGGTAACCGGGGACTTTGTCGACGACGATATCTACTACGACCTGCTCGACCCGGCCGACATCGACATGATCTGCCGCCCGGTATCCAACGCCACTTACGTGGTGCCCTGGGCCATCGAACCCACCGCGATCGTGATCCACGACACCTTCGACAAGCAGGGCAATCCTATCGAGTTGTCGCCGCGCAACGTGTTGAAAAAGGTCCTGCAGCTCTACACCGACCAGGGCTGGCAGCCGATCGTGGCGCCGGAAATGGAGTTCTACCTGACCCAGCGCTGCGAGGACCCGGACCTGCCATTGAAGACCCCGATTGGCCGTTCCGGTCGCGCCGAAACCGGGCGCCAGTCATTTTCCATCGACGCCGCCAACGAGTTCGACCCGCTGTTCGAAGACGTCTATGACTGGTGCGAAGCCCAGGGCCTGGACCTCGATACGCTGATCCACGAAGACGGCCCGGCGCAGATGGAAATCAACTTTCGCCACGGCGACGCCCTCGACCTCGCCGACCAGATCACCGTATTCAAGCGCACCCTGCGCGAAGCCGCACTCAAGCACAACGTGGCCGCGACCTTCATGGCCAAGCCAGTGGCCGACGAGCCGGGCAGCGCCATGCACCTGCACCAGAGCGTGGTCGACATCACCACCGGCAAGCCGGTGTTTGTCGACGCCGACGGGAGCATGAGCCAGCTGTTCCTGCACCATATCGGCGGCTTGCAGAAATACATCCCCAAGCTGTTGCCGATGTTCGCGCCGAACGTCAATTCGTTCCGCCGCTTCCTGCCGGACACCTCGGCGCCGGTCAATGTGGAGTGGGGTGAAGAGAACCGCACCGTCGGCCTGCGCGTGCCGACCTCGAGCCCCGACGCGATGCGCGTGGAAAACCGCCTGCCGGGCGCCGATGCCAATCCTTACCTGGCGATTGCGGCTAGTCTGCTGTGTGGCTACCTGGGCATGATCGAGCAGATCGAACCCAGTGCGCCGGTCGAAGGCCGTGCCTATGAGCGCCGCAACCTGCGCTTGCCGTTCACCCTCGAAGACGCCCTGGCGCGCATGGAGGATTGCGACACGGTCAAGCAGTACCTGGGCGAAAAGTTTGTGCGCGGCTACGTCGCGGTCAAGCGCGCCGAGCACGAGAATTTCAAGCGGGTGATCAGTTCCTGGGAACGTGAGTTTCTGTTGCTGAGCGTCTAAAAAAAATCCAAAAAAGGGGTGTCGATATGCGTCTCGTGAAAAAGCTTCTCCCGCTGGCCCTGGTGGCCGCGTTCAGCAGTGCCAGCCAGGCCGCGCCGACAGTGAGCGTCTACAACTGGACCGACTACATCGGCGAGACCACCTTGGCCGATTTCCAGGCCAAGACCGGGATCAAGGTGATCTACGACGTGTTCGACTCCAACGAAACCCTGGAGGGCAAGTTGCTCGCGGGGCGCACCGGCTATGACGTGGTGGTGCCGTCCAACCACTTCCTGGCACGCCAGGTGAAGGCCGGCGCGTTCCTCAAGCTCGACCGTGCGCAGCTGCCCAACTTCAAGAACCTCGACCCCAAGCTGCTCAAGCTGCTGGAGAAAAACGACCCGGGCAATGCGCACTCGGTGCCGTACCTGTGGGGCACCAATGGCATTGGCTACAACGTCGACAAGGTCAAGCAAGTGCTGGGCATCGACCATATCGATTCGTGGGCGGTGCTGTTCGAGCCAGAGAACATCAAGAAGCTCAACCAGTGCGGCGTGGCGTTCCTCGACTCGGCAGATGAGCTTTTCCCGGCGATCCTCAACTACATGGGCAAGGACCCACGCAGCGAGAATCCCAAGGACTATCAGGAAGCCGAAGCCAAGCTGCTGACGCTGCGTCCCTACATCACCTACTTCCATTCCTCCAAGTACATCTCGGATCTGGCCAACGGCGATATTTGCGTGGCCTTCGGTTACTCCGGCGACGTCTTCCAGGCCGCCAACCGCGCCAAGGAAGCCAAGAACGGCGTGAACATTGCCTACTCGATTCCCAAGGAAGGTTCCAACCTGTGGTTCGACCTGCTGGCGATTCCTGCCGATGCCAGCAACCCGAAGGAAGCCCACGCCTTCATCAACTATCTGCTCGACCCTGAAGTGATCGCCAAGGTCAGTGCCTCGGTCGGCTATGCCAACGCCAACCCCGCGGCCAAGGCGTTCATGGACCCGGAACTGGTGAACAACCCTGAGGTGTACCCGTCTCAGGAAGTGCTCGACAAACTCTACATTTCCACCACGCCGACCCCGGCGACCATGCGCCTGATGACCCGCGCCTGGAGCAAAGTGAAGACCAATAAATGATCCCATCCAGTGACCACGCCCATTCCTACTACCGCGCCTCGGCCAACGCCATGCCGGCGCGCCCGTCGCTGGACGCCGACCTGACGGCCGATGTGTGTGTGATCGGCGGCGGTTTCACCGGCGTCAACACCGCCATCGAGTTGGCCCAGCGCGGGCTCTCGGTGATCCTGCTGGAGGCCCGGCGCATTGGCTGGGGCGCCAGCGGGCGTAACGGCGGGCAGTTGATTCGCGGGATTGGTCATGACGTCTCGGGGTTCGCCAAGTACGTGGGCGAGGAGGGCGTGCGTTACCTGGAGCGCGCGGGCATCGAGTCGGTGGCGTTGGTGGGCGAGCGGATTCGCGCGCACGGCATCGACTGCGACCTGCGCTGGGGCTTTTGTGAGTTGGCGAATACGCCGGCACAGTTCGCCGCGTTCAAGGGCGAGCAGGCGCACCTGGCAGCGCTGGGATATACCCATGAAACGCGCCTGGTCGACCCTGGGGATATGCAGCAAGTGGTCGGCTCAACGCTGTATGCCGGGGGCCTGGTGGACATGGGCTCCGGGCATTTGCACCCGTTGAACCTGGTGCTGGGCGAGGCGCATGTGGCCGAGTCCCTCGGCGTGCGGATTTTCGAGCACACTGAAGTGCTGGAACTGCTCCACGGCGACACGGTGCAGGTGCGCTGTGCCGGTGGCACCGTGCGCGCCGCCAACCTGGTGCTGGCGTGCAATGCGCACCTGGACGAATTGGAGCCGCGCCTGAGCGGCAAGGTGCTGCCGGCGGGCAGCTACATCATCGCCACCGAGCCGTTGTCGGAGGACATGGCCAACCAGTTGATCCCGCAGAACCTGGCGCTGTGCGACCAGAAAGTCGGCCTGGATTACTACCGGTTGTCCGCCGACCGCCGCCTGCTGTTCGGCGGCGCCTGTCACTACTCCGGACGTGATCCAGCGGACATCGCCGCCTATATGCAGCCGAAAATGCTCAAGGTATTCCCGCAACTGGCCAACACGGCCATCGAGTTCCAGTGGGGCGGCAAGATCGGCATCACGGCCAATCGTTTTCCCCAGGTCGGGCGCTTGCAGCAGTACCCGAATGTGTTCTATGCCCAGGGCTATTCCGGGCATGGGCTCAACGTCACTCACTGGTGCGCACGGCTGCTGGCCGAAGGTATCCACGCCGGCCACAGCAAGGGGCTGGATATCTTCAGCCAGGTGCCGCACATGACCTTCCCCGGCGGCAAGGCCTTGCGTTCGCCACTGCTGGCGTTGGGGATGCTGTGGTATCGCCTGAAGGAATGGGTCTAGCCGACGCCGCCCTCCAAATGTGGGAGCGGGCTTGCTCGCGAATACGGTCTGTCAGTCACCGGATGTATTGGCTGGACCAACGCCTTCGCGAGCAAGCCCGCTCCCACATTTTGGATGTATGCAGGGCTCAGGATTGGCGTCGTGGCTGAAGGTGTTGACGGTTGGAGTCCTATTCGCCCGTGGGTTCGGTGAGTACCTTGCGGAACGTTTCCACCAGCGGGCGCAGGTTGATCCGGTGCCACGCCGCCCACAGTGGCGTGGTGTAGGTCAGCCAGGGCAGTTCGCGCAGCACCACGCCCGGCGGTGCATTGCGGCTCAGGCCTTTTTGCACCATCGCCACCCCCAACCCGGAGGCGACCAGGCCCAAGGCGGTGAACGGCTCGCTGGCTTCCATGGGAATCTGCGGGGTGAAACCGGCGCGGATGCAGGCGGCGACAAAGTCATCGGCGGGGTTGGCGCCGGGTTTGCGCTGCACGCCAATCCACTCCTGATCGGCCAGGTGCTCGGGCAGCAGTTCAGTCTGCCTGGCCAGCGGGTGATGCTCGGGCAGGGCCAGCAGCATCGGGTCGTCCAGCACTTGCAGGGCGGTCAGGTCCGGGTCATCGGCGGCCGGTGGTTCCGCCACCAGGGCGATGTCCAGGCTGCGCTGGCGCAGGCCTTCGAGTTGTTCGAGGGAGGGCAGGTTGTACAGCTTGATGTGCACGGTGGGCCGGTCGTCGCGCAGGATGCGCAAGGCATTCGGCAGCACGCCGGCGTGCATGGCGTTCTCGATGTAGCCGATGCACAGGCCACCTTCTTCACCACGGCCGAGGCGCTTGCCCAGGGATTCGAGGCGATTGGCGTGGGTCAGCAGGGCCTTGGTCTCGGCGAGGAAAGTCTGCCCGTCGCGGGTCAGGCGGATGCGTTGCTGGCTGCGTTCGAACAGGGTCAGGCCCAGGCGTTCTTCGAGCTGGGCAATCTGCCGGCTCAACGGCGACTGCGAGATATGCAGGCGCTCGGCGGCGCGGCCAACGTGTTCTTCTTCAGCGACCACTTCGAAGTAGCGCAACTGGCGTAGATCAATCATGTAAGACCTCTTGGGACTCAAGTTGGTCGCAGTATGTCTTGGACGGTCCGATCTAGGCAATCTACGATCTGCTCAACGGTCACAGCGACCCTGAACCCGATTGAGGATCCACCATGAGCTTGAAAGACAAATTGCCCGGCCAACTGGGCTTTGGCACGGCCCCGCTGGGCAACATGTTCCGCGCCATTCCTGAGGAAGAAGCCCAGGCCACCGTCGAGGCCGCCTGGAACCAGGGCGTGCGCTACTTCGATACCGCGCCGTTCTACGGTTCGGGCCTGTCGGAAATCCGCCTCGGCCAGGCCCTGTCGCAATACCGTCGCGACGACTTCGTGCTCAGCACCAAGGTCGGCCGCCTGATCCTCGACGAAGTCGAAGAAAGCGCGCGTGATCTCGGTGAAAAAAGCGGCGTGTTCGAACACGGCCGCCCGAACAAGATGGTCAACGACTACAGCGCCGATGCCACCTTGCGCTCCATCGAAGACAGCCTGAACCGCCTGCAGACCGATCGCTTGGATATTGTCTGGATTCACGACATCGCCCAGGACTTCTACGGCGACCAGTGGCTGGACTACTTCAACCAGGCCCGTACCGGCGCCTTCAAGGTGCTGACCCGCCTGCGTGAAGAGGGCGTGATCAAGGCCTGGGGCCTGGGCGTGAATCGCGTCGAGCCCTGCGAGCTGACCCTGGACCTTGCCGAAGCCCAACCCGACGGTTTCCTGCTGGCCGGCCGCTACACCTTGCTGGACCACGACCGCGCCCTGCAGCGCTTGATGGACGCCGCCCTGGCGCAGCAGGTCGAAATCGTCGTCGGTGGCCCGTACAGCTCGGGGATCCTCGCCGGGGGCGCGCACTTCGAATACCAGCCGGCCAGCCCGGCGATCATCCACAAGGTCGAGCAGATCAAGGCGATTGCCCAGGCCTTTGGCGTGAGCGTGAAGGCGGCGGCGCTGCAGTTCTCCCTGGCGCATCCTGCCGTGGCGGCGGTCATTCCGGGTGCCAGTCGTCCGGGGCGGATTGCCGAAGACGTCGCGGCGTTGTCAGAGAAGATTCCGGCAGCCTTCTGGCAGGCCCTGCGCGATGCCCACTTGGTCTCGGACCGCGCACCACTGCCGCTCTAATACGAGGATTCAAGCATGAAGATTGATGTAAGCGGCAAAGTTGCCATCGTCAGCGGCAGCACGGCAGGCATCGGCCTGGGTATCAGCCAGGCCCTGGCAGCGTCCGGCGCCACCGTGGTGGTGATCGGGCGCGAAGCGGGCAAGGTCGATGACGCACTGGCGAGCATTCGCCAGGCGGTGCCCGGCGCCAACCTGCGCGGGCTGGTGGCGGACCTGGGCACCGCTGAGGGCGCCGACACACTGTTCGCCGCCGAACCGCGTGCCGACATCCTGGTCAACAACCTGGGCATCTTCAACGATGTGGATTTCTTCGAAGCGCCGGACAGCGAATGGACACGCTTCTACGAGGTCAACGTGATCTCCGGTGTGCGCCTGGCGCGCCACTACGTGCCGGGCATGGTCGAGCAGGGCTGGGGGCGGGTGATTTTCCTGTCCTCGGAATCCGGGGTGGCAACGCCGGCGGACATGATCAACTACGGCGTGACCAAGAGCGCCAACCTGGCCGTGTCCCACGGCTTGGCCAAGCGCCTGGCCGGCACTGGGGTGACCGTCAACGCGGTGCTGCCGGGCCCGACTTTCACCGACGGCCTGGAGCAGATGCTCAAGGACGCCACCGCGAAGTCCGGGCGCAGCGCACGGGACGAGGCCGATGTGTTTGTGCGAAACGCGCGACCCACTTCGATCATCCAGCGCGCAGCGAATGTGGATGAAGTGGCGAACCTGGTGGCGTACATTGCTTCACCCCTGTCCTCCGCGACCACCGGTGCCGCGTTGCGGGTCGATGGTGGTGTCGTCGACAGCATGGCGATCTGAATTTTCTACCTTCTGGAGTATTTATCGTGGCAACAGCGTCTTCTGTGATTGAAATTCCGGTGTCGGCCGATCAGGTCTGGCAATTGGTGGGCGGCTTCAACAGCCTGCCGGACTGGCTGCCGTTCATCGTCAAGAGCGAGCCCAGCGATGGCGGCCGCGTGCGGCACCTGCAGACTGCCGACGGCGGCGTGGTGGTCGAGCGCCTGCAGGCCTTCGATAACGTCGGGCGCACTTACAGCTACACCATTGAGCAATCGCCGTTTCCGGTGAGTGCTTACCTGGCGACCTTGCAGGTCGAGGCGCTCGGCGAATCGTCGGCGAAAGTGACCTGGTCCGGCGTGTTCACGCCGGCGGCGGGGACCACGGACGCGGCGGTGGAAGAGCTGTTTGCCGGGGTGTACAGCGGCGGGCTTGAAGCGCTGCGGGCCAATTTCCCGGCCTGACTCGATCAGCCAGGCAACACCATTCCAATGTGGGAGCGGGCTTGCTCGCGAATGCGGTGGATCAGTCGATACTGTTGGTGACTGACAGACCGCTTTCGCGAGCAAGCCCGCTCCCACATTTTATTGACCCGGGGGAGTACTCAGGCTTCCGGCATCAGTTGCTGGCGGCATTCGAGAATCAGGCGGGCGCCGCCTTGCTCGCTGCTGCCGACTTCGAGCTTGAACCCGTGCAGGTTGATGATCGCCGCCACAATCGACAAGCCCAAGCCGAACCCGCCTTGCTGGTCGCCTTCATCCACGCGGTAGAAGCGCTGGAACACCGCATCACGTTCGGCGGCCGGGATGCCCGGGCCGGAGTCGTGGACTTCGATGCGCGTGCTGCCGGCATCGTTGAGACCCCGCAGGATCACCTCGCCACCCGGTGGGGAAAACTTAATCGAGTTGCTCAGCAGGTTGGCCAACGCTTCGAACAACAGTGCGCGGTCGCCGGTGATCCACGGCAAGGACTCGGGGACTTCAAGGCGCAGCTGCAATTCGCCTTCTTCCGCCAGGGGCAGGTAGAAGTCATGCAGTTCGCGCAGCAGTGGCAGCGGGTCCATCACCAGGAAGCCTGAGCGGCGCTGGTGGTCCTCCAATTCCGAGATCCGCAGCAGCCCGCGAAAGCGTGCCATCAGGGTGTCAGTCTCGGTAATCGCATCGTCGAGTTTTACCGCGTAGTGCGAGTCGGCCTCCGCTTCCTGGCGGATGCGGTAGAGCTGCGCCCGCAGGCGGGTCAGCGGCGTGCGCAAGTCGTGGGCGATGTTGTCGCACACGCCCTTGACCTCGTTCATCAGCTTCTCGATGCGGTCGAGCATGGCGTTGACGATGGCTGCGAGCATGTCCAGCTCATCACGACGGTTGGACAGCGGCAGGCGGTGAGTGAGGTCGCCGGCGACGATGGCTTCGGCGCTGGCCTGGATCCCACGGATCCGGCGCAACGGGCGGCGGCGCAGCAAATGCCAGCCAGCGGCGCCGGGAATGATCGTCAGCGACAGCGCCCACAACAGCGCGTGCCAGATGATTCGCGTCACGCCAAACAACGAGCCGTTGGCCCGCACCAGCACCAGCCAGCGGCCGTCGTCGGTGTGGGTGGCCACGGCGTCGCAGCTGTCCTTGGGCAGTTTGGGGTCGTCGGAATCGACGCAGTTGGCCAGCGCGTGGATCTTGCCGTCCAGCGGCAAGTCGGGCGGAATCGCGCGGATCGGCCCGCTCAAGGGGCGAAACTGCTCGTCGAACAGGCCGTAGGCGTCCACGCCCTTCATGTCGAAGGTCATGCTGGTGGTCAGGGCTTCCACCAGTTCCTCGCCGTCGAAACGCTGGAACAAATGTTGGCGCTGCATCAGCGAATGGCGCGACAGATCACCCAGGTAACCCGACACTTCGTAGTACAGCACCCCCATGAGGATGCAGCTCCAGGCGACGAACAACGAGCTGTACAGCGCCAGCAGGCGGCTGCTGGAGGAGCGCCAGCCCTTAGAGGGGTTCAGCAATGACATAACCGGAACCTCGTACCGTACGGATCAGCGGCGTGAGGCCCGGTGGATCGATTTTCTTGCGCAGGCGACCGATGTGCACGTCGATCAAGTTGGTGCCCGGGTCGAAGTGATACCCCCAGACTTCCTCGAAGATCATCATCCGCGACAGGATCTGCCCGGTGTTGCGCATCAGGAATTCGAGCAGTTTGTATTCGGTCGGCAGCAGGCTCAGCGGCTGTTCGGCCCGGCTGGCTTCACGGCTGATCAGATTGAGTTCCAGGTCGGCCACGCGCAGGGCGGTCTCGAACTCCTTGACCGTGCTTTTACGCCGCAGCAGCACTTCGACGCGGGCGGCCATTTCATCCGAGGCGAAGGGCTTGGTCAGGTAGTCATCGCCGCCGGCGCGCAGGCCGCGCACGCGCTCGTCGACGTCGGAGAGGGCGCTGATCATCAGGATCGGCGTGGACACGCCGATGGTGCGCAGGGTGGTGACGATGGCCAGGCCATCGAGTTCGGGCAGCATGCGGTCGAGGGTGATCAGATCGTAATCACCGCTCACGGCACGGACCAGGCCTTCGCGGCCGTTGTCCACCCAATCTACGTCCAGTCCATGGCTACTCAGCTCGGCGACGATCTCGCGGGCCGTTACGGCGTCATCCTCGATGGTCAAAATACGGGTCATGGGATTACCTTTCACACAGGAAAACCGCAATCGCCGGCAAGCCGGCTCCTACAGAAGTGGGAGCATTTTGCCAATAAATGGCTGAACGCTTCCTAAATAAAACGTCATGTTGGCAAAACTGACAAAAATTTCATCACTTGGCACGCGATCCCGCTGGCGCCGTCTTGCTGGCGATAGGGGTGTGTCCGCCAGTGCTGTTGGCGCCGGGAATCGCGCTATCGCCAGCACGCCGGCGCCTACAGGTGAGTGTTCAGCCTGGGATTGCATAACGCCCGCCTTGTTCGGTCATTTCTTGCAAGTTGCATGGTTCAAATTAGTTCAATTTAGTTAACTTATTGAAATATAAGGATTTTAAATTTTGGAGCGACTGGCACGCTGCCTGCACTGTCCCTTTTGAGAGTTGTAACACTATTTTTCCTGCCGGGAGCAAAACAACAATGATCACATCCTCATCCACGCTGCAAGAGTCGAGCGCGCTCTCCGGGGTTTCCTGGGGGGCGATTTTTGCCGGGGCCGCAGCCGCGGCTGCACTGTCCCTGATTCTGGTACTGCTGGGTTTCGGCCTGGGCTTTTCGGCGGTGTCGCCGTGGGCCGATAGCGGCATCAGCGCCAAGGGGCTTGGCATTTCCACCATTATCTGGCTGGCGTTTACCCAGATCGTCGCGTCCGGCCTGGGCGGTTACATTGCCGGCCGGTTGCGCGTGAAATGGGCCAATATGCACGGCGATGAGGTGTACTTTCGCGACACCGCCCATGGCTTCCTGGCCTGGGCCGTGGCCACGTTGATTACCGCGACCCTGGTGGTCGGCTCGGTCAGCAGCGTGGTCAGCGGTGGCGTGCAAGCGGGTGCTAGTGTGGCGTCCGGTGCTGCCAGCGGTGTCACCCAGGCCGCCGGCAGTGCGGCCAAAGGTGCCAACGGCCAGGACTTCGGCTACTACGTCGACAGCCTGTTCCGTGACGACCGCCCAGCCGCCGTCAGTGATGACGCGGTCCACGGCGTGGTTGCGCGCATCTTTGCCCGCACCCTGAGCAACGACGGCCAACTGGCCCCTGAAGACCGTGCCTACCTGGCCCAGTTGATCAGCCAGCGCACCAACCTCAGCCAGGCTGACGCCGAGGCGCGCATCGACAAGGTCTACGGTGACGCCCGTAAAGCCCTCGAAGACGCCAAGCTCAAAGCCAAGCAAGCTGCTGACACCGCCGCCAAAGTCGCTGCCTGGACGTCGCTGTGGATGTTCGTGGCCCTGCTGATCGGTGCGTTTTTCGCCAGCTTCGCTGCAACCTTCGGCGGTCGTCGCCGGGATGCGGTGGTGTATGTCGAAACTGAACACTTCGTTCGTTAATTCAAGGAGAACAACATGCGCTCATTACTGCTTTGGTTCCTCGGTGTGCCTATTCCGGTGATCATCCTGATCGCGATCTTTATGCACTGATTGCCGTCTTAATCGGTAAATACGTGGGAGCGGGCTTGTTGGCGAATGCGCGGTATCAGTGACTTATGAGTTGACTGACACAACGTTTTCGCCGGCAAGCCCGCTCCCACGTTTGTTTGTGCGCAGGGCCAGCCAACTGGTCAGCAGCAAGCCGCTCGCCAGCGCGGTCATGATGACCAGGGGCCGCGAGGTGCCGTTGGACAGCAGGCCGGTAACCCAGCTGCTCAGCGCCGTCAGGAACATCTGGGTAAAGAAGAACAGGCCTGACGCCGTCCCGGCGATTGCGCCGTAGGGCTGCAGCACCGACAGCTGGCACGCCGGAATCACCATCCCCACCGACACCATGATCACCACCATCGGCAGCACAATCGCCAGCCATTGCTGCGGCAACGCCAGGGTGGCGAGTGCGAGCAGCAGGCTACCCAGCACATTCAGGCCAATCGCCGCGTTGATCAGGCGATCCGGTTCGAATCGCTGCACCAGCCGACGGAACAGGTTGGCTCCGAGCATGTAGCCGCTGATGGTGGCGGCGAACACCAGCGCATAGGCGGTCGCCGTCAGGTGAAAACCACGCTGCAGCAGCGCCGACGACTCGCTGATGAAGGGGAAATAGGTGCTGTACACGCAGCCGATCGCCAGGGAATAGCGCAGGAAGTAGCGATGGCGCAGCAGTTGGGCATAAATCCGCAGCAGGTTGCTCGGCGGCGCGGCGACCACCTCCGGCGGGCGGGTTTCGGGCAGGCGACGATACACCAACAGGTACAGCACCGCGCCGATGAGGCCGAGCAGCACGAATAGCCCGCGCCAATTCACCAGCGGCAACAGCAGGCTGCCCAGCACCGGCGCGGCCATCGGCGAGACGGCCATGGCCATGGAGATCAGGCCCAGCAGCCGCGCCTGTTCATGGCGGTCGAAGTAGTCGCGCACGATCACCCGGCCAATGACCGTGGTGCAGCACCCGCCCAGGGCCTGGAACAACCGGGCAATGATCAGCACGCCGAGGCTGTCGGCCAGCGCACACGCGACGGTGGCGACCACGTACGTGAACAAGCCCGCCAGCAACACCGGGCGGCGGCCGAAGCGATCCGTCAGCGGACCGCTGACCAGCAGGGAAATCGCCGAGCCAAGGGTGTACAGGGTGAGGATCAGCTGCAACTGGCTGTCGCGGGTGTGGAAATAGTCGGCCATGGCGGGCAGGGCCGGCAGGTGCATGTCGAGGGTGATGCGGGGCAGGCCGATCAGTACGGTGAGCAGCACCAGCCAGAACCAGGAGGAGAGGGCGCGTTGGGTCATGGCATGCTTCTTTGCAATGAGTAGAGCCCGAACTCTAGCGGCTTTGTGGTTTAATCCTGTGGGCCATTTATGCCTGGAAAGAGTGGACCACTATGAGCCGAGGAAAAGCTGCTTCCGCCCTGGACCTGCCCCGTCCCGATGGCCTCGATGCGAGCAAGCAACAAGGTGCCTACGCGGCGTTGCGGGGGGCGATCCTCAATCGGCAGTTGCCGGCAGGCAGTCGCTTGCCGTCCACGCGCAGCCTGGCGGAGCGCTGGCAGGTGTCGCGTGGCACCCTGGAAGCGGCATTCGAGCGCCTGCACAGCGAAGGCTATGTGCAGCGGGTGGCTGGCTCCGGCACGCGGGTCTGCGCGGTGATCCCCGAACAATTCATGGCCGCGCCGACGGTGACGCAGGCGCCGCGTCGCGCCGTGGTGCCGGATCAGCCGGACGCTGGCGTGCAGAGCCACGTGCCTTTTGTCGCGCGGCGACCGGACGCGAGCCTGTTCGATCTGAAAACCTGGGCCCGCTGTATTTCCCGTGGGCTGCTGTCTGTGGGCCCTGGCGTGCTTGAAGCCGCGCACCCTGCGGGCCTGCCGCAGCTGCGCGCGCAGATCGCCGATTACCTGCGCAGCTACCGTGGCCTGCAGTGCGAGGCCGACGAGGTGATCGTCACCACCGGCATTCGCCATGCGCTCGACCTGATCGCCCGCACGCTGCTCAAGGCCGGCGACACCGCCTGTGTCGAGGATCCTGGCTACCCGCCGGCGCGCCGCCTGTTCAGCCTGGCAGGTGCGCATATCCACGCGGTGCCGGTGAACGCCGAAGGCCTCGACACCGACCAACTCCCCGACACGGCGCGCCTGGCCTATGTGACCCCGGCGCACCAGGCCCCGCTGGGCATGACCCTGTCGGTGTCGCGCCGCCTGGCGCTGCTGGACTGGGCCGCCCGTGCCGAGGCGTGGGTGGTCGAAGACGATTACGACAGCGAGTACAACTACAACGCCGCGCCGCTGGCCGCGCTCAAGTCCCTGGACTCCAGCGACCGGGTGATCTACTGCGGCAGCTTCAACAAGAACCTGTTCCCCGGCCTGCGCGTGGGCTTCATGGTGGTGCCCAAGGCGCTGCGTCCAGCGCTGCTGCGCACGCTGCAACTCACCGGGCATTCGGTGGGGGCGGGTGATCAGTCGGGGTTGGTGGAGTTCCTCGGCAGCGGCGCGTTCGTGCGCCACCTGCGGGCGTCGCGCCAGGCTTACCAGGCGCGGCGCGATGCGCTGTTGGAATGCCTGGGCGGGCAGTTCAGGGTCAGCGGCCAGCAGGCGGGCCTGCACTTTGTACTGTGGTTGCCGGCGGGGGTCGAAGAGCCAGACTTCTGCACCCGTGCCGCCGCTGTCGGCCTGACCTTGCAGCCCCTGGGCACGTTCTGCCGGGACGCGCGCCTGCCGCCGGCGGTGATCATCGGCTACACCGCGTTGACCCTCGCGCAGATCCGCTTCCATGGCCGCACGTTGGCGAAATTGTTAATGGCGGCTTAACGCCCGCTTGGCTAGACTCGCGCCCCATGAACCGCCTTCTGCGTTTGATCCTGGTCCTGCTGTTAAGCCTCACGCTTCCCCTGACCGGGATGGCGGGCGTGCCGTCGAGCACCGAGCCTTGCCCGATGAAGATGGCGGACATGCCGATGATGACCGACATGACCCCGGACTGCTGCCAGGACGGCGTGGATCATGGCAAGGCCTGCAAGCCCGGCCAGGAATGCAAGACCGGCGGCCTGTTGCAACTGTCGGTGCCGCTGCTCAAGGCGCCTGTGACCCTGGCGTCGGCGCAGCTTTTCAGCACCACCTCGGACTTTATCCCCGACCGCACGCCGTCCGGCGTCTGGCGCCCACCCCGCTACTGATTCCTGTTGCACCTGAAGTCTCATCCCGCCTTCGGGATGGCCTTGCTGTGCGCCGCATAACCCGGCGCGCAGTGGAACAGAACAGGAATCTTCAGCATGAATTCCCTCTACATGCGCGCCCTGGCGGTGGGCGTGCTGGCGTGGCCGCTGTTGGCGTCCGCGCTGACCCTGGATGACGCCCTGCGCCTGGCGCAAACCACCGCGCCGTCGCTCGCGGCCGAGTCGGCCAAGCTGCAGGCGGCGACGCAGGCGGCGATTCCGGCCGGTGAATTGCCCGACCCGAAACTCGTCGTAGGCCTGCAAAACTTCCCCATCGGCGGGCCCGATCGCGGCACGTTGTATGGCGATGACATGACCGAGCAAATGGTCGGTATCCAGCAACAGGTGCCCAGCCGTGACAAGCGCAAGGCGCGGGTCGAACTGGCCGACGCGACCGTGGCGCGCACGGCGGCCGAAGGGCGCGTCGAGCGCCTCAATGTGCGCCAGGCCACTGCCCAGGCGTGGATTCGCGCCTATGCGGTGGAGCGCAAGGACGCCTTGTTCCAGGACTTCTACCAACAGAATCGCCTGCTGCACGACAGCGTCCGTGCCCAGTTGGCCGGTGGCCGTGGCCAGCCCTCGGATGCAGTCATCCCGCGCCAGGAGGCGGCTGAACTGGCCGAGCGCGAGGACGCGTTGACCGAACAGCGCGCCCAGGCCCGCGCCGCCCTCAAACGCTGGATCGGTGCAGCGGCGAGCGAAGCCCCCAGCGGGCAATGGCCGAATTGGCCACTCGCCCATCCCTACAACCTGCACCAGCACCCCGAACTGCAAGCCTTTGCGCCGCGCACCCGCGAGGCCGAGGCACGGCTGCGCGAAGCCAAGGCGCAAAAGACCTCGGACTGGAGTTGGGAAGTGGATTACCAGCATCGCGGTCGCGAGTACGGCGACATGGTCAGCCTGCAATTGAGCTTCGACTTGCCGATTTTCCCCGGCCGCCGGCAAAACCCCGGGATTGCCGCCCGGCAGGCCGAGCTGGACCAACTGGATGCCGAACGCGAAGCCGCCACCCGCGAACACACCCAGGTGCTCGACGACGACCTGGCCACCTATCAGCGCCTCGACCGCGCCGTGCAGCGTAGCCAGGACAGCCTGGTGCCGCTGGCCGAGGAGAAGGTGGCCTTGAGCCTGGCCGGCTATCGCGCCGGCAAGACCGAGTTGATGGCGCTGGTCAGTGCCCGTCGCGAACTGGTCGACGCGCGTTTCAAGCAGATTGATGTCATCGAACAGCGTGCCCTGGTGGGTGCGCAGTTGTATTTTGCCTATGGGGAACCCGCCAATGATTAATCGATTGCTCGCTGTGGTGCTGCTGGCCGCAGGCGTGGGGGCGGGCTATTGGCTGGCGCAGAAACCTGCCGCCGCCCAGCCGGATAAAGCCGCGCTGTACTGGTACGATCCGATGTACCCGCAGCAGAAATTCGACAAGCCCGGCAAGTCGCCCTTCATGGACATGCAACTGGTGCCGCGCTATGCCGAGAGCACCGCCGACAACCATGCCGTGCAGATCGATCCGCAGGTGGCACAGAACCTCGGTGTGCGCCTGGCGACGGTGAGCCGGGGCGTGCTCACGCCGACGCTGGAGCTGTCCGCCATCCTCGCGTTCAACGAGCGTGACGTGGCCGTAGTGCAGGCGCGCGCGGCGGGTTTTGTCGAGCGCGTTTACGCCCGTGCGCCGGGTGATGTACTCCAGGCCGGCGCGCCGTTGGCGGATCTGCTGATCCCCGAGTGGGCGGCTGCCCAGGAGGAGTTCCTGGCCGTGCGCCGCAGCGGTGATGCCAGCTGGTTGGCCGCTGCGCGCCAGCGCCTGCGCCTGAGCGGCATGCCCGCCGACGTGATCACGCGCATGGAACGCAGCGGCCGGGTGCAATCGGTGTTGACCATCACCAGCCCGTTGGCCGGTGCGTTGCAGACCCTGGACGTGCGCGAGGGCATGACGGTCGCGGCCGGGCAGACCCTGGCACGCATCAGCGGCGTGGACCCGGTCTGGCTGCAAGTCGCGGTGCCGCAGGCCCAGGCGGCGGGAGTGGCGGTGGGACAGACCGTGCAGAGTCGATTTGTCGGGTGGCCCGGCAAGACCTTCAACGGCAGCGTCAGCGCGATCCTGCCAGCCACCGCCGCAGACAGCCGTACCGTGCAGGTGCGCGTCGAGCTGCGCAACCCCGACGGTGCCTTGCGCCCAGGCATGACCGCGCAGGTGCGCCTGGCGCAATCTTCCACACAACCGGTGTTGCGCGTGCCGAGCGAGGCGCTGATCCGCACCGGCAAGCGCGTGTTGGTGATGCTGGCCGAGGAGGGCGGGCACTATCGACCGGTCGAGGTCGAGGTCGGCACAGAAAGCCAGGACCAGAGCGTCATCATCAGCGGGTTGCAGGAAGGCCAGCAGGTGGTCGCTTCCGGTCAATTCCTGCTGGATTCCGAGGCCAGCTTGCGCGGGATAAGTACCCCCTCGTCCGGCCCTTCTGACATGAGCCTGCAACCGGGGAGCCAGCCATGATCGCGCGGTTGATTCGCTGGTCGGTGGCCAACCGTTTCCTGGTCCTGCTCGCCACGCTGTTTGTCACCGCGTGGGGCCTGTGGGCGGTGCAGAACACGCCGGTGGATGCACTGCCGGACCTCTCGGATGTGCAGGTGATCATCCGCACGCCGTACCCGGGCCAGGCTCCGCAGATCGTCGAAAACCAGGTCACCTACCCGATGACCACGACGATGCTTTCGGTGCCGGGTGCGAGGACCGTGCGCGGCTTTTCGTTTTTCGGCGACAGCTACGTGTATGTGTTGTTTGACGAAGGCACCGACCTGTACTGGGCGCGTTCGCGGGTGCTGGAATACCTCAGCCAATTGCAGGCACGCTTGCCGGCGTCGGCCAAGCCCGCGTTGGGCCCGGACGCCACCGGCGTGGGGTGGATCTACCAGTACGCGCTGGTGGATCGCAGCGGTCGGCACGACCTGGCACAACTGCGCGCGCTGCAGGACTGGTTCCTCAAGTTCGAACTCAAGACCCTGCCCAATGTGGCGGAAGTCGCGACCATCGGCGGCCAGGTCAAGCAGTACCAGGTGCAGCTCGATCCGTTGGCCCTGGCCAATCGCGGCATCACCCAGGCACAGGTCACGGAGGCGATCGGCAAGGCCAACCAGGAAACCGGCGGTTCGGTGCTGAACATGGGCGAGTCCGAATACATGGTGCGCGCCTCCGGCTACCTGAAAAGCCTGGCGGACTTTCGCGCGATTGCGTTGCGCCTGGGCACCGACAACGTACCGGTGACCCTCGGCGACGTGGCGAGCATTCAACTCGGCCCGGACCTGCGCCGCGGCGTCAGTGAACTGGACGGCGAGGGCGAAGCGGTGGGCGGCGTGGTGATCCTGCGCAGCGGCAAGAATGCTCGCGAAGCCATCGCCGCCGTCAAGACCAAGCTGGAGCAACTGAAAAGCAGCCTGCCGCCCGGCGTGGAGATCGTCACCACGTACGACCGCAGCAAACTGATCGACCGCGCCGTGGACAACCTCAGCCACAAGCTGCTGGAGGAGTTCCTGGTGGTGGCGCTGGTGTGCGGGATATTCCTCTGGCACCTGCGCTCGTCGCTGGTGGCGATCATCTCGCTGCCGGTGGGTGTATTGATCGCTTTTATCGTCATGCAGGTGCAGGGAATCAACGCCAACATCATGTCCCTGGGCGGCATTGCGATTGCCATTGGTGCGATGGTGGATGCGGCGGTGGTGATGATCGAGAACGCCCACAAGAAGATCGAGGCCTGGCACCACGCCCATCCCGGACGGGTGCTCAAGGGCGAGGAGCATTGGCAGGTCATGACCGAGGCCGCCGTGGAGGTCGGGCCGGCGCTGTTTTTCTGCCTGCTGATCATCACGTTGTCGTTTATCCCGGTGTTCACCCTGCAAGCCCAGGAAGGTCGCCTGTTCGGCCCGCTGGCCTACACCAAGACCTACGCCATGGCGGCGGCGGCCGGGTTGTCGGTGACCTTGATCCCGGTGCTGATGGGCTACTGGATCCGCGGGCGCATTCCCGATGAACAGCGCAACCCGCTCAATCGCGGGCTGATCAAGCTCTACCAACCGGCCCTCGATGCAGTGCTGCACCGGCCGCGCCTGACCCTGCTGGTGGCTTTGCTGGTGGTGGCCAGTGCGTTGTGGCCGCTGTCGAGGCTTGGCGGCGAATTCCTGCCACCGCTGGATGAAGGCGACCTGCTCTACATGCCCTCGGCCTTGCCGGGGTTGTCGACGCAAACCGCTGGCGAGCTGCTGCAACGCACCGACCGCCTGATCAAGAGTGTGCCCGAGGTCGCCCATGTGTTCGGCAAGGCCGGACGTGCCGAAACCGCCACCGACCCGGCACCCCTGGAGATGTTCGAGACCACCATCGAGTTCAAGCCCAGGGATCAATGGCGCCCCGGCATGACCCCGGACGCACTGGTCAAGGAGCTGGACCGCGTGGTGCAGGTGCCGGGGCTGACCAATATCTGGATTGCACCGATCCGCAACCGCATCGACATGCTCGCCACCGGGGTCAAAAGCCCGATTGGCGTCAAGGTCGCGGGCACCAGCCTGATGCAGATCGATGCGGTGACCCAGGCGGTGGAGAAGGTCGCCAAAACGCTGCCCGGCGTCAGTTCGGCACTGGCTGAGCGCTTGACCGGCGGGCGTTATATCGACGTGGACATCGACCGCGTGGCCGCTGCGCAATATGGGCTGAATATTGCGGATGTGCAGGCGATCGTGTCCGGCGCGGTGGGTGGCGAGACCATCGGCGAAACCGTGGAAGGCCTGGCGCGCTTCCCGATCAGCCTGCGCTATCCGAAGGCATGGCGTGACTCGCTGGAGGCGCTGCGCAACCTACCGATCTACACGCCGTTGGGCAGCCAGATCACGCTCGGCACTGTCGCGCAGGTCAAGGTGAACGATGGCCCGCCGATGCTCAAGAGCGAGAACGCGCGGCCTTCGGGCTGGGTCTACATCGACGTGCGTGACCGCGACCTGGCGTCGGTGGTCAAGGACCTGCGTGCGGCAATCGACCAGCAGGTGCAACTGCAGCCGGGGATGAGCCTGAGCTACTCGGGGCAGTTCGAATTCCTCGAGCGCGCCAACCAACGCCTGAAACTGGTGGTGCCGGCCACGCTGCTGATCATCTTCGTGTTGCTGTACCTGACGTTCCGGCGGATCGACGAGGCGCTCCTGATCATCGCCACCTTGCCCTTCGCGCTGACCGGCGGCGTGTGGTTGCTGTATGCGCTGGGCTACAACCTCTCGGTGGCTACCGGGGTCGGGTTTATCGCGCTGGCGGGGGTGTCGGCGGAGTTCGGCGTGATCATGCTGCTGTACCTGAAAAACGCCTGGGCCGAGCGCCAGGACCATGACCTGCTGGCCGCGATCACCGAAGGCGCGGTCATGCGCGTGCGCCCCAAGGCCATGACTGTGGCGGTCATCATCGCCGGGCTATTGCCGATTCTGCTCGGCGGCGGCACCGGCAGCGAAGTCATGAGCCGCATCGCCGCGCCGATGATCGGCGGCATGCTCACTGCGCCGTTGCTCTCGCTGTTTGTCATTCCTGCGGCGTACCGCCTGATGCGCCGCTCCCAGGCCCGGCGCTGAACCCAACTGTGGGAGCTGGCAAGCCAGCTCCCACAGGGGAACGTCAGTGTCGCCACTCAGTCATCAAACCCGACCTGCTCGTGGATCTCATCCACCTTCAATTCCAACCGGTACGCCACCGCAATAAACAAGGCCTGGCACAGGCACAAGGTGGCGCTCAACGAGCGGAACGCAAACGACGACCCCTCATTCACCAACAGTACCGCGTTCGCTCGCTTGGCCAGCGGCGACAGGTTGCTGTCGGTGATGATCAGGGTCTTGGCCTGGTGATGCTGGGCAATGCGCAGGCAGTGCTGGGTCTCTTTGCCGTAGGGCGTGAAGCTGATCGCAATCACCAGGTCATTGGCGCGCACGCTGCGCATCTGCTCGCGGTAACTGCCGCCCAGCCCGGAGATCAAGTGGATGCGCTTGTTGGTGTGCTGCAGGTTGTAGACCAGGTAGTCGGCGACCGCAAAGGAGCGGCGCACGCCAACCACGTAGATATTGTCGGCGTTGACCACCAGGTCCACGGCTTTCTCGAAGGCCGTGTCATCCAGCTCCAGACCCAGGCGCTCGATGCCCGACAGCGTGGCATTCACGCATTCACGCGCCAGGTCGCCGCCGCTGGCCTTCTGCGACTTGTTGGCGATCATGCTGCGGATGCGCTGCTGGTAGTTCTGTACCGGCGTGGTCTTGTGGGTGTAGGCCTCGCGAAACAGCGCCTGCATCTCACTGAATCCGCTGAAGCCGAAACGCTGGGAAAACCGCACGATGGCCGACGGATGCACTTCGCATTCACGGGCGATATCACTGATGCGGTCGACCATGATCCGGTCGCTCTGCTGGCTCATGTAGCTGGCGATGCGCTTGAGCTGGCGCGGCAGGCTTTCGTATTCGTCGGTGATCAGCTGCAACAGGCGTTCGGCATTGATCGGAGGGCTGGCGATGGTTCCTTCCAGGGTGGTCTCGGGATCGGTGCGGGACATGGGCAATCCTTCTGGCGTGTTCTTCTGATGCGCTGATGGGTGGCGCAAGTCTACAGGGTAGGCGCAAAAAAATACCCCGGCATCACGGCCCCGCTGGCCTGCTGAAACGATGCACGGGGGCTGGCGTGCCCCTATGCTGGCGTATTGGAAAAAATATTCCACTAAAAATAATTATGGAATAAATATTGATTGCGGCCGCCGGACGTTCTAGTCTGCTCCCACCAAGAGCGTTTGCCGTCGCCACGGCGGCACAACGCAGGCTGATAAAAATAACAGGAGCCAGCATGGGCCAGACTCGTTTTGCCAGTGGGCGTCAATTGGATCTGATATGCCTCGGGCGCCTGGGCGTCGACCTCTATGCACAGCAAGTCGGTGCACGGCTTGAGGACGTGTCCAGCTTTGCCAAATACCTCGGCGGTTCCTCCGCCAACATCGCCTTCGGCACTGCCAGGCTTGGGCTCAAGTCAGCGATGCTGAGCCGGGTCGGGGACGACCACATGGGCCGCTTCCTGGTGGAATCCCTGGCCCGCGAGGGCTGCGATGTCAGCGGCATCAAGGTCGACCCGGAGCGCCTCACCGCCCTGGTGCTGCTCGGCCTCAAGGACCGCGAAACCTTCCCCCTGGTGTTCTACCGCGAAAATTGCGCCGACATGGCGTTGCGTGCCGAAGACATCGACGAAGCCTTTATCGCCTCCAGCAAGGCCCTGCTGATTACCGGCACGCATTTCTCCACCGACGGCGTCTACAAGGCCAGCATCCAGGCTCTCGACTACGCGGCCAAGCACAACGTCAAGCGCGTGCTGGATATCGACTACCGCCCGGTGCTGTGGGGCCTGGCGGGCAAGGCCGATGGCGAGACCCGGTTTGTCGCCGACCAGAATGTCAGCCAGCACGTGCAGAAAATCCTGCCGCGTTTTGACCTGATCGTCGGCACCGAAGAAGAATTCCTCATCGCCGGCGGCAGTGAAGACCTGCTCACGGCATTGCGAACCGTACGTGAATTGACCCCGGCGACCCTGGTGGTCAAGCTCGGTCCGCAGGGGTGCACGGTGATCCACGGCGCCATCCCCGCGCGCCTGGAGGACGGTGAGATTTACCCCGGCGTGCGCGTTGAAGTGCTCAACGTGCTCGGCGCCGGCGATGCCTTTATGTCCGGCTTCCTCAGCGGTTGGCTGAAGGATGCCAGCGATGAACGCTGCAGCCAGTTGGCCAATGCCTGCGGTGGCCTGGTGGTGTCCCGGCACGCCTGCGCCCCGGCAATGCCGACCCCGGCGGAGCTGGAATACCTGTTCAACAGCCCGGTGCCGATTACCCGCCCGGACCAGGACGTGACCCTGCAACGCCTGCACCGTGTCAGCGTGCCGCGCAAGACCTGGAAGCAACTGTTCGTGTTTGCCTTCGACCACCGCTGGCAACTGGTGGACCTGGCGCAACGCGGTGGCCAGGACCCGAGCCGGATCAGTGACATCAAGCAGCTGTTTATCCAGGCCATTGAACGCGTGGAACACAAGCTTGCCGAGCAAGGTATCGAGGCCGATGTGGGCCTGCTGGCCGACCAGCGCTTCGGCCAGGACGCGCTCAACGCCGCCAGCGGCCGGGGCTGGTGGATCGCACGCCCGGTGGAAGTGCAGAACTCGCGCCCGCTGGCGTTCGAGCACGGCCGTTCGGTCGGCAGCAACCTGATCGCCTGGCCGCAGGAACAGATCATCAAGTGCCTGGTGCAATTCCACCCCGACGACGAGCCGCTGCTGCGCCTGGAACAGGAGGCGCAACTCAAGGCGGTGTACGAGGCCTCGCTGGTCAGCGGGCATGAACTGCTGCTGGAAGTCATCCCGCCCAAGGATCACCCGTCCACGTACCCGGATGTGCTCTACCGCAGCCTCAAGCGTTTGTACAACCTGGGGATCTACCCGGCGTGGTGGAAGATCGAGGCGCAGTCGGCCGCGACCTGGAAAAAGCTCGACGAACTGATCCAGGAGCGCGACCCGTACTGCCGTGGTGTGGTGCTGCTGGGCCTGAACGCTTCGGCCGAGTTTCTCGCCGATGGCTTCCAGCAAGCCAGCCACAGCACCACCTGCCGGGGTTTCGCCGTGGGTCGCACGATCTTCCAGGAGCCAAGCCGCGCGTGGATGGCGGGGGAGATCGACGATGAAACGCTGATCCAACAAGTGCAGGCCACCTTCGAACAACTGATCAACGCCTGGCGCAGTGCCAGGGGCTGAACCCAGCCGCCCATTTGAAATGCAGTCCAATGTGGGAGCTGGCTGGCCTGCGAAGGCATCACCTCGGTGTATTTGAAGGCCCGAGTTGCCTGTATCGCCGGCAAGCCAGCTCCCACATTAAGCAGATCTCAGTGATACCTGAAAATAATAAAGGTGCAGCCATGCCCGCAATCCGAATTGGCATCAACCCGATCTCCTGGAGTAACGACGACCTACCGGCCCTGGGCGGAGAAACGCCCCTGAGCACCGCCTTGAGCGAAGGCAAGGACATCGGCTACGAAGGTTTTGAACTCAACGGCAAATTCCCCAAGGATGCCAAGGGCGTCGGCGATGTGCTGCGCCCCTACGACCTGGCGCTGGTCTCCGGCTGGTACTCCAGCCGCCTGGCCCGCCGCTCGGTGGCCGAGGAAATCGAAGCCATCGCCGGGCATGTCGAGTTGCTCAAACTCAACGGCGCCAAGGTGCTGGTGTACGGTGAAGTCGCCGACTCGATCCAGGGCTCACGCATTCGCCTGATCGAACGCCCGCGTTTTCACAGCGAGCAGGCCTGGCAGGACTATGCCGACAAACTCACCGAGCTGGCACGCTTTACCCTGTCCCAGGGCGTGCGCCTGGCCTACCACCATCATATGGGCGCCTACGTCGAGTCCCCGGAAGACATCGACCAATTGATGCAACGCACCGGCCCGGAAGTCGGCCTATTGTTCGATTCGGGTCACTGCTACATGGGCGGCGGCGAACCCCTCGAGGTGCTGCGCAAGCACATCGACCGCGTCTGCCACGTGCACTTCAAGGATGTGCGCAAACCGGTGGTGCAACTGGCGCGCAACCAGATGTGGAGCTTCCCCGACTGCATCGTCAACGGCACCTTCACCGTGCCGGGCGACGGTGATATCGACTTCGCGCCATTGCTCGATGAGCTGCTGGCCGCGAAGTACGAGGGCTGGCTGGTGGTGGAGGCCGAGCAGGACCCGGCCGTGGCGCCCAGCTATATCTATGCGAAAAAGGGTTACGACACCTTGCGCGCACTTCTGAGCGAGAGGACTGCACCATGAGCTTGCTGGTCAAAAGCAGTAAACGCGGACAAACCATGGTTGCCCTGGAAGAGGGCCGCCTGGAGTACGTGGGCTTTGCCGCCTACCGCCTGAGCCTGGGCGAAACCCTGCCGGTCACCGCCGGCGACCAGGAGTTGTGCCTGGTGCTGCTCAGCGGGCGGGTGAACATTGAAGGCGAGGGCTTCAGCTGGCAGAACCTCGGCGATCGCCAGTCGGTGTTCGAAGACAAGTCCCCGTTCGCCGCCTACCTGCCGCCGGGCACCGACGCCCAGGTCACCGCCTTGAGCGATGTGCAGATCGCGGTGTGCGCCGCGCCGGGTGCCAGCGGCTACACCCCGCGCCTGATCCGGCCTGAAGACTGCAAGCGCAGCGTGCGCGGCAAGGCTGCCAATACTCGCTATGTGTGCGACATCCTGCCGGACAGCGAGCCGGCCCATTCGCTGCTGGTGGTGGAAGTGCGCACGCCATCCGGGCACTCGTCGAGCTACCCGCCGCACAAGCACGACACCGACGACCTGCCGCACCAGAGCTTCCTGGAAGAAACCTACTACCACCAGATCAACCCGCCCCAGGGCTTTGTGTTCCAGCGCGTCTACACCGACGATCGCAGCATCGACCAGGCCATGGCCGTGGAAAACAGCGACCTGGTGGTGGTGCCCAAGGGGTATCACCCGGTCAGCGTGCCGTACGGCTATGAATCCTATTACCTGAACGTGATGGCCGGCCCCAAGCGCGCCTGGCATTTCCATAACGACCCGCAGCACAGCTGGCTGCTGGATCTCTAATCGGTTTGAGCGGAGAACAACAATAATGAAGTCGCCTCTACGTTTTGCCCTGAATCGCATGGTTGCGCCCAACCTGTCCCTGCCGGATTTCATCCAGTTGGCGGCGTCCCTCAAATGCGATGCCATCGAGATCCGCAACGACCTCAAGGGCCGCGACATCGAATACGGCACCCCGGCCAGTCGCGTGCGTGAACTCTGCGCGGTGCAGGGCATCACCGTGCTGTCGATCAACGCGCTGTACCCCTTTGATGTCTGGAACGACGAGCGCCGCGCCCAGGCGATCACGCTCGCCACCTATGCCCGCGAATGCGGCGCCCAGGGCCTGGTGATGTGTCCATTGAATGAGCGCGGCGATACCCGCAACGACGCCCAGCGCGCTGCCGGGTTGCGCACCGCATTGAGCGAACTGGCGCCGATCCTGCGTGAGTACGGCATCCTCGGTTTTATCGAGCCGCTGGGTTTTGAAGAGTGTGCGCTGCGCCGCAAACGCGTGGCGGTGGACGCGATCCAGTCCATCGGCGGGCTGGATGTATTCCGCCTGGTGCACGACACCTTTCACCATCACCTGGCGAGCGAGCAGGAATTCTTCCCGCAGTTGACCGGCCTGGTGCATATCTCCGGGGTGGAGGATGCCGAGGCCCCGCTGAATTCGATCCGTGACGGCCACCGCGTGCTGGTGGGCGAGGGCGACATCCTCGGCAATGCGGCGCAGATCGACACCTTGCTCAGCAGCGGTTACAGCGGCTACCTGTCGTTCGAACCGTTTGCCGAAAGCGTGCATGCATTGGCGGATATCCAGCAGGCGCTGGGCGCGAGCATCGCGCACTTGCAAGGCTCCCGGACCTGACGCCGACAGAACGGTGGGAGCGGGCTTGCTCGCGAACGCGGTGTATCAGTCAAGGATTGTGTATCTGACACACCGCATTCACGAGCAAGCCCGCTCCCCACATTGGATCACTGTTGATCGACAGATTTGCATTCACACAAGGTGCGAACATGAGTACAACACGATTGACCATGGCCCAGGCCCTGGTGAAGTTTCTGGATAACCAATACATCGAAGTCGATGGCGTACAGAGCAAGTTCGTGGCCGGCGTGTTCACGATTTTCGGCCACGGCAATGTGCTGGGCCTCGGCCAGGCGCTGGAGCAGGACAGCGGTGACCTGGTGGTGCACCAGGGCCGCAACGAGCAGGGCATGGCCCACGCCGCCATCGGGTTCGCCAAGCAGCACCTGCGTCGCAAGATCTACGCGTGCACCGCGTCCGTCGGGCCGGGCGCGGCAAACATGCTGACCGCCGCCGCGACCGCCACGGCCAACCGCATCCCGCTGCTGCTGTTGCCCGGCGATGTCTACGCCAGCCGCCAGCCCGACCCGGTGCTGCAACAGATCGAGCAATTCCACGATCTGAGCATCAGCACCAACGATGCCTTCCGTTCGGTGAGCAAATACTGGGACCGCATCAACCGCCCCGAGCAGCTGATGACCGCGGCGATCCACGCCATGCGCGTGCTCACCGACCCGGCGGAAACCGGCGCGGTAACCCTGGCCCTGCCGCAGGATGTGCAGGCTGAAGCCTGGGATTATCCGGATTATTTCCTGCAAAAACGCGTGCACCGTATCGACCGCCGTCCGGCGACCACGGCGATGATCGGCGATGCGCTGGCGGCTTTCCGGGGCAAACGCAAACCGCTGATCATCTGCGGTGGCGGGGTCAAGTATTCCGGCGCGAATGCCGCGCTGCAGGCGTTTGCCGAACGCTTTGACATTCCCTTCGCCGAAACCCAGGCCGGCAAGAGCGCGGTGGTCTCCAGCCATCCGCTGAACGTCGGCGGCATCGGTGAAACCGGCTGCCTGGCTGCCAACCTGCTGGCGCCCGAGGCGGACCTGATCATCGGCATCGGCACCCGTTACACCGACTTCACCACCTCGTCGAAGTCGCTGTTCAAGCATGCCGACGTGAAGTTTCTCAACCTCAATATCAGCCCCTGCGACGCGGTGAAGCTCGACGGCGTGCAAGTGCTGGCCGACGCCAAGGTCGGCCTCGAAGCCCTGGCCCAGGCCCTCGGTGATTACCGTTCCGGCTGGGGCGAGCAGGTGCGCGACGCCAAGGCCCAGCTGGACGCCGAAGTCGATCGTGTGCACCAGGTCGAATACCAGGGCGACGACTTCGTGCCCGAAGTGGATGACCACCTGGACCGCGCCGTGCTGCGCGAGTTTATCGAGCTGACCGGCTCATGCCTGACCCAGAGCCGCGTGCTCGGCGTGCTCAACCAGCACCTGGCCGACGACGCAATCATCGTCGCCGCCGCCGGCAGCCTGCCCGGTGACCTGCAGCGCGCCTGGCGCAGCAAGGGTGTGAACACCTATCACGTCGAATACGGCTACTCGTGCATGGGCTACGAGATCAACGCAGCCCTGGGGGTGAAACTGGCCGAGCCGAGCAAAGAGGTGTATGCGCTGGTCGGCGATGGTTCCTACATGATGCTGCACTCGGAGTTGGCCACCTCGATTCAGGAGCGGCGCAAGATCAATGTGGTGCTGCTCGACAACATGGCGTTCGGGTGCATCAACAACCTGCAGATCGGCAATGGCATGGACAGCTTCGGCACCGAATTCCGCTACCGCAACCCCGAGAGCGGCAAGCTCGATGGCGGCCTGGTGCCGGTGGATTTCGCCATGAGCGCGGCGGCCTATGGCTGCAAGACCTACAAGGTCAGCAGCGTCGAACAACTGGAAGCGGCCCTGGCCGATGCCCGCACGCAGAGTGTGTCGACACTGATCGATATCAAGGTCCTGCCCAAGACCATGGTTCACGGCTACCTGTCGTGGTGGCGCGTCGGCGTGGCGCAGGTGTCGACCAGCGAACGCACGAACGCGGCGGCGAAAAAACTCAATGAACACCTGGCGAAGGCCCGGCAGTACTAATAACAAGAGGAGTGTTTGCATGTCTTTGAAGCTTGGAGTGATCGGTACCGGCGCCATTGGCCGCGACCATATTCGCCGTTGCAGCCAGACCCTGCTCAATAGCCAGGTGGTGGCGGTGACCGACATCAACCTGGAGCAGGCCGCCAAGGTGGTCGCGGACCTGAAGCTTGCCGCCGAGGTGTATCCGGACGGCCTTGCGTTGATCAACTCGCCGCAGGTCGAGGCGGTGCTGGTGACCTCCTGGGGCCCGAGCCACGAAGCGTTTGTGCTCGCCGCCATCGCCGCCGGCAAGCCGGTGTTCTGCGAAAAACCGCTGGCGGTGACTGCCGAAGGCTGCCGCAAGATCGTCGATGCCGAAGTCGCCTACGGCAAACGCCTGGTGCAAGTCGGCTTCATGCGCCCGTATGACGAAGGCTACCGCGCCCTTAAAGCGGTGATCGACAGCGGCCAGATCGGCGAGCCGTTGATGCTGCATTGCGCGCACCGCAACCCGACGGTGGGCGAGAACTACAAGACCGACATGGCGATTACCGACACCTTGATCCATGAGCTGGATGTGTTGCGCTGGTTGCTCAACGACGACTACGTGTCGGTCCAAGTGGTGTTCCCACGCAAGACCAGCAAGGCCCTGGCCCACCTGCGCGACCCGCAGATCGTGTTGCTGGAAACCGCCAAGGGCACGCGCATCGACGTCGAAGTGTTTGTGAACTGCCAGTACGGCTACGACATCCAGTGCGAAGTGGTGGGGGAGACCGGTATCGCCAAATTGCCGGAGCCGTCCCAGGTGCAACTGCGCAGTGGCGCCAAGCTGTCGAATGCGATTCTGATGGATTGGAAGGACCGGTTTATCGGCGCGTATGACGTCGAGTTGCAGGCCTTTATCGACAGCGTGCGGGCGGGGCATGTCGGCGGGCCGTCGGCGTGGGATGGTTTTGCTGCCGCCGTGGCGGCGGATGCGTGTATCGAGGCCCAGGGCAGTGAGCAGATCGTCAAGGTCAGCCTGCCGGATCGCCCTGCGTTCTACGGCTAACACTCGGTCAATGTGGGAGGGGGCTTGCCCCCGATAGCGGTGGGTCAGATAACAACTGGTTGACTGACACTCCGCCATCGGGGGCAAGCCCCCTCCCACAGTTGATTGGGTTTGCACTTCAATCAAGGAGTTGATCATGCGAATCGGACTAGTCGGCTACGGCCATGGAGGGCGCTTCTTTCATGCGCCGCTGATTGCCACGCTGCCAGGCGCCACCTTTGTCGGCGTGGTGACGCGCTCACCCGAGCGCCGCCAGCAATTGAGCACTGACCATCCAGGTGTGAAGGCCTTCGACAGCATCGGCCAGATCGTCGAAGCCGGTGTCGACGCGCTGGTGATTTCCACCACCCTCAAAGGCCGCCCGGCGCTGGTGCTCGAAGCCATCGAGCACGGTGTCGCGGTAGTCAGCGACAAACCCTTTGCCAGCAATGCCGAACAGGCCCAGGCGCTGATCACCGCCGCCGAGCGCCAGGGCGTGCTGCTCAGCGTCTATCAGAACCGGCGTTGGGACTCGGACTACCTGACCTTGCGCAAGCTGATCGACGCCGGCGCCCTGGGCGCCATCACCCGCTTCGAGTCCCGCGTCGAACGCTACAGCCCGCAGGCAGTCGGCAACGCCAGCGGGGGCGGCTGGCTGCGTGACCTCGGCAGCCATCTGGTGGACCAGGCATTACAGTTGTTCGGCCCGGTGGACCGGGTCTTCGCGCAATTGCAGTTCAGCCCGGAATATCCCAGCCTCGACCACGGTTTCTTCGTGTCCCTGACCCATGCCAATGGCGTGGTTTCCCACCTGTGGGGCAACGCCCTGCAAAACAGCCAGGCCCCACGCTTTCGCGTCAGCGGGACGTTGGGCTGCTACACCGTCGAAGGCCTCGACGGCCAGGAAGAAGCGCTGATGGCGGGCAAATCGCCGAAGACCGAAGGCGAGCACTGGGGCGCCGAGGAGCATCGACGCTGGGGCTGGTTCGAGCAGGGTGAGGAACGCGAGCGCGTGCCCTCGGAGAAGGGCTGCTGGACGCAGTTCTATCGCCAGTTGCAAGCCGCCGTGCAAGGGCAGGGGCCATTGCCGGTGGATGCCTATGACGCGTTGGAAACCACCCGTATATTGGACGCTGCACGCCTGAGCGCCGAGCGCCAGCAGGTGGTTTCAACAAAAATAGAATAAAATTCTAAAACAGGTTGATATGGAAATTATTTTCCAATAAAGTCTTTTCCAGGTTGCATAAAGTACGTCTCGAACCCGCTTCGGACGACTCGACAAAAACAAGATCAAAAACAACCAGGTACCGTCAGATGAAAATCTTCAACGCTGTACTGCGAGTTTTACGCCCTGCCCACACGCCACGCGGCCTGCCCCGCGCCCGGCCGTTTTACTTCTCCTTCCTCAATGTGCTGTGCGTCGAGAACAAAGGCGCGCTGGTCTGCTGCATTCCGGGTGCACCGATCGTTCGATTGCCGTCATCCTCGCTCTGATAAACGCAACGTCCAAAAAACCAACAAGAAAGTGGAGACAGACCGTTCATGAAGACCCCGATCCGTTATACCGCGCTGGCCTTGTCCATGCTGCTCGCCAGTGGTTTCGCCAGCGCTGCCGATATCAAGGTGGGCGTGAGCATGTCGGCGTTCGATGACACCTTCCTGACGTACCTGCGCGAGGACATGGACAAGCAAGCCAAGTCCTACCCCAAGGGTGACGGCGTGCAGCTGCAATTCGAAGACGCCCGTGCCGACGTGGTCAAGCAATTGAGCCAGGTCGAGAACTTTATCAGCCAGAAAGTCGACGCGATCATCGTCAACCCGGTCGACACCGCCTCGACCGGCAACATCATCAAGGCCGCCACGGCGGCGAAAATCCCGCTGGTGTTCGTCAACCGCCGCCCTGACAGCCCAACGTTGGCCCCAGGTGTCGCGGCAGTGACCTCCGACGACGTCGAGGCCGGCAAGCTGCAGATGCAGTACATCGCGGAAAAACTCGGCGGCAAGGGCAATATTGTGATTCTGCTGGGTGACCTGGCGAACAACTCCACCACCAACCGTACCAAGGGCGTGAAGGAGGTCCTGACCAAGTACCCAGGCATCAAGGTCGAACAGGAGCAGACCGGGATCTGGCTGCGTGACAAGGGCATGACCCTGGTCAACGACTGGCTGACCCAGGGTCGCGACTTCCAGGCGGTGCTGTCGAACAACGATGAGATGGCGATCGGCGCCGCCATGGCCTTGAAGTCGGCAGGTAAGAAGGGCGTGTTGATCGCCGGTGTCGACGGCACGCCGGACGGTTTGAATGCGATCACCAAGGGTGACATGACCGTGTCGGCCTTCCAGGATGCCAAGGGCCAGGCGGACAAGTCGGTGGAGACGGCGCGCAAGATGGCCAGGAACGAGCCGATCGAGCAGAACGTGGTGATCCCGTTCCAGCTGATCACCCCGGACAACGTCAAAGACTTCAAGTAGCCCTGACATAACAACAATAAGCCGGCAGGGCGGCGTTGGCCGCCCTGCAGATGGAGTACCTCCCTATGCTTGCTCAAGCCACTGTCGTGCAGCCGCCCGGTCTCCAGCCCCTGCTGCCGGAAGAACCCTACCTGCTGGAAATCCTCAATATCAGCAAAGGCTTTCCCGGCGTCGTGGCCCTGGCCGATGTGCAATTGCGCGTCCGCCCAGGTTCGGTGCTGGCGCTGATGGGCGAGAACGGTGCGGGCAAGTCGACGTTGATGAAGATCATCGCCGGCATCTACCAGCCCGACGCCGGGGAAATCCGCCTGCGTGGCAAGCCGATCGTGTTTGAAACACCGCTGGCGGCGCAGAAGGCGGGGATCGCGATGATCCACCAGGAACTCAACCTGATGCCGCACATGAGCATCGCCGAAAATATCTGGATCGGCCGCGAGCAGCTCAACAGCCTGCACATGGTCAACCACCGCGAAATGCACCGCTGCACCGCCGAGTTGCTGGCGCGTCTGCGCATCAACCTGGACCCTGAGGAACAGGTGGGCAACCTGAGCATCGCCGAACGGCAGATGGTCGAGATTGCCAAGGCCGTGTCCTATGACTCCGACATCCTGATCATGGATGAACCGACTTCAGCCATTACCGAAAAGGAAGTGGCCCACCTGTTTTCGATCATTGCCGACCTCAAGTCGCAGGGCAAAGGCATCGTCTACATCACGCATAAAATGAATGAAGTGTTCGCCATCGCCGATGAAGTCGCGGTGTTCCGCGACGGCCAGTACATCGGCCTGCAACGCGCCGATAGCATGAACAGCGACAGCCTGATCTCGATGATGGTGGGGCGCGAGCTGAGCCAGCTGTTCCCGGTGCGCGAGACGCCCATCGGCGAGCTGCTGCTGTCGGTGCGCGACCTGCGCCTGGATGGCGTGTTCAAGGACGTGTCCTTCGACTTGCATGCCGGCGAGATTCTCGGCATCGCCGGGCTGATGGGCTCGGGCCGCACGAACGTGGCGGAAACCATTTTCGGCATCACCCCAAGCGACGGCGGGCAGATTGAACTCGACGGCAAGCCGGTGCGCATCAGCGACCCGCACATGGCCATCGAAAAAGGCTTCGCGCTGCTGACCGAGGACCGCAAGCTCAGTGGCCTGTTCCCGTGCCTGTCGGTGCTGGAAAACATGGAAATGGCCGTGCTGCCACATTATTCGGGCAACGGTTTTATCCAGCAGAAAGCCCTGCGTGCACTGTGCGAAGACATGTGCAAGAAGCTGCGGGTGAAGACGCCGTCCCTGGAGCAGTGCATCGACACGCTGTCGGGCGGCAACCAGCAGAAAGCCTTGCTGGCGCGCTGGCTGATGACCAACCCACGGCTGTTGATCCTCGACGAGCCGACCCGCGGCATCGACGTCGGTGCCAAGGCCGAGATTTATCGCTTGATCTCTTTCCTCGCCAGCGAAGGCATGGCGGTGATCATGATTTCCTCCGAGCTGCCTGAAGTGCTGGGCATGAGCGACCGGGTGATGGTGATGCACGAAGGTGAACTGATGGGCACCCTGGACCGCGCCGAGGCGACCCAGGAAAAAGTCATGCAGCTGGCCTCCGGTATGACGGCGGTCCACTGAAGCATAGCCAGCGCGGGCCTGCGGTTGGCCCGTGCCACAGAATAAGAAGGTGATGGGTGATGAACGCGATAACAGATAACAAGCCTGCGACGGTCCCGACCAAGCATCGTCGGCGGCTGCCGACCGAACTGAGCATCTTCCTGGTGCTGATTGGTATCGGCCTGGTGTTTGAACTGTTCGGCTGGATCGTGCGTGACCAAAGCTTCCTGATGAACTCCCAGCGCCTGGTGCTGATGATCCTGCAGGTATCGATCATCGGTCTGCTCGCGATTGGCGTGACCCAGGTGATCATCACCACGGGGATCGACTTGTCCTCGGGCTCGGTGTTGGCGCTGTCGGCGATGATTGCCGCCAGTTTGGCGCAGACTTCCGACTTTTCCCGCGCGGTGTTCCCTTCGCTGACCGATTTGCCGGTGTGGATTCCGGTGGCAATGGGCCTGGGCGTGGGGCTGCTGGCGGGTGCGATCAACGGCAGCATCATTGCCGTCACCGGTATCCCGCCCTTTATTGCCACCCTCGGCATGATGGTCTCGGCCCGTGGCCTGGCGCGTTACTACACCGAAGGCCAGCCGGTGAGCATGCTCTCGGATTCGTACACGGCCATTGGTCACGGGGCGATGCCGGTGATTATTTTCCTGGTGGTGGCAGTGATTTTCCATATCGCCCTGCGCTACACCAAGTACGGCAAGTACACCTACGCCATCGGCGGCAACATGCAGGCGGCGCGCACCTCGGGGATCAACGTCAAGCGCCACCTGATCATCGTCTACAGCATTGCCGGGTTGCTCGCAGGCCTGGCTGGCGTGGTCGCCTCGGCGCGCGCCGCCACCGGCCAGGCCGGCATGGGCATGTCCTATGAGCTGGATGCGATCGCCGCAGCGGTGATCGGCGGCACCAGCCTGGCGGGCGGGGTAGGGCGCATCACCGGCACCGTGATCGGCGCGCTGATCCTCGGGGTGATGGCCAGCGGGTTTACCTTTGTCGGGGTGGACGCGTACATCCAGGACATCATCAAGGGCCTGATCATCGTGGTCGCGGTGGTGATCGACCAATACCGCAACAAGCGCAAACTCAAACGCTGAACGGCGCTTACCAGCGATAAGTCGCACGCTGCCAGTTGAATGAGCCTTACAGCTTGTCGCTTGCAGCTTGCGGCTTATAGCTGCTTTATGAAATTTCCTGCTATAAACGCACTCCGATAACCATTCGCCAAGCCCGTCCTGGTGCCTTTTGGGGTTATATCGGAAAAAATGCCTGTCATTTCAGTTGCTGAGCCCTCAAGTCGGCCTTAGACTGCCGCCCCTCGTAAATTGAGTGCCGGGTGGCGCTTGAAATGGACGGCGCCTTTCCGAGACCTGCACAGGCCTTCCGGAACGCTCCCTTATTCGCCTTAATGCACGTATTTTTTATAGAGAAATCAATGACAAAGGAAAAGTTGCTGGCCATGCCGGCGGATGACTACATGAATGCCGAACAGCACGCTTTTTTCGAGCAGCTGCTGCAAGACATGAAAGTGGAACACCACGAGCGCATTGAACAGAACCGTATCGCCATTGAAAGCCTGGACACCCCGGCCGACCCGGCTGACGCCGCTTCTGTAGAAGAAGAGCGTACCTGGCTGGTAAACGCCATTGACCGCGACCAGCGCATGCTGCCGCAGCTTGAGCGTGCCCTGGAACGCATCAAGGAAGATTCCTTCGGCTGGTGTGATGACAGCGGCGAGCCTATCGGCCTCAAGCGCCTGCTGATCAGCCCGACCACCAAGTACTGCATCGAAGCGCAAGAGCGCCACGAGCAGATCGACAAGCACCAGCGCCAAGCCTGATGCGTTGAAGCGGGGGATCGCCTGCGCGGTTCCCCGGAGAAAGACCCGTTACGCCCCGTCTATTGATCTGCTGCAAGCCACCCCACTAAAGGCCCATGGATAATGGCCCGATAGTGGCGTTTAATGCAGCGACAATAACGACAAGCAGTGGGGTAACGAAGATGGCTGGAGACGGATCTCTGATGGGCGCAGCAGTGCCACCCCACACGGTGGTGCGCGGGTTGCCCGGCTGGCTGACGCCACTTTTGCAGAGCGCCGCCCTGGTGCTGGCACTGCTGGGCCTGACGTTCGCCAGCCTGCCGATCTACCTCTGCCTGGCATTGGCGCTGCTGGTGATCTGGCTGCCGAGCCTGAAAAAACGTACACCCCAGGTGGCAACGGCCGACGCCATCGATGCAATGGGCGAGCTGACGCGCGACCTCTCCTACACCACCAGCCATAACGCACTCTCCGCAGCCGGCGTGGCCTATTCGGTCAAGCAACTGGCGGCGCGCCTGCAGTCGCAACTGGGCGCGGCCAAGCAGATTGTCAGCAGTGCCGAAGTGATGATCGGCACCGAAAAGCTCACTTCGCAACTCAGCCGCGAAGCCCTCGGGGCGGCCAGCCAGGCCCATCAACGCAGCACTGAAGGCCGGGAAGTATTGGCCGAGTCGATCACCCGCATGCACCAGCTCAGCCAGCGCGCGAATGCCAGCCGCGAGCTGATCGAAGCCTTGAGCCAGCGCAGCGAGGAAATCCAGCGGGTGACCCTGGTGATTCAGTCCATCGCCAGCCAGACCAACCTGCTGGCGCTCAACGCGGCCATCGAAGCCGCGCGGGCCGGTGAACACGGGCGCGGGTTCGCGGTGGTGGCCGATGAAGTGCGCGGGCTCGCCGGTCGCACGGCGACGGCCACTGATGAGGTCGGGGTGATGGTGGCCGATATCCAGCAACGCACGGCCCAGGTGGTAGAACAGATTCGCCAGCTGTCGGCGGATTTGCACACCGGCGTCGAGCAGGTGGAACATGCTGGCGAGCACTTGCACACCATTGCCAGCCTGGCCGCCAGTGTCGAAGGCCAGGTCAATGAAATCGCCCAGGGCACTGACACCAACCGCACCCAGCTCGACAGCCTGTTCCATGCCGTGGAGCAGATGCGCAGCGACCTGGCCGTGAGCGACCAGCAAACCCGTCAACTGGCCGAGGCCGCCGTGCAGATGGAAGGCCAGGCCGAAACCATCAGCGAACGGTTGGCGGAAGTCGGGCTGGATGACTATCACCAGCGCATCTACGACCTGGCGCGCGAAGGCGCCAGCCGGATTGCCGCGCAATTCGAGGCTGATGTGCAGCAGAACCGTGTCAGCCTGGATGACCTGTTCGACCGCAGCTACACGCTGATTCCCAACACCCAGCCAAGCAAGTACCACAGCCGTTTCGATGGCTACACCGACCAAGTGTTGCCGGCAATCCAGGAGGCGTTGCTGCCACGTCATGAAGGCCTGGTATTCGCCATTGCGTGTACGCCGCAAGGCTATGTGCCGACGCACAACAAGGCGTTTTCCCAGGCGCTGACCGGCGATGTCCAAGTGGATGCGGTGCAGAATCGCACCAAGCGGAAATTCGAGGACCGCACCGGGATTCGCTGCGGCAGCCATCAGCAGGCGGTCTTGCTGCAGACTTACACCCGCGATACCGGTGAGCTGATGCATGACCTGTCGGTGCCGATCATGGTCAAGGGCCGGCATTGGGGCGGCTTGCGCCTGGGTTATAAACCCGAGGGCGTGAAGGGCGGGCGTTGAGGATTATTGCGGTTTATGCAAGGGAGCTATTCCGGGGATAGCTTTTTCCTACTGGAAGAAAACCGTAGCATGGCCAACATTGTTAGCCAGCTAACTAATGTTGCGGAGAAACTCCATGCAAACCAAAGTCGATGTCGCCGTGATGATTGGTAGTGGCGTACCGCCGACCCTGCGGGCACTGGGTCAGAAAGCCTGCTGGGTCGTATTGCTCAACGGTGAGCAGCGCGGCACGGCGTTCGCCAGCCGTGATGAAGCCGAGGAATGCAGGGCGGCCTGGCAGGCGCTGTTGCGCCTGGAGCAGTCCGACAGCCTGCATTGATCTGCGCTTAGTGAGGTTGATGCAGGCGTTGATTCAGCTCATCCACCGCGATCGCCCATTCGGCATCATCGCGCAGCTCTTCCTTGAGGAATGCCGCTTGCTGGGGCGTCCAGAAGGGAGCATCGATCAGTTTCACGTCCTCGGGCAACGGGTTGCTGGCAATGAACGTATCGATGGCTTCTGGGGATGAGTCCAGGCCCAGTTGATCAAACAGGGTTTCAAGTGTTGGGATTGGCGCGTCCATTTCGTTCTCCATGCAGGGTGGTCGTTATGCATGGGAGGTTCGTGGCGCGGCGGAGTTCGAATTTGTTGCTCAAGAGTTGAGCGCACCGGCATCGACTGCGCTCTTGAGCGCCTTGGCGGCGTCCTTGGCAGCAATGGCGGCGGCGTCCACGGTTTTGAACCAGCGGTCTTTTTCCACCTGGTGGGTGGTGACAGTGGTCAGCGGTGGCTTGGCCCGCATCACGATCACCGCTTGAAACTCACCGTCTACCTCTCGTGCATCGCCATGGATGAAAAATTCGCCGATATCAAATTCCGTCACGTATAGCCTTCCCTTGGAGATAACTGCACTGGTGAAACCTGGCCCGGAGGGACAAAGTTCAGTGGACGGGCCAGTATGGCAGTTGTTGCGGGTCGGCGGCGCAGTAAAGTCATCAAGGTGACGAAACGATGCCTCCATGCGGCTGATGCAGGACGGCCTCGAGCTCTTTGGCCAGTTCGCACGCCTTGATATGGTTACTGCGAAAGCCTCGGATTCGACCGCTGAGCACTTCTCGGATATGAAAGAAGTTGCGGCCGGCCGGTACCACTTGGTAAAGAACTGAATCCGAGTACCCGTCGTAGCCGCGCAAGCGGTAGTATTGCGCCTCGTCCTGGCATGATGAACGAGTGTTCGAGGACAGAGTGTCGTAGGTTGGTCGTTGCATGGACTGTTCCTTTCGATCAATTCGGTTGACCCATCTGCAGCGTTTTGAGTAGTTTTGATCGGTGCAGCTGTTTTAGTATTGTCGTCGGCAGCTGGCGCGCGGTTCCATGCCAGGTATGTATTTTTGTGTTGGGTGTCGGAAAACTGCATTTTTAACTGGGTTATCTTCTGAAGTTGGTCGGTCCGTATTCTCGGACCGTGGAACCTGTGATCTCCTGTGGTGCCTGATGACCTTGCACAAGGTCCATCGCGTACGTCTGTACTAGTCTTATGGCGCGACAGCGGGATCTTCTTCAGTTTTTTCAATGTGAATGTGTTGTGTGCACGCGCCGTGATGGCCGTTTTTTTGTGCTGCCCGCTCTGGCGGACAGCGCTCTTTTCGATGTGGGGGCGTTTCCTTGGCAGTCAGTAATCTGGATATGCACGCGTTATTTGTGCTGGGTGATTTGCGCGCAAAGTTGGTCAAGCAGTTTCAATCCCGTTTTGTCTACATCACTGAACAGACGCCGGAAGGCATCTACATCGCCGAAATCGATACCGAAGCGGCGATGGTGGTGGATGACAAACCCCGCCTGGAACTCAAAGTGGGTGATCATTTCCGCGCAGCGGTATTGCCCAGTCGTGAAGGCGGCAAGTTTGAGTTGAAGTTTCGCGACATCAAGTTGACGGTGTACGGCCTGGGCGACTATGCCTTTGTTTCTTCGGCCGACGGCCAGGGCATCGTCTTCAAGGAAGGCCACAGCGTGATGCTGGTGTTTGCCGCGAATGAGCAACTGCAGGAAGGCTTGACCAAAACCCTGAAGGCCGTGACCGGCAAGGCCGCCAAGTGGCGCAAGGGTGAACTGGTGACCTTCAAGGCCAGCGAGTAATCCGCCTATACCACGAACATCCGATGTCTCCCGGAACCTCTACTACAGTTGAGTTGACTTAACTATTCAGAGGCTTCGCGCATAGTCAGCAAAGCCGCCCGCTGGTTGCTGCATTATCGCGAGGTGCGAAGGCATGAAAGGATTGAAAACGTTGTTGGCTGCATCCCTGACGACCCTCGGCCTGTCCGTGGCGGCGTTGCCGGTATCCGCAGCCGAGGCGCCGATACATTTCGCCGACCTGAACTGGGAAAGCGGCAGCCTGATTACCGAAGTACTGCGGGTAATTGTCGAAAAGGGCTACGACTTGCCTACTGACACCTTGCCTGGCACGACCATCACCCTGGAAACCGCGCTGGCCAAGAATGATATCCAGGTCATCGGCGAAGAGTGGGCCGGCCGCAGCCCGGTGTGGGTCAAGGCCGAGGCCGAAGGTAAAGTGGTGGGCCTGGGAGATACGGTCAAAGGAGCCACCGAAGGCTGGTGGGTGCCGGAATACGTGGTCAAGGGCGACCCGGCCAAGGGCATCAAGCCGCTGGCGCCGGGCCTCAAGAGCGTGAAGGACCTGGCGCAATACAAGGACGTGTTCAAGGACCCGGAATCCCCGGGCAAGGGACGCTTTCTCAACAGCCCCATCGGCTGGACCTCCGAAGTGGTCAACAAGCAGAAACTCAAGGCCTACGGCCTGGATGACAGCTACGTGAACTTCCGCAGCGGCTCCGGCGCAGCGCTGGATGCCGAGATTGCCTCGTCTATTCGGCGTGGCAAACCGGTGCTGTTCTACTATTGGTCACCGACGCCGTTGATGGGGCGCTACAAGCTGATCCAGTTGGAAGAGCCACCGTTTGACGCCGAGGCGTGGAAGACGCTGACGGATGCGGACAACCCTGATCCCAAACCGACTCGCTCGCTGGCTTCCAAATTGAGTATCGGCGTGTCCACGCCATTCCAGAAGGAACATCCGCAGATTGCCAGCTTTTTCGAGAAGGTCGAATTCCCGATTGACCCGCTGAACAAAGCCCTGGCAACCATGAGCGAAAATCACACCGCGCCTCGAGAAGTTGCGCAGGTGTTCCTCAAGGAACATCCGGAAGTGTGGAAGGCATGGCTGCCCGAGGATGTGGCACAGAAGGTCGAGGCTAGTCTCAAGTAGACCTTGGGCATCAAGTCCGGAGAATGATCAAAGCTGTGGGAGCGGGGTTGCTTGCGAAGGGGGCGTGTCAGGCGCTGAAGGTAGTGGCTGACCCACCGCTTTCGCAGGCAAGCCAGCTCCCACATTTTGCAATGTATTTCAAGGTTGGAACCGGGTTGTACCTGCAACTCAAATGCCAGTGCAGCACCGCGACTCCCAAGCCCGAACAACAATCAAAACTGTGGGAGCGGGCTTGCTCGCGAAAGCGGTGTGTCAGTTGATGAATATGCTAACTGGTCCACCGCATTCGCGAGCAAGCCCGCTCCCACTTTTGGGATGTATTCCAAGGTTGGAACCGGCTTGTGCCGACCGCTCAAATGCCAGTGCAGCACCGCGACTCCCAAGCCCGAACAACAATTAAAACTGTGGGAGCGGGCTTGCCCGCGAAGGCGGTGTGTCAGTCGCTGGAGAGGCTGACTGATCCACCGTCTTCGCGAGCAAGCCCGCTCCCACATCTGGGGTGTATTCCAAGGCTAGAACTTGGTCTGTACCGCCAGCTCAAACGTGCGCGGCGCGCCCAGGTAGTACGCCGGGGAGACATGGGCAAACTCGGCATAGACTTCATTCGTCAGGTTACGCACGCGACCGGTGATCGAGGTGTGTGCGTCGACCTTGTAGCGCAGGAACGTCCCGAACAGCGTGTAAGCCGGCACTGTCTGGGTATTGGCGTTATCCGCGTACACCTGCGCCACGTACCGCGCATCCACGCCGCCTTGCCAATCCTCGGCAAAATCATACGTCAGCCACACATTACCCACGCGCTTGGGCACGTTGGTGGGCGTATTGCCCTTGCGCGAGACCACCGCGCCGCTGGCGATTTTCTCGTTGAACTCGTCGTACTCGGCATCTACCCAGGCGAAGTTGCCTTCTGCCAGCAGCCTTGGCGTGATGCGCAAGGAGCTGGCCAGTTCGATGCCTCTGGACGACTGCGCGCCGACCGGAATGCTGCTGGTGGGGTCTTGCGGATCGGTAACCGCAAAGTCCTTACGCTCGATTTTGTAGGCCGCCACGGTGGCCGAGCCCCGGCCGTCCAGATAATCGAACTTGCTGCCCACTTCCCACTGCTTGCCCGTCGATACATCGAACACTTGCGTGGTGGTACTCGGTTGCTCGGCAGCGGTGCTGTATTGCACATAGACATTGGCCGAGGGGATGAACTGGTACGTCAAGCCCACACGGCCGGTCACCGGCTCCCAGCTGCGGGTGAAATGCCTTGGGTTGCTGGCGGTCACCGCGCGGTGGTTGGTGACATCCAGGTCGATGGCGTCATAACGCAGACCGGTCAGCAGCGACAATTTGTCAGTCAAACCCAGGCGATTCTCCACGAACAGCGCCTTGGTGGTGACTTCGCTGGTCTTGTCCTTGCCGAAGCTTTCCCGGGTGCGCGGGATGTCGTAGAAGTGCCCTGGATCGAAGTTGTTCGGATCCACTGTGCTGTTGCCCGACACATTGAGCGGGGTGTTGGTGGTGCTGTTGACCTTGTACTCAAAGCCGCCGGACCAGGTGGTCGACAAGCCGAAGAGGCTGTCTTCGTGGCGCAGTTCGAACTGGTTGCCGTGCTGTTCACCCTGATGACGCACCTGATAGGCAGTAGAGCGGTTCACCGCGCTGTTGTCGGCGTTGTACTGGTAGGTTTCCAGATTGCGGTAATCGCGCTGACTGTCCAGGTGGTAGAGCGTGTTCTTCAGCGTGGTGCTGTCGTTGATACGGTAGTCGATGATCGAGCGCGCCCAGATCGTGCGTTGCTCGTAACGGCCGTCGGCGACGTTGTAGTTGTTGAAACGGTTGTGCTTGTCGATCTTCAGCTCGCCGGCCTTGGGGTTGAGCACCGGGGTGCCCCAATAGGGGCTGTCCTCGTGTTCATCCTGATATTCCAGGGCCAGCGTATGCGAAAGATTGGGGGTGAGATCACTGAGCAGGGAAAACGCCAGGCTCCAGGCGTCGCGCTGGTCGCGATCGATGTAGCTGTGGTTGGTATTGCGGCTCACATCCAGGCGCGCGTAGTGCTGGACGTCGGCGCCAGGGTCGGTGAGCGCGTGGTTGACCCCCAAGGCCATGCCGACGGTGTCGTAGCTGCCGTAGGTCAGTTGGCCCTCGGCGGCCTGTTCCTCACGGGTGGCCAACTTGGTCACGTAGTTGAGCGAACCCCCCACGGAGCCGGCGCCGTTGATCAGGGAGGAGGGGCCGCCGACTAATTCCACCCGGTCATAAATCCAGGCATCCACCGGTCGGGCCAGGCCCGTCGCGACGTTGATGCCATTGAACATCTGGGTGATCTGGTTGCCGGTGAAGCCACGATACGACACAAACCCGCCAAACCCCGGCGGCGCGCTGGCGTTGACGCCGGGCAGGGTGTTGGCCGCATCGCGGAAGGTCTTCGCCCCATGGCGCTCGATATCGTTGCGATTGGCAATCGCCACCGACGCCGGGGTTTCCCGCACGCTCAAGCCCAGCCGCGAAGCGACGCCGCTGGATTGGTCCAGGGCCAGGCCGGGCTCGGCGGTTTGCTCGCCATCAACGGTGGTAGGCGCCAGTTCAATGGCCCAGGTGCAGACAGGCAGGCAGCCGAAAAGGCCCGCCAACAGAGGTAAATGTTTCATGTTCAATCCTGAAAAACTTGGCTCGAAAACAACGCACGGCCGCCCGTCTTTCCTTGCGGAAACGGTGGTCAGTGCAGATCGGAACGCGAAGGATCAGGCGAGGGCGGGTGGCGCACGCGGGTGGGCCGTGGGCCAGGTGAAACGGGCAGGGATGTCAGCGGCAGCAACGATCGCCGGCGGTGGCGCATGGGGTTGCGGCAATACCGCCACATTCAGGCTGGAATTGAGCGCCGGGCCCATGCCGCCGGTCGAGCACAACGGGCAACCAAACGCCTTGGACAGCGTCGGCAGTTGCTCATCGGCGGAGTTGGACGGCTTGGGTGCCTGGGTACGCGGGTCGACGGTACAGAACTGCCCGCCGATGCCGTTGAGTTGCATCCCGACCATCTGCCCATGACCAATACTGCAGGCGAACACATTGAACAGGACGCAGCAATACAGCATCCAGGCAATGAGCGAGCGGTCGGCACGGGCGATTTTCATGGGGCGGCACTTTACCATCAGCCGCCGACGAAATGCCTGCAAAAAATCTCAGGGCGACTATCCTGTCTCGCATCTTTTCAGGGAGAACCGTCATGAGCTTTGTCATCGCACGATGGATCGTCGGCGTATTCACCTGTATCAGCATGGTGCACCTGTACTGGGCCGCCGGCGGCAAACTCGGCAGTCTCGCCGCCATCCCCCAACTACCCGGTGAATTCGCCAGCGGCCCACGCCCGGCGTTCAAACCCTCGGCGCTGGGGACCTTTCTGGTAGCGATGGGGCTGGTGGCGATCGCGCTGTTGGTGTGCCTGCGAGCGGGCTTGTACTTCTCGGCGGTGTCCCATGGGGCGTTGCAATGGGGAATCAGCGCGATTGCCGTGGTGATGTTTGCCAGGGCGATTGGGGATTCGGAGTTGGTGGGGTTCTTCAAGAAAGTCGGCGGGTCGAGGTTTGCGCGACTGGATACGTATTTTTATTCGCCGTTGTGTCTGGTGTTGGGGGTAGGGTTGTTGGTGGTGGCGTGGGGGTGAACTTGGCTTCGTTAGCTTAAGCCCAACTGACGCAGTCATGGCCGTCCATGTAAATCAAGAACGACAAGCTTATGTCCGTCATCCTAAATGGATATCTCGTCGTTTCAGATAAAATACGTTCAAGTTGTCGGGAGTTTTCAATCGGTCGGGAGAATCGCACCCAGCGGCGTAAAAAAGTTCGCAAAGAGATATTATTAATACCTTCAACTCATCGGTAGTAAGTTTTCTGTTTTTGATCCATGGCTTCTCTAAAGCTTCATCAATCTCTGTTTCTAAGTAATTCATTGAGTAACACCAATGCTAGAGCGGCTTACGTGGAGTGGTTTAATCAAAAATGGCATTGGGTGAGGGGGCGAATGGAGGCTGGCTACGGGGCATAGGAAACCCATCATGTATTTATGAACTCAAAAAAATAATCATCAGCTCCGTTTATATAAATAGTTGGATAGCAAAGTGAATGTATTTGGCCTTGAATTCAATTGATGCGTTTTTGTTGATTGCTTGAAAGTAAAACTGATCCTCATTGCGTGTGATGTTCAAGAAAAACACTTCTCGAATGGCTAGGTTTTGTATTTTCAAGTTGCGAATGCCATGGCAATCAATCCCCATTCTGCAAGTGTTATAGCCTTTGCCCTCCTATTTAGTCGGTAATGTGTCTGGGAAGTCGGGGATAGCGAATCCTAATGACGGTCTATCATTGTCTATCTGCAAAGAAAATAATGCGATTTTTCCAATCTTTACAGGTTTGATGAATAACTTCTCGAAGACTATATTTCTCTCTAGTTCATTCCAGTATTTCATTCTTATCCTGAAATCGTAATGTTCCTTGGCTCTGCGTAGGGCGCGAAAACAAAGCGTCCAGCTGTTGCGCAGAACCATCGCCCTGCACCCGTACTTGATAGCGTCCGTGACGTCTCGGCAAAGGGCAAGGCGTCGGATTCTGCGCAGGAAAAACCGCTGGATGAGCGGTTCAAAAAATCAGAAAAGGCCCACCCATCGAGGGAAAAAGCCTCAGAAAAACACCCCCCGAAGCCACACAAAAAAGCGCCGCAGCTGATTGCAGTTGCGCTGGCAGAATGAATCTCAAATAAAAACTTCTCTCATTACTACCCGATTTTCGGACATGGCCGTCATGGTTTATAGAACCTCTCCTACACAGGATTTCCCATGTCGCGCCTCGCTCGTCCTTTGCATCCACTGGCCCTTTCAGTGGCGATAGCCTTTGCCGCCGTGCCGTTGCTGACCGTCCAGACCTCCTTCGCCGAAGAAAGCCGCGCGGTGCGTGGTTTCCAGATTCCGGCTGGCGACTTGAGCCAGGCTCTCAACAGCCTGGCCGAGCAGGCGGGTCTGGTGCTGGCTTTCGACGCAAGCCTGACGCGGGGTAAGCACAGCAACGGCCTGAGCGGGCAATACGATATCGACGTGGCGCTGACCCAGTTGCTCGCCGGCAGCGGCCTGCAGGCCCTGAAGCTCTCAGCCGATCGCTACCGCCTGGAGGCCATCCCGCAGAGCGGCGGCGCCATGGAGTTGCAGGCCACCACCATCAGCGGCGCGTACCAGAGCGAAAGCCCCACCGGGCCGGTCTCCGGTTATGTCGCGACGCGCAGTTTTTCGGGGACCAAGACCGATACCGCGGTGATTGAAACCCCACAGTCGATCTCGATTGTCACCAAAGACCAGATGCGCGCGCAAAATGCCGAGAGCCTCAACCAGATCCTGCGCTACAGCGCCGCCGTGATCCCGGAAACCCGTGGCGCCACCGCGTCGCGCCTGGACCAACTGACCATTCGCGGCTTTGCCCCGGCCACCTACCTGGACGGCTTGCGGATGCCATCGAGCCGTGACGCCTTGCCACAAAAAGATGCGTTCGACCTGGAGCGCGTCGAAGTGCTGCGTGGCCCGGCCTCGGTGCTGTACGGGCAGGGCACGCCGAGCGGGGTGGTCAACATGGTCAGCAAGCGCCCGCTGGATACGCCGTTCCACGAAGTGGGCGTTGAATACGGCACGTTCAACAAGAAACGCACCACCTTCGACCTGAGCGGCCCTATCGATGATCAAGGCGTGTATTCCTACCGCGTCGCCGGCCTTTTCGATGATGCGGACGGCCAGGTCGAACACACCGAGACTCGCCGCCAGTCGCTGTCCAGCGCATTCACCTGGCGCCCGGATGAGGACACTTCGCTGACCTTGCTCGGGCATTTCCAGAAGGATCCCAAGGGCGCGTCCTACGGTTCGGTCCCGGCGTGGGGCTCGGTGCTGCATAGCCCCACCGGGCGCAAGATCGATGTGGATTTCTACGACGGCGAGAAGAATTTCGAAAAAAGCGACCGCGAGTACTACTCCCTCGGTTATGCGTTCGAACATCACTTCAACGATGTGTGGACGGTGCGCCAGAACGCGCGTTACCTGCGCACCGAGGGCCAATACCGCAGCCTTTACAGCAACTACCTGTTGACGGACTACCGCACCATCCGACGCTCGACCATCGCCAGTGACGTCGACATGGATGCCTACACCCTCGACAACCAGCTGCAGGCCAAGTTTGACACCGGGCCGTTGCAGCACACGCTGTTGATGGGCCTCGATTACCAGAACACCAGCACCGACACCAAGTCCGGTTCGGGCGTTTACACCGCCGGGCCGACCCTCGACATTTTCGATCCGGTCTACGGCGCGGCCGTCCCGGTACCGGCGTACACCACGGATGGCACCTCGCGCAGTGAACAGACTGGCGTGTATCTGCAAGAGCAGATGAAGTGGGACAAGTGGGTGCTGCTGCTGGGTGGTCGCTATGACTGGGCAAGCACCGACAACAGCACGCAGACCCTGAGTACCGGTGCCAAGACCAAGTCTTCCCTGGACAGCAAGGCGTTTACCGGCCGGGTCGGCCTGGTCTACCTGTTCGACAATGGCCTGGCGCCGTATGCCAGCTATGCGGAGTCATTCAACCCGCAGTCGGGCACCGGGTATGGCGGTTCGGTGTTCAAGCCGACGGAAGGCAAGCAATACGAAATCGGCATCAAGTACCAGCCGCCGGGCAGCAACAGCTTTATCACCGCGGCGATTTTCGACCTGCGCCAGACCAATGTACTCACGACCGACCCGGATCCGACCCACCTGTGCGGTTCCGGTCGCTGCCAGAGCCAGGACGGCGAAGTGCAGTCGCGAGGCTTTGAACTCGAAGGCAAGGCCAGCCTCAACGACAACCTGGATATCACCGCGGCCTATGCCTACCTGGATAACCGCATCAGCAAGTCCAACAGCACCGTGCGCTATGCACCAATCAGCGACATCGGCGTAGGCCCTGCCATCGACGCCGAAGGCACCACCACCTACGCGGTACCGCGCCACACCGCTTCGGCGTGGGCCGACTACACCTTCCACGACGGCCACCTCAAGGGCTTCGGCGTCGGCGCCGGCGCGCGCTATGTCGGTTCTTCCTGGGGCGATACGGCCAACACCCTGAAGGTGCCGGGCTACACGCTGTTCGACGCGGCGGTGCACTACGACATCCCGAACATCGCCAACCTCAAGGACAACCTGCGCCTGGCGCTCAACGCCACTAACCTGGCGGACAAAGAGTACGTCGCCTCCTGCTACTCGTACTCGTGGTGCTGGTATGGCTCGCAGCGCACGGTGCAGGCGAGCGCGACCTACCAGTGGTGATCTGAACAAAGGCCTTGGCGAACACGTACGCGAGCAGCATCGCCAAGGCTTGTCAGGGCGCGTGTGAACGCTAACCCGTAAGACATTCGAGGAGACGTCGACCCAAGGCCTCGGCGCTGGCCTGGGAGTCGATATTGGCAAAGCCCAGCAGCAGGCCGGGGCCGGTTTGCTGCACCATGCTCCATTCGCTCAAGGCCTCGGCAAAAATGCCGGCGTCGGCCAGCTTCTTCACCAGCAAACGGTCCGATAGTGGAGCCTTGAGCCGCAGGACCAGGTGCATCCCGCCAGGCTGCGCATCGATGCCAATACGCTCGCCCAACACCTTGCGCAAGCCGTTGGCGGTGGCGTCGCGGCGTTCGCCATAGAGCTTGCGCATGCGCTGGATATGGCGGGCGAAATGCCCCTCGGCGATAAAGCTGGCGACGATCGCCTGGGTCAGTTCCGGGCAATGGCCGAGAAAGCTCTGGCTCACCTGCGCAAAGTGCGCAACCTGGAAGGAGGGCACCACCAGGTAGGCCAGGCGAATGCCGGGGAACAGCACTTTGCTGAACGTGCCGGCGTACAGCACGCGACCCTCGCGGTCCAGGCTCTTGAGGGCAGGCAGCGGGCGGCTGACATAACGGTATTCGCCGTCATAATCGTCTTCGATGATCCACGCCTGCTGGCGCGTGGCCCATTCCAGCAACTCCAGGCGACGCGGCAGCGACAGCGACACGCACAGCGGGCTCTGGTGGGCGGGGGTGACGATCACCGCACGGGCGTCGCCGGCCTGGCGCACGCACAGGCCATCGGCGTCTACCGGGAGCGGCACGGTGTTGATGTGCAGGTACTCGAGAAGGGAGCGTGTCGGCGGGTAGCCCGGGTCTTCCACCAGCACCCGGTCACCGGGCTTGAGCAATGCGTGGGTGATCAGGCTCAAGGTGTTGCGATAGCCCGCGGTGACAAACACCTGCTCCGGCGTGCAGTAGATACCCCGGGCCACCTGCAAATAGCTGGCGATGGCGGTCCGCAGCGCGGGCAGGCCCTGGACCGGCGGGTTGGCCATGTCGGCCAGTTGCGTGGCGCGCACGCAGCGGGCGGCGATTTTCGACCAGATCTTGCGCGGGAAGGCATCCAGCGCGGGCAGGCCCATCTGGAAGGGCAGCACCGGCTGCTGACGGCGCACCGCGTGGTAGGGCGTGGCCGCCACGCGCGTGGGCAGGGCGGCCTCGATACCCTGGGCCACCACCGTTCCGGCCTGGCCGCGCGACTCCAGGTAGCCCTCGGCGGTGAGCAATGAGTAGGTGCTGTCGATGGTGCCGCGCGCCAGCCCCAGCTCCTTGGCCAGGGCCCGCGCCGCCGGTACGCGCTCGCCCGGCTTGAGCAGCCCTTCGGCAATGGCACTGCGAAAGCGCCAGTAGAGCTGGCGGTAGATCGGTTCGGCGTCGGTGAGATCCAGCGGGGGCAGGGTGTACATGGGGCCTGGCTCCAGGTCGTGGCTGATCTCACTCTACCGGGGCCATGACCCATTCCCAAGTGCCATAACTGCTATTAATGACCAGGCCATCATGGTCTATGCATCAGCGCCATTCTTGGCTCTTCAGAGGTGAGCCATGGCGCCGCAAGATGGCCCCTTCACTCAACCGCAACAGGATTTACCATGACCACTCGCCTCGATTACACCCAAGCATCCCCGGAAGGTTACAAGGCTTTCGGCGGCGTCTACGTCTACCTGCAGAACAGCGGCCTGTCCAAGGCGCTGATCGACCTGGTGTACCTGCGCGTTTCGCAGATCAACGGCTGCGCGTTCTGCATCGACATGCACTCGCGGGACCTGCTCAAGCAAGGCCTGGCCGTGGATAAACTGGTACTGGTGCCGGTGTGGCACGATGCCCACGACGTGTTTACCGCGCGGGAACGCATCGCCCTGGCCTTCGCTGAAGCCGTTACCCGCAGTGATGTGTCGGACGCGGACTACGCCGCCGCAGCAGCCGAATTCAACGCCAAGGAACTGGCTGACCTGACTTACGGCATCGCCCTGATGAACGCCTTTAACCGCCTTGGCGTCACCTTTCGCACCACGCCGGCAGCGGCGGCCTGAAACATTGCGCAAGAAGGCAATTTAATGGCCCCCCTGTAGGCAAATCCTCGCCAAAATCACTTTTATTTTCAGGTGGTTAGGTGAGGAAGCAAATGCGCACTGTTGGAATCATGCTGATCGCCTGCTCATTGGCCGGCGGCGCGGCTGCCGTGCAGGCACGGGAGCTGCGCGAGGGTGACAAGTACATGTGCAGTTGGGGCGCCGGCACCGCCGCCAGGGCCCAGGAACTGAAGCTGTCGGGCGTGTCGCTGTATGCCGCGCGGCAGAAGATCCAGACCATCAAGTTCAGCAAATCGTGGATGCGCATGATGGCCATGGGCATCACCGAACAGACCTATGACAGCCGTTCACGGCTCAAGCCCGAGGCGATTCGCCAGAGTTTCTACCAGGATTGCCTGCGCTATAAAGTGGCGCGCAAATAACCTCCGGCGGTTTAAAACGACGGCGGTGAGCAGGCATCTTCCTGGAAAAATACTTTCGCCGTGGCGATAAACCATCGGTTCGCCTGGGACAGGTATTCAGCGGCGCGCCAGCACAGGTTGAAGTGCATGAACTGCGCAGGCTCGACTGATGCCGGGCAGTGCGCCGCAGGAGCAAACACCGCCCAGTGCAAAATCTGCGTAAGCCTGTCCAACTTCGTCGCGGGCACCCTCGCCATACTGGTGCCAGGCAAACCAAGAGGCACAGACCATGACCGAGTATGTCTTCACCCCCGCGCAAACCCCCACGTTGGCAGTCAAGGGCAGCGACGCGCGCTTCCCCTTGCGCCGGGTCTTTTGCGTCGGCCGCAACTACAGCGAACACGCCCGCGAAATGGGGCACGATCCGGACCGCGAACCGCCTTTTTTCTTCATGAAACCCGCAGACGCAGTGGTGCCGGCCGAGGGCGTGATCGCCTATCCGCCGCTGACCGCCGACCTGCATCACGAAGTCGAACTGGTGGTGGCGATCGGCAAGGGTGGGGTGGACATCAATCCTGAAGATGCCTTGTCCCACGTCTGGGGGTATGGCGTCGGCATCGACCTGACGCGCCGCGACCTGCAGGCCGAGGCGAAAAAGCTCTCGCGCCCGTGGGAATGGGCCAAGGCTTTTGACGAATCCGCACCGACCACCGCGTTGCAACCGGTGAGCGCCGTGGGGCATCCGTCCAGCGGCAAAATCTGGCTCAAGGTCAATGGTCAGCTCCGTCAGGTCGGCGACTTGGCGGACTTGATCTGGAACGTCAGCGAAGTGATCAGCCACGCCTCCAAATCCGCAGCCCTCAAGCCCGGCGACCTGATCTTCACCGGCACGCCCGCCGGTGTCGGCGCGGTGCAGCGCGGTGATGTGCTCAGCGCCGGCATCGACGGCCTTGGCGAGTTGCGTTTCACCCTCGGCCAGGGTTGAGGCTACAGTGGTGCCCAGGCCATCCGAGAGACCGTTATGCCAGGCACCCGCGTCACCACTTACGGCATGGAGCAGCGCAGCGACCGCCCCGACTTCTACATCCGCGACAAACGCGGCAGGGCGGCGCTGACCAGTCCTCATCGCCATGAGTATTTCCAGATCCAGATCAACCTTGGCGGCGACACCGTGCAGCATATCGGCGGCGCGGTGCGGCCGTTCCCGCGTAACGCCCTGGCATTCATCCTGCCGCATCGGCTGCATGTGATCCCGCATCCCGAGGATGGCGAGTTCTTGTTGATCAACTTCAGCCAGGCGTTTTTCCTGCCGCAGTTGACGTGCGATCCCCTGGACCTGGAAGACATCCCCATCGGCCAGGCGCCGGAACTGTCGCCGTTTCGCTTCCAGGAACAGCTGGACTTCATCCTCGACGATGCCACGTTCGAGCAGGTCAAAACCTGGCTGGCGCATATGCGCGACCTGGATGCCCATCGCACTTTCGGCGCGCGCGAGCGCCTCAAGGGCTATCTGTTCCAGCTGATCGGCCTGGTCTGCGAGCAATACGCCGAGCCGTTACAGGCGTTCGCTGCCAACAACGCCACCCGACGCGGGCGCAAGGATGCCCTGGCGCGGGTACAGGCGCATATCCGCGAGCACCTGCATGAACCGACACTCAACCTGACCGATACGGCCGCCGCGGCCTTTTTGTCGCCGAACTACCTGACCCACCTGCTGCGCAAGGAAACCGGCAAGCCTTTCTCGCAACTGGTGCTCGACCGCCGCATGCAATTGGCGCGCACGCTGTTGCTCAACGGCACGCAGATGATTGGCGTGATTGCACATCGCTGTGGGTTTACCGATGAGGCGTACTTTTCCCGCTGTTTCCGCAAGGCTCACGGCATGGCGCCGGGGCAATTCAGGCGTCAATCCAGTGCATAGCGGCCGGCCTGCCGCTGCCTGTTAAGGCGTTTTACAAATCCACGACAATCGGTGTGTTTCTATTTGCATACAATTGCGCACTTCATCAGGGAGGCCAGTATGCAAACACGTATCCGCGTGGCGACGACGGATGACATCGACACGCTTTTTGCCATCCGCACCTCGGTGGTGCAGAACCACTTGAGCCGCGAGCAGATGGCCGAACTGGGCATCACGCCGCAGGTGCTGGCCGACACTATCCAGGCAGCGCCCTGTGCCTGGATTGCCGAGGTGGAGGGCCAGCCGGTGGCGTTTGCCATGGTCGACCTGGCGCAGGGAGAGGTGTTTGCAATGTTCGTCTTGCCGTCCCATGAGCGCCTTGGCCTCGGACGCCAGTTGATGGCCGTGGCCGAGGCGGCGCTGTTCAAGCATCACCAGCGACTGTTCCTGATCACCGATGGTGGTGCCGACATTCGCGCCAACGGTTTCTACCAACGCCTGGGCTGGTCGGTAGTGGGCCGGGTCGAGGGTGACGACGTGCGTTATGAAAAGAGCAGGGTGGACTAAACCATGAGGCCCCTTGAGCCGCAGCCGTCCAACAGCCTGCGCTACTATGCGGTCGGGGTGCTGTGCGTGGCGGTGCTGCTCGGGGGGTATTTCATGCAGCTCAACGCCAAGGCGGATCGCCAGCGCGAGGAGGCCGCCGAGCGCCTGGCACTGTGTCGGCAAGTTGAGCGGGTTGCCAGTGTGGCAGTGTCCGGCAGCCTTGAACTTCGCGACAGCTGCAAACAGTTGAGCGAACAGTCGATCAGCAGAGGCGCACCGAATTAATCAATAACCCTTTCTTATACGTGGATATATAGCGGAAGTTGCACCAAAAAGTGGCATTGATACCGCTGACTCCCTTTAAAAAAGTGTGGTTATTGAATGACTTACAACACTTTTAATCCGACGAAAGGATTAAAATAATCTTGTTACGGCTTTTTACAATCGGTAATATTGCCGGGCGTTCACCTCCCACGGTTTATGCATTTTTAAATCCCAAGTTTCCATCAGCTACTTGGGATTTTTTTTGCCTGTGATTTGACCTCGGCGTCAAACTTCATCCTCGGCAAACTCTGCGCGCATGCGTCCATTACGTTTGGCCTGGTACAGCAACTTGTCGACGTCTTCGACAAAACCCAGCATCGCACTCTCGTGTGTGACGATCCGCGTACCGACACCCAGGCTCAAGGTCAGTTGGTTGGCGACGGGCGAAAAGCCGTGTTCGATCTGCTGCTGGCGGATCAGATGCAGGCAACGTTGTGCCACTTGCCGGGCCGACGCCGCGTCGGTTTCCGGCAGCAGCCACACGAACTCTTCACCGCCGATACGCGCAATGAAATCCCGTGGGCGATTGGCCGCCTGCGACAGTGTGCGTGCCACCTGGCGCAGGCATTCGTCACCCTTGATATGCCCGTAGTGGTCGTTGTACTGCTTGAAAAAATCGATATCCAGGATGATCAACGACAGCGGCAACTGGCTGCGCTGGGCGCTGGCCCATTCGCGCTCCAGCACAGTGTCGAACATGCGCCGGTTGGCGATGCCGGTGAGGCCGTCCTGATAGGAATATTCCTCGAGTTGTTTCTGCAGGCGCACCAGGTGTTCTTCGGTCTTCTTGCGCTCGCTGATATCGAACATGAAGCCAATCAGTGCCTCGACTTCGCCCTCTTTGCGCACCACATGCACCACGTCGCGAATCCACACGTAGTCGCCATTCGCCGTCAGCGCGCGGTAATCAGCCTCGTGGTCGACGCCGGCGCGCGATTGCGACACGCAGAAATTCACCACGTATTCGCGGTCATCCGGGTGCATGCGTTCGACCCAGTCATCGACGCTGACCCAGCTTTGCGGGGTCCAGCCGAGCAATGCCTCGATCTGCGGGCCGATATAGCTGAAGGTCATGGTCTGCCAATCGATGCGCCAGGGGATGGCCTTGGTCGACTCCAATAGCGTCTTGTACACGTCACTGTCGGGCTGGCTCGGAGGGGCGATGCGCATGCTGGAATGCTCGAGATGATGGCCAAAAGCCAAGAGCGTCTTTTGATCCACGCCTGGAGTCAAGTCCAGGCTTTGGCAGTAGACGAGAGGTCTGGTTGACCGCTTTTCTGACGCCAGCGAACCGGCGGTTTCGGGGCAAAATGAGTCAGGGTTGGCACTTTTGCGTGAACAGCCCCACCCCCTGCAAAACCTCATCTACTCTGTCTGCATCACAACTACCGGGTGAGGCCCAGGGAAGGGGACTTATCATGATTTCCATCGTCGAATTCAACCGCATCATGGCCTCCGGCTTCCTGCCGCTTGCGTGCGATTGCACGGTGAACAGCGACGGTTCGCTGCGCATCAGCGTGTTCGAGCCAGTGTCTGGACGCGTCGACCTGCTGCTGACGCGCGTGTCCCCCGAGGGTCTGGACAGCATCCGTTCCATCGCAAACCTGATCGGCGAACTGCGCACCGAGCTCAAGGCCGGCCGCCGTGGCTTTGCGGCGGTCAGTTAGCTGTCGACGGTGTGGCTGGGCGTGTCGAGCGCGCCGTAGTAGCGCCAGCAGCAATGGCGGTGCTCCGGCAGGATCACGCAACCGCTGAGGCTGACGATCAGCAGGGCGGCAACCAGCATGGTAAGGCGACGGTACATGGTGTTTCCTCTTGGTTTTACCTGCGTTAATCCTTCAACGCGGCCACCCGCGTAAATCCGTCGCGAAGCTTTCAGATATTTCATCAAGCCCTCTCATTCCCTGCGCAATACTGCTGGCGAGCACTGCCCGAAAATAAATCCGCGCGGCCCGCGACGGATTTTTTGCGCACCCGCCGTTCAACCCATCAGCAACCCGCACTTTCGCCGGTTGCTTGAAGGAGTTGCCATGAGACCCCTGGCCAAATTGCGTTTTGCCTTGCTTGCTCCGCTGGCGCTCGCCGCGTTTGTGAGCACCCCGACCTTTGCCCAGACCGAAATCATCATCCAGCAGGCACCGCCGCCGCAGCGTGTGGAAGTGATTCCCGCCCAGCGCCCCGGCTACGCCTGGGACCGAGGCCACTGGCGCTGGGAAGGGCGCGGCTACGGTTGGGTGCCGGGTCACTGGCAGCCGGTGATGCGCAATGCGCGTTGGGAACCCGGCCACTGGGAAGCCCATGGTCCGAACTGGTACTGGCGCGAAGGGCATTGGATCCGCTGAAACTTGACCCTTGGCCCCGAGAACTACCCGATTGAAAGACACTGATCCGGACGTTGAACTGCTGGCGCGTATCGGCAATAACGAACCTGCCGCCGTCAACGAAATGGTGACGCGCAAGCTCCCGCGTTTGCTGGCGCTCGCCAGTCGGATCCTGGGCGATGCCGATGAGGCCAAGGACGTGGCCCAGGAAAGCTTCCTGCGCATCTGGCGCCAGGCGGCCAACTGGCGCAGTGGCGAGGCGCGTTTCGACACCTGGTTGCACCGGGTCGCGCTCAACCTGTGTCACGACCGCCTGCGCCGGCGCAAGGAGCGCCCGCTGAGCGACGAGGACACGGCAGAACTGGCGGACAGTGCGCCGCCGCCGGATGAACAGCTGGAAATCCTGGACCGCAGTGCCCGCATGGCCGCCGCGTTGGCGGCCTTGCCCGAACGCCAGCGCGAAGCCATCGTGCTGCAGTACTACCAGGAGCTGTCGAATATCGACGCCGCGGCCCTGATGAATATCAGCGTCGAGGCACTGGAGAGCCTGCTGTCGCGGGCCCGACGCCAGTTGCGCAGTCAACTTGCCGACACACCCGGGCTTGCCCGCCCAGGAAGGGGAAAATCATGACACCCGAACGCTTTGCTTATCTGGCCGACGTGTACGGGGCGGACCTGCAGCGCTGGCCCGACACCGAACAGCCCGCCGCCCAGGCGTTGCTCGACAGCGGCAATCTGCATGCGCGCGACGCCCTGCAGCAGGCGCGCTGGCTCGACCATCAGTTGGACAGCCATCAACTCGCGTTGCCCGACCCGGCGCTGGTGCGGCAGATACGTCAATCCGCGCCACGCTCATTCTGGTCACGCTACGCCAGCTGGTTATCGCCCGCCGGCCTGGTCGGCGTGGGCATTGCCGGCATCGTCACCGGGATGCTGGTGGCGTCCATGAGCGTGCCGTTGCCCATGTTGTCATCCGAAGTGCTGCCCAGTGTCTTCGACCAGGGCGACGCCGAAGTCGTCTTTACCGTCAACGCTGAGGAAACCGAGCAATGACCGTCAGATCCCTTAAACCGTGGTTGTTCGTTTCGGTGTTGCTCAATGTGTTTTTGATCGGCGGGGTCGGCGGTGGCCTTTACCACTGGATGGCCAGTGCCAAGCCGGCGCAAGTGCTGGTCAACCAGCACGGCCTGCGCCAGGCCATGATCAACCTGCCACCGGAGCGGCGCAGGGAACTGCGCCAGTTGCTGCGACAGAACAGTGCCGACAGCCAGCCGTTGATCATGGCCGGACGTGAGGCGCGCATGGGGGTGATCAAGCAGCTGGAGGCACCCACGCTGGACCATGAAGTGTTGGTGGCCGAGTTGGCCAAGGCGCGCGAGGCGGATGCAGCGCTAAGGGCATTGGTGGATGGCACCCTGGCGCAGTTTGCCGGGACCTTGCCGCAGGATGAACGGCAGAAACTGGTGGAGGCGTTGTACCTGCGCGGGCAGGAGCGGGGGAAGAAGCCTCGGTCTTGAGTCCATATCCGTTGCTGCGGTCGCGGTTGCCATGGGTCGTGCTTTTACAGCGGATCACTTTGAAAAAGAGCCGGAATGCCGGCCCAGCCCCAAGTAACCCAAGGGCTCGCACGGCGACCACGGTCAACCTGTAGAAGCTGGCTTGTCGGCGATGCCGGCACCTGGGTGTTACGCCCAGCCAGGTTCTAAAGATTCTATGTGGTGAGCGGGTTGACTTACAGGCGTTTGCCCACCAGCACTTCCTGCTCTCGCTCTGCGCTGTTGACGTTCACCGTGCGGGCGAAGCTCACGCTGTTGCCTTCAAACACACATTTCACCCGATCCCTGAATGCGGTCTGCGGATAGATCCAGGTCATCTCCAGCGTCTTTTGATCCAACCAGCGGGCACCGGCCACGATCTGTGCGTGGTTGAATTCATAACCATGGTGCAACGCACGGCCCGGCATGCTGGTGAGGCCTGTGAGCCAGTGGTCGATGCCGATCTGCAAGCGATGGGTGGCCTGGCTGTCGGTCAGTTCGAAGGTGAGTACATGGCCTGTAAACGCGAACGACAGTTGGCGCACGCCAAGCCCGTTTTCGGCCACGGCAAATACGCGTATCGAATCCTCGGGCGCCGGGCAGTCTGAAACCAGTAGAGGCTGCTCAGCCATGCTCGCCAGCCGTTGCTCCAGCCGTGAATCGGCTTCGGGTTTCACGCTGCAATCCTCGCTGAAGGCTGCGGGAAAATAACGCTCGATAAACGGCACGATCTCTGCCGAGTTTTTCATCCCACCTACCAGCACCAAGGTTGCGTTGTGTTCGCGGTACACCGCGGCCATCTGTACGAACACCCCCAGCGCACTGAAGGCTGGGCGCGGTTTCATCATCCAGTGGTAGCCGTAGCGGCTGTCGGGGCCGCCCTGGGGTTGGGTAGCGGCCTGGACCCACGCCGCCGGCAATACCTGCCGGCCGTCCCAGACACCGTTCTGGGCGTGCAATACCGCCAGTTTCAGCGCCGCCGACACGGGGGCGGTGAGGCCGTTGCCGCCGGGGTTCACGCCGTCCGGGCCGATGTCCCAGGTTTCATTGTGAATATCCAAGGGGATGAACAGGCGTGGCTTGAGGTAGTCGTGCAGGGTTTGGCCGGTGACGCGGTTGATCAGCGCCGAGAGCATGTAGCTGGCCGCGCTGGTGTACACGTATTCGGTGCCCGGCGCGTAGGCCAGGGGGATCTTGAAGAACTCGGCGATCCAACTGGTGCTGATGCTGCGCCACACTGAGCCGGAGGTGTTGCTGGCGTGCCCGGTGCGCATGGTCAGCAGGTGTTCGACAGTCATGTCGGCCAGGCGCGGGTCGGCGTTCGCGGGGACTTCATCGGGGAAGAAACGCACCAGCCGATCATCGAGATTGAGCAAGCCTTCTTGGATGGCCAGGCCGATGGCGCAGCCGGTAAAACTCTTGGCCATGGAGTGCAGCACGCGTGGCTCATTGGGATCTACCGGCCAGGTCCAGCCTTCGGCAACCACGTGGCCGTGGCGGTGCAGCATGAAGCCGTGCAGGTCGAGGCCGGCGGCCTTGACCGCATCGAGAAACGCGATCAAACAGTCGGGGTCAATGCCAAGGCTGCTGGCGCTGGCGCGGGGCAGACCATCGTAGGAAGTCAGGGGCATGAAAAGGCTCGGCAAGGGTGGCGATCAACGGCTGCGGTGTACCAGCCGGGAATAGGAAATCAGCATGCTGGTGAGTTCCTGGCTGACCCCGGTGAGGGGCGCTGAACGGCGGCTGATCAGGCACACATCCCGGGGCGCCAGGGGTTCTTCGATGGCGATGGTGGTGAGTGCGCTGGAAAACAGCTTCATCCCCGGCAGCATGCGCGGTTCGATGGTCAGGTAGTCGGTTTCCGAGACGATGTGCAGGGTTTCCAGCAGCGAGTCGGTGGTAATCGCGATCTTCGGCGGCGCCAGGCCCTGGGTGCGGAACAGCTGGACCAGGCGGTTTTCCGCGCCACCGATGACACCGGTGGAGCGCACGCTGATCCATTGGCAGTCCACCAGTTCCCGCACCGATCTGGCCTGGCCCAACGGATGGCCCTTGCGCGCGATAATGCCGGCGCTGGAGCTGTAGAGACGGTCGATGGACAGGTCGATATCGGTGACATTCGGTGCCAGCGGGCACAGCACGAAATCCAGGCGACCATCGCGGACCTTTTCGACCAGGCCCTTGGTGGTGCCGCTGGCCACGTGCACCTGGATGCGCGGGAAGCGTTGGGTGAAGTTGCTCAGCACCGGCACCAGCAGCTCGGCCAGGGGCTCGGAGGTCACGCCCAGGTCGATATGGCCTTCGGGCTCGCCTTTCCAGGGTTGCAGGTCGAGCAGCGCGCGTTCGCAATCGAGGGTGATGGAACGGGCGCGCACCAGGAACACTTCGCCAGCCGACGTCAGGTTGATGCCTTGGTTCGAGCGTTGCAGCAAGACCACGCCGAGTTCTTTTTCGAGGGTCTGGATCGATTGGGTCAGGGTGCTTTGCGCCACATCCAACTGGCGCGCGGCAGAGCGGAAACTGCCTTTTTCGACCACGGCACAGAACGCACGAAGATGGGTGAGTGTCATGAAGGACGGCCTCGGGTTTGAGCATTTGAACCATTGAATACCCGCTAGCTTATCTGATGCCTCCAGGTGCGCACAGATCGGTTTGGCCGATCAGGTTCATTATTTTTGAACGCGCGCAAACGGCTCCGGGCCCTGATTTTTCGGTAGGCTGGGGGCAGGTTGTGAACGGCCCGGAGGGTGATCGGAAAAGCCGAGCCTGATCACCTGGAGCGTTCTTCTCAAGCTTGCCGCGTGAAGAATAAGATCGGTCCAGGAACATTCGCCGACCGTGAAGGCGACTAAAACAACAACAACTATCCAGGTGTTCGGCCGTGCCTCTTTTTGGGTCCTGCCAGCGTCCGAACCCCAAGCGTAAGGATCATTTAAGGTGCATTTATCATGAACAAGACTTTAATCCTGGCAGGCGCTTTGTCTGCGGCGCTGGCGGGTACTGCCCACGCCGAAAGTGTGTTGAAGGTGGCGCTCAACGCCGATATCCGCAGCACCGACCCCGGTGTCAACCGCGACACCAACTCCGACGCGGTGATCATGCACCTCACCGAAGGGCTGGTGGCCTTTCGTGAAGACGCCACCGTCGGCCCGCTGCTGGCCAAGGATGTGCAGGTGTCCGACGACGGCCTGCGCTACACCTTCCACCTGCGCGACGGGGTGAAGTTCCAGAATGGCAAGGCGCTGACCTCCGCTGACGTGCTGTGGACCTGGAAGCGCTTCCTCGACCCCAGGACCCAATGGCGCTGCGCGCCTGAATTCGATGGCCATGGTGGCGCCAAGATCGTCGACATGAGCGCCCCGGACCCACTCACCGTGGTGTTCACCCTCGACAAGCCCAATGGCCTGTTCCTTACCAGTACCGCACTGCCGGAGTGTGGCGGCAGCGGCATCCTCTCCTCGGACTCGCTCAACGCCGATGGCAGCTGGAAGGCCCCGGTCGGCACCGGCCCGTTCAAGCTGGGCGAGTGGAAGCCCGGTCAATACGTCGAACTGCTGCGTAACCCCAACTACAGCGCCCGCGATGAACAACAGCCCGATGGCTACACCGGCAACAAATCCACCACCCTCAACCGCGTGCGCCTGCTGGTGATCCCGGACCCGGCCGCCGCCAAAGCCGCCTTGCTGTCGAAAAACGTCGACTTGCTGATCGACGTCACCCCGCTGGACGCCACCGAACTGGCGGCCAACCCCGGCGTGCGCGTGACCTCCAGCGGCACCATGTCGGTCAACGCCTTGCTGTTCCAGACCCGCGACCCGCTGCTCAAGGATGTGCGCCTGCGCCAGGCCATCGCCCATGCCCTGGATTCGGCGCAAATCGTCGAAGCCCTCACCGGCGGGCGTTCCAAGGCCAACAACTCGATGGTCGCCAGCGGCAGCCATTACCACACGGCCATCGAAGACCAGGGCTACACCTTCGACCCGGCCAAGACCGCGCAATTGTTGCGTGAGGCTGGCTACAAGGGCGAGCCGATCAAACTGATCGTCAACAAACGCTACGCCGCGATTTTCGACATGGGCGTATTCGTGCAGGCCATGGCCAAGGCCAGCGGCATCAACCTGGAGCTGGAGACCCTGGAGTGGGGCACGCAACTGGAGCGCTACCAGAGCGGCAACTACCAGATGATGGCGTTCCCGTACTCCGAGCGCCTCGACCCGGCCCTGAGTTTCGACTCGATGACCGGCGACAAAGACAAGGAAGCCCGCAAGGTCTGGGACAACCCCCAGGCTCGTGAATGGCTGCGTGAAGCCCAGCGCGAAGGCGACATTACCAAGCGCCAGGCATTGTTCGATCAACTGCACCAACAGATGATCAAGGATGTGCCGATGATCCCGATGTACAACGGCAACGCGATTGCCGCCAGCCGTGACTACGTCAAGGGCCTGCGCACTTGGCCGGTGTCCAAGCCGCGCCTGTGGACCGTCAGCGTCCCTGCTTCCGGGAGCAATTGAGGATGTTTCGTTTTATCTCCCAACGCCTGGCGATGTCAGTCCCGACCTTGCTGCTGATCTCGCTGATGGTGTTCGCGATCATCCGCCTGGTGCCTGGTGACCCGGCCCTGCTGATGCTTGGCGACATGGCCGACGCCCATAGCCTGGAGGTCGCGCGTGCGTCCCTGGGCCTGGACCAGCCGCTGCCAGTGCAGTTTGTAATCTGGTTGAAGGCGGTGCTCAGTGGCGACCTTGGGCATTCGATCACCACCAATGAGGCGGTGCTACCGCTGATCCTCGATCGCTTCCAGGTGAGTGCCGGGGTTGTGTTGGTGTCGGTGTTGCTGGCTGCCTTGATTGCGGTGCCGGCCGGCTTGCTGTCGGCGTGGAAGCAGGACAGTGCACTGGACTTTGGCGTGGTGTCGACCGCCACGCTGCTGCTGTCGATCCCCAGTTTCTGGCTCGGCCTGCTGTTGCTGTATGCGTTTGGCATCAAGCTGGGCTGGTTGCCGGTGGTGGGCTACGTGTCGTTCGGCCAGTCACCGTGGCAGGCCTTGAGTTTCATCGTGTTGCCGATCGTCACCCTGACCCTGGTGGAGCTGGGTGCAATCACCCGCATGGCGCGGGCCAGTGCCATCGAGGTGTTGCGCCTGGAGTACATCACCCATGCCCGCGCCAAGGGCCTGTCGGAACGTGCGGTGCTGTGGCGCCATGCGTTGCGCAACTCGTTTGCACCGACCCTGACCCTTATCGGCCTGATCCTCGGCAACCTGCTCAGCGGCATTGCCGTGCTGGAAACCGTGTTCACCCTGCCGGGCATCGGCCGCCTGATGGTCGACGCCATCTACGCCCGTGACTACCCGGTGCTGCAGGGCTGCCTGCTGCTGGTGACCTTTGTCTATGTGCTGGTCAACCTGTTGGTGGACCTGCTGTACCCGCTCTTCGACCCCAGGGTTAAGTTATGAATAAGCCACTGCCTGTTGCACCCGAGGTGCTACTGCCTGCACCGGTGCGTGCCCCCAGGGCCTGGCGCGTGCCGCCGTTGAATGCGCTGATCGGTGCGTTCCTGTTGGGCTTGCTATTGATCATGGCCGCGCTCGGCCTGGTATGGACGCCCCATGATCCGCTGGCGCTGAACCTGCTGGCGCGGTTGCAGGCGCCGACCGCTGCGCACTGGCTGGGCACCGATGAATACGGCCGCGATGTCTTGAGCCGCTTGATGATCGGCGCGCACACCAGCCTGTGGGTGAGTGTGCTGACGGTGAGCATGGCGATTATCGCCGGTACCTTCCTCGGCTTGCTGGCCGGTTTCCTGCGCGGCTGGGTCGACCGTGGCCTGATGATGATCAACGACGCGCTGCTGGCGTTCCCCGGCATCCTGCTGGCCCTGGGCTTGATGGCGATCATCGGTCCGAGCCTGTACGGCATCGTCTTCGCCTTGAGCCTGGCCTATACGCCGTCGGTGGTGCGGGTGGTGCGCGGCACGGTGTTGTCGCTGCGCGAGAAGGAGTTTGTCGAGGCCTCGCGGGTGATCGGCAACTCCGAGCTGTACACCATGCTGCGCCATATTGCGCCGAACTGCGTGGCGCCGGTGTGCGTGCTGGCCACCAGCATGTTCGGCTGGGCGATCCTCGCGGAAAGCTCCCTGAGCTTCCTCGGCCTGGGCGTGCCGCCACCGGCGGCGACCTGGGGCAACATGCTGGCGGCCAGCCGGCCGTATATCGCCACGGCCAGTTGGCTGGGGCTGTTTCCCGGTGTCTGCATCGCCATGGCGTTGCTGGCGTTCAACCTGTGTGGCGATGCCTTGCGTGACCGCCTTGATCCACGGATGAGTAAATGACCATGACTGATGTATTACTGGCAGTCGATCACCTGAAAATCCGCGTCGGCACCCACGGCCCGCTGGCGGTCAACGACCTGAGCTTCACCATCGCGCCGGGGGAAATCGTCGCGTTGGTGGGCGAGTCCGGCAGCGGCAAGACCATGGCCGCCCGCGCCGCCATCGGCCTGCTGCCGCCACCGCTGCAACACTGCGGCGGCCAGGTGCGGTTCCAGGGCCATGACCTCAACAGCCTCAAGCCCGAGCAACTGCGCCAACTGCGCGGGGCCAAGATCGGCATGGTGTTCCAGGAACCCATGGTGTCGTTGAACCCGTCCATGAGCATCGGCGAGCAAATGGCCGAGGGCCTGCGCCTGCACACCAAGCTCACGGATGCGCAGATCCGCGAACGCAGCCTGGAGATGCTCGGCCATATCGGCATCAAGGACGCCGAACGTTGCCTGGCGGCGTTCCCTCACGAGTTCTCCGGTGGCATGCGCCAACGCATCATGCTCGCTTCGGTGATGCTGCTGCGCCCGGCGCTGCTGATTGCCGACGAACCCACCACGGCCCTGGACTGCTTGGCACAACTGGACGTGTTGAAGCTGATGCTCGACCTGACCCGCGAGCAGGGCACGGCGATTCTGTTTATCAGCCATGACCTGTCCCTGGTGGCGCGCTACGCCGACAAGGTGGTGGTGATGCGCGAAGGCCGCGCGGTGGAGCAGGGCACCATTGAGCAGATCCTGCTGGCGCCCAAGGCCGAATACACCCGCCAGCTGCTGGAAGCCTTGCCGCGCCGTGGCGTGTTGGCGGACTTGCCCCAGGCCGATGGCCCGCTGCTGACGGTCCGCGACGTGTGCATCGAACACCCTGGCCCGCGCAGCCTGTGGGGCCGCACGCCGTTCAAGCGCGTGGTGCATTCGGCCAACCTCAGCATCGCACCGGGCGAAACCCTGGCGCTGGTGGGCGGCAGCGGCTCTGGCAAGACCACCCTGGGCCGCGCGATTGTCGGCCTGAACAAAGCCTGTGCCGGCGCCATCGAGTTTGAGGGCGTGGACATCCTCAAGTCCGTCAACCGCGAACACCGTTTGCAATGCCAGATGATTTTCCAGGACCCGTATTCGTCTCTCGACCCGCGCATGAAGATCGGCGACATCCTCGCCGAACCGCTGCGCCATGTACCGGGCATGAGCGCCGAGCAGAAGCGTGAGCGCGTCACCAGGACGCTGGTGGATATCGGCCTGGCCGAGCAGTTTGTCGACCGCTTCCCGCATCAGTTGTCCGGTGGCCAGCGCCAGCGTGTCGCCATTGGCCGCGCGCTGGTGCGCCACCCACGGTTGGTGATTGCCGACGAGCCGATCTCGGCCCTGGACATGACCATCCAGAAGCAAATCCTGGAGCTGTTCGAACGCCTGCAGGCGCAGTACGGCTTCGCCTGCCTGTTCATCTCCCACGACCTGGCGGCGGTGGAGCGCATCGCCCACCGGGTGGCGGTAATGAGCGAGGGCAGGGTGGTGGAAATGGGCGCGCGGGATGAGATCTTCGACCGCCCGCAGCACCCCTATACCCGCAAGCTGCTGGCCGCTGCCAGCCCCTTGGAGAAACTTGAAAACGGTGGCTACCGCATTCGCCAAGGCCCTGTACCGCTAGCGCTGTAACCCAGGACTGACGTCACCCGCCGCGCAAATCGCCGATTTGCGCGAACGGCGAAGCCATGCCCGAAGAACAATAAAAACCCCCAACCATGACACTGCCAGGAGCTTAAAAAAATGAAAAAATCCCTGACTCAACTCATCACCGGCGTGGGCGTCGTGAGCAGCGGGTTGATCCCGTTCGCCGCCCATGCAGATTTCATCAAGGACAGCAGCGGTACGCTGGAATTGAAGAACTACTACTTCAACCGTGACTACCGCGAAGAAGCCAGCCAGTCGGTGCGCGCCGAATGGGCCCAGGGCTTTCTGCTGGGGATCAAGTCCGGCTTTACCGAGGGCACGGTAGGTTTTGGCCTGGACGCCATGGGCATGCTCGGCTTGAAGCTCGACTCCAGCCCGGACAAATCCGGCACCGGCTTGCTGCAACGTGATAGCGACAAGCGCGCTTCCGACAGCTACTCCAAGCTCGGCGTGACCGCCAAGGCACGCTTCGCCAAGAGCGAACTGCGCGTGGGCTACCTGGTGCCGGATCTTCCGACCCTGCAACCCAATACCAGCCGCCTGTTCCCGCAGTCGTTCAGTGGCACGCAGCTGGTGTCCAATGACATCAGCAACCTCAAGCTCAGCCTCGGTCAGTTGGACCAGGCCAAGGACCGCGATTCCACCAACTACGAAGACATGAAGCTGACCACGGTCAGCAAGGTCTACAAAAGCACGGCCCTGAGCGATCAGTTCCGCTTTGCCGGCGGCGATTATTCGCTGACCCCCAACACGTTGCTCAGCTACCACTACGCCGCGCTCGACAGCATCTACCACCAGCAATACGGCGGCTTCAAGAACAGCTTTGGCCTGGGGCCGGGCAGCCTGAAGACCGACGTGCGCTACTTCAAGGCCGACAAGGACGGCGCTGGCCTCGCGGGTGATGTCGATAACCGCGCCTTGAGTACACGCCTGACCTACCAGTATGGCGGCCACAGCATCGGCGGCGGCTTCCAGCGGCAGTTCGGCACCACGCCGTTCACCTACCTGGATGGTTCGATCAGCTACCTGTTCACCGAGTACCAGTTCACCAACTTCACCCAGACCAAGGAGCGCGCCTGGCACGCTCGCTACGACTACAACTTCGCCGACCTGGGCCTGCCGGGCCTGCTGTTCGGGATCAAGTATGCCAAGGGTGATTCGGCCGAGGTGATCGGCTTCAACGGCGAAGGCCGTGAATGGGAACGCGATCTGGACATCAGCTACGTGGTGCAGACCGGCCCGTTCAAGGGGGTGTCGATGCGTTGGCGCAACGCCCTGGCCAAGGGCAACTTCTACAACGACGTCAACGAGAACCGCGTGCTGCTGGGCTACACCCTGGCGCTCTGGTAAGCGTGTGTCTGAGGCTTAGTTGAGATGAGCGGGGCAAGCCCGCTCATCACACTGTCCCCGATCGGCATCACAACTGATCGGTTTTGCAGATCAAGATAGCCCCGGCCGCCCTTACAGGCGATCACCCGGTCTCGATACTCTTTTCAACAGCATCTTTTCTCCAGAACCATCACTCGAATATCGAGACTCCTGCGTTATGAAACTTAATCAACACCCCTTGCTGCAAGCGACACAAGGTACCCACAGGCACGTGGAAAGCGAGCATTACGGTGCAGTGGGTGCGGGTCGAAAAATCTATATCCAGGCGGCGCTGCATGCCGATGAAACCCCAGCGATGCTGGTGGCTGCGCACCTGCGCCGGCAACTGGCCGCGCTGGAAAATGCCGGCCGCCTGAATGCGCAGATCGTGCTGGTGGCCGTGGCCAACCCGGCCGGCCTGGGCCAATACATCATGGGCGCACCTAGCGGGCGTTTCGAGCTGGGCAGTGGGCGCAATTACAACCGTGGTTTCCCGGTGCCGTACCCGGAAATCGCCAGCAGGATCGAACACCTGCTCAGCCAGGACATCGACGCCAACCGTGAACTGATCCGCCAAGCCTGGGGCGAATGCCTGCGCGCCGCCCAGCCGATGGACGAATACCAGTCGCTGCAGCAGACCCTGATGCTGCTGGCCCACGATGCCGACATCGTGCTGGACCTGCACTGCTCCCGCGAAGCGGCCATGCACCTCTACACCGGCGAATCGGTGTGGCCGACCATCGAGCCGTTGGCGCGCTACATCGGCGCCGAAGCGACCCTGCTGGCTACCGATTCCCAGGCCAATTCCTTTGATGAAGCGCTCTACCTGCTGTGGGTGAATCTGCGCGAGCGGTTTGGCGAGCGATTCCCGATCCCCGACAGCAGCATCGCCGTGACCGTGGAGCACCGTGGCCAGCGGGATGTGTCGTATGAACTGGCAGACCATGACGCCACGGCGATCATTGATTACCTGACCCACCTGGGCGCCATCGAAGGCACCCCACGACCGTTGCCCGCCTTGCGCAACCCGGCCACGCCGCTGGCGGGCAGCGAGCAGTTCTATGCGTCGAGCGCCGGGGTGCTGGTGCACCGCGCGGCGGTGGGCAGTCGTATTGAAGCGGGGCAGGCGTTGTTCGATATCGTCGATCCCCACAGTGGCAAGACCGTGACGATCAACAGCCACACCACCGGCGTGTTGTACATGCGCCGCGATGTGCGCTTTGTGAAGCCGGGCGACCCCTTGGGCCGTGTTTCCGGCGCTACGCCGATCCGCAGCGGCAAGCTGCTGAGTGCGTAAATTGAAAGCCGATCACTGTAGGAGCCGGCTTGCCGGCGATAGCGGTGTGTCAGACGTACCGCCATCGCCGGCAAGCCAGCGCCTGCAGTAGATCCTCACTATTTTTAGATTTTTATCAGGCAGGACATTCCATGCACCCCAACCCGGCAATCACCCTCGAAAACCAATTCTGCGCCCACAACTATTCGCCGCTGCCGGTGGTCATCGTCAAGGGCGAGGGCGTATGGGCCATTGGCGATGATGGCAAGCGCTACCTGGACATGATGTCGGCCTATTCAGCCGTCAGTCATGGCCATGTGCACCCGCGTATCCGCGCCGCCGCCGTGGCGCAGATCGACAAGATCAGCGTGGTGTCGCGCGCGTTCTACAGTGAGCCACTGGGTAACTTCCTCAAGACGCTGTGCCGCATCAGCGGCTTCGATTCGGCATTGCCGATGAACAGCGGCGCCGAAGCCGTGGAGACCGCGATCAAGGCCGCCCGTCGCTGGGGCTATCGGGTCAAGGGCATCGCCGCGAACCAGGCGAAGATCGTGGTGGCCGACAACAACTTCCACGGGCGCACCTCGACCATCGTCGGCTTCTCGTCCGAGCCGGACTACAAGGCGGACTTCGGTCCGTTCTGCGACGGCTTCACCGAAGCGCGGTTTGGCGATATCGAGAGTTTTCGCCAGGCCATCACGGCTGATACCTGCGCGGTGCTGATCGAACCGATCCAGGGCGAAGCCGGTATTCGCGTGCCGCCGGCCGGGTTCCTGCGTGAGCTGCGTGCACTGTGCGACGCCACCAACACCTTGCTGATCCTCGATGAAATCCAGTCGGGCCTGGGCCGCACCGGCAAGTGGTTTGCCTTCCAGCACGAAGGCATTCGCCCGGATGCGCTGATCCTTGGCAAGGCGCTGGGCGGCGGGATCATGCCGGTGTCGGCGTTTGTCGCGGACCATTCGACCATGGACCTGTTCGATGCCGGCAGCCATGGTTCGACGTTTGGCGGTAACCCCTTGGCGGCGGCCGTTGGCCTGGAAGCCCTTAACGTGCTGGAAGATGAAGGCTTGATCGATAACAGCGCGCAATTGGGCCACTACCTGGTGGAGCGCCTGCGGGCGATGAATCCCCCGGCGGTCCGGGAGGTGCGTGGTCGCGGTTTGTGGGTGGGGGTGGAGCTGGACCGTGATGCACGGCCGATTTGCGAAGCGTTGCTTGCCGAAGGCCTGCTGACCAAGGAGACCCATGAAAACGTGCTGCGTATCGCGCCGCCGTTGTCTATCACCCGTGAGGAACTGGATTGGGGCCTGGCGCGTATCGAGCGGGTGTTCGGCCAACTATGAGCGACGTTCTCAACCATCTGGACATCGGCGGGCAGCGTTACGCCTATATCGATCTGCATAAACTGCTGACCCCGGTGCAGCTGCATCGGCTGCCTTATTGCCTGCGCATCCTGGTGGAAAACATCGCCCGCTGTGCCCCGGCCTCATTGCCGTCGGTGCTGGCGCGAGCCACCGGCAGCGGGCCGGACTGCGAGGTACCGTTCCAGCCCAACCGCCTGATGTTTCACGACACCACCTGCCTGCCGGCCCTGGCGGACTTTGCCGGCATGCGTGATGTGGTCGCGGAACTGGGTGGCGACCCGACGGCGGTGAACCCGGCGATCCCGGCCGTGTTGACCATCGACCACTCGGTGATTGTCGAGCACTACGCCGAAGCCGGCGCGGTGGACGCCAACCTCGACATCGACTTTCGCCGCAACAGCGAGCGCTACCGGTTTATCAAATGGGCCGAGGCCAGCCTGGACAACTTCAAGGTGATCCCGCCGGGGACGGGGATCATCCACCAGATGAACATGGAATCCATCGCCCAGGTGGTATGTGAAAGCCCGGCCGCCGAGGGGGGCGTGTTGCTGCACCCGGACTGCATGGTTGCCACCGACAGCCATACGCCGATGATCAATGCCATCGGCGTGCTGGGCTGGGGCGTGGGCGGGCTCGAAGGGCAGGCGGCGATGCTCGGTGAGCCGGTGCCGATTGCCTTTCCCCAGGTCGTGGGGGTTCGCGTCAGCAATGCCTTGCGGGCCGGTGTGACGGCGACGGACCTGGCCTTGAGCGTGACCGAGTTGCTGCGCCAGCGCAGCATGGTCGGCAAGTTTGTCGAGTTCACCGGGCCGGGGCTGGCGTCGTTGAGTTGGGCGGCGCGGGGCACCGTGGCGAACATGGCGCCGGAGTATGGCGCGACGGTGGTGTTTTTCCCGTTTGATGACGAGACCCTTGCCTACCTGGAATTGAGTGCGCGGCCGGCGCCATTGTTGGCCAAGGTGTCGACCTATATGGCGGCACAGTCGCTGTGGCGCCAGGCCGGCGAGCCCGAGCCGCAGTTCGATGAACTGATCGAGCTGGACTTGGCCTTGATTGAACCCAGTGTGGCCGGGCCACACCAACCCCATCAGCGCCAGTCGCTGGCGCAGGCGGGGGCCTCGTTTCATCAGCATGTGCACGCTGAGGCCGGGCAGCAGTTCTTCGAGCCGTCCTTTGAAGCGCCGTTGACCCACGGCGCGGTGGTAATGGCGGCGATCACCAGTTGCACCAACACGGCCAACCCGGCGCAGATGATCCAGGCCGGATTGCTGGCACGTCGTGCACGGGCACGCGGCGTGGGGCGCAAACCCTGGGTGAAGACTTCGCTGTCGCCGGGTTCGCGGGTGGTGGCGGACTATCTGGATGCGGCGGGTTTGTTGGCGGATTTTGCGGCGCTGGGCTTCGACCTGGCGGGCTTTGGCTGCATGACCTGTATCGGCAATTCCGGAAGCCTGGAGGCTCATGTGGAGGCCTTTGCCGAGCAAGGCCTCAAGGGTGTGGTGGTGCTGTCGGGCAATCGCAATTTCGAAGGACGGGTCAACCCCAAAGTCCCCGCCGGGTACCTGGCCTCGCCGGCGCTGTGCGTGGCCTATGCGATTGCCGGGAGCATTGATATCGACCTGTCCAGCAGTCCGCTGGCGTTGGATGCCCAAGGCACGCCGGTGTACCTGGAGGAGCTGATGCCCAGTGATGCCGAGGTGGCGGCGCACGTGGCGCAGGTGGTGCGCCCGGTGTTGTTCCAGCAACGCAGTGAACTGCTCTGGCAGGGCACGCCGCACTGGCAGGCGCTTGAGGCCGACGCCAGCGTGAGATTTGCCTGGAACCCGGATTCCACCTATTTGCGCCGCCCGCAGTACCTGGCGCAGGTGCCGCCCGTGCCGGCGGCGAGCCTGTTGGTGCGCAACGCGAGGGCGTTGGTGGTGCTTGGTGATAACGTCACCACGGACCATATTTCACCGGCGGGCACCATCCCTTCCGAGAGCCTGGCTGGTGCCTGGCTGCGCGAAAGGGGGGAGGCCGAGGCGGATTTAAACCAGTACTCGACACGGCGCAGCAACCACGAAGTGATGGTGCGCGGGGCCTTCACCAACCCGCGCCTGAACAACCTGCTGGACCCGACACAAACACCACGCCGAGGTGTGTGGGCGTGGAATGCCGACCACACGGACTACCAGCCGTTGTACCTGGCCGCGCAGAGCTACGCCGGCACGCCCACCGTGCTGTTTGCCGGGAGCAACTACGGCGCCGGTTCCAGCCGGGATTGGGCGGCGAAGGTGCTGAGCCTGTTGGGGATCAAGGCGGTGGTGGCGCGCAGTATCGAGCGCATTCATCGCAGTAACCTGATCGGCATGGGCGTGTTGCCGTTGGTGTTCAGCGCCGGGACGACGGTGCAGGACCTGGCGCTGGATGGCAGCGAGCGCTTGACGTTCCTGGGGCTGGAACACCTGCAGGTTGGCGAGAACCTGATCACCCTGCAGATCGATCGCGCCGATGGCCGTGTTGTCACGCACCGGCTGGTTTTGCGCCTCGACTCGTTGCAAGAGCTTGGGTACCTTGAGCACGGCGGTGTGCTGCCGTTTGTGATCCGCAAGACCGTGCAACGAACCCGCCCAGGAGCGCTCGATGATTGATCCCGCTGTACTGCAACAACTGGCCCCCGATGGCGTGCTGCGTGCCGCCATCAACTTCGGCAACCCGGTGCTGGCGCAACGCGGCGCGGGCGGTGAGCCACAGGGGGTGTCCGTGGCGTTGGCCAAGGCCTTGGCTGAAGAGCTGGGTGTCGAGTTGGCGCTGATCACCTTCGAGGCGGCGGGCAAGGTCTTTGCTGCGCTGGCCGAGGATGCCTGGCGCGTGGCGTTCCTGGCCATCGAGCCGGTGCGTGAGCAGGAGATCGCGTTCAGCGCACCCTACGTGGCGATCAAGGGCACCTACCTCGTGGCGACGGATTCGCCCTTTACCCACGTCGCCCAATTGGATGCAGCGGGTCGACGCATCGCCGTCGGCCAAGGCGCAGCCTACGACCTGTACCTGAGCCGTACGGTGGCGCACGCCGAGCTGGTACGGGCGCCTACGTCGGCAGCAGCGGTGGACTGGTTTATCGCGCAAGGTCTGGATGCGGCGGCGGGGGTGCGGGACTTTCTGCGCACCCGGGTGAGCGCGCAATGGCGCCTGGTCGAGGATGACTTCATGACCATCCGCCAAGCCATGGCGGTACCGGTGGCGCATGCAGCCGCTGCCGCGTTCGTCAGGTCCTTTGTCGAACGGCAGAAAGAGAAGGGTGTGGTAAAGCGAGGTCTCGAGGCCAGCGGGCAGAGCGCTGAATTACAGGCGACGTAGAAAGGATTTGACGATGTGCCGGGTGGCGTCGGTGGTGTCCAGTTCATCCACGGCGCCATAGGCGTACCACTGGCAATCGATGATTTCGTTGCACGGCCGCGCGTCGGCGATGTTCACCACCGAGGCCTCGAACACATGGTGTACGGTGTCGCGGGCCTTGAGCTCCTGCAGATACAGCAAGCCGTCCACATTCAACCCGGTTTCTTCTTCCAGCTCGCGTTCGGCCGCGCCGACCGGGCGCTCGTTGCGTTCGACCTTGCCGCCCGGCAGTGCCCATTTTGACCTGGCCTTGCGCACGAAGAGGATATGTCCCTCGTGTTCGCAAATAACCGTTGCGCGTATTTTCATCGTCTGTGCCCCCGCAGCGGGATGAGTGTCATAAAAGTGTAATGCAAATGTCATGCTAAGTGGTTATGGCGTACCGGGTTGGGGATGTGGATACTGCCCGATTGATGAAAACGGACGAGGACAACAGATGAACACCGTACGTTGGGGCATGATCGGCTGTGGCAGTGTCACTGAACTGAAGAGTGGACCCGCCTTCTATAAAGCGCCAGGTTCGGCGCTGGTCGCCGTGATGGGGCGCCGCGAGGCAGCCGTGCGCGATTATGCGGCGCGCCATGGCATTGCCCGTTTCTATACCGACGCCCAGGCACTGATCGACGACCCTGAAGTGGACGCGGTGTATATCGCCACACCGCCCGACAGCCACCTCGAGTACAGTCTGATGGTGGCTGCGGCCGGCAAGCATTGCTGTGTCGAGAAGCCCATGTCGCTGAATGCCGAGCAGAGCGCGTTGATGCAGCGCACGTTCGAACGGGCCGGGCTGCACCTGTTTGTCTCCTACTACCGTCGCTCGCTGCCGCGCTTCCAGCAGGTACGCGAGTGGCTGCAGGCGGGACGCATCGGCCAACTGCGCCACCTGACCTGGACCTTGTGCAAGCCTCCGGGGGCCGACGACGCCAGCGCCGCCAACTGGCGCACCGACCCACTGATTGCCGGTGGCGGTTACTTTGCCGACCTGGCCAGTCACGGCTTCGACCTGTTCCAGTACCTGGCCGGGGATATCGTCGAGGTCTCGGGCTTTACCGCGCGCCAGGCCGGGCGCTATGCGGCGGAAGATGCAGTGACGGCCTGCTGGACCTTTGGCTCGGGCGCCCTGGGCATGGGCTGCTGGAACTTCGTCGCGGACCGCAAGGAAGACCGCGTCGAGCTGATCGGCAGCCGTGGTCGCATTCAGTTCTCGGTGTTCGAAGACCAGCCGCTGCGCCTGGAAGCCGAGACCCAGGAAGTGCTCGAAGTACCGTGCCACGCGCATATCCAGTGGCACCACGTGCTGGCGATGAATGCACACATTCGCGGCGAGGCCGAGCATCCTTCGCTGGCCATCGAGGCGTTAAAGACTGATCGGATTCTCGACAAGGTGCTATTACGCAACCCCCACCATCCTGGGTAGTCGCGATAAAAAAGGTTTTTTTCAAGGAACAGGCCGATGAAATACTGGATGGTGGTGTGGCTGGTGCTGGCGACCGGCGCAGTGGCGGCCCCGCGTGAACAGGGCACGCCGGGGGAGTTTGATTTCTATGTGCTGTCGTTGTCGTGGTCGCCGACGTTTTGCCTGACGCACCCGGACAACGAACAGTGCTCGGGCAAGGGCTACGGGTTTGTGCTGCACGGCCTGTGGCCGCAATACGCGCGAGGAGGGTGGCCAGCGAGCTGTGCGCCGCAGTCGTACCTGAGCCGTGAAGCAATGGACAAGGGCGCGACGTTGTTCCCCACGCGTGCGCTGCTCAAGCACGAATGGGCCAAGCATGGCACCTGCAGCGGGCTTGAACCGCTGGCGTACCTGGAAAAAACCGACGCGGCGTTGGGCGTGGTTGCCATTCCATACCAATTGCAGCCGTTCAACACACCGCCGTCGTTGCCGGCTCGCGAGATCGAGGCGCTGTTTCGCCAGAGCAACCCGCGCATGGGCAATCACGGTGTGGCGGTCATCTGCAAAGGCAAGGTGCTGTCGGAGGTGCGGGTGTGCCTGACCAAGGACCTGGCCTTCGCCGGCTGTCCGCGCAGTGTCAAAAGCCAGTGCCGCGAGGGTGAAATCCGCATTCCGGCCCAGCGCTAGGGCAGCATCGCCACGCGATAACGCTCATCAAAATCCTCGGCCAACTGCGCCAGGGTGACCTTGCCGAGGCGCTTCAACAGCAGCGCCTGGGCTTGTTCGAAGGCGTCAGTGAGCGCCGCATTCACGGCCTGTTCCACCAGGCATTCCGGGTGATCGGTGGACAGGCCGATGGCGAAGATCGACGGCGTGCCCAGGGCGTTGTGAATGTCCAGCAAGGTGATTTCACTCAAGGGCTTGCCCAGGCTCCAGCCGCCCTGATGGCCTTTTTCCGAGCGCACATACCCTTTTTCCTTGAGCAACCCGAGGGTGCGCCGTACCACCACCGGATTGGTGCCGAGCATCTGCGCGATGGTCTCCGAAGTCGCGCGTTCTTCATGGCGGCCCATATGGATCAGCACATGCAGCATGCGCGATAGGCGCGTGTCGTTTCTCATCAAAAAACCTCAAGTTGATTCGCGCCAAAGTATCGTTCGTAACCTAAAAAGTTGCGAGAGTCTTGACGCGCTATTTTTACGTAACTTATGGTGTGTCGTGAAAGCGCGCGGATAACCTCGTGCACTCACCATAAGGTCACTCTCATGATCTACGACGTGATTATTGTCGGCGGCAGCTACGCCGGTTTGTCAGCGGGCCTGCAATTGGCGCGGGCGCGGCGCCAGGTGCTGGTGATCGATGCGGGGCAGCGGCGCAACCGGTTTGCGGCCACGTCCCACGGGTTTCTTGGGCAGGACGGCCAGTCGCCGCAGGCCATCGCCGCCGACGGGCGCAGCCAGTTGATGGAGTACCCGACGGTCACCTGGGTGCAGGGCAGTGTGGTTCAGGCGACGGTAGAACCGCAGGGCTTCAGCCTGGGCACTGAATTCAACGGTACGTTCCAGGGCAAGCGCCTGATCCTGGCCACCGGCGTGGTCGACGAATTGCCCGCCATTGAAGGCCTGCAGGAGCGTTGGGGCACGCGGGTGTTCCATTGCCCTTACTGCCACGGCTATGAGCTGGACCAAGGCCGTATCGGCGTCCTCGCCACGTCTTCGCTGGCGATGCACCACGCATTGATGCTGCCGGACTGGGGCGCCACGACCTTGTTCACCAACGGCGTATTCACCCCGGATGCCGAGCAGCAGGCGCAGTTGGCGCGACGTGGGGTCAGTGTGCAAAGCGCCGGCGTACGGCGAATCAGCGGCGAGCGTGCCGACCTCGAACTGGATGACGGCCAGGTGTTCAAGCTCGACGGTATCTTCACGATGTCGCGGACCCGGCTCAGCCCGTTGGCCGCGCAGTTGGGCTGTGCACTGGCCGATGGCCCCAGCGGCGCTTACCTGCACACCAACGACATGCGCCAGACCTCAGTGCCGGGCGTGTTTGCCTGTGGTGACGCGTCCCTCGCCGCCGGCTCCGTGGCGCTGGCCGTGGCCGAGGGTGTGCGCGCCGGGGTCGGCGCGCATTTTTCGCTGGTCAGCGGTTGAGGTAGACCGGGCTGTCGGTGGACAGCGACGCTTTCACCGCGTGGGTCATATCGGTGATCAACACTTCTTCGCGGTCTTCGCCCAGGGCTTGCAGGGTGAGGGCGACCACTTCCTGGGGCGTGCTTTTAGGCGCCTGCACATCAGCGACCATGTCGGTGTCGATGTAGGCCGGGTGCACGCCGATCACCAGGGTGTTCTGCTCGCGCAACTCGCCGCGCAGGCCGTTGGTCAGGCCCCACTGGGCGGATTTCGAAGTGCTGTAGCCACCGGCGCCCGGCGGGCTCAGCCAGCTCAGCACCGAGAGGATATTGATCAGCGCGCCGCCGCCCTGTTTGGCCAGGATCGGCGCAAAGGCACGGCTCAGGCGCAGGGTGCCGAAGGTGTTCACGTCAAAGTGCTGTTGCAGGTTTTCGACACTGTCTTCGGCCAGCAACGAACCGTACTTCAGGAAGCCCGCATTGTTGATCACCACACTGACGTCCGCGCACTGCTCGGCGGCGTGCTGCACGCTGGCCGCGTCGGTGATGTCGAGGGCAATCGGGGTGCTGCCGGGAATGTCCACGCTGCGCGGATCCCGCGCACCGGCGTAGACCTTGGCGGCGCCGGCTGCCAGCAGGGCGGTGACGAAAGCTTTACCCAGGCCGCGATTGGCGCCGCTGACCAATACCACTTTTCCACGAATATCCATGATGAACTCCAGGCTGCGAATTAGGTTTAATGATGAAACCGTTTTTATCCTGAAGCTGTTGGTCCTATAATGCAACCAGATTTTTCAATGCCGGGAGGCCCGACGATGAAACGCAAATGCCTGGAGGGCGATGGCTGCCCCGTTGCCCGTGCACTGGACGTGGTGGGCGACTGGTGGACGCTGTTGATCATCCGCGATGCATTCGCCGGCGTGACGCGCTTTGGTGATTTCCAGAAGCACCTGGGCGTGGCCAAAAACATCCTTGCCACGCGCCTCAAGGACATGGTCGAGCAGGGCCTGCTGCAAACCAGCGAAGTCGGTGCGCGCAGTGAATATCAGCTGACCGACAAGGGCCGCGCGCTGATGCCGGTGCTGGTGACGCTGGCGCAGTGGGGGGAGGCGCACACGCAGCCTGAACAGGCCGGCGCGCGCGTGCTGGATGCGCGCTCGCTCAAGCCGCTGCGCAAGGTCGAGATCCTGGCCGAGGATGGCCGGGTGCTGGGCCTCGACGATATCGTCACGCAGGTCAGCTAGGCGCGATTGCCGTCTATGTGATCTGTGGGCGCGCAGTGAGTGCGCGCCCACAGGGGGCAGGGTCTATTTGCTATCGAGGAAGCCCAGCAGCGCTGCATTGAACAACGCCGGGTCCTGCAGGAAGGCAAAGTGGCTGGTGTTCGGCAGGATCAGCAAGCCGGCCCCTGGGATGGTGGCCGCCATGTACTCGGTGTGCTCGCGCTTGATCGCTTCGTCATGGTCGCCGTCGGCAATCAGGATTGGCGTCTTGATGCTCGCCAGCTGGGCGTCGGTCCAGTTCGGTTGGCTGGCCCACATATGGCTGATCTGCTCGACGAATGCATCGTACTCTTTAGGCGTCGGCGACAGCTTGGCGTACTCCTTGCCGGCGCGTTCGATGAAGGCGGCGAAGGTCGGGTTTTTCTCTACGCCGTCCTTGACCCCGGCGGTCTGGGTGTTGGCGGCGAACGCGAACACCTTGCCGATCCGGTCCGGGTGACGCAGGGCCAGGTCGATGCCGATGATCGCGCCGTCGCTCCAGCCGACAATATCGGCACGCGGGATCTTCAGGCTGTCGAGCACGGCCACCACGTCATCGGCCATCAGGTCGTAGCCGTAGGGTTTATCGTCCCGCGAGCTGCGGCCGTGGCCACGGCTGTCGAGGCTGATTACTGTGTGCTTGGCCGCCAGCGCCTTGACCTGGTTGCCCCAGTAATCGGAGTTAGACAGCCCACCGTGCAGCAGCACCACCGGCGATCCATGCCCGGTGCGGGTGTAGTAGACCTTGATGCCGTTGACGGCGGCGTAGCCGGTTTTGGCGCCGGCCACCGGGGCAGGTGTCGGCGGCAGGGTTTCCCAGCGTTCAGCGGCCTGGACCGCAGAGAAAGACAGCAACAGGCAGGCAGTTGCCAGCAGGCGACGTGACATGGCGATTCCTTTGATTGCAGTGAGTAGGCGCTGAACTCTAGCACCGGCCCAGGCGTTGGAAATACGCATTTTTGCCTATTGAGATCGGCATTCTGAAAGAAAAAAATGCAGTTATATCAATGGAATAAAAGCGTCTAAAGCGCTCGGGCCAGAGCGGTTTCACCGCCGTTGTCTGTCCCGTGCCGTGAGCAGTGCGAGGCCGACTCCAGGGGCGCACACAAAATACTTCGACAAGGGTCATTTTGTTCAATACCCCGCGTGCCTTGCCCTTTACCGTGGCTCCATCGTCATCTGCCCGAATAAAAAGGAACTGCAATGAGCTTGATCATTTCCATGGCCGCCTTCGCACTGGCCACCTCGATCACACCCGGACCGGTCAATGTGGTGGCCCTGAGTTCAGGCGCGCGCTTCGGTTTTGTCGCCAGCCAGAAACACGTGTTCGGCGCTGCCGTCGGCTTCACCTTGTTGCTGGTGTTGATTGGCCTGGGGCTGCATGAAGTGCTGGTGCGCTGGCCGCTCCTGACGCAGTTGATCCAGTGGGGCGGGGTGGCCTTCTTGCTCTACATGGCCTGGAAACTCGCGGTGGACGATGGCCGCCTGGACGCGGACGGCAGCGCGACGGCGCCGTCGATGCTCTACGGCGCGATCATGCAATGGCTCAACCCCAAGGCCTGGCTGGCCTGCGTGGCGGGCATGGGCCTGTTTGTGGCGGACGGCGATGCTCGGCAGGTCTGGCTGTTTGCCGGCCTTTACCTGGTGATCTGCTACCTGTCGGTGGCGTGCTGGGCCTATGCCGGCACATTCCTGCGCCGCTATTTGGGCAACCCCCAGGGTGTGCGTGTATTCAACCGCTCGATGGCCGCGTTGCTGGTGGCCAGTGTGGGTTATTTGCTGATGGCTTGAGGACGTCGCGGTACTGCCCCGGCGTGGCCGCGAAATGCTGCTTGAAGGCGCGCTGGAAATGCGCCTGGTCGGCAAAGCCTGCGGCCAGGGCGACATCGGCGATCAGCTTGCCGTTGCGCAGTTGGGTGCGGGCTAACTGGATGCGCCGGTTGACCAGGAAGGCATGCGGGGTCAGCCCGTAATACTGTTTGAAGGCGCGGATCAGGTACGACGGCGACAGCTCGGCGGCCAGGCAGATGTCCTCCAGCTTCAGGGCCTGGGTGCAGTGTTCGCGGATGTAGTCGGCGGCCCGTTCCAGCTTGTGGTTGACCTCGCGCATCGGGGCGGGTGAAGGGTTCAGGCGTTGCTGCACTTCGCTGAAATAACTCACCAGTGCGCTTTGCTTTTGCAGGTGTTCGGCCTGCTCATCCACCAGCATCCGGTACAGCTCCAGCAAGCCCTCGTACAGCACCGGGTCGCGCGTGTAAGGCGTATTGAATGGCCGGTAACCCTGGTCGGTGCTGAACCCCAGTTGGTACTGCAGGTCGGTCAGCCAGGGCGTGTCGATGTACAGCATCTTGTAGGACCATCGCTCGTTGTCGATGGGATTGCAGGCGTGCACATCGCCGGGGTTCATCAACACCACCGTGCCGGCGCTGATCTCGAACGTCTCTGCACCGTAGTGGTAATAACTGCGCCCCGTGGTGACCACCCCGATGGAGAAGTGCTCGTGGGCATGGCGCGTGTAGGTGACCTTGCGCCCATCGGCGATGGTGCGCGCTTCGATGAACGGTAAGCGCTCGTCGCGCCAGAAGCGCGGCGAGTGCGAAGGGTGAGCAAGGCTGTTCAGCGACATGGCGGCAGTTCCATCCCTTGAGCGAGTGAAGGGATGATTGCACAGACCGCCCGGGGCGTCAGCCTAGAAATCCCACTTGGTCGCCAGCTGCAGGCTGCGCGGTTCGCCGTAGAAGCCGGTGCCGAAGTTGCCCAGGCCCGTGTAGTACTTCTTGTCGAAGAGGTTCTTCACGTTCAGCGTGGTGCTCAGGTGGTCGTTGAAGCGATAGCGTGCCATCAGGTCGACCAGGTAGTAGCTGTCCTGGGTGATGCGCGAGTCGTGGCCGAAGTTGACCGTGTCATTCGGGTCCGGCTGGAACACCTTGCCGAAGAACTCACTCTGCCAGTTCACACCGCCGCCCACGGTGATGTTGTCCAGGGCGCCCGGCAGGCGATAGGCGCTGAACAGCCGTACGACTTGTTGCGGCGTGGTGGTCTGCAGCACCGAGCTGTAGACGTAGCCGTCATTGGCATCGCGGGTGTGCTGGTAGGTGTAGCCGGCGGAGATATTCCAGCCGTCGAGCACTTCGCCCGACAGCTCGGCTTCGAAGCCTTTGGTGGTGGCGCCGGCGATGGGGCGGTAGATCGAGTCGCTCTCGAAGCCCGAGACGTACTCGGCCACGTTGTCCTGTTCGATGCGGAATGCGGCAAAGCTGGCATTCAGGCGGCCGCCGTAGAACGCTGCCTTGAGCCCCGCTTCATAGGTCTGGCCTTCGACCGGGTCGAGCAGCTTGCGGTCGGCATCCTTGCTGGTTTGCGGGCGATAGATCTGGGTATAGCTGGTGTAGACCGACCAGGTGTCGTTCAGGTCATAGACGACCCCGGCATAGGGCGTGACCACGCCACTCTGGTGGTAGGTGGCGCGGTTGTCGGCCTGGGCGGGGTCAAAGAAATCGGTGGTGTCGGTACCGCTGAAATTGCTCACGCGCGCGCCGAGGATCACCGCCAGGTCATCGGTCGGTTTCAGGCGAGTGGCGAGGTAGGCGCCGGTCTGGCGTTGCACGATATCGTTCTGGCCGCTGCGTGGGATGTCGGGCTTGGGGTATTCGCCGTGCCAGTCAAAGATGCTGCCGCCCACCGGTGGGTAGATCGAACCGTACACCGGCACGTCCTGTTTCGAGCGGGTGGCCATGAAGCCCATGATCAATTCGTGCTCGCGGCCGAACAGGCTGAACGGCCCGCTGAGGTTGACGTCCAGGGTGTTCTGCACCTGGTCGCCCTTGTACTTGCCCATGAACATGTACATGCCCTCGCCGCTGACCGGATCGGGGTTACCGCCACTCGCGGAGGCGAGCAGGGTGTCGTGCTGGCTGCGCTTGCGGTCGAGGCTGACTTTGAGCGACCAGTCATTGGCGAGCTTCTGCTGCACCGAGGCGAAGATCGTCTGGTTCTGGAAGTCGCGACGGCTCCAGTCGGCGGCCGGGTTGAACGATCGCGAGAAGTTTGTGCGCGAGCCGTCGCTGAAATACATCGGGAAACCGGTCCAACTGGCGCCGCGCGAGCGGGTGTCCTGCTGGTCGATACCGAAGGTCAGCAGGGTGTCGGGGGTGAGATCCGCTTCGAGGATGCCGTAGGCGATGTCCTTGGTGTTCTGGTAGTGGTCCAGGTACGACTGGCGATCCTGGTACACGCCGACAAAGCGCCCGCGCACATTGCCGGACTCGGTCAGGGGGCCGGAGATATCGCCTTCGGTGCGGTAATTGTCCCAGGAGCCGAAGGTCTGGGTGACCGACGCCTTGAAGTCGCGGGTGGGTTTTTTGCGGATCAGGTTGACCGTGGCCGAGGGGTCGCCGGAGCCGCTCAACAGGCCCGCCGAACCCTTGATGATTTCCAGGTGGTCGTACACCGCCATGTCGGTACTGGTGGTGCCGTAGTCGTACACGCCGTCATAGGTGGAGTTGACGCCGTCGTACTGGAAATTGGTGATCGGCAAGCCCCGGCTGGAGAACTCCCAGCGCTCGCTGTCGTAGTTCTGCACACTGACGCCCGGGGCGCGGCGCAGGGTGTCGGCGATGTTGTTGGAACCCTGGTCGTCCATCTGCTGGCGGGTGATCACGGTGACCGACTGCGGGGTTTCGCGCATCGACAGCGGCAGGCCGGTGGCCGACGCCATGGAGCCTGTGGTGTAAGCGTGGGTGTCTTCGGTGGTGGCGCCCAGGTCCTGGCCGGAAATGGTGGTGGCGCCCAGCTCCAGGGCGCCGGTGTTGGCCGGGATCGGTTCGAGTACGTAGCCGTTGTTGCCTTGGGGCAGGGCTTGCAGGCCGCTGCCCTGCAACAGGCGCTGCAAGCCGCTGGCCGCGGTGTAGTTGCCATTCAGGCCTGGGCTGGTTTTACCTGCGGCGAGGCTGTTGTGCCCGGCGATGAAAATACCCGACTGCTCGGCAAAGCTGTTCAGCACATTGACCAGGGAGCCGGCGGCAATCCGGTAGCTGCGCGCGGCTTCCTGGGTCGATGGTGTTTCGGCGGCGTGCAGCGTCGGTGCGCCGAGGCAAAACAGCGAGGTGGCCAACGCCAGTGGGCGCAGCGCGAAGCGAGCAGGTTGCGGCATGAATGTTTCCCTTTGGATCAAATCGATCGGCGAATTGAAAGCGTCTGCAGGGTTAACCGAACGAGTTTTGAAAAAGGGCACTGGCGGTTGAAGATTTTTTCACTGGGGGCTGACGGTGACCCACCACGGCAGCAACCGGTCGACGCGAATTGGCAGGGCGGCTTGCAGCAGGCGCAGGGCGTGGTCGCTGTCCTTGAGCGGGAATGAACCCATCACCGGCAACTGCGCCACGGCCGGGTCGCAACCCAGGTGGCCGGGACGATAACGGTTGAGTTCGGCGACCAGTTCGCCCAGCGCCAGGTTGTCGGCCAACAGCACGCCACGGCTCCAGGCCTCACGGGCAGGAGAGGCCGGAGCGGTCGGGTCGAAACCGTTGCGGGTGAACCTGACCTGCTGGCCTGCCTCGATGATGCGCACCTGCTGGTTGAGGGTGCTGACCTGCACCCGGCCTTCGAACACGTTGAGTTGGGTATGCTCGTCGCCCTGCAGCACGCTGAAGCGGGTGCCCAGCGCCTGCAGTCGGCCGTGTTCGGTGTCCACCAGGAATGGGCGGCTGGCGTCCTTGGCCGTGTCGATCAGCACTTCGCCAAAGCGCAGGCGCAGCAAGCGTTGCGTTGTATCGAAGCGCACATCCAGCGCGCTCAGGGCGTTAAGCCATACATGGCTGCCATCAGCCAGCAAGGCGTCGCGGGTTTCGCCGCTGGCAGTGGCGTAGTCGGCGCTCCAGCCGCCCACCAGCCGGGGCAGGGCGGTGTTGCGCCAGGTGCCCCAGGCCAGCGTCGAACCGGCGCACAGCACCAGCAAGGTCTTGAGGGTCTGGCGCCGTGAACTGCGCAGTGCACGGCCGGCGCCCTGGGAATGCTCCATCAACGGTGCGAAGCGCTGGCTGACGCGTTCCACATAGTGCCAGGCCGCCAGGTGCTCGGGGTTCTGCATCAACCAGGATTGCCAGCGTTGCTGCTCCTGGGCGCCGCTCGGGTCCTGCAGGCGCACGTACCACTGCGCGGCCTGTTCCAGGCTCGCGTGGCTGAGTTTGCCGGTAGGGCTCATTGCACCAGCATCCCGTCGAGCTCGGCTTCGAGGATCGCGCAGTGCAGCAAGGCCTGGGCCATGTACTTCTTGACCATGCGCTCGCACACGCCCAACTGTTGCGCGATCTGTTTGTAGGGCAGGCCATGCAGTTGCGCGAGCAGGAAGGCTTGGCTGACCTTTTTCGGCAGGCGGGCGAGCATGGCATCCACTTCGTAGAGGGTCTCGACGATGATGGCGCGCTGTTCCGGCGATGGCTGCGTCGCCTCCGGGCACAGCGCCAGGCTGTCGAGCCAGGCTTTCTCCAGCTGGCGACGACGCCAATGGTCGATGCACAACCCGCGGGCAATGGTGGCCAGGTAAGAGCGCTGGCGCACGTGATCGGTCTCGGCGGGGGGCCGGCTGAGGATGCGGATAAAGGTGTCGTGAGCCAGGTCAGCGGCATCCCAGCGGTCGTTCAGGCGTCGGCGCAACAGGCCAAGCAACCAGCTGTGGTGGGAACCGTAGAGGTGGGTGAAAGAGGTCGACACAATATCCATCCAGCGCAAAAGAATTGGCGTAAATAAGAATTGGTCGCGATTAAAGCAAAGGGCGGGAAGGTGCGCAAATGATATTGGTTTGCTTCCAGGTGGGAGCGGGCTCCCACCTGGGATTGCAGTGCGTCAGGCCGGTACCAGGAAGGCAGCCTCCAGCAACTGCCGGGTATAGGCGTGCTGCGGGTCGGCGAAAATCGCCTGGGCGTCGCCTTGTTCCACCACCTGCCCCTGCTTGACCACCATCAACTGGTGGCTCAGCGCCTTCACCACCGCCAGGTCATGGCTGATAAACAGGTAGGTCAGGTTGTACTTGGCCTGCAGGCTGCGCAGCAATTCCACCACCTGGCGCTGTACGGTGCGGTCCAGCGCCGAGGTCGGTTCGTCGAGCAGGATCAGGCGTGGCTTGAGCACCAGGGCGCGGGCGATGGCGATGCGTTGACGCTGGCCCCCGGAGAACTCATGGGGGTAGCGATTGCGCGACGCCGGGTCGAGGCCGACCTCTTTGAGCGCGGCGATAATCGCCGCTTCCTGCTCGGCCGGTGTGCCCATCTTGTGGATGCGCAGGCCTTCGCCGACGATCTCGCTTACGCACATGCGTGGGCTGAGGCTGCCGAACGGGTCCTGGAACACCACCTGCATTTCGCGGCGCAACGGGCGTACCTGTTGCTGGCTGAGCGTGTCCAGTTGCTGGCCTTCAAAGCGGATCCCGCCCTTGCTGGCGATCAAGCGCAAGATGGCCAGGCCCAGGGTGGATTTACCCGAGCCGCTTTCACCGACGATGCCCAGCGTCTGCCCCTGCGGCAGGCTGAAGTTGATGCCGTCCACCGCCTTGACGTAATCGACGGTGGTGCGCAAAAAGCCTTTCTTGATCGGGAACCACACCTTGAGGTCATCGACCTCCAGCAACGGCGGACCGATAGCGTTGCCGGCCGGCCCGCCGCTGGGCTCGGCTGCCAGCAGCTCCTGGGTGTAGGGGTGCTGCGGCGCCTGGAACAGCGTCTCGCAATCGGCCTGTTCAACGATGCAGCCCTGTTGCATCACGCACACCCGATGGGCGATGCGTCGCACCAGGTTGAGGTCGTGGCTGATCAGCAGCAAGGCCATGCCCAGGCGTACCTGCAGCTCCTTGAGCAACTCCAGGATCTTCAACTGCACGGTGACGTCGAGGGCGGTTGTCGGTTCGTCAGCGATCAACAACTCCGGCTCGTTGGCCAGCGCCATGGCGATCATCACCCGCTGGCGCTGGCCGCCGGAGAGTTCGTGGGGCAGGGCCTTGAGGCGCTTGTGCGGCTCGGGGATGCCGACCAGTTCCAGCAGTTCCAGGGTGCGCTGGGTCGCGACCTTGCCGGTGAGGCCTTTGTGCAGGCCGAGTACCTCGTTGATCTGCTTCTCGATGTTGTGCAGCGGGTTCAGCGAGGTCATCGGCTCCTGGAAGATCATCGCAATGCGGTTGCCGCGAATGTGCCGCAGGGTTTTTTCCTTGAGCGTCAACAGGTCTTGCCCGGCGTACTCGATGGTGCCCGACGGATGCCGAGCCAACGGGTAGGGCAGCAGGCGCAGGATCGAGTGGGCGGTCACCGATTTGCCGGAGCCGCTTTCGCCGACCAGCGCCAGGGTTTCGCCGCGCTTGATGTCGAAGCTGACGTTGTTCACCACACGGTGGTGATGCTCGCCGGTGACGAACTCGACAGAGAGGTCGCGGATTTCGATCAGATTGTCCTGATTCATCTCATTTCCTCGGGTCGAAGGCATCGCGAGCGGACTCGCCGATAAACACCAGCAGACTCAACATGATCGCCAGCACGGCAAACGCGCTCATGCCCAGCCACGGCGCCTGCAGGTTGGATTTGCCCTGGGCCACCAGTTCACCCAGCGACGGTGAGCCCGCGGGCAAGCCGAAGCCGAGGAAGTCCAGGGCGGTGAGGGTGCCGATGGCGCCGGTGAGAATGAACGGCATGAAGGTCATGGTCGAGACCATGGCATTGGGCAGGATGTGGCGGAACATGATCGCGCCGTTCTGCATGCCCAGTGCCCGGGCCGCGCGTACGTATTCCAGGTTGCGCCCGCGCAGGAACTCGGCGCGCACCACGTCCACCAGGCTCATCCAGGAAAACAGCAGCATGATCCCCAGCAGCCACCAGAAGTTGGGCTGCACGAAGCTGGCGAGGATGATCAGCAGGTACAGCACCGGCAAACCGGACCAGATTTCCAGGAAGCGCTGCCCGGCCAGGTCGACCCAGCCGCCATAGAAGCCCTGCAGGGCGCCGGCGATCACGCCGATGATCGAGCTGAGCACGGTCAGCGTCAGGGCGAACAGTACCGACACGCGAAAGCCATAGATCACCCGCGCGAGCACGTCACGGCCCTGGTCATCGGTACCCAGCAGGTTCACCGCGGACGGTGGCGCCGGGGCCGGTACTTTGAGGTCGTAGTTGATGCTCTGGTAGCTGAACGGGATGGGCGCCCACAAGGTCCAGGCATCCTTGGCCTTGAGCAATTCCTGGATATACGGGCTCTTGTAGTTGGCTTCCAGCGGGAATTCGCCGCCGAAGGTGGTCTCCGGGTAGCGCTTGAGCGCCGGGAAATACCAGTCGCCATCGAAGTGCACGGCCAGCGGCTTGTCGTTGGCGATCAACTCCGCGCCCAGGCTCAGCACAAACAGGATCAGGAACAGCCACAGCGACCACCAGCCACGCTTGTTGGCCTTGAACCGCTCGAACCGGCGGCGATTGAGGGGGGATAGATTCATCTCAATGCTCCCGGCTGGCGAAGTCGATGCGTGGATCGACCAGGGTGTAGGTGAGGTCGCCGATCAGTTTCACGATCAGCCCCAGCAGGGTGAAGATGAACAGCGTGCCGAACACCACCGGGTAGTCGCGGTTGATGGCCGCTTCAAAGCTCATCAGGCCGAGGCCGTCGAGGGAGAAGATCACTTCGACCAGCAAGGAGCCGGTGAAGAAGATGCCGATGAACGCCGAGGGGAAGCCCGCGATCACCAGCAACATTGCATTGCGGAACACGTGGCCGTAGAGCACGCGGCGGTTGGTCAACCCCTTGGCCTTGGCGGTGACCACGTACTGCTTGTTGATCTCGTCAAGAAAGCTGTTCTTGGTCAGCAGGGTCATAGTGGCGAAGTTACCGATCACCAGTGCGGTAATCGGCAGCGCCAGGTGCCAGAAGTAGTCGAGAATCTTGCCGCCCCAACTCAGTTCGTCGAAGTTGTTGGACGTCAGTCCGCGCAACGGGAACCAGTCGAAATAACTGCCGCCGGCAAACACCACGATCAACAGGATCGCAAACAGGAACGCCGGGATCGCGTAGCCGACGATGATCGCCGAGCTGGTCCACACATCAAAGTGGCTGCCGTGTCGCGTGGCCTTGGCGATCCCCAGCGGGATCGACACCAGGTACATGATCAGCGTGCTCCACAGCCCGAGGGAGATGGACACCGGCATCTTTTCCTTGATCAGGTCGATGACCTTGGCGTCGCGGAAGAAGCTGTCGCCGAAATCCAGCGTGGCGTAGTTCTTGACCATGATCCACAGGCGTTCCGGCGCCGACTTGTCGAAGCCGTACATCTTCTCGATTTCCTTGATCAGCGCCGGGTCCAGGCCCTGGGCGCCACGGTAGCTGGAGCCGGCCACCGCGACTTCGGCACCGCCGCCGGCGATGCGGCTGGTGGCGCCTTCAAAGCCTTCGAGCTTGGCGATCATCTGCTCGACCGGCCCACCGGGCGCGGCCTGGATGATCACAAAGTTGATCAGCAGGATGCCGAACAGCGTGGGGATGATCAGTAACAGGCGGCGAATAATATAGGCCAGCATTCAATCGCCTCCGCTCGCCGGATCGGCGGTCTGGGTGGTGTCCACGGTTACTGCCGGCTTGGCATCGGGCTTGGCCCACCAGGTGGCGGTGCCGACGTCATAGCGTGGTGAGACTTTCGGGTGGCCGAGGTGGTCCCAGTACGCCACGCGGTAGGTCTTGATGTGCCAGTTGGGGATCACGTAGTAACCGAACTGCAGCACACGGTCCAGGGCCTTGGCATGGGCCACCAGGCTTTGGCGCGAGTCGGCGTCGATCAGCTCTTCCACCAGTTGGTCGACGGCCGGGTCCTTGAGCCCCATGTAGTTGCGGCTGCCGGGTTTGTCGGCGCTGGACGACGACCAGAATTCGCGCTGCTCGTTACCCGGTGAGGTGGACTGCGGGAAACTGCCGACCAGCATGTCGAAGTCCCGCGAGCGAATACGGTTGACGAACTGCGAGACGTCGACCCGGCGGATCACCAGGTCGATGCCCAGGTCGGCGAGGTTGCGCTTGAATGGCAGCAGGATGCGTTCGAACTCGGTCTGGGCGAGCAGGAACTCGATGGTCACCGGTTTGCCGGTAGTGTCGACCATCTTGTCGTCGACGATGCGCCAGCCGGCTTCCTGCAGCAGTTGATAGGCCTCGCGCTGCTGGGTGCGGATCATGCCGCTGCCGTCGGTTTTGGCCGGTTCGAAGGCCTGGGTGAAGACCTCGGCGGGGATGTTGTCGCGCAGCGGCTCGAGGATCTTCAGCTCGTCCGGTCCGGGCAGGCCGGTGGCGGCCATTTCGGAGTTTTCGAAATAACTGCGGGTACGGGTGTAGGCGCCGTTGAACAGCTGTTTGTTGCTCCATTCGAAGTCCAGCAACAGGCTGATCGCCTTGCGCACGCGCACATCCTGGAACATCGGCTTGCGCGTATTGAACACAAAGCCCTGCATGCCGGTAGGGTTGCCGTTGGGGATTTCTTCCTTGATCAGCCGGCCCTGGGCTACCGCCGGAATGTTGTAGGCGTTGGCCCAGTTCTTGGCACTGAACTCCAGCCAGTAATCGAACTGTCCGGCCTTCAACGCTTCCAGGGAGACGGTGCTGTCGCGGTAGTAGTCGGTGATGCGGTTATCGAAATTGTAGAAACCTTTAGTGATCGGCAGGTCCTTGGCCCAGTAGTCCTTGACCCGCTCGTAGCGGATCATGCGCCCGGCCTTGACCTCGGCGACCTGGTACGGCCCGCTGCCCAGCGGCACTTCCAGGTTGCCCTTGGCAAACTCGCGCGTGGCCCACCAGTGCTTGGGCAATACCGGCAGTTGCCCGAGGATCAGCGGCAATTCACGATTGTTGGTGCGCTTGAACTTGAACAGCACGCGCAGTGGATCCTCGGCGACCACTTCGTCGACGTCGGCATAGTAGGTGCGGTAGATCGGCGAGCCTTCCTTGAGCAGGGTCTGGAAGGTGAACACCACGTCTTCGGCACGGATCGGGTGACCGTCGTGGAAGCGCGCTTCGGGGCGCAGGTAGAAGCGCACCCAACTGTTGTCCGGGGCCTTTTCGATCTTGCCGGCGACCAGCCCGTACTCCGTGATCGGTTCGTCCAGGCTCTGCATGGCCAGGGTATCGTAGATCAACCCCAGGTTGTCGGCGGGCACGCCCTTGCTGATGTACGGGTTGAGGCTGTCGAAGCCGCCCATGCTCGACTCGCGGAAGGTGCCGCCCTTGGGCGCGTCCGGGTTGACGTAGTCGAAGTGCTTGAAGTCGGCGGGGTATTTCGGCGGTTCGTTGTAGAGCGTCAACGCATGTTGCGGGGCGGCCTGGGCCGCGGTGCACAGCAACAGGCCGCCAAGCAGGGCAGTACGCAAATACATCATTGGGCTTTCTCCGAAGCTTTCAGCCACCACGCGCTCAGGCCCAGGCTATAGGGCGGCGTGGTGACAAAGGCGAACCGGTTGCGGTACGCCAAGCGATGATAGTTGAGGTACCAGTTGGGAATACTGTAGTGCTGCCACAGCAGCACCCGGTCCAGGGCGCGACCGGCCGCCAGTTGTTCTTCGCGGGTCTTGGCCGCCAGCAGTTGTTCCAGCAGGTGATCGACGATGGGGTTGTTGATGCCTGCGTAGTTCTTGCTGCCCTTGATGGCGGCCTGGCTGGAGTGGAAGTACTGCCACTGTTCGAGGCCGGGGCTCAAGGTCTGGTTGAGGGTGATCAGGATCATGTCGAAGTCGAACTGGTCCAGGCGCTGCTTGTACTGCGCGCGGTCAACCGTGCGCAGGCGCGCGTCGATGCCGATGCTGATCAGGTTCTCGACGTACGGCTGCAGGATGCGCTCCAGGTTCGGGTTGACCAGCAGGATCTCGAAGCGCAGCGGTTGCCCGTCCTTGTCGAGCAGACGTTGCCCCGACAGCTTCCAGCCGGCGTCGCCGAGCAGGGCGAGGGCGCGGCGCATGGTTTCGCGGGGGATACCGCGTCCGTCGGTCTGGGGCAGGCTGAAGGCCTGCGTGAACAGGTTGGGCGGCAACTGGTCGCGGTAGGGCGAGAGCATCAGCCATTCATGGCCGATGGGCACCCCGGTGGCGGCGAATTCACTGTTGGGGTAATAGCTGAGGGTACGTTTATAGGCGCCGCTGAACAGCGTGCGGTTGGTCCACTCGAAGTCGAACATCATGCCCAGGGCTTCGCGCACCTTGGTCTGGCTGAAGGTCGGCCGGCGCGTGTTCATGAACAGGCCCTGGCTCTGGGTCGGGATCTGGTGGGCGATCTGTGCCTTGATCACGTCGCCCCGGTTCACCGCCGGGAAGTTGTAGCCATTCGCCCAGTTCTTGGCCTGGTGCTCGATATAGATATCGAACTCACCGGCCTTGAATGCTTCGAAGGCCACGTCGCTGTCGCGGTAGAACTCCACTTCGACCTTGTCGTAGTTATAAAAACCCTGGTTGACCGGCAGGTCCTTGCCCCAGTAGTCCTTGACCCGCTCGAACACCAGCTGCCGCCCAGGGGTGACCTTGCTGATACGGTACGGCCCACTGCCCAAAGGGGGTTCGAAGGTGGTGGCCTTGAAGTCGCGATTCTTCCAGTAGTGCTGGGGCAGCACCGGCAACTCGCCCAGGCGCAGGATCAGCAGCGGATTGCCGGCGCGCTTGAACACAAATCGGATGCGGTGCCGGTTGAGGATATCGACCCGCGCCACTTCCTGCAGGTTGGTGCGGTACTGGGGGTGGCCTTCGGTCAGCAGGGTGCGATAGGAAAACGCCACGTCATACGCGGTGATCGGCTTGCCATCGTGAAAGCGTGCTTCCGGGCGCAGGTTGAACACCACCCAGCTGCGGTCCTCGCTGTACTCCACCGACTGGGCAATCAGCCCATAGCTGGAAGTGGGTTCATCGCCGGACGGCGCGTACTGGCCAGTGCCGACCATCAACGGCTCGTTCAGCTCATTGACGCCGTACTGGAGGAAATTGGGCGTGGAAACCGGGCTGGAGCCCTTGAAAGTGTAGGGGTTGAGCGTATCGAACGTGCCAAATGCCATGACCCGCAAGGTCCCGCCTTTCGGCGCTGCAGGGTTTACCCAATCGAAGTGGGTGAATTTGGCCGGGTACTTGAGCGTGCCGAACTGCGTGTAACCGTGGCTCTCGGTAATCGTCGCGTTCGCACCAAAGCTCAAGGCCAGACTTATTAGTAAAAGGAGGGGACGCTTCAAGTCAGGAATCCGATCCAGGCAGCTTGGGCTTTATGATCGGTACAGTAACAGCTTGTTCCGGTTGGAAAAAGGCTGTTGCGGGGGGTGACTGAGGGCCGGCGAGGTCTTGAGCGGTATGACGGACAAATGTGGGAGCTGGCTTGCCTGCGATAGCATCGGCTCGGTATCACCGATACACCGAGGTGTCTGCATCGCAGGCAAGCCAGCTCCCACACTTGGGCCACGTCGCTTTGGATATTGCGATCCCACAGGGGATTGAAATAACGGCGACACCGCAATCCCCTGTGGGAGTTGTCGAGCTTCAGCGAGGCTGCGAAAGCGCTGTCGCAGGCGAAGAGAATGCCCGCAATGCCGCCGCCTTCGCAGCCTCACCGGGGCAAGCCAGCTCCCACACTTGGGCTGCGTCGCTTCGGATATTGCGATCCCACAGGGGATTGAAATAACGGCGACACCGCAATCCCCTGTGGGAGTTGTCGAGCTTCAGCGAGGCTGCGAAAGCGCTGTCGCAGGCGAAGAGAATGCCCGCAATGCCGCCGCCTTCGCAGCCTCACCGGGGCAAGCCAGCTCCCACACTTGGGCTGCGTCGCTTCGGATATTGCGATCCCACAGGGGATTGAAATAACGGCGACACCGCAATCCCCTGTGGTAGTTGTCGAGCTTCAGCGAGGCTGCGAAAGCGCTGTCGCAGGCGAAGAGAATGCCAGCAATGCCGCCGCTTTCGCAGCCTCACCAGGGCAAGCCAGCTCCCACACTTGGGCTGCGTCGCTTTGGATATTGCGATCCCACAGGGGATTGAAATAACGGCGCCACTGCAATCCCCTGTGGGAGTTGTCGAGCTTCAGCGAGGCTGCGAAAGCGCTGTCTCAGGCGAAGAAAACGCCAGCAATGCCGCCGCCTTCGCAGCCTCACCAGGGCAAGCCAGCTCCCACACTTGGGCCGCGTCGCTTCGGATATTGCGATCCCACAGGGGATTGAAATAACGGCGACACCGCAATCCCCTGTGGGAGTTGTCGAGCTTCAGCGAGGCTGCGAAAGCGGTATCTCAGGCGAAGAGGATGCCAGCAATGCCGCCGCCTTCGCAGCCTCGGCAAGCCAGCTCCCAACTGCGCCCGCTCGTGAGCCGGTTACCGAGGGCCGGAAACCACCAGCATCTGCCCCGGCTTCAACGCCTGGCCAGTGCGCGGGTTCCAGCGCTTGAGATGTTGCATCTCGACGTTGAAACGTTTGGCGACGATATACAGCGAATCGCCTTTCTTGACCTTGTATTGCACCGGCTTCTTGCTGTCAGCCTTGGCCACCAGCTTGCGCGTGTCCTGCATCACCAGGGTCTGGCCGACCTTGAGCGCCTGGCCGTTGAGCTTGTTCCAGCGCTGCAGATCATGCACATCGACCTTGTTCGCCTTGGCGATCAGCGTGAGGTTGTCGCCACTGCGCACCTTGTAGCTGCGGGTACGCCCGGCCACCCGTGCCGTTTCAACTTCGTCGAACACCGGCTTCTTCGGACGCAGCGCCAGCAATTCCTCGGGCTTCATCGCCGAAAGGCTGCTGGTGAGCAGTTGCGCCTTGGAACTTGGCACCAACAGATGCTGCGGGCCATCCAGGGTGGTGCGCTGCTTGAGTGCCGGGTTGAGCTGGAACAGTTCGTCTTCGTCGATCTCGGCCAGCGCGGCGACCCGGGACAGGTCCATGCTCTGCTTGACTTCCACCACTTCGAAATACGGCGTGTTGGCGATCGGGTTCAGGTTGACGCCGTAGGCCTCCGGGGCCAGTACCACCTGGGACAGCGCCAGGAACTTGGGCACGTAGTCCTTGGTTTCCTGGGGCAGGGGCAGGTTCCAGTAGTCGGTGGGCAGGCCGAGCTTCTCGTTGCGCTCGATGGCCCGGCTGACCGTGCCTTCGCCGGCGTTATAGGCGGCCAGCGCCAGCAGCCAGTCACCATTGAACATATCGTGCAGGCGGGTCAGATAGTCCAGGGCGGCGGTGGTGGAGGCGGTGATATCGCGGCGGCCATCATAGGCGCGGGTCTGGCGCAGGTTGAAGTAGCGACCGGTGGAGGGGATGAACTGCCACAGGCCGACCGCATCGCTGCGCGAATAGGCCATTGGGTTGTAGGCACTTTCGATCACTGGCAGCAGCGCCAGCTCCAGGGGCATGTTGCGCTCTTCAAGGCGTTCGACGATGTAATGAATGTAGAGACTGCCGCGTTCACCGGCGTTCTCCAGGAAGGACGGGTTGCTGGCGAACCACAGGCGCTGTTGCTCGATGCGTGGGTTGACGCCCAGTCCGTCCTGCAATTGAAAGCCCCGGCGCATGCGTTCCCAGACATCCTGGGGCACTTCGGGGCTGGGCTTCTCTGAAAGCCAAATAGGTTTTTGCTTGATCTTGGCGGCAAGATTGGGTTTGGGTTGCACGGTGGATTGTGCAGCGAAATTTGTCGATTGGCAGCCCGCCAGAGTCGCGGACACGGCCACCGCCACGGCTTGAGCCAGGCGGGTCAATGCGTCTGAATGGTTGGATTTACGAATAGATGACGACATTGGCTGGAAGTAAGTTCCGGGCAAAAATGTCGGGCGATTCTAGAAAGCACTTTGGTTCCGGTCAACCATTCAGAAATTGCGTATCAGATTGCATCCCGTTAGAACTTATCTTTCCAAGCCCTCAAGCTAGCAAACACCTCGGCCCCAGTGCGGTTGTCGCGGCCATTCCGTTCGTCCGCTTTTTGTTTAACGGATGTTTCAGCGGTACGCAAAAAGGGGTTGGTGAGTTTCTCCAGGGCCAGGTTGGACGGCAGCGTCATCTCGCCGCGGTCACGCAGTTGGCGGACGTTTTCCACGCGTTTGGCGATATCGACGTTGTCCGGTTCCACCGCCTGGGCGAACTTGAGGTTGCTTTGTGTGTATTCGTGGGTGCAATACACCCGCGTGTCGGCGGGCAGGGCGGCCAGGCGTTGCAGCGAAGTGTGCATCTGCTCCGGCGTACCTTCGAACAGGCGCCCGCAACCGGCGGCGAACAGGGTGTCGCCACACAGCAGCACGCCCTGGTGATAAAAGGCGATATGGCCCAGGGTGTGGCCGGGCACGGCGTACACGTCGAAATCCCAGCCGAGCACGCTGATACGGTCGTTATCCTGCAGGGCGACATCCCGCGCCGGGATGTTTTCGTTCGCCGGGCCGTAGACCTTGGCACCCGTCGCGCTTTTGAGTTGTTCGACACCGCCGACATGATCATGGTGATGGTGGGTGACCAGGATGTCGCTGAGGGTCCAGTCCGGGTTCTGCTTGAGCCAGGCCAGCACGGGCGCGGCATCGCCGGGGTCGACCACGGCGCAGCGGTTGGTCTCGGGGTCTTGTAACACCCAGATGTAGTTATCGGTGAAGGCGGGCAGGGCACTGATCTGTATCATTCTTCGATTCGCCAAGCTGAACACATTGGTGCATCTTAGAACGTCTAGGCGAGTTGGAGAATGCAATGACTGATAAAGCGTTCGCCCAGGCCGATCCTGAGTGGCTGGCACTGATCAGCGCCGCCCGCGAATGGCTGTCCGGGCCGATCGGGCAATTTCTGCTGGATGAAGAGCGGCGCATGCTCGAAGACGAGTTGGGCCGGTTCTTTGGCGGCTACCTGGTGCACTACGGCCCGTCGGCCCAGACACCGCCTGCCGCGCCGCAGGTGCAACGCAACGTGCGCCTGGGGGCGCCGTTGCCCGGGGTGGAGATCGTCTGCGAAGAGCAGGCCTGGCCGTTGAGCGAGCACGCCGCCGATGTGGTGGTGTTGCAGCACGGCCTGGATTTCTGCCTGTCGCCCCACGGTTTGTTGCGCGAAGCAGCGAGCAGTGTGCGCCCTGGTGGCCATTTGCTGATTGTCGGCATCAACCCCTGGAGCAGTTGGGGCCTGCGCCATGTGTTCGCCCATGACGGCTTGCGCCAGGCACGCTGCATCTCGCCGTCGCGGGTCGGCGACTGGCTGAACCTGCTGGGCTTCGCGCTGGAGAAACGCCGCTTCGGGTGCTATCGTCCGCCGCTTGCGTCAGCCAAGTGGCAAGGCCGCCTGGCCGGCTGGGAACGCCGCGCGGGTGCCTGGCAGTTGTCTGGCGGCGGCTTCTATTTATTGGTGGCGCGCAAGATCGTGGTCGGGCTGCGTCCCGTGCGCCAGGTACCACGCCAGTCCATGGGCAAGCTGGTGCCGATGCCGATGGCCAAGGTCAACCGCAAGCAAAGCGAACCGTAAAACTTTTTTGATTTCAGACCGAGCAACCGATGACCGATAGCGTAGAACTCTTCACTGATGGTGCCTGCAAGGGCAACCCCGGCCCTGGCGGCTGGGGCGCGTTGCTGGTGTGCAAGGGCGTGGAGAAGGAGTTGTGGGGCGGCGAAGCCAACACCACCAACAACCGCATGGAACTGATGGGCGCGATTCGCGGCCTCGAAGAACTCAAGCGCCGCTGCAACGTGCTGCTGGTGACCGACTCGCAATACGTGATGAAGGGCATCAACGAGTGGATGGTCAACTGGAAGAAGCGTGGCTGGAAAACCGCGGCCAAGGAACCGGTGAAGAATGCCGACCTGTGGCAACTGCTCGATGAGCAATGCAATCGCCATGACATCACCTGGAAATGGGTGCGCGGTCACATCGGCCATCCGGGCAACGAGCGCGCCGACCAACTGGCCAACCGGGGCGTGGATGAAGTGCGCGGCTACAAGCAGAGTTGAAGCCTGCTGACGTGTTAACATCGCGCCCTTTGATTCACACCACACCGTTGAGAGCTGAACCCTGATGGCCATCCGATCTGTTGTACTCGATACCGAAACCACCGGCATGCCGGTGACCGACGGCCACCGGATCATTGAAATCGGCTGTGTCGAACTGATGGGTCGCCGCCTTACCGGTCGCCACTTCCACGTCTACCTGCAACCGGATCGCGACAGTGACGAAGGCGCGATCGGCGTCCACGGCATCACCGACGAGTTCCTCAAGGGCAAGCCGCGATTCGCCGAAGTGGCGGACGAGTTCTTCGAATTCATCAACGGCGCCCAACTGATCATCCATAACGCGGCGTTCGACGTCGGCTTCATCAATAATGAATTTGCCCTGATGGGGCAGACGGATCGCGCGGACATTTCCCAGCACTGCTCGATCCTCGACACCTTGATGATGGCCCGCGAGCGTCACCCCGGCCAGCGCAACAGCCTCGATGCGTTGTGCAAGCGTTATGGCGTCGACAACTCCGGCCGTGAACTCCACGGCGCCTTGCTCGACTCCGAGATTCTCGCCGACGTTTACCTGACCATGACGGGCGGGCAAACCAGCCTGTCCCTGGCAGGGAACGCGTCCGATGGCAGCGGTTCGGCGGAAGGCTCGGGCAACCGGCCTTCGGAGATCCGTCGCCTGCCGGCGGACCGCAAGCCCACCACGATCATCCGCGCCAGCGAGCAAGACCTGGCCGAGCATGCCGCGCGCCTGGAAGCGATTGCCAAGTCGGCGGGCGCGCCGGCGTTGTGGACTCAACTGACCCAGCAATAACCGGTCCCCCTGTGGGAACCGGCTTGCCGGCGATAGCGATGTATCAGCCATGGATAACGCGGCTGGCTCGACGCTATCGGCGGCAAGCCGGCGCCTGCAGCTGATGTGCATCGCTTTCAAAATCTTCATTCGCGCCAACGCCCGCAAGCTTCTACCCTGAGTGCATAGCCCTCAGGACTGCCCGCACCCATGTACAAAGACCTGAAGTTCCCAGTGCTGATCGTGCACCGTGACATCAAGGCCGACACCGTTGCCGGTGATCGGGTTCGAGGCATCGCCGGGGAGTTGGAGCAAGAGGGCTTCAGTATCTTTTCCGCGGTGGACTACGCCGAAGGCCGGCTGGTGGCCTCTACCCATCACGGCCTGGCGTGCATGCTGATTGCCGCTGAAGGCGCCGGCGAAAACACCCACCTGCTGCAGAACATGGTCGAGCTGATCCGCCTCGCGCGGGTGCGGGCGCCGAACCTGCCGATCTTTGCCCTGGGCGAGCAAGTCACCCTGGAGAACGCACCGGCCGATGCCATGAGCGAACTCAACCAACTGCGTGGCATTCTTTACCTGTTCGAAGACACCGTGCCGTTTCTCGCCCGTCAAGTGGCGCGTGCGGCTCGCACTTACCTGGACGGCCTGTTGCCGCCGTTTTTCAAGGCGCTGGTGCAGCACACCGCCGACTCCAATTATTCCTGGCACACCCCCGGCCATGGCGGCGGCGTGGCTTATCGCAAGAGCCCGGTGGGGCAGGCGTTTCATCAGTTCTTTGGCGAGAACACCCTGCGCTCGGACTTGTCGGTCTCGGTGCCCGAACTGGGCTCGCTGCTCGATCACACCGGGCCGCTGGCCGAAGCCGAAGCCCGCGCCGCGCGCAACTTTGGCGCCGATCACACGTTCTTCGTGATCAACGGCACGTCGACCGCCAACAAGATCGTCTGGCACTCCATGGTCGGGCGCGACGACCTGGTGCTGGTGGACCGCAATTGCCACAAGTCGGTGTTGCATTCGATCATCATGACCGGTGCCATCCCGCTGTACCTGTGCCCGGAACGCAACGAACTGGGGATCATCGGCCCGATCCCCCTGAGTGAATTCAGCCCGGAATCGATCCGTGCCAAGATCGAGGCCAGCCCGCTGGCCCGTGGTCGACCGGCGAAGGTCAAGCTGGCGGTGGTGACCAACTCCACCTATGACGGGCTATGCTACAACGCCGAGCTGATCAAGCAGCAATTGGGCAACAGTGTCGAGGTGCTGCACTTTGACGAGGCCTGGTACGCCTACGCCGCCTTCCACGAGTTCTTCGCCGGCCGCTATGGCATGGGCACTTCGCGGACCCCGGACAGCCCGCTGGTGTTCACCACCCACTCAACGCACAAGCTGTTGGCGGCGTTCAGCCAGGCTTCGATGATCCATGTGCAGGACGGCGGCGCCCGCCAGCTGGACCGTGATCGGTTCAATGAAGCGTTCATGATGCATATTTCCACCTCGCCGCAGTACAGCATCATCGCCTCGCTGGACGTGGCCTCGGCGATGATGGAAGGCCCCGCCGGGCGTTCGCTGCTGCAGGAAATGTTCGACGAGGCCCTGAGCTTTCGTCGCGCGCTGGCCAATCTGCGCCAGCACATTGCCGCTGAGGACTGGTGGTTTTCCATCTGGCAACCGCCCTCGGTGGCCGGTATCGACCGCGTGGCGACGGCGGATTGGCTGTTGCAGCCGCAGGATGATTGGCACGGCTTCGGCGATGTGGCTGAGGACTACGTGCTGCTGGACCCGATCAAAGTCACCCTGGTGATGCCGGGACTCAACGCCGGTGGCGCCCTGAGCGACTGCGGCATTCCTGCGGCGGTGGTCAGTAAATTCCTCTGGGAACGTGGGCTGGTGGTGGAAAAGACCGGGTTGTATTCCTTCCTGGTGCTGTTTTCGATGGGCATCACCAAGGGTAAATGGAGTACCTTGCTCACCGAGTTGCTGGAGTTCAAGCGCAACTACGACGCCAATGCCAGCCTGGCCAGTTGTTTGCCATCGGTGTTCGCACAGGGCCCGTTGCGCTATCAGGGCCTCGGCCTGCGTGACCTGTGCGATCAGTTGCATAGCTGTTACCGTAGCAACGCGACCGCCAAGCACCTCAAACGGATGTACACGGTTTTGCCGGAAATCGCGATGAAACCGGCGCACGCCTACGACCAACTGGTCAGGGGCGAGGTGGAAGCGGTGTCTATCGATGCGTTGCCAGGGCGCATAGCCGCGGTGATGCTGGTGCCTTATCCGCCCGGCATCCCGCTGATCATGCCGGGCGAGCGCTTTACCGAGTCGACGCGATCGATCATTGACTACCTGGCCTTTGCCCGGACGTTCGATAGCAGTTTTCCCGGTTTTGTCGCCGATGTTCATGGATTGCAACACGAAGACGACGGCAGTGGTCGTTGTTACACCGTCGATTGCATCAAGGGTTAAGAATGTTTATGCAAGCTGTAATGAACCCGAAGTATCCGGGGCTCAGTGTACGGGTCGCCGACGAAGGCTTTGACGCCTACGTGTGGGGCAATGACTTCAGCTTCGAGGTCGTTGCCTACGGTGAGCCGCAGATGGGCAAGCGGGTCGATCAATGGCCCGTGGAGCGCATCGTGCCGTACCGCAAGTGCTATGGCATCGACCCGGAGGAATTCGCCAGTTTTCGCGATGCGCCGGACAGTGCGATCTTCATGGCCTACCTGGATGATCGGGCGGTCGGGCATATCGTGATCAGTACCAACTGGAACGGCTTTGCCCACGTGGACGAGTTGGCGGTGGCGTTGCCCGCGCGACGCCATGGGGTGGCCAAGGCGTTGCTGGATGTGGCGCAGTTCTGGAGCCGCAAGAAAAACCTGCCGGGCATGATGCTCGAAACCCAGAACAACAACCTGGGCGCCTGCCGTTTGTATGAGCGTTGCGGCTATGTGATGGGCGGGATCGACCACCTGCGCTATCGCGGCATTGATCCGCAGACCCGCGAAGTGGCGATTTTCTGGTATCGGTTGTTCAAGGTGTAGGGGCGAGGGGTTTGGTGTCGCTGGCGAGCAGGCCCTCGGCCTTTTGCGTGACGATCTCCAGCAACGCATTCAGGGCCGGCGAGGCCACGCCCTCCTTGAGGGTCAGCGCATACAGGCTGACCATGATCGGCGGCGACACCGGGCAGGCATCCAGCCCGGCCTCGCGCGCACCGAACGCGGTGAAGGGGTCGACAATCGCCAGGCCTTCGCCGGCCTCCACCATGCTGCGCATCATCTGGTAAGTCTGTACCCGCGTCTGCACCACCGGCAGTGGGCGCAAGGCTTGCAGCTTGGCGTCCAGCAGACGGCTGAGCGGGTCTTGTCCTTCGAGCCCGATCATCGATTGGCCGGCCAGGTCCTGCAGCGCGATGTACTTTTGCTTGGGCTTGAGCCAGCCATGGGGCGCCAGCAGTTGCAGCTTGCCTTGGGCCAGCACGCTGCAGTGGATTTGCGGGTGCTGCGGGTCATGCAGGCTCAAGCCGACGTCGGCTTCATGCAGCAACAGGCTCCGGACGATGTCCCGCGTCGGCTGGCTGGAGAGGTTGCACGGTGTGTCCTGGAAGCGTCGGCGCAGCACTGCAATGCTGTGTGGCAACAATTGGTTGGCCAGCGGCGGGGTGCAGAGGGCGCGCAAGGTCGGAGCGTGATGGTGTTTCAAACGGCTGGCCAGGCGTTGCACCGGTTCCAGCGCTTCCTGCAGGTGGGCCATTTCGACCTGCAGCTCCAGGGTCTCGCGGGTCGCCTGCAAGCGCCCACGCACGCTGGCGAACAACATGAAACCCACTTGCTGCTCGGCATCCTTGAGCGTCGCCTCTACATCGCCCACAGGCAGTTGCAACCATTCGGCGGCCGTGCCGAGGTGTCCGGTCTGCAAGATGGCCTGAATCACTTCGATATGACGTAAACGCATGGCCGGAGTCTAGGGTCAGGAGGACGGGGATTCAATGGGTGGGCAAAAAAGAGCTGGGGCGTTGATTGGCGTCGACTACCGTTAATCATGCACGCAACTGCAACCAGCAGGCTGTATAAAGAGTGTTCAATCGCGCGATGACGGAGAGCCTTACCATGCCGGGAAGTACCAGGGTCAACACCCATCAGCGCCAACACGGCTTTACCCGGTGGGCGGTGTTGGTGGCACTCGTCATCATTGGCTTGCTCGCACTCGCCGTGGGCCCGCGATTGTTTGGCGATGTGGCGCTGACGGAAATTTCCACGGCCAAGACCCAGGTGGCCACGCTCGGTGAGGCCGTCGAGCGGTTCCACCAGGACACCGGCCGCTACCCGACTGACAGCGAGGGCCTTGAGGCCCTGGCCACGCAGCCGGCGGGCGAGACGAAATGGAAGGGGCCCTATGTCGACGAAGACCTGCTGAGCGATCCCTGGGGCGTTGCCTATCAGTACCACTTCCCGCCCACCCAAACGCGAACGCCGTTCGATCTGTTTTCGTTCGGCAAGGACCGCACACTGGGGGGCGTGGGTGAGAACAAGGATATTACCTACGGCGACCAGTAAATCATCTGGCATTACCCATCGACCTGATTAGAATGGCTCGTCTGATCGACAACGACCAAAGCCGGTGACCGGCACACACAACAAAAACAGGTCTGGTCTCATATGCGTTTGCCCTCGATATTCCTCGGGGTAACGGCCAAGCCACTGCTGGTCCTGGTGACCGTAGGGTGCGTGGCCGCTTATCTCTTCAGCAATCATGACGAAATCACCCCGCAAAACCTTGCCCTGGAGGCGTTTATCCGTGCCGAGGAACAGGTGGGCGCGCAGGTGGGTACGGTGCTGGACATGACGCTGGTCAGGCAGGTGGTGGCATATCCCGCGTACAACTCGCCGGGCTACACGCGCCTGATGTATGCGGTGGAGGGCGAGCGGGGGAGGTTGATGGTGACGCTCAAGCAAGTCGACGGGGAGCCGGGGCTGGAAATCACCGAGATCCGTCGGCCGTGATCGCCCGGCCCAGTCAATGCCGTCAATGGCCGGGACTGAGCGGGTACGTTCGGGGGATCAGGCTTATGAAGCGAGGGTGGTCTGCGATTCGCGCACGATGATGGTCCCCGACTGGATCAGCTTGAACTCATCGCCTTCCAGTTTTTCTACACGGTCGCCAATGGCCAGCTTGTAGGTGGTGGTGGGTGCCGAGCCAGCCAGGTCGCCTTGCGCCGGGTTGGATTCCTGGAACTCATGCACCGAGTACACACGTCCTTCTGCGTCTCTGGCATGAAACTGTCCGACTAGTACTGCTGCCATCTGTTTAGAACCTCTGGAGATAAACACTCGATTTGCGGTGGTGTAGACCGTCATAGAGCGGGGTAGTTTACCTATGGAAAAAAAATACTATTCGCTGACCTTTTCAGACACTTCCTACGCATTGGGCTGCGAGACAAACGCCTGGAGGATTATCAAAACCTTCTGGTGAACGCGCCGCGAAGACTCTATAACTACAAGCTCCTTTAGTCAGACGTCGGGAAACCCCAATGAGCAAGGTCTACACGATTGCCGTCCTGGTTGGCAGCTTGAGAAAAGACTCGATCAACCGCAAGGTCGCCCTGGCATTGGCCGAACTGGCCCCTGCCAACCTGAAGTTGAACATTGTGGAAATTGGCGATTTGCCGCTCTACAACGAAGACATCGACGGTGCTGCGCCGCCGGCAGCGTACAGTACTTTCCGTCAGCAAGTACGCTCATCCGACGCGGTGCTGTTTGTGACCCCGGAGTACAACCGCTCCGTGCCCGCCCCGTTGAAGAATGCGATTGACGTGGGTTCGCGCCCATACGGCCAAAGTGCCTGGAGCGGCAAGCCGGGCGCCATCATCAGCGTGTCGCCGGGTGCGATTGGTGGGTTTGGCGCCAACCACCACCTGCGTCAGTCGCTGGTGTTCCTCAATGTGCCGTGCATGCAGCAACCGGAGGCCTACCTGGGTGGCGCGGGCAGCGTGTTCGATGAGTCCGGCAAGGTCTCGGACAAGACCAAGCCGTTCCTGCAGGCCTTTATTGATGCCTACGGCCAGTGGGTAGAAAAACAGACAGCCTGAGCCGATAAGCCGAGCCAAACGGGGGAGTGGGCACGCCCGCTCCCCGCCCAGCCGGCTTTATCGCAGCCAGTTGGTGCGCGCCAGTTCGATCACTTCATCGCCGCGCCCGCTCATCACCGCCTTGAGCATATACAGGCTGAACCCCTTGGCCTGCTCCAGCTTGATGGTGGGCGGCATCACCAGTTCCTGGGTCGCGGTGACCACATCCACCAGCACCGGGCCATCATGGGCCAGGGCGCGACGCAGGGCCGGTTCCAGGTCTTCGGATTGCTCCACGCGAATGCCGAGGATGCCCATGGCGTTGGACATCGCCGCGAAGTCCGGGTTTTTCAACTCGGTGCCGGCATCCAGGTAGCCGGCGGCCTTCATTTCCATGGCGACAAAGCCCAGGGATGAGTTATCGAACACGATGACTTTGACCGGCAACTGCAGCTGTGCCAACGAGATGAAATCCCCCATCAACATGGCAAAGCCGCCGTCACCCGACATCGAAATCACTTGCCGCCCGGGGAATGCCGCCTGGGCACCGATGGCCTGGGGCATGGCATTGGCCATGGAACCATGGTTGAACGAGCCGATCAGCCGGCGCCGGCCATTCATCTTCAAGTAGCGCGCGGCCCACACGGTCGGCGAGCCGACGTCGGCGGTGAAGATGGCATCGTCATCGGCCAACTCACTGAGCAGGCGCGCGACGTACTGCGGGTGAATCGGTCGATTGGCCTTCGACGGTTGCGCGAGGTCATCCAGCCCCTGGCGGGCTTTCTCGTAGTGCTTCAGGGAGGTCTCGAGGAAGCTGCGATCGGTCTTGCGGGTCAGGCGTGGCAACAGCGCGTCGAGGGTCTCGCTGACGTCGGCGGCGATGCCCAGGTCCAGCGTGGCACGACGGCCCAGCGCCTGCGGGTTGCGGTCGACCTGGATGATCTTCGCGTCAGTCGGGTAGAACTGGCGATACGGGAAGTCGGTGCCGAGCATGATCAGCGTGTCGCAGTCGAGCATGGCGTGGTAACCGGAGCTGAAGCCGATCAGGCCGGTCATGCCCACGTCGAACGGGTTGTCCCATTCCACGTGCTCCTTGCCGCGCAGGGCATGCACCACTGGGGCACCCAGGGCGTCGGCCAGGGCGACCACCTGATCGTGGGCACCGGCGCAGCCACTGCCGCACAGCAGGGTGACCTTCTCGCTGCTCTCGAGGATTTCGGTCAGGCGCTGCAGGTCCTGTTCCGCCGGCAGGGTGCGCGGTGCGTGCAGGGCCGGCCAGGGCTTGAGTTTGTCTTCGACCTCCAGCAGCGACACATCCCCCGGAATCACCACCACCGCCACGCCGCGATTGAGGATCGCCGAGCGCATGGCGCGGTGCAGCACGTGCGGCATCTGCTCGGGGTTGGTGACCAGCTCGATGAAGTGGCTGCACTCCTTGAACAACTCCTGGGGATGGGTTTCCTGGAAGTAGTTCAGGCCGATCTCGGACGAAGGGATCTGCGCCGCAATCGCCAGTACCGGCACATGGTTGCGATGGCAGTCGAACAGGCCATTGATCAAGTGCAGGTTGCCCGGCCCACAGCTGCCGGCGCACACGGTCAGTTCACCGGTGGCGGCGGCCTCGGCACCGGCGGCGAAGGCGGCCACTTCTTCGTGGCGCACGTGCATCCACTCGATGCTGTCCATGGTGCGCAGGGCGTCGGTGAGGCCATTGAGGCTGTCGCCGGTCAGGCCCCAGATGCGCTTGATGCCCGCCTGTTCAAGGGTGGTCGCCAATTGCTGGGCCAGGTTGATTTTCGCCATGAAGAACTCCAATCGTCAGTGAGGTTAAAAATTGCTGATCAATAGGGGACAGTTCGATCACGGCGAATGCTCCGCGCTTAATGTGAAGATTGCGTCATGGCCGCACGGTATTGCCGGGTGCGCCGCGCGATAAACCACTGGTCGCGGACCAGCGCCGTCCATGCGATCACCTTGGGATTGGGCCGGTGCCCACGGCTCAGGCGGCGCATCTGGTAGCGCACCACGGCGAGGATGGCGAGGGCGGCCAGGGGTTTGCGTTTCCAGTCGATAGGTTGCAGTTGCGGGTTGACGTCGCGACCTTCGCGCCAGTGCTTGATCAGTTGCGGTTCCAGGGTCAGCGCGGTGGCGATGCCGGCCATGGCGATGCCGCTGTCGAGCACTTGTTGCACGATGGGCAGGCGGCGGATGCCACCGGTGACCATCACCGGCATCGTGGCGATGGCGGCCACTTCGCTGGCGAACGCCAGGAAGTAGGCTTCACGCGCCAGGGTGCGGCCGTCGCGTGCTTCGCCCTGCATGGCCGGTGCTTCATAGCTGCCGCCGGACAGCTCGAGCAGGTCGATGGGCAGCGGGTTGATCATCTCGATCACGGCGCGTGCGTCGGCCTCGTCGAAGCCGCCGCGCTGGAAGTCCGCCGAATTGAGTTTGACCGCCACGCAAAATGACGGGCTGACGTTGGCGCGCACTGCGTGGATCACCTCCAACAGAAGGCGCGCACGGTTCTCCAGCGAACCGCCCCAACGGTCGGTGCGCCGATTGCTCAGCGGCGACAGAAACTGGCTGATCAGGTAGCCATGCGCACCGTGAATCTGTACCCCGGTAAAGCCGGCTTTTTCAGCCAGGCGGGCGCTGGTGGCGAAGCGCTTGATCACGTCCTGGATGTCGTCTTCGGTCATGGCCCTGGGTTTGGCGAACATCTTCGAAAAGCCGCCCAGGTCAAGGGCGACGGCGGAAGGCGCTATTGCCTGCTGGCCCAGGTTGGCCATGGTCTGGCGGCCCGGATGGCTGAGCTGCACCCAGAAATGCACGCCCTTGGCGCGGGCCACATCGGCCCATTCGCGAAAGCTGTGCAGGTGCTGTTCGTCTTCGAGGGCAACGCCGCCGGGGCCGGTCATGGCGCGGCGGTCGATCATCACGTTGCCGGTCAGCAGCAGGCCGGGCTCGCCGTCCGCCCAGGTCTTGTACAACTGCTTCAATTCGCGGGAGGGCGCCTGTTGGGCATCCGCCATATTCTCTTCCATCGCGGCCTTGGCGATACGGTTGGCGATGACTTGGCCGTTGGGCAGTTGCAAGGGTTCAAAGGGTGACATGGGTTGACTCCTGAGCAGGGGAGGCCTCAGGCTAAGCTTAAAGTTAACTTTAATGTCAAGCAGGCAGTGTCGATGAATATTGGTGAGTTGGCCAAACAGAGCGGGCTGGCGGCGTCGCGTATCCGTTTCTATGAAGCCGAAGGGCTGATCAGCCAGGTGGGGCGCCAGGCCAATGGCTATCGCCGCTATGCACCGGAGGCCTTGCAGACGCTGCGCTTGATCCAGAGCGCGCAGCAGGCCGGTTTCACCTTGCAGGAACTCAAGGCGCTGATGCCCGCCCCCGGCGAGCACAAGCGCGACGAGCTGATCGAGGCGCTCGAACGCAAGGTCGAGCAGATTGAAGCGATGCAGGCACAACTGGCGCACAGCAAGGCGCAGTTACTCGGGGTGATCGACGCAGTACGCGCGCAACCCGAAGGTGTGCCGTGTTCGATGGGGCAGAAGCAGGTGCTGGCGTCGATCAAACTCAACTCATAAAAAAGCCCTGGCATGCCAGGGCTTTTTCATTTGTGCAGACTCAGCGGCGACGGAACAGCGGCAGCGGTTCATCCGTTGCAGCCTGGTACGTCACCGAGAAATCCTTGAGGCTTTCCAGTGCTTCGTACGGGTCTTTGTCGGCGCGCAAGGCGAAGGCATCGAAGCCGCAGCGGTGCAGGTAGAACAGCTGGTCGCGCAGCACGTCGCCAATCGCCCGCAGCTCGCCCTTGTAACCGTAGCGGTCACGCAACAGGCGGGCATTGGAGTAGTTGCGGCCATCGGTGAAGGCCGGGAAGTTCAGGGCGATAACCTGGAAGTGCGCCACGTCTTCGCCGATTTCCTCGGCCTCTTCATCGGCGTCCAGCCACACACCCAGGCCGCCGTCGCGGGCCTTGAGGGCGTGACCGTGTTCGCGCCACAGGGCCAGCGGCACGATCAGGTCGTCGCAGTTGGAAATGCCATCGAAGCTCGCGTCCTTGGGCAGCAGGTGCCAGGTTTCGTCGACGACTTCGTTGTTCTTAATGATTCGCTGCATAGACGCGCTCCTTGAACAGGTCAATGCCGATGCGCTGGTAGGTGTCGATGAAACGCTCATCTTCGGTGCGCTGTTCGATGTACACGTCGATCAGCTTGCCGATCACCTCGGGCATGGCTTCCTGGGCGAAGGACGGGCCGAGGATCTTGCCCAGGCTCGCATCGCGGCTGGCGCTGCCACCCAGGGACACTTGGTAGAATTCTTCGCCTTTCTTGTCCACGCCCAGGATGCCGATGTGGCCGACGTGGTGGTGACCACAGGCGTTCATGCAACCGGAGATGTTCAAGTCCAGCTCGCCGATGTCGAACAGGTAGTCCAGGTCGTCGAAGCGGCGCTGGATCGATTCGGCGATCGGGATCGACTTGGCGTTGGCCAGGGAGCAGAAGTCGCCGCCCGGGCAGCAGATGATGTCGGTCAACAGGCCGATGTTCGGCGTGGCGAAACCGCCTTCGCGCAGCTCGCCCCACAGGGTGAACAGTTGGCTCTGTTCAACGTCCGCGAGAATGATGTTCTGCTCGTGGGAAGTGCGCAGTTGACCGAAGCTGTAGCGGTCGGCCAGGTCGGCGACGGCGTCCAGCTGTTTGTCGGTGATATCGCCCGGGGCAACGCCGGTCGGTTTCAGCGACAGGGTCACGGCCACATAGCCAGGACGTTTGTGCGCCAGGGTGTTGCGGGTGCGCCAGCGGGCAAAGCCTGGGTGCTGCTGGTCGAGCGCGGCGAGCTCGGCGTCCTGATTGCTCAGGGCCTTGTACTCGGGGTCGACGAAGTGCTTGGCCACACGGTGTACTTCGGCTTCGGTCAGGGTGGTCTGGCCGCCGCGCAGGTGTTCCATCTCGGCGTCGACTTTCTGGGCGAATACCTCAGGGGTCAGCGCCTTGACCAGGATCTTGATCCGGGCCTTGTACTTGTTGTCACGACGGCCATAGCGGTTGTAGACCCGCAGGATCGCGTCGAGGTAGCTCAACAGGTCCTGCCACGGCAGGAATTCGTTGATGAACGCACCGACCACCGGGGTCCGGCCGAGGCCACCGCCCACCAGTACGCGGAAGCCCAGCTCGCCGGCGGCGTTGTACACCGGCTCCAGGCCGATGTCGTGGACTTCGATGGCCGCACGGTCCGAAGCCGAGCCATTGATGGCGATCTTGAACTTGCGCGGCAGGTAGGCGAATTCTGGGTGGAACGTCGTCCATTGGCGGACGATTTCACACCAGGGGCGTGGGTCGATCAGTTCGTCGGCGGCAACGCCGGCAAACTGGTCGGTGGTCACGTTGCGCAGGCAGTTACCGCTGGTCTGAATGGCGTGCATCTGCACGGTCGCCAGTTCGGCCAGGATGTCCGGCACATCTTCCAGCGCCGGCCAGTTGAACTGCACGTTCTGGCGGGTACTGATGTGGGCATAGCCTTTGTCGAAGTCGCGGGCAATCTTGGCCATCATGCGCATCTGGCGCGAGGTCAACTGGCCGTAGGGCACGGCAACTCGCAACATCGGCGCAAAGCGCTGAACATAAAGGCCATTTTGCAGGCGCAGAGGGCGGAACTCTTCTTCGCTCAGTTCACCTGCTAGGTAGCGTCGGGTCTGATCACGGAACTGCTTGACGCGGTCCTCGATGATGCGCTGATCGTATTCGTCGTATACGTACATATAGGTCCTGTTCTCGGCAAATCTGCGCGCACGGCCGCGCACTCCCAACGGAGCCGGCGCACGATACCAGTTTGCGTTTATGCGCAAAAGTGATGTTTGAGTATATGCAAATAACCAAAATGACTAATGAGAACGGTTATCGCGATACCCACATTTGTCATGCGGGCAATCGTCGACTTTACTGTGATCGTGTCTGAACGTGATCACCTATAAAACCGACAAGAGGCGATGCGATGAGCAATTCGACAAAAGCCCGTAAACCCGACAGTACCGTGGACGCCTGGGCCATTCTGTTCTTGATAATCCTGGTGGTTGGCACTGCCGTGTTCTGGGTCAGCCACCAGTAGTAATAGATACGGACCCCTGTGAGAGCTGGCTTGCCAGCTCTGACAGACAGGTGGGGTTTACACGCCAGCCACGTGCAGCACCAGTTGCACGATGCCAAACAGCGTCAGCGCAAACACCGCCGTGAACAGAATGCCCAGGATCACAAAGTGGCTGGGCTTGCCGTGGGTGAAGTCGCGGGCGCGGTTCTTGCCGCTCTGCACGCCAAAGGCGGCCGCCATCACGCTGTGGAGCATCTGCCAGAAGGTTGGCGGCTTGTTGTTGGCTGGATCGTCCATACATCCCTCGACACAAGGTGTGTGAGGGACAGCATAGACAATCCCCCAGGCGTCAGTTGTCGTAGCCCAGGTTGGGGGCCAACCAGCGCTCGGTCACGGCCAGGTCCTGGCCTTTGCGTGCGGTGTAGCTGCTGACCTGGTCCTTGTCGATCTTGCCCACGGCAAAATACTGCGCCTGCGGGTGGGCGAAGTACCAACCGCTGACCGCCGCCGCCGGGAACATCGCGTAGTGCTCGGTGAGGAACACACCGCTGCGCCCGGCGTGCATTTCGCGGGCCTCGGGGTCGAGCAGTTGGAACAGCTGGGCTTTCTCGGTGTGATCCGGGCATGCCGGGTAGCCGGGTGCAGGGCGGATGCCGCTGTACTGCTCCTTGATCAGCGCCTCGTTATCCAGTTGCTCGTCCTTGGCATACCCCCAGTGCTCTTTACGCACCTGCTGGTGCAGCCACTCGGCGCAGGCTTCGGCGAGGCGGTCGGCGAGGGCCTTGACCATGATCGAGTTGTAGTCGTCTCCCGCGTCCTGGTAGGCCTTGGCCACTTCTTCGGCGCCGATGCCGGCGGTGGTGATGAAGCCACCGATGTAGTCGGTCACGCCGCTGTCCTTGGGTGCGACGAAGTCGGCCAGGGAGAAGTTCGGCTTGCCGTCGGTCTTGATGATCTGCTGACGCAGGTGGTGCAGCCGGGCGATCGGCTGGCCGTCATCACCGTAGACTTCCAGGTCATCGTCCTGCACTTGGTTGGTCGGCCAGAAGCCGAACACCGCACGTGCGCTGATGAGCTTTTCGTCGATCAGTTTCTTGAGCATTTCCTGGGCATCGGCATACAGCGCGGTGGCGGCTTCGCCGACCACTTCATCGTCGAGGATGCGCGGGAATTTGCCGGCCAGGTCCCAGGAGATAAAGAAAGGGGTCCAGTCGATGTACTCGGCCAGCACCTTGAGGTCGATATTGTCCAGCACCCTGGAGCCGGTAAAGGTCGGCTTCACCGGCGTGTAGGTTGCCCAGTCGAACTGCGGCTTCTTGGCGATGGCCGCCGGGTAGCTCAGGCGTTCGGTGCGCGCGCTGCGGTTGGAGGTGCGCTCGCGCACGTCGATGTATTCGAGGCGAGTCTTCTCGACGAAGCCGGCCTTCAGCTCCTTGGACAGCAGCTGCGTGGCCACGCCCACCGCGCGCGAGGCGTCGGTCACGTAGATCACCGCGTCGTTGCTGTACTTGGGTTCGATCTTCACCGCCGTGTGCGCCTTGGAAGTGGTCGCGCCGCCGATCATCAGTGGCAGGTAGAAGTCCTGGCGCTGCATCTCGCGGGCCACGTGGACCATCTCGTCCAGGGACGGCGTGATCAGCCCCGAGAGCCCGATGATGTCGCACTTCTGCTCCTTGGCCACCTGCAGGATCTTCTCCGCCGGCACCATCACGCCCAGGTCGACAATGTCATAGCCGTTGCATCCCAGTACCACGCCGACGATGTTCTTGCCGATGTCGTGCACGTCGCCCTTCACCGTGGCCATCAGGATCTTGCCCTTGGCTTCCGGCTTGTCGCCTTTTTCCAGCTCGATGAACGGGATCAGGTGGGCCACGGCCTGCTTCATCACGCGTGCGGACTTGACCACCTGGGGCAGGAACATTTTGCCGGCGCCGAACAGGTCGCCGACGATGTTCATGCCGGACATCAACGGACCTTCGATCACCTCGATGGGGCGCGCGAACGACTGGCGGGATTCCTCGGTGTCTTCGACGATGTGGGTGGTGATGCCCTTGACCAGTGCGTGTTCCAGGCGCTTGTTGACGTCCCAGCCACGCCATTCCTCGGTCTCGGCTTCCTTGACGCTGCCGTCACCCTTGTACTTGTCGGCAATGGCGAGGAGGGCATCGGTGCCTTCCGGGGTGCGGTTGAGCACCACGTCTTCCACGGCGTCGCGCAGCTCGGTCGGGATCTGGTCGTAGATCTCCAACTGGCCGGCGTTGACGATCCCCATGGTCAGGCCGTTGCGGATCGCATACAGCAGGAACACCGAGTGAATTGCCTCGCGCACCGGGTTGTTGCCGCGGAACGAGAACGACACGTTGGACACGCCGCCGGAGGTCAGCGCGTACGGCAGCTCGTCGCGGATATAGGCACAGGCGTTGATGAAGTCGACGGCGTAGTTGTTGTGCTCCTCGATACCGGTGGCGACCGCGAAGATGTTCGGGTCGAAGATGATGTCTTCCGGCGGGAAGCCGACTTCATTCACCAGGATGTCGTAGGAGCGTTTGCAGATTTCTTTCTTGCGCGCCTCGGTGTCGGCCTGGCCGGCTTCGTCGAACGCCATCACCACAACAGCTGCGCCGTAGCGCTTGCACAGCTTGGCATGGTGAATGAACTGCTCGACGCCTTCCTTCATGCTGATCGAGTTGACGATGCCCTTGCCCTGGATGCACTTGAGACCAGCCTCGATGACTTCCCACTTCGAGGAGTCGATCATGATCGGTACGCGGGAAATGTCCGGTTCGCCAGCAATCAGATTGAGGAAGGTCACCATGGCCTTCTTCGAATCCAGCATGCCTTCGTCCATGTTGATGTCGATCACCTGGGCGCCGGCTTCGACCTGCTGCAGGGCGACTTCCAGGGCCTCGGTGTAGTTGTCTTCACGGATCAGGCGGGCAAAGCGCGCGGAACCGGTGATGTTGGTCCGCTCGCCGACGTTGACGAACAGCGAGCTGCGATCAATCGTGAACGGCTCCAGGCCCGACAGGCGGCAGGCCTTGGGAATGTCCGGGATCACGCGCGGCGCATACCCGGCCACGGCCTTGGCGATGGCTTCGATATGGCCCGGCGTGGTGCCGCAGCAGCCGCCGACGATATTCAGGAAGCCGCTCTGGGCGAATTCCTCGATGACTTTGGCTGTTTGCGACGGCAGTTCGTCGTACTCGCCGAATTCGTTGGGCAGGCCGGCGTTGGGGTGCGCGGACACATGGGTGTTGGCCTTGTTCGACAGCTCCTCCAGGTACGGGCGCAGCTCGCTGGCACCCAAGGCGCAGTTGAGGCCGACGGACAGCGGCTTGGCATGGGCCACGGAGTTCCAGAACGCTTCGGTGGTCTGGCCCGACAGGGTACGGCCGGAGGCGTCGGTGATGGTGCCGGAGATCATGATCGGCAGCTCGACATTCAACTCCTCGAACACGCCTTGCACGGCGAAGATCGCGGCCTTGGCGTTGAGGGTGTCGAAGATGGTCTCGATCAGGATCAGGTCCGCGCCGCCTTCGATCAGGCCCTTGGTGGCCTCGGTGTAGTTCTCCACCAGTTCATCGAAGGTCACGTTGCGGTAGCCGGGGTTGTTCACGTCCGGCGACAGCGAGCAGGTGCGGCTGGTAGGGCCGAGCACGCCGGCGACGAAACGCGGCTTGGCCGGGTTTTCCAGGGTCTTGGCGTCGGCGATCTTGCGCGCCAGGCGTGCGCCTTCCACGTTCAATTCGTAGGCCAGTTCTTCCATGCCGTAGTCGGCCATGGAAATGCGCGTGGCGTTGAAGGTGTTGGTTTCGAGGATGTCGGCACCGGCATCCAGGTAGGCTTTTTCGATGCCGCCGATCACGTCCGGACGGGTGATCACCAGCAGGTCGTTGTTGCCCTTGACGTCGCTTGGCCAATCGGCGAAGCGCTTGCCACGGTAGTCCTGCTCTTCGAGCTTATAGCTCTGGATCATCGTGCCCATGCCGCCGTCGAGGATCAGGATGCGTTCCTTGAGGGCTTGGTGAAGGGCGTGCAGGCGAGCGCTACGATCGGGCATGGGACTACTCTAGTTCAGGCATTACGGAGGGCGTGGATCATAGCAAACCTGTGCGCTTTTAGAGCATGCAAGGTTTTTGCATGAATATCGCTCACGTTGATGGCGCGTCGACATCGGTAGACTTGTCGGCAATTTTTCAGCGCACGCATTGAATCGGGACCGGATACATGTCACTTCGTCTTATCGTCAGCGCCGTCCTGGCCTTGATAGCCAGTACTGCCACGGCAGAAGGTCCCGCTCCGGCGATCTCTTATACCCGCGACATCCAACCGATCTTCACCGAGAAATGCGTGGCCTGCCATGCCTGCTACGACTCCGCCTGCCAGTTGAACCTGGGCAGCGCCGAGGGCGCGGCGCGCGGGGCTACCAAAGTGCCGGTGTATGACGGCGAACGCAGCCAGGCCACGCCGACGACCCGATTGTTCTACGACGCCTTCGGCAAGCAGGCCTGGCAGCAGAAGGGCTTCTATTCGGTACTCGATGCCCAGGGCAGCCAGGCCGCGCTGATGGCGCGCATGCTGGAGCTGGGGCATAACGCGCCGCTGCAGCCGAATGCCAAGTTGCCCGAAGACATCGTGCTGGGCCTGAACCGCGAGAACATGTGCGCAATGCCTGGCGAGTTCAACGCCTATGCCGGCGCCCATCCCAAGGAAGGCATGCCGCTGGCCGTCACCGGCCTGACCGACCAGCAATACCAGACCCTGCAACGCTGGCTGGCCTCCGGCGCGCCGATTGACGAGCAGGGCCTGGCGCCCAGCGCCAGGGAAGCGCTGCAGGTGCAGCAGTGGGAAAACCTCTTCAACCAACCGGGCGCCCGCGAAAGCCTGGTGGCGCGCTGGTTGTTCGAACATCTGTTCCTCGCGCACATCTATTTCGAGAACGGCGAGCCGGGGCATTTCTTCCAATGGGTGCGTTCACGCACGCCAAGCGGCCAGCCCATCGACCTGATCGCCACGCGCCGCCCGAATGACGACCCCGGCACCCAGGTGTACTACCGATTGTGGCCAGTGCAGGGCGTGATCGTGCATAAAACCCACATCACGTACCCGTTCAGCGCGGCGAAGATGGCGCGCATCAAGGAGTTGTTCTACGCCGGCAACTGGCAGGTCGACGCCTTGCCGGGTTACGGGCCGGGCCGTCGTGCCAACCCGTTCGAAACCTTCGAGGCGATCCCGGCCAAGGCGCGCTACCAGTTCATGCTCGATAACGCCGAGTATTTCGTACGCACCTTCATTCGCGGGCCGGTGTGCCGTGGGCAGATCGCCACGGACGTGATCCGCGACAACTTCTGGGCCCTGTTCCAGGACCCCGAGCACGACCTGTACATCACCGATGCGCGTTATCGCGGCCAGGCCACGCCGCTGCTGGCGATGCCGGGGCAGAACGATGACGTCGGCAGCGTGCTGAGCCTGTGGCTGGCCTACCGCGACAAACGCAATGAATACGAGGCCTTGCGCCGCGACAGTTACGCCGATTTGCCGCCGCCGAGTTGGTCGAGCCTGTGGGCCGGCAATGACAATGCCTTGCTGAGTATCTTCCGCCACTTCGACAGCGCCTCGGTGACCAAGGGCCTGATCGGTGAGGTGCCACAGACGATGTGGCTGTTCGACTACCCGCTGCTGGAACGCACCTATTACCAATTGGCGGTGAACTTCGATGTGTTCGGCAATGTGTCGCACCAGGCCCAGACCCGCCTGTATTTCGACTTGATCCGCAACGGCGCCGAGCAGAACTTCCTGCGCCTGATGCCGGCCGACAGTCGCGAGGATTTCCTCGACGACTGGTACCAGAACAGCGGCAAGCTCAAGTTGTGGCTGGACTACGAGGCCATTGACGACGACACGCCCACCGGCCTGCACCTGGATGCCAGGGACCCCAAGCGTGACTTTGCCAACCAGTTGCTCGCGCGATATGGCGACCTGAATGCCAGTCCGGACCCGATCAACCGTTGTGACGGCGCCTTTTGCTCGCGTGACGGGATCGACCCGGCGCTGCAGGATGCCGAGCAGGCCCTGAGTCGCCTGACGGCGCGCCCGGCAGCCGGGCTCAAGGTCATCGACCAGTTGCCTGAGGCGACGATGCTGCGGATCGAAACCACCCGCGGCAAGCGCGTGGTCTACAGCATGTTGCGCAACCGCGCGCACAGTAACGTGGCGTTCCTGCTGGGTGAGTCCTACCGCTATCAGCCGGGCCTGGACACCGTGACCATCTACCCCGGCGTGCTCAGCAGCTACCCGAACTTCATGTTTAACATTCCTGCGCAGGAAGTCCCCGAGTTCGTCGCCGAAATGGAGCGGGCCAAGGACGCCAACCGCTTTGAGAAGATTGTCGACCGCTGGGGCGTGCGCCGCAGCCATCCGTTGTTCTGGCAGTACTTCCATGACCTGTCGCGCTACATCCACGAAACCACGCCGGTGGAAGAGGGTGTGCTGGATATGAACCGCTACGAGAATCTTTGATCGACCTTTGTCCGCCCGCCATGGTCCCAACTTCAGGCATCGGTGTTGGGAAGGGTGGCGGACAATGTTGATCTCGGTACAGGCGCTGCGCGCTCTGGCGGCCTGGACAGTGGTGGGGCACCACTTCATGCAGATTTTCTTCGGCTTCAAGGCGGACACCGCCCTGGGCCGGCTGTTTGTGGAAAAGGGCGCGGCGGGCGTGGACGTGTTTTTCGTGATCAGCGGCCTGGTGATCTTCCTGTCCACCCAGGACAAGGATCTGCCGCCCTGGCGATTCCTGCTCTACCGCCTGTTGCGCATCGTGCCGGCCTATTGGTTCTACACCTTGCTGATGGCCTTGCTGGTGGTGGTTGCCCGGCCAATGCTGCCGGATCAGAGCGTCGATGCGGCCCATGTGCTGATGTCGTTGTTCTTTATCCCTTCCGAGAACCCCGGCGGCTATGGGGTGTACCCGACGCTCAACGTGGGCTGGACGCTGAACTACGAGATGCTCTTCTACCTGCTGTTCGCCTGGGCGCTGCTGTTCCGTCGGCAGTGGCGATTGCTGGTGGTTGCGGCGCTGTTGTTCGCGGTGTGCGAGGCCTGGACGTCATTCGGCTGGATCAGCGAGTTCTACCGCTCGGATATCGTGGTCGAGTTCCTGATGGGCATCGGCATTGGCATGCTCTACCGCAAGGGCTGGATTCGTCCCGGCGTGTGGCTGCCGTTGCTGGGCGTCGCCGCCGCGCTGCTGGCGATCTACCATTGGCCGGCTTCGCCACGGGCGCTGACCTGGGGCCTGCCCAGCGCGGTGCTGGTGGTGGCGTGCATGGCGCTGGAGCGCTTCTTTGCGGACAATCGATTGCTTAAAGTGCTGGGGGACTGTTCCTATTCGGTGTATCTGCTGCACGTGCTGGTGTTGTCCGCCGGTGGTTACGCCGCCCAGCGCTACGGCCTGAACCCGTATGCAGTGCTGGCGGTGTGCGTGGTGATCATCGGCCTGGGTGCCCTGGGCAGCTACCGTTGGCTGGAAAAGGGCAGTTATCGCCTGCTCAAGGGCTGGTTCGATGGCGACCAACGGTCAAATTTATCCCGACAAAAATACTAGGACTTTGTACCTCTGTAATGATTTGGCGTAAACTGCCCGCAAGCCTGTGAGGAGTTTCCATGACTGCCATAACCATTACCGACGCCGCCCACGATTACCTGGCCGACCTGCTGTCCAAGCAGAACACCCCGGGTATCGGTATCCGCGTCTTTATTACCCAGCCCGGCACCCAATACGCCGAGACTTGCATTGCCTACTGCAAGCCTGGGGAAGAGAAACCTGAAGACACCGCGCTGGGGCTGAAAAGCTTCACCGCGTACATCGACGCCTTCAGCGAAGCCTTCCTCGACGACGCCGTGGTCGACTACGCCACCGACCGTATGGGCGGCCAGTTGACCATCAAGGCGCCGAACGCCAAGGTGCCGAACGTCAATGCTGACAGCCCGGTCAACGAGCGCATCAACTACTACCTGCAAACCGAGATCAACCCGGGGCTGGCCAGCCACGGCGGTCAGGTCAGCTTGATCGATGTAGTGGAAGACGGTATCGCCGTATTGAAATTCGGCGGCGGCTGCCAGGGCTGCGGCCAGGCGGACGTGACCCTGCGCGAAGGCATCGAGCGCACCCTGCTGGAACGTATTCCAGAGCTCAAGGGTGTACGCGACGTGACTGACCACACGCAGAAAGAAAACGCCTACTACTGAGTAAGGCGTTCACTGCGAACAAAAAAAACGGCGCCCCGTGAGCGCCGTTTTTTATGTTTTAAATTCAATGAGTTACGCTATCTACCTGACAAGTTAGATCAAGTGTGGGAGCGGGCTTGCTCGCGAAAGCGGTGTGTCAGTCGACTGATCTGGTGACTGGGGCAGCGCATTCGCGAGCAAGCCCGCTCCCACATTTTTGATTTATATTTTATTCAGTTAAATCAGTGTCTTATATTTGATTGATGAGGTTGAGCATTAAGGCCGATAAAGGTGTGCATGCCCAGCCCGATACAGCGACGACTCGCTGAAACTGTCACTCGCCAGCACCCGACCCACGACAATCAACGCGGTACGCCTGAAGCCCTTGGCGGCGACCTTTTCGGCAATGTCACTCAGCGTTCCCAACGCCCAATCCTGATCCGGCCAGGTCGCCCGGTGCACCACGGCAATCGGGCAATCGGCGCCATAGTGCGGCAGCAGTTGCGCGACGATTTTCTCCAGGTGATTGACCCCCAGGTGGATCGCCATGGTCGTGCCGTGTTGCGCCAGGCTGTCAAACGCTTCGCCGGCGGGCATGCTGGTTTTGTCGGCGTAGCGGGTCAGGATGACGCTCTGCGCAATGTCCGGCAGGGTCAATTCGGTCTCCAGCAGCGCTGCACACGCCGCCACCGCGGTCACGCCGGGGATGATCTGAAACGGAATGCCCAGCTCGCGCAAATAGCGGATCTGCTCGCCGATCGCGCCATACAGGCTTGGGTCACCGGAGTGCACCCGCGCCACATCCAGGCCATTGGCGTGGGCGGCCTTGATCAGGTCGATGATCTGTTCCAGGTGCAGTTCGGCGCTGTTGACCACCTGCTGCGCCTGATGGCCTTCCAATACCGCCGCCGGCACCAGCGAGCCGGCATAGATAATCACCGGGCAACTGCGGATCAGCCGCTGGCCTTTGACGGTGATCAATTCCGGATCGCCAGGGCCTGCGCCGATAAAGTAGACGGTCATGGTATTTCCTGTTTAAAAGCGGGCGTGTATGAACATTGTTCATGTTCAGGGCAGGCAATTATCGGGGTTTTAGCCTGCGCAGGCCAATGCAAAAGTCGCCTGGGCGTTTTTTCGGCGGGTGATCAGCAGGCGGGCAGGGCCGCTGGCGAGATGTTCGGCGAGGGCCAGGGCGGCGCTTTCGGCGACGCCATGACAGCCCGTGTGGGCGAACGCGACGGCTGATTTGTGGCTCAGCCGGTTTTCATACGCCGCCAGTTGGTCGGCGCTGAAGCACTGCAGCGGCAGCTTAAGCAGGCGGGACAGGGCGACCAGGCCCGGTTCATCCTGCCTGCGGTCGATGCTTGCCAGCGCAGTGATGCGCTGACGCTCGATCCCCCCTTCGGCGAGGGCGCTGTCCAGCAGGTCCAGCAGGGTGTGAACATCACAGCCGCGCTGGCAGCCCAGGCCGACCACCAGGGTCATGCCGAGTATTGATCGTCGCGGTTGCGGCGGAACAGCCAGGCGCTGATCAGGCCCAGGGCCAGCCAGAACGCCACGTTGGTCAGCTGCGAAGCGATCTTGAACTGCGCTTCCAGGGCTTCCGGGGCCAGCATCGAATGCACTTCCGGCTGCGGTGCGCCGATCACGTGTGGCACCGCCAGGATCGCCACGCCGAGGATTTTCAGCAGCCAGTTGCGACCGAACACGATCAGCGCAATGCCGGCCGCCGTCGAGGCCGCGGTGCCGATCCACCAGATCTGCCGTTGTGCGAGATCGGCAGCGGCGGTGCCTGGCAGCTCAGGCGGCAGGCCCAGGGTCGGTGCCAGTACGAAGGTCGCATAACCGGCCAGGCCCCACAGCAGGCCTTGAGCGGTGCGAGTAGGCGCGCGCAAGGTGTAGAGGCCGGCGAGCATCAGGGCAAAACCCACGGCAACAACCAGGTTGCCGCCGGTGGTGGAGAGCACGCGTTGCCAGCCGTCTTCCGGCTCCCAGGCCTCGGCGTCGTGGCTGTGGGCAGCTGCGCCGTCGGCATGTTGATGTGCCACTTCAGTAGTGGCCGGGGCGTTTTCGAACGTTTCCGCCTGCAAAATCAACGGAGCTACCCAGAAACTTTGCAGCAGGGTCAGCAGCAGGGCGGCCAGGAGGCCGGTGAAACCTGCGGTTTGCGCAATACGCTTGATCATGTCGGCAGGTCTCAGTGGCACGGGAACGCGGCGCTGTGGCGAGTATCGTGGGCAGCGTTGTGCACTGCTTCGATGTGCGAGAAACCGGCGAAATACACCAGGCACGCGCCGAGAATCGACGCGCCGATGGCGGCGGTCAGGCGTTGGCTCAGGGTGGCGGAGCTGCTGGCGGTGTGCGAGGTGCTGCTGATGATCGACATGGCGCGTCCCTTCTGGGTGTCAGGGTGAAACGAGCGCATGAAAACCCCGCGAGCCAGGCACGCAGGGTTCTGAACAGCGCCCGCCCACCGCGGGTTTGTTATCTGATTTTTTCGGGCCGGTCTCCGGGCTTGCGAGGGGGCTCCTGAGGGGGAGTCCTGAAAGCGTCGCCTTCCCATGCCCTTGGCACAGTGGATCTGACGCTTCGCTCGCTTACCGTTGCGGGGGCAGCACCGGACTCGTCATGTGATGACTCACCGGTTTCCCGTTTCACCCTGTGAGGGGCACCCGAAACAAGGTGTGTAGGAGAGCATGGGGGTGGGAGGGGAGTCAAATCGGTTGTGGGGGCATATCCGTTATTTGGGTAACGGCCGCCTATGGTTCCGCCCTTACGGCGGGTCACTTTTGAACAGCGCAAAAGTAACCAAAACGCTCTTGCCCCAACACTCGGCACCTCGCCTAGGCTCGGTGTGCCCTCACTCAGGCTTGAATCCGTGGGCCGCCGCAATGGGCCATCCCTGGCCCAGTGCGGCTAACCCGGCGTCCTGCCGGGTTGCCCACGGATTCAAACCTGCGTTCGGCCAGCGTGTTTAATGGGGCGCCTAGGATCAAGATCAAGGTCAAAAGCGGCTCGCTTCGCATCGTGGATGCGCTTTTTGATCTCTGTAGGAGCCGGCTTGAACGCAAAAAATGCGTGTGCGCCGCGTACATTCTGATGTTTCCGCGTCATCGTTAACGACCATCGCAGGCAAGCCAGCTCCCACAGGTTGACCGAGTTCGAGATAAGAATCCGGTCGGCTTTAAGGCCGCCGCGCTTTTGCTTTTGCTTTTGATCTTGATCTAGGCGCCCCATCAAACACGCTGGCCGGAATTCGATATTGATTTGGGGGGTAAACCGGCAGGGATGCCGGTTTAGCCGCCCCGCGCCATGGATGGCGCGTGGCGGCGGCCCCCCAAATCAATGTCGGATTACGGGCACACCGAGCCTAGGCGAGGTGCCGAGTGTTGGGGCAAGAGCCCTTTTGGTTACTTTTGGGGCTCTTTTCCAAAAGTGACCCGCTGTAAGAGCGGAACCATAGGCGGCCGTTACCCCAATACCGGATATGTACACCACAGCAACTCAACCCATCCCATCATTGACCATCCCCCCACCACTGCGTAGCCTTGCACCCTCGAGGTTCTTCAGCCCAGGCCGAAGCTAAGAAGGGAACGCGGTCCAATCCGCGGCTGCCCCCGCAACTGTAAAGGGTTTATCCGACTGCCACGCCACTGCCACCAGGCGGGAAGGCGCAGCCGGCGCCGGTCGCACGACCCGCAAGCCCCAAGCCAGGAGACCTGCCTCGCAACCGATTTTCCACTTCAACCGGGCGGGGTGATCCGGTGACGAAATCTGCCGCTGCGCGCCGCCGCAGGGCCTATCGTCCCGTATGCCCGCCCCAAAGGGCATCCGATGAAAACACTGGCCAAACTCCCCGTCACCATCGTTACCGGCTTTCTCGGTTCGGGCAAAACCACGCTGCTGCGCCATATGCTCGACAACGCCCAGGGCCGTCGCATTGCCGTGATCGTCAACGAATTCGGCGAGCTGGGCATCGACGGTGAAATCCTCAAGCAGTGCTCCATCGGGTGCACCGAGGAAGAAGCCAATGGCCGCGTGTATGAGTTGGCCAACGGCTGCCTGTGCTGCACCGTGCAGGAAGAGTTCTTCCCGGTGATGCGCGAACTGGTCGCCCGTCGCGGTGACCTCGACCATATCCTCATCGAAACCTCGGGCCTGGCCCTGCCAAAGCCGCTGGTGCAAGCCTTCCAGTGGCCGGAAATCCGCAGTGCCTGCACCGTCGACGCGGTGATTACCGTGGTCGACAGCCCGGCCGTGGCCGCCGGCACCTTCGCCGCCTTCCCGGATCAAGTCGACGCGCAGCGTAAACTCGACCCGAACCTGGATCACGAATCGCCATTGCACGAGCTGTTCGCCGACCAACTGGCCAGCGCCGACCTGGTGATCCTCAACAAATCCGACCTGATCAGCGCGGAAGACCTGGCCCGTGTGCGCCTGGAAGTCGCCGAAGAACTGCCGCCGGCGGTGAAGATCATCGAAGCCAGCAGCGGGCGCCTGCCGCTCGACGTGCTGATCGGCCTGGGCGCCGGCTCCGAAGAGCACATCGACGGTCGCCACAGCCACCACGATCATCACCACGAAGGTGAAGACGATCACGACCACGATGCGTTCGACTCGATCTCCATCGACCTGCCGCAAGCCGACGAAGCGCTGCTGCTCGACGCCCTGACCCAACTCGTGGTGCAACACGGCATCCTGCGCGTCAAAGGCTTCGCGGCGATCCCGAACAAGCCGATGCGCCTGCTGATCCAGGGCGTGGGCACGCGGTTCGACAAGCACTTCGACCGCGCCTGGGCGGCCGATGAAGCGCGCATCACGCGCCTGGTACTGATCGGCCAGGAGCTGGATGCGGCTGGCCTCGAAGCGCAATTGCGCGCTGCCCTCAGCGTTTAACCCATGCACCTGCTCAGGACCCAGCCCGGTGGTTTCGTCTCGGACGACAATATTGCCGACCTCGGACAAACGCCCGCCGAACTGGTGATCCTGTGCAGCGGCGACTCCAGCCTGGCGCTGCTCGCCGAAGCCGCCCAGCAGTTGCCCGAGGATTACCCCAGCTTTCGCCTCGCCAACCCGATGCAGGTGCAGAACCATGCCTCGGTCGACCTGTACGTCGACGAGGTGCTGCGCCATGCCAAGGTCATCCTGATTTCGCTGCACGGCGGCATCGGCTATTGGCGCTACGGTATCGAGCGCCTGGTGGAGTTGGCCGAGCGCGGCGTGCAACTGATCCTGGTGCCGGGGGATGATCGCCCCGACCCGGAACTCAGCGGGCTGAGTACCGTTGGGGCGGCGGAACGCGACCGCCTGTGGCACTTCCTGCGCCAGGGCGGCCTGGGCAACGCGCTGGATTTCTACGGTTGCCTGGCGAGCAGTTACCTGGGCCGCAGCTACGCCTGGAACGAGCCGCAAACCCTGCCGCGCACGGCGATTTATCACCCGCACACTACCAACCCGCGCCTGAATGACTGGCAGGCGGATTGGCGCGCGGAGTGGCCGGTGGCGGCGGTGCTGTTCTACCGCTCGCACCTGCAGGCGGCCAATACCGGTTTTATCGATGTGTTCTGCCAGCGCTTGCAGGCGGCGGGTCTCAACCCGTTGCCGATAGCGGTGGCCAGTTTGAAAGAGCCCGGCTGCCTGACGGTGGTCGAGGACCTGCTGGACGAGGTCGGCGCGGCGGTGATCCTGAACACCACCGGCTTCGCCCAGTCCAGCCCGGAAGCCCCGCACCTGCGGCCGTTTCGCCGCAATATCCCGGTGATCCAGGCGATCTGCGCCCAAGACAACCAGCCCGGCTGGGAAGCCAGCGAGCAAGGCCTGGGCCCGCGCGACCTGGCCATGCACATTGCCTTGCCGGAGCTGGACGGGCGCATCATCAGCCGGCCGATCAGCTTCAAGGACCTCGCCTGGCGCAGTGAGCGCAGCCAGTCGGACGTGGTGTGCTACCGCGCCGCGCCCGAGCGCATGGATTTTGTCGCCGAACTGGCCCGGCGCTGGGTCGTACTGGCGCGGGTGCCGAATGCACAAAAACGCATCGCGCTGATCCTCGCCAACTACCCGACCCGCGACGGCCGTATCGGCAACGGCGTGGGCCTGGATACGCCTGCTGCTGCGCTGAATATCCTGCGTGCCCTGCACGCCGAGGGTTATCCGCTGTCCGCTGAGTTGCCGGAGAACGGCACCGCGTTGATCCATGAACTGCTGGGCGGTGTCACCAACGACCTCGACAGCCTCGACCTGCGCCCCTGCCATCAAAGCCTCGGCCTGGATGATTACGAGGCGATGTTCAACCGCCTGCCCGAGGCCAATCGCCGGGCCGTGCTGGAGCGCTGGGGTACCCCGGACCACGATCCGATGTGCCGCGACGGGCGCATGATGATCGCCGGCCTGCGCCTGGGCCTGACCTTCGTCGGTATCCAGCCGGCGCGCGGTTACCAGGTGGACGCCAGCGCGGTGTACCACGACCCGGACCTGGTGCCGCCTCACGGCTACCTCGCGTTCTATTTCTGGCTGCGCCATACCTACGGCGCCCATGGCGTGATTCATGTGGGTAAGCACGGCAACCTCGAATGGCTGCCGGGCAAGGGCGTGGGCCTGTCGGAAAACTGCTGGCCGGACGCGCTGCTGGGGCCGTTGCCGAATATCTACCCGTTTATTGTCAATGACCCGGGCGAGGGCGCCCAAGCCAAGCGCCGCACCCAGGCGGTGATCATCGACCACTTGATGCCGCCGCTGACCCGCGCCGAGACCTATGGGCCGTTGCGTGACCTGGAATTGTTGGCGGACGAGTACTACGAGGCCCAGCTGCTCGACCCGCGTCGGGCGCTTGAGCTGCAAAAGGACATCCTCAAGTTGGTGCGCGAAACCCGCATCGACCAGGAACTTGAGCTCGACAACGACGCCGACGCAGCGGTGTGGCTGCCGCGCCTGGACACTTACCTGTGTGACCTGAAGGAGTCGCAGATCCGCGACGGCCTGCATATCTTTGGCGAGTCGCCCGAAGGCCGCCTGCGCATCGACACTCTGCTCGCATTGCTGCGCATTCCGCGTGGCGATGGGCGTGGTCCGCAATCGAGCCTGTTGCGGGTGTTGGCCAAGGCCTTCGACCTGGGCTTCGACCCGCTCGATTGCGCCCTCGCCGAACCCTGGACCGGCCGCCGCCCCATGGTCTTGCAGAAGATCGACGCGCAGTTGTGGCGCACCGCCGGTGACACCCGCGAGCGCCTGGAGCTGTATGCGGCGCGCTTGATCGAGCAGGCGCTGGAAGGGCCGCTGGAGCAGTTGGAAGAGCCCGGTTGGGAGGATGTGAAGGCCGTTATCGAAAGCCTGCGCATTGTCGTCGCACCGCGCCTGGATGCCTGTGGTCCAGCGGAAATGCGCGGCTTGCTCGACGCCCTGGGCGGCCGTTTCGTGCCGGCCGGGCCGAGTGGGGCGCCGAGTCGCGGGCACCTGGATGTGCTGCCGACGGGACGCAATTTTTTCACCGTGGACGTGCGTAACCTGCCGACCACCACCGCCTGGCGCATTGGCTTTCAGTCGGCGAACCTGATTCTTGAGCGACACCTGCAAGATCATGGCGACCACCTGCGCCAGCTCGGCCTGTCGGTGTGGGGCACCGCGACCATGCGCACCGGCGGCGACGATATCGCCCAGGCCATGGCGCTGATGGGCGTGCGCCCGGTATGGGCCACGGGCAGCCAGCGCGTGGATGACTTTGAGATCCTGCCGATCAGCCTGCTGGACCGCCCGCGCGTGGACGTGACGCTGCGCGTTTCGGGGTTCTTCCGCGATGCCTTCGCCAACCTGATCCGCCTGTTCGACGCAGCCGTGCAGGCGGTAGCGGCGCTGGATGAGCCGGATGATATGAACCCGCTGGCCGCCAAGGTGCGCAGTGAGCGCGCGGCGCTGCTCGAGTCCGGCCTGGATGAAGCCGCCGCCGCGAAGCAGGCGGGCTGGCGTATCTTCGGCGCCAAGCCCGGTGCCTATGGTGCAGGCGTGCAGGGCGCGATTGACGGGCGCCTATGGCAAAGCCGCGAGGACTTGGCCGAGATCTACCTCAATTGGGGCGGTTATGCCTACGGCGGCTCGGATGAAGGCACCGCCGCCCGCGAGCAATTTGCCCAGCGCCTGAGCCAGGTGCAGGCGGTGTTGCAGAACCAGGACAACCGCGAGCACGACTTGCTCGATTCCAATGACTACTACCAATTCCAGGGCGGCATGCTCGCTGCCGTGGAAACCCTGAGTGGCGACAAGGCTGCCAGTTATCATGGCGACCACAGCCAGCCGGACTTGCCCAGGATCCGTACCTTGAAGGAAGAGCTGAACCGCGTGATCCGCTCACGGGCCGCCAACCCGAAGTGGATCGACGGCGTGAAGCGCCACGGCTACAAAGGTGCGTTCGAGATGGCCGCGACCGTGGATAACCTGTTCGCGTTCGACGCCACCACCGCGCTGATCGACGATCATCAATACGCCTTGCTCGCCGACGCCTACCTGCTCGACCCCGACACCCGCGCGTTTGTGCAGCAGCACAACCCTGCGGCGCTGCGCGACATGACCGAACGCATGCTCGAAGCCCAGCAGCGTGGCCAGTGGCAGGAACCGGGGGCGTATAAGGAAGCGTTGGAAAATCTGTTGCTGGATATAGAAGAAGATGGCTGAGGCTGTCTGTGGCAAGTGGGCTTGTTGTGGCAAGTGGCCTTACTGAGGGTGTGTAGGTTTGTTGTGGCAATTGGCCTTACTGAGGATGAGTAGGCTTTTTGTGGCAAGTGTCCTTACTGAGGATGAGTAGGCTTTTTGTGGCAAGTCGCGTTACTGAGGGTGTGCAGGCTTTTTGTGGCAAGTCGCCTTACTGAGGGTGTGCAGGCTTTTTGTGGTGAGCGGGCTTGCCCCGCGTTGGGCTGCGAAGCAGCCCCAAAACCGCACGCTGCGGTTTGTCAGAAACAAATGCGTTGGCTTTAATGGGGCTGCTGCGCAGCCCAACGCGGGGCAAGCCCGCTCGCCACAAAAAAGCCCACTGGCTGAGAGGGTCCTGCTAGTTACAACAAGCTCACTGGCTGACGGGGGGCTGCTGGTCACAACAGGCCCACTGGCTGACGGGGGGGCTGCTGGTCACAACAAGCCCACTGGCTGACAAGAGGCCTACTGGTCACAACACGCTCGACCACCACAGGAAACCGCCTGTGCCGCAGAATTTAACGAGAAATAGGCATGACTGATATTCCCCATTTTCCGCTGTCCGCCGTGGTCGGCGCCGATGACTTGAAGCTGGCGCTGTGCCTGACTGCCATCGACCCGAAGATTGGCGGTGTGCTGATCGAAGGCCCGCGCGGCATGGCCAAGTCGACCCTGGCGCGCGGCCTGGCCGACTTACTGGCCAGCGGGCAGTTTGTCACCTTGCCGTTGGGCGCCACCGAAGAACGTCTGGTCGGCACTTTGGACCTGGACGCTGCGCTGGGTGAAGGTCGCGCGCAGTTTTCCCCCGGCGTGCTGGCCAAGGCCGACGGGGGCGTGCTGTATGTCGATGAAGTCAACTTGCTGCCCGATCACCTGGTCGACCTGTTGCTGGACGTTGCCGCCAGCGGCACCAACCTGATCGAACGCGACGGTATTTCCCATCGGCACTCGGCGCGGTTTGTGCTGATCGGTACGATGAACCCGGAGGAGGGCGAGTTGCGGCCGCAGTTGCTGGATCGCTTCGGTTTCAATGTGGCGTTGAGCGGGCAGACGTTGCCGGCCGAGCGTGGGCAAATCATCCGCCGTCGTCTGGATTTCGACAGTGACCCGGCGGCGTTTTGCACGCAGTGGGCCGAGCAGCAGGCCGCGTTGCGTGAGCGCTGCACCCAGGCGCGGGCGCGGCTGGAGAGCATCGCGCTGGATGATCAGGCCTTGGCGCAGATCACCGAGCGCTGCTTTGCTGCGGGTGTCGATGGCTTGCGCGCTGATCTGGTCTGGCTGCGCGGCGCCAGGGCCCACGCGGCGTGGCGCGGGGCGACCGCGATTGCCGAGGAAGATATTGACGCGGTGGCGGAATTTGCCTTGCGCCATCGTCGCCAAGCGCAATCCCCAGCGGCCAGCCCGCCGCCTGAAGGCCAGGCGCCCAAGCCGTCGGATACCTCGCCTGGCCAAGGCCAATGGGGCGATATGCCCGCACCGGCCCTGCCCACGGGCGCCCGCCGAGACGTGCCCAGCTGGCCAAAAAAGCCCTAGGCATCCGCCCCCGACCTGACGCGGGGGCGGATGCCCGTCCCACCGCGGGGCGACTGGACAGAGGCAGGCAGGGCAAGGCGCGCAGCGCGAAGCAGGGCGCGGTCAACTGGCCGGGCACTTTGCTCGGTGGCCGACCGCAATCGCGTGAAGACTTGCGCTACCACCTGCGCAGCCGTTCGGCGCATGAATTGTGGCTGGTGATCGTCGATGCTTCGGCGTCTACCCGTCGGCACCGTGCATTGACCGACGCCAAAGGTTTATTGGCGCAATTGTTTGATGATGCTTATCGCCAACGGGCACGCATGGCGTTGCTGACGGCCAGCGGGCAATCGCCCGCATGGCCGGTGCAGGGGCTCAAGGCGGCGAAAAGCCTGGCGGGCTGGCTCGAACAGCTGGGCGCGGGTGGCGGCACGCCGTTGCTGGCGGCGTTGACCGAGGCGGGGCATTGGTTGGCGGCACGGCGCAAGCGCTATCCGACCGAGCAGCAGCGCTTGCTGGTGATCACCGATGGGCGGCTCAAGACGATTACCGGGCTGCCGTTGCTGGAGTGTCCGGGACTGTTGGTGGATATCGAGCGAGGGCCGATCCGATTGGGGCGCGCGCAGGAACTGGCGGCCGAGTTGCAGCTGGAATATCGGCATATCGATAGGCTGTAGTGCCTGGACTATTGCTTTCGCAGGCAAGCCAGCTCCCACATTAATAAGCAGCGCGCTTGAAATGTCGGCCTGGCTTGCCCGCGATGGGCCCCTCAAGTCTGCCCTAAACCCCCGCAGCCAACCCAATAACCAGCCTGAAATACGCTCCAAATGTGGGAGCTGGCTTGCCTGCGATGAGTCCCTTGAACCCGCCCCAAAACCCTCACCCAGACCCACAGCTAACCCAATAACCAGCCTGGAATACGCTCCAAATGTGGGAGCGGGCTTGCTCGCGAAGAGGCCATCAGCCACCCCGCAAAAATCATCAGGTGCTGCCCGGCACGTTCGGCCACAAATCAGCCACCAGGAACAATCGCTCGGCTTCCTCCCAGTCCTCACCGACTTGCACCATGCGCACCAGTAGCTGCGCCGGCGCCATCGGCTCCAACTCCGCGAGCCAGCCCTGCATTTGTTCCGCGCTCCACACTTCATCCGCGCGGTAATGCGCGGGTGCCAGCCATGCGTGCCGGGGCAGGGGCTGCCAGCGCCCAGGCGGGGTGGTGCGGACAAACTCCTGCCAGTCACGCTGATGCAACCAGCGCCCGCGCAAATGCTGCGGGTGGGCTCCTCGGGGCGGCTCCGCCTGGCCCGGCCAGGGATAGAGCAAATACCCCCCAAGCCACAAATGCGCGTCGAACTGCTGGATATCCAAGGCGCCCAGCGCGTCACGGCTTTCCGGCCGCGCCGAAATCGGCAGTTGATGCTGGGCCAGGTGCGCCAGCTTGCGATCCAACCGGTCATGGCAGCCCGGGCCGAGCCACTGCGCAGTGTCCTCGCCGTTGCCGTGCTGGGGGCCGAGATAGAGCTTGATCGCCAGTTCCAGGTGGTGCACGCCCTCACGGTCGCGCAGCAGCATGTCGAGCTCGCCCAGGGTGTGCCCGGCGCGGCGGATCGGCAGGTTGGCGGCCAGCAGCTCGACGCCCGGCGCATGCTGCACGGCGAACTGCCACAGGCGTTCGTAGTAGAAGCCCAGGCGGCGCGTGCGCGACAGGCTCAGCCAGTGCTGCAAGGCGCTGCTGTCGCGGTCGAGTGTGCGGAGCCAGTGTTCAAGCCGCTCGGGCGCTTGCACCCAGTCGCTGCCGGCCAGCGGGTGGCGCTGCGGCCACGGCGTCTGCGCCAGCATCGGCGGGGCGAGCATCACCCACGCCAGGTCGCGCACCTCGGGGTGGCGCAGTTGGCGGGGCAGGTTGTGCAAATCCGGGAACACAGTCATGAGTCCGAGCATAGCCTTTTAACCGCTGCGCAGGTGGCTGAGAACCGTTGTCATCAAGGCTTCACGGCGACAAAGGATTTTGCCTCAGGCGGCCTTTCGCCCATAATCGTTTCTTTTTTGCCACACCCCAAATCCCGCAGGAGCCCCATGGAGCAATTTCGCAATATCGGCATTATCGGTCGCCTGGGCAGTACCCAGGTGTTGGACACCGTCCGCCGGCTGAAAAAATTCCTGCTGGAACGCCACCTGCATGTGATCCTCGAAGACACCATTGCCGAGATTCTCCCCGGCCACGGCCTGCAGACTTCCTCCCGCAAGATGCTCGGCGAAGTGTGCGACATGGTCATCGTGGTCGGCGGCGACGGCAGCCTGCTCGGCGCCGCCCGGGCCCTGGCGCGGCATAACGTGCCGGTGCTGGGGATCAACCGTGGCAGCCTGGGGTTCCTCACCGATATCCGTCCCGATGAGCTGGAAGTCGAAGTGGCCAAGGTCCTCGACGGCCATTACCTGGTGGAAAACCGCTTCCTGCTGCAAGCCGAAGTACGTCGCCACGGCGAGGCCATCGGCCAGGGCGATGCGCTCAATGATGTGGTGCTACACCCCGGCAAATCCACGCGGATGATCGAGTTCGAGCTGTATATCGACGGCCAGTTCGTGTGCAGCCAGAAGGCCGACGGCCTGATCGTCGCCACGCCGACCGGGTCCACGGCCTACGCGCTGTCGGCCGGTGGCCCGATCATGCATCCCAAGCTGGATGCCATTGTGATCGTGCCGATGTACCCCCATATGTTGTCGAGCCGGCCAATCGTGGTCGATGGCAACAGTGAGCTGAAAATCGTGGTGTCCAAAGACATGCAGATCTACCCGCAAGTCTCCTGCGACGGGCAGAACCATTTCACCTGCGCCCCCGGTGACACCATCACCGTGAGCAAGAAGGCGCAGAAGTTGCGGTTGATCCATCCGCTGGATCACAACTACTACGAAGTGTGCCGCACCAAGTTGGGCTGGGGCAGCCGCTTGGGGGGTGGAGGCGACTGATGCTCGATCCCGCGCGCAGCTACGACCTGATTGGTGACGTGCACGGTTGCGCCCATACCCTTGAGCACCTGCTCGACCGGTTGGGCTACCACAAGCAAGGGGGTACCTGGCGCCACCCGTCGCGCATGGCGGTGTTCCTCGGCGATATCATCGACCGTGGCCCGCGCATTCGCGAGGCGCTGCATATCGTCCATGACATGACCGAGGCCGGTCAGGCGCTGTGCATCATGGGCAACCACGAGTTCAATGCCCTGGGCTGGACCACACCGGCGCCGCCGGGCAGTGGCAAGCAGTTCGTGCGCGAGCACAACCCACGGCATGCGCGGTTGATCCAGGAAACCCTGACCCAGTTCGAGCAGCACCCGGGCGACTGGCACGACTTCCTCGGCTGGTTCTACGACATGCCGCTGTTTGTCGATGCCGGGCGTTTTCGCGTGGTGCATGCGTGCTGGGATGACGGCTTTATCCAACCGCTGCGCGCGACCTTCGCGGACGGCTGCATCGACCCGCACTTCCTGCAGGCCGCCGCCGTGCCCGGCAGTTTTGCCTGCAATGCCTTCGACCGCCTGTTGCGCGGCACCGACATGCGCCTGCCCGATGGCCTCACGCTGACCGGCGGCGATGGGCTGACGCGTTCGTTCTTTCGCACCAAGTTCTGGGAAGACGACCCGAAAACCTACGGCGACATCGTGTTCCAGCCCGACGCCTTGCCGGAGCCGGTGGCGCGCACCCCGTTGTCGTCCACGCAAAAAAATTCCCTGCTGCGCTATGGCGTCGACGAGCCCCTGCTGTTCGTCGGCCATTACTGGCGCAGCGGCAAACCGGCGCCGATCCGCCCGAACCTGGCCTGCCTGGACTACAGCGCCGTGCTGTACGGCAAGTTGGTGGCGTACCGCCTGGACCAGGAAACCCAACTGGATCCGCGTAAATTCGTCTGGGTCGACGTTGAGCGACCTGAGGTCATTAAATGAGTACCGTGGCTGTATTGCGCCTGCCCCTGAGCGTCGACCTGGGTGGTTTCGTCAAATTGCTGCAACGCATGCAAGTGCCCCATCGCGTCAGCGAAGAGGCGGGTGAGCAAGTGTTGTGGGTTCCGGAAACCATCAGTGAAGACGTGCGTGTGTTGTACCAACGCTTTCCCGCCGGCGATCCCGACCAGCAACTGGATATTCCCGAGCAGGCGCCGGTTTCGCGCCCCGGTTTTATCCAGCAAGTGCGCCACAGCCCGGTAACGGCGCTGGTGCTGCTGGCGAGCATCATTGTTGGCGCGGTGACCTTGCTGGGTGAGAACCTGCAAGCCATGAGCTGGCTGACGTTCCTGCCGTTTCGGGTGATGGGCGAGTACATCCAGTTCACCCCGTTCGCCGACATGTTGGCGTCAGGGCAGTGGTGGCGGTTGGTCACGCCGATGCTGATCCACTTCGGCATCCTGCACCTGGCCATGAATGGCATGTGGTACTGGGAGCTGGGCCGGCGCATCGAAGTGCGCCAGGGCAGCATCAACCTGCTCGGCTTGACCCTGTTGTTCAGCCTGGTCTCCAACTACGCTCAATACGCCTACGGTGGCCCCGGCCTGTTTGGCGGGTTGTCCGGCGTGTTGTATGGCTTGCTCGGGCATTGCTGGATCTTTCAATTATTGTCGCCCAACCCGGCCTATCGCTTGCCCCGTGGGGTGCTGGTGATGATGCTGGTGTGGCTGGTGCTGTGCCTGTCGGGGCTGGTCTCGATGATCGGCTTCGGCGAAATCGCCAACGCTGCCCATGTCGGCGGCCTGGTCATCGGTTGCCTTACCGGTTTGCTCGGCGGGTTGTACAACCGTCGCAAATCCTCTCTTTGATAAGGAAGAGCCTTATGTCCTCTTTTGCTGAAATGATCGAAAACATCACCCCCGATATCTACGAGAGCCTCAAGCTCGCGGTGGAAATCGGCAAGTGGTCCGATGGCCGCAAGCTCACCGCCGAGCAGCGCGAGCTGTCCCTGCAGGCGGTGATCGCCTGGGAAATCCAGAACCTGCCGGAAGACCAGCGCACCGGCTACATGGGCCCGCAGGAGTGCGCGTCCAAGTCGGCACCGGTGCCGAACATCCTGTTCAAGTCGGATGCGATCCATTGATTGAAATTGGTCGCGGTGCAGTCAGCAAGATGTCGGCGCAACTCGGTGAGCCGACTGTTCAATACGCGTTTCGCCTGGGCGATGTCGAGGTGCCGGTCAACCCGCTGATCGGTACTCACGTGCGCCTGGAATACCTCGGTGCCATCCATTGCAGCCATTGCGGCCGCAAGACCAAGACCAGCTTCAGCCAGGGGTATTGCTACCCGTGCATGACCAAGCTGGCCCAGTGTGACCTGTGCATCATGAGCCCCGAGCGTTGCCATTACGACGCCGGCACCTGCCGTGATCCGGGCTGGGGCGAGCAGTTCTGCATGACCGACCACGTGGTGTACCTGGCCAACTCGTCGGGGATCAAGGTCGGCATCACCCGCGCCACCCAATTGCCTACCCGCTGGCTGGACCAGGGCGCGAGCCAGGCGCTGCCGATCATGCGCGTTGCCACTCGCCAGCAGTCCGGCTTTGTCGAGGACCTGTTCCGCAGCCAAGTGGCCGACAAAACCAACTGGCGAGCGCTGCTCAAGGGCGATGCGCAATCGGTGGACCTCAAGCACGTGCGTGATGAGCTGTTCGCGGCCTGCGCCGAAGGCCTGGTGACGTTGCAGGAACGCTTTGGCCTACAGGCCATCCAAACGATTGCCGACATTGAGCCGATCGAAATCCGCTACCCGGTCGAGCAGTATCCGACCAAGATTGTCAGCTTCAACCTGGACAAGAACCCGATTGCCGAAGGCACGCTGCTGGGGATCAAGGGCCAATACCTGATCTTCGACACCGGCGTTATCAATATTCGTAAGTACACGGCCTACCAGCTCGCCGTGCATCAGTAGAAGGATGCCATCCATGCGCACCGAACAACCGAAGATGATTTACCTGAAGGACTATCAGGCGCCGGACTACCTGATCGAAGAGACGCACCTGACCTTCGAGTTGTTCGAGGACCACAGCCTGGTCCACGCGCAGCTGGTGATGCGCCGCAACCCTGCGCGTGGCGCCGGCTTGCCGCCGCTGGTACTCGATGGCCAGCAACTGGAGCTGCTGACCGTCAACCTCGGTGACCAGGAACTGACGGCCGCTGATTACCAACTGACCGACAGCCACCTCACGCTGCACCCGACCCGCGAAACCTTCACGGTCGACACCAGCGTGCGCATCCACCCGGAAACCAACACCGCGCTGGAAGGCCTGTACAAATCCGGCAGCATGTTCTGCACCCAGTGTGAGGCCGAAGGCTTTCGCAAGATTACCTACTACCTCGACCGCCCGGACGTGATGAGCACCTTCACCACCACGGTGATCGCCGAGCAACATCGCTATCCGATCCTGCTGTCCAATGGCAACCCGATCGCCAGCGGCCCTGGTGAGGACGGTCGTCACTGGGCGACCTGGGAGGATCCGTTCAAGAAGCCGGCGTACCTGTTCGCCCTGGTGGCCGGCGACCTGTGGTGCGTCGAAGACAGCTTCACCACCATGACCCAGCGTGAAGTGGCGCTGCGCATCTATGTCGAGCCGGAAAATATCGACAAGTGCCAGCACGCCATGACCAGCCTGAAAAAATCCATGCGCTGGGACGAAGAAACCTACGGCCGTGAGTACGACCTCGATATCTTCATGATCGTCGCCGTGAACGATTTCAACATGGGGGCCATGGAGAACAAGGGCCTCAACATCTTCAACTCCAGTGCCGTGCTGGCCCGCGCCGAAACCGCCACCGACGCCGCGCACCAGCGGGTCGAGGCGATCGTCGCCCACGAATACTTCCACAACTGGTCGGGCAACCGCGTGACCTGCCGCGACTGGTTCCAGCTGTCGCTCAAGGAAGGCTTCACCGTGTTCCGCGACTCGGGTTTCTCGGCCGACATGAACTCGGCCACGGTCAAGCGCATCCAGGACGTGGCGTACCTGCGGACCCACCAGTTCGCCGAAGACGCCGGCCCCATGGCTCACGCGGTACGCCCGGACAGCTTTATCGAGATCTCCAACTTCTACACCCTGACCGTGTACGAAAAGGGCTCGGAAGTGGTCGGCATGATCCACACCTTGCTCGGCGCCGAAGGCTTCCGCAAAGGCAGCGACCTCTATTTCGAACGCCATGACGGCCAGGCCGTGACCTGCGACGACTTCATCAAGGCCATGGAAGACGCCAACGGCGCCGACCTCAGCCAGTTCAAGCGCTGGTACAGCCAGGCAGGCACGCCACGCCTGGCGGTGAGCGAGTCCTACGACGCCGCGGCCAAGACCTACAGCCTGACGTTCCGCCAGAGCTGCCCGCAAACCCCGGACAAGGTCGAGAAGCTGCCGTTTGTGATTCCGGTGGAGCTGGGCCTGCTGGACGCCAAGGGCGCCGGTATCGCCTTGCGCCTGGCCGGTGAAGCGACGGCTGGTGCCACGTCTCGCGTGATCTCGGTGACCGAAGCCGAGCAGACGTTCACCTTCGTCGATATCGCCGAACAGCCGTTGCCTTCGCTGTTGCGTGGCTTCTCGGCGCCGGTGAAGCTGAGCTTCCCGTACAACCGCGACCAGCTGATGTTCCTGATGCAGCACGACAGCGACGGGTTCAACCGCTGGGATGCCGGCCAGCAACTGTCGGTGCAGGTGCTGCAGGAACTGATCGGTCAGCATCAGGCCGGCCAGCCGCTGAAGCTGGACCAACGCCTGATCGACGCGCTGCGCACCGTCTTGAGCGATGAATCCCTGGACCAGGCCATGGTCGCCGAGATGCTCTCGCTGCCGAGCGAGGCCTACCTGACGGAAATCAGCGAGGTGGCGGATGTCGATGCAATCCACGCCGCGCGCGAATTTGCCCGCAAGCAACTGGCCGATCATCTGTTCGAAGGGTTGTGGCTGCGTTACCAGGCCAATCGCGAGCTGTCCAAGCAGACGCCGTATGTCGCGGCCGCCGAGCACTTCGCCCGTCGTGCCCTGCAGAACATCGCGCTGTCGTACCTGATGCTCAGCGGCAAGCCAGAAGTCCTGGCGGCGACGCTGGATCAGTTCGACACCAGCGACAACATGACCGAACGCCTCACCGCACTGGCAGTGCTGGTGAATTCGCCGTTCGAAGCGGAAAAAGCCCAGGCGCTGTCGGTGTTCGCGGAGAACTTCAAGGACAACCCATTGGTCATGGACCAGTGGTTCAGCGTACAGGCCGGCAGCACGTTGCCGGGCGGGCTGGCACGGGTCAAGGCGTTGATGGAGCACCCGGCGTTCAACCTCAAGAACCCGAACAAGGTGCGCGCGCTGATCGGCGCTTTTGCCGGGCAGAACCTGATCAACTTCCACGCGGCGGACGGTTCGGGTTATCGCTTCCTGGCGGACCTGGTTATCCAACTGAACGGCTTCAACCCACAAATCGCTTCGCGCCAGCTGGCGCCACTGACGCGCTGGCGTAAATACGACAGCGCGCGCCAGGCGCTGATGAAGGCGGAGCTGGAGCGCATTCGTGGCTCGGGTGAGTTGTCGAGTGATGTGTTCGAGGTGGTCAGCAAGAGCCTTGCCTGAATCGCCTGAATAAAAAAACGGCCTGTATAGGCCGTTTTTTTTTGCTTCAAATTACCGGTGGTCGAGGTGTATCCGCGCCGATATCGACAGGGAAACGCTCGGCAATGATGCCGTGCGGCACGCCCAGCGGGATGGCGCTGGCGGTGTCCAGGCGGGTGACCTGTTCGGCCGACAGGTGCACGCTCAATGCGCCCAGGGTGGCGTCCAGTTGTGCGCGCGTGCGCGAGCCGAGGATCGGGATCAACGCCGTGGTCGAACGTCGCGCCTTTTCGCGCAGCCAGGCGATGGCGACGTGGGTCGGGGTGGCGTCGAGTTCAGCGGCGACGGCCAGCAGGGTGTCGAGCACGGCGGTTTCGCGCGCGCTTTTTTCTGCGTGGACCAGAATCCCCATTTTGCTCGCGCGGGTGTCGCCTTGGCTTTCTCGGTACTTGCCGGTCAGGAAGCCGCCGCCCAACGGCGACCACAATGTGGCACCCAGGCCCAGCGCCTCGGCCATTGGCAGCAGCTCGCGGTCGGCGGTGCGCTCGACCAGGCTGTATTCCACCTGGATGCCGATGATCGGCGCAAAGTTGCGCACTTCAGCCAGCAGGTCGGCGCGGGCAATGCGCCAGGCCGGGAAGTTGGACAGGCCGGCATAGTGGATCTTGCCGGCGCGCACCAGGTCGTCGAAGCCGCGCAGGATCTCTTCCATGGGCGTGACGTTGTCGCTCATGTGCGCCCAGAGCAGGTCGATGTGGTCGGTGTTCAAGCGCTTGAGGCTTTCTTCGACCGCGCGCACCAGGTTCTTGCGGTTGTTGCCGAGCCTGATCGTGCCCTCATCGGACGGTTGGGTGCGCAGCGTGTACTTGGTGGCCACCACCAGGTTGTCGCGCTCGCTGGCGATGAATTCCCCCAGCAGCTTTTCGGCCTGGCCGAACTGGTAGCCGTTGGCGGTATCGAGGAAGTTGCCACCGGCTTCAAGGTAGCCATCGAAGATCGCCTTAGCTTCATCGCGCTCGGCGCCATGGCCCCAGCCCGTACCGAAATTACCGGTGCCCAGGGCCAGTTCAGATACCTGCAGACCGCTACGGCGGCCAAAGACTTTATTGCGCATACAAGGACTCCAGAGGCAGTGATGTGTCTTACATGTTTGGAAACATGTATTTAATATGATCGCGATAATTTATACGGTCAAGAGGCTTTTTACTGCTGACATTTCCTGACAGGGGGCTCTGGTAAGCTGCGGCACTTTTGTTTGTTCGGTGGGATCAACGTGTCGCGCACCACTCGTCTACTGACCTTGTTGCAGGCCCTGCGGGGCAAGAAGCGCCCGGTAACCGCTGCTGTGCTGGCGGCGCAGTTGGAGGTGTCCGAGCGCACGCTGTATCGCGATATTGCCGAATTGACCGCGCTGGGCGCGCCGATTTTCGGCGAGGCGGGGGTCGGCTACGTGCTGCGCAGTGGGTTGTTCCTGCCACCGTTGATGCTCAACGCCGAGGAAACCGAGGCCATTGTGCTGGGCCTGCGGTATGTGGACCAGCGTGGCGACGATGTGCTCAGCCGCGCCGCCGCCAATGCCTTGGCGAAAATCGCCGACGTGCTCGACCCGGCCGCCCAGGAGGCGCTGCGCAACCCCACTTTACTGCCGGGGCCACCCGGATTCGGTTACCCGGAGAACCGCGTGCCGCTGGATGTGTTTCGCGAGGCCATCAGGCACCAGGCCAAGCTGCAGATCGATTACGCCGATGCCAGCCAGACCCACAGCGAGCGCCTGATCTGGCCGCTGGCCCTGGGCTTTCTCAATGAGGTGCGGGTGATCGTGGCCTGGTGTGAATTGCGTGGCGCCTATCGGACCTTTCGCACCGACCGCGTGGCCAGCGCTCGCGAGAGCGGCGGGCGTTATCCGGGGCGACGCAGTGACTGGCTGCGGGCCTGGCGCAAACTGATGGAGTCGCATGAAAAAGGTCCGTTCACTCCTGACAAAAACTGACACAACCCTGGCTTAGCATGGCCCTACAACCACTCAAAAAGGAGCTTTGCCATGTCCATGCCTGAATTGGCCCCAGCCATCGCGGCCTATATCGCGGCGACCAATTCCCGCGACACCGCAGCCATCACCCAGTGTTTTGCCGACGACGCGAATGTCTTCGACGAAGGCCAGCACCAAGTCGGCAGCGCTGCCATTGCACGCTGGATGGAGGACACCGGGCGGCGCTACCAGCCGCGGGTCGAAGTGCTCAAGGTGCAGCATCGCACCGGCAAAGTGCTGGTCAGCAATGTGGTCTCGGGCAATTTCCCCGGCAGCCCGTTGGAGCTGCGCTACACCTTTCGCCTGAATGAGCAGGGCAAGATTTCGCGGCTGGATATCTCGCTGTAAGTCATACTGGCGGGCATGACTTTCGACTCGCCGCTGACTGCCTACCAACACGCCATCACCCAGCAGGGTTTCGTCGTCGACGCTGCCCAGCGCCGCGCGGTGGACGCCCTGCAAGCCTGCCATACCGCGTTGCATCAAGGCCGCGCGCCGATCCAGGGGGTTTACCTGTGGGGGCCGGTGGGCCGTGGCAAGACCTGGTTGATGGACCAGTTCTACCAAACCTTGCGGGTGCCGGCGCGGCGTCAGCACTTTCATCATTTCATGGGCTGGGTGCACCAGCGCCTGTTCCAGCTCACCGGCACCCACGATCCGCTGCAGGCGCTGGCACGCGAACTGAGCCGGGACGTGCGGGTGTTGTGCTTCGACGAGTTGTTCGTCAATGACATCGGTGATGCCATCATTCTCGGCCGCCTGTTCCAGGTGATGTTCGAGGAGGGCGTGGTGATGGTCTGCACCTCCAACCAGCCGCCCGACCAGTTGTACGCCGACGGCTTCAACCGGGACCGATTCCTGCCGGGTATCGCGGCACTCAAGCAGCACCTGCAGGTGGTCGCGGTGGCGGGCGCCGAGGATCATCGCCTGCACCCAGGGGTTGGCCTGCAGCGCTACTGGGTGAATCAGCCCGATGCACTGGCCGGCGTATTCAACCAACTGGCCGCAGGGCAGGCGGTGCACAGCGGGCCAGTGTCTGTCGGCCACCGCAGCATCGCGACGGTGCAGTTCAGTGACCGTGTGCTCTGGTGTCGCTATGCCGACCTGTGCGAGCAGCCCCTGGCGGCGATGGACTTCATGCTGCTCTGCGATCGCTTCAAGGTGATTTTGCTGGGCGAGGTGCCCAACCTGAGCGCTCAGACGCGTCCGGGGCGCATTGCCCGTGGCACCGAAGATGGCGCCGAGCGAGTGGTCGCCGGTGATCGTGAGTTGCCGCAGTTGTCGGTGCACGATGACAGCGTGCGGCGCTTCATCGCCTTGGTCGACGAGTGTTACGACCGCAAGGTGCCGTTGTTCATTGAGGCCCGAGTGCCGCTGGAAAGCCTGTACACCGAAGGCTACCTGGCGTTTCCCTTCCGCCGTACCCTGAGCCGGTTGCAGGAAATGCAGCTGCAGCGCTTTGGCTAACGCCTGTACGAAAATTTCGCGCAACTGACGGATTGGGCTTTTTTAATCGCAAACTCTTCGCACTTTCAGGCGCAGATTTGTAGTTAATCTCCTTCATCTGGAGCCGACGCCACGCTTACAATCGTGACCTTCAAAGGGAGACGATTCCCTTGTAGTCGCGATCGAGGAAGGCAATGGAAACCCCGGATATCCTGGTGCTGCAAGCCAGCTACACCAACCCCGTGCACGCCGACGCCATTGGCCGTGTGCTCAACCATTACGCCGAAGACCCGATGGGCGGTGGCCATAGCCTGTCCGCCGACCTGTTGGAACAGCTGCCGGCTGAGCTGGCCAAGCGTCCCCATGCGTTCAGTGTGCTGGCGTTTGTCGGCGGTGAGCCCGCGGGCCTGGTGAATTGCTTTGAAGGGTTTTCCACGTTCGCCTGCCGCCCACTGGTCAACGTCCACGATGTGGCGGTGATGAGCGCGTTTCGTGGCCTGGGGCTGAGTCAGAAAATGCTGCAGAAGGTCGAGGAAATTGCCCGCCAGCGGGGCTGCTGCAAGATCACCCTGGAGGTGCTTGAGGGCAATGCGGTGGCTCAGTCGGCGTACCGCAAGTTTGGCTTTGATGATTCGAAGTTTGATCCGGCGTATGGCCGCATGTTGTTCTGGAGCAAGGCGCTGTAATAACCAACAGGCAAAAAAAAGGCGCCATTAAATGGCGCCAAGTTAGCCTTGGTCACAGGAGCGGAATGACTAAGGAGAGTACGGTTGAATCAGCTGTTCGGTTGTTTCTCGTCGGTGGATTGTTCTGCCGTTACTTTCTTGAAGTCCTTGCCGTCGGCAGAGGCGGTTTGTTCGGTGGTGCCGTGGGTCTTTTGCTGCATGAAGGTGAAGTTGTTGTAAAACTCCTTCGAGCGCTCCGAGCCGCCTTCGGCAAAGGCGGCGGCGGAGGTCAGGGTCATCAGGCTGGCAAGCATCAGGGTGGAGAGTTTCATGGCAGTGTTCCCGTTAAGAGTGATCGGCATCCGGTCGCTCCTTGATCAGATTCATGGAGCGACTATGCAGCGATCTTATTAAGTGGGAGTTAACGTGACGCTGATGCAAAGTTAACGATTTCGTTAATGTTGGATTCCACGGTTAAAGCCGCCAGTCCAGCGCGAGGGTGACGGCGCGCGGGTCGCCCCAGTAAACGCCATTATAAAAGCCGACTCTTTCGTAATATTTTTTATCAAATACGTTGTTGATATTAAGCGACGCCGAAACATGGTCGTCGAATTGATAACGCGACATCAGGTTGACCACGGTGTAGGCCTGTTGCGTGATTTTCGCCCGGGTGGTGATCAAGTTACCTCCGCCATCGCGCTCGCCCGTTGGCCGGTTGCTGAAATCATAAATCTCACTCTGCCAGTTCACGCCGCCGCCCACCGTCAGCTTGCGCCACGCGCCCGGTAGCCGGTAGGCGCTGGTCACCTTCAGCAGGTTCAAGGGTTGGCCGGTGTTGTTGCGCTTGTCCGTGCCGTTCACCGAGTGGGTATAGGTGTAGCCTGCCGTCAGGTTCCAATCGGGCATGACTTCGCCGGCGACCTCCAGCTCAAAGCCGTTGACCTTGTTGCCTTTGCCGCCCGACTTGTAGAACTCCTCGCCGGTGACCGGGTTCGGCGCGACGGAATAGTCCCGCTCGGCGACGTTGTCCTGGGTGCTCCAGAAATAGGCCGCCGCCACGTTCAGGCGCTCTTGCAGCAGGCTGCCCTTGAGGCCGACCTCATAGTTGCTGCCCACCACCGGTTCCAGGTACTTCTTGTTGGCATCGCGCAGGCCTTGCGGCTTGAAGATATCGGTGTAGCTGGCGTACACGGTGTACACCGGCGTTACGTCGTAGAGCAGTCCGGCGTAGGGTGTCCACATATCATTGTGGGTCTGGGAGGTCTTGCCGGCTACGGTCAGCTGGTCATTGGCGTCGTACTCAGGCGTGGCGCTTTTCTGCTGCCAGCTGCCATAGCGACTGCCCAGTACTGCATGCAGGCGGTCGGTCAGGCTCAGGCGCGTGGCCAGGTAGCCGGCCTTCTGTTCCTTGCTGCCGTGTTCGCCCTTGAGGTCGGTGACGGTGTCGGGGAACTTGCCGATCCCGCCCATGTATTTCCAGTCATCAATCGTGTTGTAGCCGTCAGGCGTGGTACCCCTGCGCATGAAGGGCGAGGCATCGCGCTGCGCCGCCTCGCCATAGCCCATCATCAACGCGTGTTCGCGGCCGAGCAGCGCATAGCTGCCGGCCAGGTTGAGGTCGATCGCCTCCATCTTCGAGGTGCCGCGCATGTGGCTGGCCCACGCCTGCATCCCGCTGCGATCGTCGTTGGGGAAGCCCGCGCCGCCGTAGTACACCTTGCCGTCCGTGTCGCTCTGGCGATGGGTGTAGGCGGCCTTCACGTGCCAGTCGCCGCCCAGGCGATGGTCGAGCGTGGCGAAGGCGGTCTTGTCGGTCAGCGGCCAGGAGCTCCAGTGCGCCGCCATGTTGGTCGAGCGCGGCAGCTTGGCCTTGCCGCCCTGGCTGTTCCAGTACGGCACGGTGCCCCAGGAGGTGCCTTGGACTTCCTTGTCCTGGTAATCGAAGCCTACGGCGAGCACGGTATCGTCCGACAGGTCGCCTTCGAGAATCCCGTAACCAACCGTGCGTTGCAGCGCGTAATGGTCACGGAACGATTGACTGTCGCGATAGGCCAGCACGCTGCGCCCGCGCAGCTTGCCGTCGAATGCCAGCGGGCCGCCCACATCCACGTAGCTGTAGTAGTTGTCATGGCTGCCGCCGCTGATCCCGGTTTTCGCCTGCCAGTGGGCGGTAGGGCGTTTGCGCACCATATTGACGGTGGCGGAAGGGTCGCCGGCGCCGGTGGTCAAGCCTGTGGCGCCGCGCACCACTTCAATGTGGTCGTAGATGATGGTGTCGCCGTCGGTCTTCATGTAGCCGAACGTATTGAGCATCCCGTCGATCTGGAAATTGGTGATGCTATAGCCGCGGGAGGTATACGACACTCGGTCGGAGTCATTGTGCTGCACATTAACCCCGGTGGTCTGGCGCAGTACTTCGGTCAAGGTGTTGAGGTTGAAGTCGTCCATCTGCTGGCGGGTGATCACCGAGATCGACTGCGGGGTTTCCTTGACGGATAGGTTCAGGCGGGTGGCGGTGCTCATCGAGCCGGTGGTGTAGGCGCCGGTGTGCTCGGTCGTGGCGCCCAGGCCTTCAGCGGTGATGCTGGTGGCGCCCAGCTCGAGGGTCTTGTTTGGCTCGGGGTCGGTTTCAGCCCAGAGGTCCGGGCTCATAGCCACGCTGAACAGGCCGAGCGTGAAGGTCATGGAACGGGTAAAAGGCGCGATCATCGCGGCAGACTCCTTGTCGTCTTTGCGGCCACCCCGGAAAGGGAAGGCCTTGGCTCAAAGACGAAAGGAGGCGATGAACTTTAGGCTTAAACGAGAATGATTGTTATCTTTCTGTTACAAGCCTGAGGATTCCTGCAGGACCACATCCGTGGGATTGACCTTTTTCGGCTTGATCAGACTGAAGTCGATCAGCGGCTTTTGCGGGCGCAGGTACGGGTTGCCGATCATCAACGGGCGTGGCTTGAAGCTGTCGCTGACCAGGCTTTTGCTGCGGTCCAGTTCCTTGGCGCTCAGACCGGCCAGGTCGGCCCAGGTGTGGATCAACTGCGAGCTGCTGTAAGGGCGCTGCAAGTCGCCGGCGAAGCTCCAGTCGTGGCTTTCACGCCATTTTGGCGAGGCATAGGCCATGAACGGAATGGTATACATCGGCGCCGTCGGCTTGCCTTCGTTACGCCCCAGGGTGTCGTGGCCAGCCGAATCGAAGACATCTTCGCCGTGGTCCGACAGGTACAGCAAAAAGCCATTGGGATCGGTCTTGGCGTAGTCCTTGATCAGGCTCGACACCACGAAGTCGTTGTACCGCACCGCGTTGTCGTAGCTGTTGTAGGTCGGCAGTTGATCGTCGCTGATGCCGGCCGGTACGCCCTGGCGATCGGTGAATTTGTCGAACGTCGGCGGGTAGCGGTACTGGTAGCTCATGTGGGTGCCGAGCAAGTGCACCACGATGAACTTGCGTTCGGCCGGGTCGGCCAGCGCCTTGGAGAACGGCGCGAGCACGTCGCCGTCATACTGGCGGGCGTTCTGGTTGCGGTTGTTGTTCAGGTACACCTGCTCGTCGGCCTGTTCGGAAAAGGTCGTGAGCATGGTGTTGCGCTTGGTCATGGTCTGCTGGTTGGTGATCCAGTAGGTCTTGTAGCCGGCCTGTTTCATCACGCTGACGATCGACGGGGTCTTGAGGTACAGGTCCGGGTTTTCCTCGTCGGCAAATGTCAGCACCTGTTGCAGCGCCTCGATTGTGTAGGGGCGCGGGGTGATGACGTTGTTGAACACCGCCAGTTGATCGCGCAGCTTGTCCAGCTCCGGGGTGGTGTTGCGCGGGTAGCCGTAGAGGCTCATGCGCTGGCGGTTGGTGGACTCGCCGATCACTAGCACCAGGGTCGAGGGCTGGCCGGCCATGGTGTCCTTGAGGTTGGTCAGTGGCGGGATCTGGCTCGCGCTGTCGAGCATGCCCTGCATGTTGTCCAGTTGCTCGGTATAGCGGCGGTAGGCCACGATCATCTGCCACGGCACGGCGGGTTCGATGCGCGATTCGAAGCGGTCGATGGCGTCGTCCAGAGTGTCGCTGCGGGCGATCTGCTTGACCAGCGGGTAACCGACGATGGCCACCAGGATCGCCGTCGCCGCGAGCAGCGCCTGGCCGCGCGGCAGGTACACCGGGCGCAGGCGGGTCCAGAGGAAAACCGCCACGGCGGTGTGGGCAATGAACGCCAGCACAATCCACCAGGCGAAATACTGGGTGGCGTACTCGCCGGCTTCAGAGATGTTCGACTCGAACATGATGAAGATGACGCTTTGGGAAAATTCCTGCTGGTAGATAAAGAAATAGCCCAGGCTGGCCATGGAGCAGGCCCACAGCACCACGCCGATGAGGGCAGCAAGCAAGCGAGTACGGCGTGGGAAAATCAGCAGGGGGGCGAGCCAGATCGCGCTCATGAAGAAGGCTTGGCGAAAGCCGCTGAAGCCGGAGGTGCCGCTGAGTTGGATCAGCAGCTGGGTAATACCCGAGAAGTACCAGAAAAACACGAAAAGCCAGGCAAGGCCGGCCCAATCAAAGCCTTTCGCAGACTTAGTGCTGCGTTTGAACATAGCCATCCAGCGCTCCAACCCGATAATGCTGCAGTCGACGCGCAGGGCCGCGCGCAACAGAGGCCACCCGGGAATGGGGTGGCCGTTCGGGCGGGAGTATCGGGAGGGGCGTGTGAAAACTTTGTGAGATTTTTGTAGCGGTTATCTTACAAAGCGATGACCGGGATTAGCAGAGCGCAGGCTGTACGCCAGCAGGCTGATCCAGCTGAGCTTGAATGATGTGCGCGCGCAGGCGCATGACTTCCTGCTGCAGCAGCTCGCGTTCGTCTTTCAACTGGCGCAGCTCGTCGCGACGGATAGAGACGTAGAGGGTCTGTGGAGGACGGGTCATCTGTGCAGTGCTCATTGCTTACCTCGCAAATAGCCGGTGTGTCGCGGTGTGCCAGAACGCTTGAGTCGAGGTTCTCGGCAGCAGTCGGGACAATTCTGAATTCTTTTTGCGGGCAATGGAACTTTTTTATTTTTGGCGGTCGTGTGACTTTTTGTGTCGTGATGCTGAAGTGATGGCAACTTTTTGTCATGAAACTACACGGATCCGCTCTGGACTAACCCTCATTAGCCTCATTGCGCTATAAACTATGTCACACATTTATTTAGCAGTTAGGAGCATCAGCACATGCAACTGGGGATTATCGGACTAGGCCGCATGGGCGGGAATATTGCACGGCGCCTGATGCTCAATGGGCATACCACCGTTGTTTACGACCGTAACGAAGCATTTGTCAAAGGGTTGAGCGAGGAGGGCGCCACCGGCGTTGCCGACTTGAAAGCCTTGGTCGCCGGGCTGCAGAAGCCGCGCGCGATCTGGGTGATGTTGCCGGCAGGCGACCCGACCGAAAACACCATCAATGAATTGAGCGAGCTGCTGGAAGACGGTGATGTGATCATCGACGGCGGCAACACCAACTACAAGGATGACGTGCGCCGTGCCAAGGCCTTGTCGGAAAAGGGCCTGCACTATGTCGACGTCGGCACCTCCGGCGGCGTCTGGGGCCTGGAACGTGGCTATTGCATGATGATCGGCGGCGACGCCGAGACCGTGCAGCGCCTCGACCCGATCTTCGCCAGCCTGGCGCCGGGCCTGGGCAACATCCCGCGGACCAAGGACCGTTCCGCCAGCGCCGACAGCCGCGCCGAGCACGGCTACATCCATGCCGGCCCTGCGGGTTCCGGGCATTTCGTCAAGATGATCCACAACGGCATCGAGTACGGGATGATGCAGGCGTTCGCCGAAGGTTTTGACATTCTCAAGACCAAGAACTCGGAAAACCTGCCGGAAGACCAGCGTTTCGACCTCAATGTCGCCGATATCGCCGAAGTCTGGCGCCGTGGCAGCGTGGTGTCGTCGTGGCTGCTGGACCTGACCGCCGATGCCCTGGCAACCGATCCGAAACTCGACGGCTACTCCGGCTCCGTGGCCGACAGTGGCGAAGGTCGCTGGACCATCGAAGCGGCCATGGAACAAGCGGTGCCGGTGCCGGTACTGTCCACCTCGCTGTTCGCCCGCTTTCGCTCGCGCCAGCAGAGCACATACGGTGACAAGATGCTGTCTGCCATGCGCTTCGGCTTTGGTGGTCACGTGGAGACTTCCAAAAAATGACCGCCAACGGCAAAAAAACCAAGGCCGAACCCGCTCCACCCACCACCTTGTTTCTGTTTGGCGCCCATGGCGACCTGGTCAAGCGCCTGCTGATGCCGGCGCTGTACAACCTCAGTCGCGACGGGTTGCTGGGCGACGGCTTGCGCATCGTCGGCGTTGATCACAACGCCATCAGCGATGCCGACTTCGCCAAGAAGCTCGAGGATTTCATTCGGACCGAGGCCGCCAGCAAGGTCAAGGGCAATGGCGATAACGCCCTCGACCCGCAACTGTGGGCGCAACTGGCCAAGGGCATCAGCTACGTCGAGGGGGATTTTCTCGACGACAGCACCTACGCCGACATCGGCAAGAAAATTGCCGACAGTGGCACCGGCAATGCGGTGTTCTACCTGGCCACCGCGCCGCGTTTCTTCAGTGACGTGGTGCAGCGCCTGGGCAGTGCCGGGCTGTTGACCGAAACCGAAGACAGCTTTCGCCGCGTCGTGATCGAAAAGCCCTTCGGCTCCGACCTCGCCACCGCCGAAGCGCTGAACGCCAGCCTGCTCAAGGTGATGAGCGAGAAGCAGATCTATCGCATCGACCATTACCTGGGCAAGGAGACGGTGCAGAACATCTTGATCAGCCGTTTCTCCAACGTGCTGTTCGAAGCGTTCTGGAACAACCATTACATCGACCACGTGCAGATCACCGCTGCCGAAACCGTCGGCGTCGAGACCCGGGGCAATTTCTTCGAAAAAACCGGGACCCTGCGCGACATGGTGCCCAATCACTTGTTCCAGCTGCTGGCAATGGTCGCCATGGAACCGCCGGCGGCGTTTGGCGCCGATGCGGTGCGCGGTGAGAAGGCCAAGGTGATCGGCGCGGTACGTCCCTGGTCGCTCGAGGAAGCCCGGGCCAACTCGGTGCGCGGCCAGTACACCGCCGGCGAAATCGGCGGCAAGTCGCTGCCCGGCTATCGCGAAGAGGCCAACGTTGCCCCTGACAGCAGCACCGAGACTTTCGTCGCCCTCAAGGTGATGATCGACAACTGGCGCTGGGTCGGCGTGCCGTTCTACCTGCGCACCGGCAAGCGCATGAGCGTGCGCGATACTGAAATCGTGATCTGCTTCAAGCCGGCGCCGTATGCGCAGTTCCGTGATACCGAGGTCGATGAGCTCAAGCCCACCTACCTGAAGATCCAGATCCAGCCCAATGAGGGCATGTGGTTCGACCTGTTGGCGAAAAAGCCTGGGCCGGCCCTGGACATGGCTAACATCCAGCTGGGTTTTGCCTACAAGGACTTCTTCGAGATGCAACCGTCGACAGGCTACGAAACCCTGATCTACGACTGCATGACCGGTGACCAGACCTTGTTCCAGCGTGCCGACAACATCGAGAACGGCTGGCGTGCGGTGCAGCCTTTCCTCGATGCGTGGAAGGAAGATGACGGGATCCAGACCTACAAGGCAGGCGAAGACGGCCCGGCAGCCGCCGATGCGTTGCTGGCCCGTGATGGCCACGCCTGGCATAGCCTCGGATGAGTGATGCCGCGATTCATCCCATCCGTTTTATCCTCAGTGACGTCGACGGCACTTTGCTGCACCCCGACCACAGCCTGAGCCAGCGCACCGCCGATGCGGTGCGCGCGTTGCGGGACGCCGGGGTTCATTTCAGCCTGGCCAGCGGGCGACCGCCCAAGGCCATGCTGCAACTGATCGAGACCTTTGGCATCGATGTGCCGGTGGCGGGCTTCAATGGCGGTACGCTGATCAACCCGGATGGCAGCATCCTGGTGGCCCACCATCTGCCGGCGGAGGCGGCGCTGGTGACCCTCGGGCTGTTTTCGAGCGAGCCGGACGTGGAAGTCTGGGTGTTCGCCGACGGCGACTGGCTGCGCCGTGACTCGCCAGGGCCGATGGAGCAGCGCGAAGCTGACGGCCTGGGCTATGGACCCGTGGTGGTGGAGAGTTTTGAGCCGTACCTGGACCGGGTCGACAAGATTGTCGCTGCCAGTCACAACACGCAGTTGCTGGTTGAGCTGGAAGCGCAGTTGCAGCCCAAGGTGCAAGGGCTGGCCCATGTGTCACGGTCGCAGCCGGTGTACCTCGACGTGACGGCCATGCTGGCCAACAAGGGCGAGGCGCTCAAGACCCTGGCTGCGCACCTGGGCGTGCCCCTGGAGCAGACGGCGGCCATCGGCGATGGCGGCAATGATCCGGCCATGTTTCAAGTGGCCGGGTTGTCGATTGCCATGGGCCAGGCAGAAGAAGCCGTCAAGCGCCAAGCCAGTGTGGTCACTGGCAGCAATATTGACGACGGTGCGGCCGAAGCCATTGAACGGTTTATTCTGGCCGCGCAATAAAGGCTGAACTTGCGCTCATGAAGGGTGTGTCACACCGTTAATGAGCGCAAGTTACTCTCGACTTACTTCGGCATCGCCCAGGATTGCAACTGGTGGCCGTCTTTATCGAGTTCGGCGCGAGCCTGTAACAACAGGTTTTCCAATTGAGCTGGGTCGGTATATGCACTCGACGACAATTGTTTGCTGCCAATACGGGTGTTGGTGCGGTCGATGACGCTCAGGCTGAGGGCGCCGTTGCCATCGTGCCAGGCCACGCACTGAAAGGGCTGGAAAGCACGGTCTGCGATCAAAAGAGCTTCGTTGATGCGGAGCGGGGCGTTCATGTGGGTCTTCTCTCTCATTGCCCATTCAAGTGAATGCCGTTGGTTGGGCGAGCCAGACGGCGGGTTACTTGTACTGATGCACGATGACGGGGTACGGGTCACATGCTAGAGCAAGATTTTTTAACTTTCCCTGATTAACGTCATGTAAGCGGCTGTTTTGAAAGCTGAATGAAAGTTTCCACGGCGCGCAACTTTTTGCCGGCAGAGACCGGTAAGTGGCTTTTTGCCCAGACTTATAGCAAAACGGTCCAAGCGCTGCGTCAAGACCTTGCTAGTGTTAGCCCAAGCGTCACAAACCGTTGTTTTAAAATAACTTTAACAATTTTGACGCCAAGGAATAGTCATGATTGTTACACCCGTGCAGCGCCGTTTGCTTGTGGTCGACCCGTGTGACGATTGTCACGGGCTACTGCCCGGCTTGCGCACGGCCGGGTGGGAGGTCGACAGCTGTGCCTTGGAGTCCGTCGGCGATCGGTCCTGCGACGTCGGCCTGTTACGTTTACAGCCCTATCACCTGGAGCGCCCCGAGGCGGTCAAGGAGCTGATCGGCCGCAGCGGCACCGAATGGATTGCGGTGCTCAGCCAGGACGTATTGCGCCTGCAGAATGTCGGAGATTTTGTCTGCGAATGGTTTTTTGACTTCCATACCTTGCCCTTCGATGTCGCCCGCGTAAAGGTGACCCTGGGCCGCGCCTTCGGCATGGCGCGCCTGCGTGGCAAAGGCCACACCCAGGTGGATGAGCCGGAGCACGAACTGCTGGGCGACAGTCGACCGATCCGCGAGTTGCGCAAATTGCTCTCCAAGCTGGCGCCGACCGAATCTCCCGTGCTGATCCGTGGGGACAGCGGCACCGGCAAGGAGCTGGTGGCCAAGACCCTGCACCGTCAATCGCAGCGTCACGCCAAGCCGTTTGTCGCGATCAATTGCGGGGCGATCCCGGAGCACCTGATCCAATCGGAATTATTCGGCCATGAGAAGGGCGCGTTCACCGGCGCCCACCAACGCAAGGTCGGACGTATCGAAGCGGCCAACGGTGGCACCTTGTTCCTCGATGAAATCGGCGACCTGCCGATGGAACTGCAAGCCAATTTGCTGCGTTTCCTGCAGGAAAAACAGATCGAGCGGGTCGGTGGCAGCCAGCCGATTGCGGTGGATGTGCGGGTGCTGGCCGCCACGCACGTCGATCTGGAGGCCGCGGTCGAGAAGGGCACCTTTCGCGAAGATTTGTATTACCGGCTGAATGTGTTGCAAGTGGTCACTGCGCCGCTGCGTGAAAGGCATGGCGACGTGGCGATGCTGGCCAATCATTTTTCACGCTTCTACAGCCAGGAAACCGGACGGCGACCGCGCAGCTTCAGTGAAGACGCGCTGGTAGCGATGGGGCAGCACCCTTGGCCGGGCAATGTCCGCGAGCTGGCCAACCGCGTGCGTCGTGGCCTGGTGCTGGCGGAAGGGCGGCAGATCGAGGCCGTTGATCTGGGATTGCAGGGTGAACAGGCAATTTCGTTGCCGATGGCTACACTGGAAGACTATAAGCACCGCGCCGAGCGTCAGGCGCTGTGCGATGTGCTCAACCGGCACAGCGACAACCTCAGTGTCGCGGCCCGCGTGCTGGGGGTTTCCCGGCCCACGTTCTACCGGTTGCTGCACAAACACCAGATCCGCTAGGGCGGGTAAACCGAAAAGCCCCGCAACGACCCTTATCGTTGCGGGGCTTTTCCTTGTGGGTTTTCCATCCCTTGCCGGCGATGGTTTGCTTAGAAGTAGTACGGGAATTTCAGGCTGAAGGTAAAGTCCGGCGCATCGTCCGTCATGCCGATCGACAGGTTCGGCACGATCGTCAGGTTGTCCGAGGCGGCAATCGTCATGCCCACGTTAAAGTAGCCGGCGTTGGCGTCGCTGGAGACCACCGATTGCCAGTCCTGGCCGCTCTGCTTGACCTTGCTCTTGCGTTGCACCAGATCGGAGACGGAGAACGACATACTCATCTTCTCGTTGAGGGCGAAGGCGACACCGACGCCGAGTTGGAAGCTGTCACCCAGGCTGATCTTGCCGGGGATTTTCTGGTTGACGTTGGGGCTGATATCGCTGAACGAGTCCTCGAAGTTGTGGGTATAGGACAACGAACCGAACAGCACGGCCGGGTCGAAGGTCTTGACCAGGGAGATGCCCGGCGTCACCGACCACACCCCGTTGCCCGTCGGCAGGCTTTCCGGCACGGCGAGGTTGTCGTTGCCCGGTTGTTCGATCAGCTTGATGCCATACGGATCTTGCCCGGTCGGCGCCTTGACGCGCACCGACACCACCGCATCCGGCAGGCTGGCGCTTTCGTCGAGGAATTTGTAGGCAATGCCGAAGTTGACGTCGCCAATGGTCGGGTCGCGGGTCACCGTCCCTTCCGAGGTGGCATTCGAGTTGCCGCCGGCGCCGCCGGACTGGTAGGTCGACTCGCGGTACACCACCGGCACGTTCAGGTCGAATTGCCAGCGATTGTCCAGGTTGTAGCGCCCGGTGAGGTCCAGGGTCCAACTGTCGGACTTGATCCGGTCGAGGTTGATGTTGCCGAGGAAAATCGAATCCAGCGCCAGGAAGCCGTTGAGGGACAACTGACGGGCGTCGTAGCGGGCATAGGTGATGCCGGTTTCGAAGCTGAACTTGCCGTTGCCGAAGAAGCCACTGGCCTCGTTGTACAGGTTGCTCACGCTTTGGGCGGGGGCCGAGTCATCCTTGAGGCTTTGCCCATAGGAACTGCCGCCGCCACCGGCACCGCCCGATGCCGCCGCGGCACCGACGCCGGGCGCACCGGCCACGGTGGTACTTTTACTGAAGTCGGCGGGCGACTTGGCCAGGCGCTTGGGCGCAGGCGTCGCGGGCTGGTCTTCTACCTGTCGCACCCTCTGTTCCAATACCGCCAATGCCTTTTGTTGCACTTCGTAGCGTTGCTTGAGCTCCAGCAGTTCCTGTTTCAGCGATTCAATATCGGCGTCCGGCGCTGCATACAGCATCGTTGCAGGCAGGAGCGTACTCAAACAAACCACGGCACGTAACGATAAAGATCGATGCATGAAGTAAGCCGTCCCTTTCTAATGCGTAAGTGTCGTGGCTCAGCGTAGTTCAATAACCGGCAGGGCGTAGGCCTTTGAGTTGATCCAGATTGAGGTTTTGCGTGATGTTGTTCAAGCCGTTGTTGCCCAGCACCACGTTGAGCTGGGTCAGGTTGTTCACGAAGTTGCTGTTGCCTTGGATGATCGTGCCTTGCAGCACGTTGCCGCCGCCAATTTGCTGCACGACATTGCCTTGGTTGTTATTGGCCTGGAGGGCCATTTGCAACCCGCCATTCTTGGCGGTGACCGTGACCTGGCCCGCTGCGGTGCCGCCGGTAATCGGCTGGCCGGCCATCAAGGCCTGGCCGGACTGGACGAAGTTGGCGGGCGCCAAGCCGTCCTTGCTGACGTTGATATCGACGCCGTTGGTGGCCGTGTTGCCGTCCCCGGCGGCACGTACGCTCTGCACAACACCCTGGCCGGTGCCCAGGCCGGCGCCACCGACGACCGTGCCGGTGCCGTTGGGCTGCTGGATCACGCCGTTGCCATCGTTGCCGGTGATCTGCACATAGAACTGCGGGGTGATAGTGGAAGCGTTGACTTGCATGTTGGCGGTGCCGGTGACGGTGGCACCGGCAGCGTTGGTCCAGGTACTGCTCATGACGATGCCAAAGCTCACGATTCGCCCGGGCATCACGTAGCGGCCGCGCAGGTCGGCCATTTCTGAATCCTTGAGCTCGATCGGCTTGAACGCCGACGAAGCATAAACAGGTGCTGAGGCTGCCAGGCACATGACCGTCAGCCAACCGAGAGTGTTCATCGTCTGCTCCTGGAGCGTCCTGCTCCTTATTGCGCTTCTAGAAGAAGTCGCTCTGGATAAAACCGAAGTCCATCAGTTCGCTGTCGCGTACCGGGCTGAATTCGTTCAGCTGGTTCTTGGCGGTCAGTGGCGTGGGCGGGTCGAGCAGGGCATTGGCCTTGTCGTAGCCTTCACCCAGCACGGCGAATACGATGCCGTTCCAGCCTTTGACGAAATCGTCCGTGGCGTAGCGCTTGTGGCCCAGTACGGGATCGCCGATGTACACCCAGTCCTTATCGGCGCGCTGCATGACCACGAAATGCTTGTAGCCGCGAATATCCAGCAGTACGACCACAGGCACTTTCACGGTGAGCAGCACTTGCGGAGTGATCCGGTAGCCCTTGGCACGCATGTTGATGCTTTCCAGGTAGCGCTTCATGTCGAGCATGGAAAAGCCCTGGGTACGCACCAGGTCCTGGTCGGCGTTGACGAGCATGCCCTTGATCACGTGCTCTTCATCCACGTCCATCCAATACGCTTGGCGCAGGATGGTGGCCAGTGCGGCGGCGCCACAACTGAAATCGGTTTTCTGTTCCACCAGGTTGGCGAACTTGCGCTCGCGGATGCTCTCGACCTTTTTGTAGATCAACCCACCACCGGGCATGACCACGGCCATTTGCCCTGCCCAGGTAGGGCCGGTGAGTGCTAGCAGCAGGAAGAGGGCAACGAGGCGCATGATCGTATGACCTGTTGGACACTGGAATAAAAAAGGGCCTTGTTGCCAAGGCCCTATCAGGATCAGAAGCGAGTGATTGCTACGTTGTTCTGACCTTGGTTGTTGCTACCCGACAGAACGTTGGAGTTCGACACCCCGGAGCTGTAGTTCATCGAGTTGTTCACGCTGGCGTTGTTGACCACTGGTTTGGCGCTCCAGCCATGGCCACTGCTCAGGTTGAGGGTCAGGTTGCCCGACACATCCTGCACGCCGACTGCGGATGCAGCACCGCCGTCGCCATTACCCGAGGCGATTGCAACGCTGTTGCTGGCCTGGTTGGAAGTGCCCGATGCGGCGTTCAGCTGGATGACGCCCGAAGAGTTGTTGCCGCTGTCGTTGAGCGACGCGTTGTTTTTGGTGCCGCTGTTGAGCACGAAGTTGCCGGTGTTCGATTGTGCGGTACCGGTGCTGGCGAACACGAAGTCGGCATCGCCGGAAACGATGGCCACGTCGTTTTTGCCTTGGTTGTTGTCACCGCTCAGCACGTTGCCGTTCGCTACGCCACTGATGTGGTTGTAGGAGTCATTGGCCGAAGCGTTGTTTTTGGTTTTGTCGTTGATCACCACGTTGGAGTGGTTGCTTTGACCATCTGTAGTCGTCGCGGCAGCCGTGGTAGGGGCTGGTTGTGGACCGCCGCCACCACCATGGGGAGGTTGACCCGCTTGAGCAGCAACAGCCATGAGCGCAGCGAGAGCGAAAGCCAGTGGTTTGAGAGCCATTGTAGTTTTCATGGTGTATCTCCTTGCTTCTAATTAGTTGGTTAAGTGTTGGTACGGTCTAGCTATCGACCCAGCTCCATCAGTTGAGTCGTAAGTTCAGGGTGTTAGCCACTCGGTTCCCCACCCCGGCGCTCTGGTTGACCTGTACCACTCCACGGCTGCCGGTGAAGGCCTGGTCGCTGGTAACGACCTGGCGGCTGCCAGTGGTAGGGGTCAATCCTGAGTCTGTTGCAAGCGCAACGTTCTGTTGCGACATGACACTGTCGTCGATGCTTTGCGGACCTGCGTTGATGCTGATCCGCACGGCATTGATCATCTGGTTCTGGGCCCCGGCCGACTGATTGATGCTCAGTACACCGTTGCCGTTGCTGAAAGAGGTGCCCTTGATCGCCGCGTTGGCGTTGAGGGAGCGATCGGCGGGAACGCCGCTGATGCTTTGCGTGACGTTGATGTTCGCCTGGGCGTTGTGGCCTGTAGCGATGGCGACGTTGTTGCTCAATTGCTGCTGGTCACCGGCGGCCTGGTTAAGCATGACCACGCCGTTGTATTGCTTGCCCGAGTTATCCAGGGTGGCGTTGTTGTTGCTGTCGGCCATTGCCACACTGCAACCCAGCACCGCGAGAAGCATCCATGAACGGTTCATTTCATCGCTCCTCCGACCATGCCGCTGATACCGTTCAGCGGTTCGAGGCCACGTGAGACCGCGCTGTTGATCGTGCCCGAGATGCCGCCACCACTGTGGCCGGGCGCACTGCCTGCACCCAGGCCGATACCGCCGCCGATGTTGTTCAAGCCGGTGATATCGCCGTTGGGCATGATGCTGCGGGTGATACTGGCGCCGGTGGTGATGCCCGCAAAGTCGTTGTCGCTGAGGACGACGCTGGTCACCGTGGCGATCTGTGCGGACGGATTGGCATTGGCGGTGGTGGGGTAGGGGTCGACGCCGCGAGTGCGGCCGATTGCGTAAGGATTCACATGGCGATCAATCACAATCACACCGTTACCGTCGGCCAGCGCTGGAAGGCTGACGCTGGTTGCCAGCACGCAGCTGACCAGGAGGAGGCTCAATGAACCTTGAGTGTGAGTGACCACGGCACTATTCCTTATTCTTCGCGCTGACCCTAAACAGCGCTGTAAGGGATAGAGCAGAAGGCGTGCCGCTTTTTATTTATTTTTGCTATTCAAGGGGTTGGGATTAATTAGCGGCAAAGTGATGTCACGGTTGTTTCATCCATGAAACAGGCCCTTGCACACGCGCACTGACCGCGCCCCTGCGCAAACGCTTCACCTGGCTGTATCAGCGGCGTAACACCTTGCCGGGTAAACGCAGGACGCCGCCCAGCACGGGCGGTCCAGCGCGTCCAGGTGTAAAAAAAATGGACACTCCACGCGCAGCGAGGCCCGCACCGGCGCGGGCCGGCTCAGCCTTTCGGGGCTTTACGCGGGATGGAATTGAGTACGGGATTGCCGTCCTGGTTCTGGGTCAGGTAGACCGGCAAAACCTTGGGCAGGGAGGGAATGAGGTTGTTGACCTCATTGATGTTGTAGATGCCGCCGATGCGGATCGCGCCGGTGTTGGCGTCGGCCAGCATCACCGGTTTGTTCAGGTAGCGATTGATCAGCGGCAACGCGTCGGCCAGGGCCAGGTTGTCGAGGATCAGCTTGCCCTGGCGCCAGGCCAGTGCGGTGTCATTCGGGCTGATCGGGCGTATGCGCGGCGTGGCATCGCCCAGTTGATAGCTGGCCTGCATGCCGGGGGTGAGGGGCACGCTGCCGTGCACCTGGTCGCTGGCAATCTGCACCGAGCCTTCGAGCAGCATCACTCGCACCTGATCTTCATACGTCCAGACATTGAACTGGGTGCCGGTGACCCGCACCTGGCCTTGGCCGGCGCGCACGATAAACGGGTGAGTGCTGTCATGGCTGACCTTGAAGAACGCCTCGCCCTTTTTCAGCGTGACCCGGCGCTGGTCCTTGTAGTTGCTGTAGACCAGCTCGGTGCCAAGGTTGAGTTCCACCTGGCTGCCATCGCCGAGCGTGACCTGCCGCAGGCCCTGCTGGGTGGCCTCGAAGCGTTCATAGGAGCTGGGCAGCCAGCCCGCTTCCCAGCCGGTAAAGGCCGCGAGCGGCAGGGCGGCCAGGCAGATCGCCGCCGCTACCGCGTAGGTGCGCAGGCGGCGGCGCGGTTTGAACGGCACCACCACCGACGTCGGTTCATGGCGGGGCAGGTGGTCGGCGACGTCCCAGATTTCCAGCATCGCCGCGTATTCAAAGGCGTGCAGCGGGTGGGAGTCATGCCACTGGGTAAAAGCCTGACGTTCAGCCGGCGTGCAATCACTCGCGTGCAGGCGCATGCACCAATGCGCGGCGGCGTCGGTGATGGCGTCATATTCGGCTTCTGAAAGGGACTTTTCGCTCATTAACTCATCCTGATTTCGCACATTCTAACCTCCCGAGGCGGACGGCGAGAACAGCCATCATGGCGATTGCACATCAATTGGAACTTATTCTCGTTTGAAAACATCAGAAAACCGAGGACACGAGTCCGTCATTCCCACAATGGAGTACGAACATGCTGAAGAAAACCTTAGTCGCCCTGTGTGCAACCACTGCTTTGCTCAGTGCGGGCGCCGCCCTGGCCGATAAGCCGGGCGCAGGCTGGATCACCATCGAAAAGGCTATCGAGGTGGCCAAGACCAAGGCCGGCTACGTCGAGGTCTACGCGGCGGAAGCCGATGACAACGGCTATTGGGAAGTCAAAGGGCGCAAGTCCGACGGCACCGTGTATGAAGCCCGCATCGACGGGGCGTCCGGCAATATCCTGCGCGACCAGAAAGACTGATACACCCGCCGGGAGCCTGTTCAGGCTCCCGTCTCCAGCCTGCGCCCCAGGTCACTGATGATGCAGGTCACCGAGTCGGCATTGGCCAGGATCGTGTCGATCCGTTTGTCGGCATCGCTCATGAAAATATCCCTGGCCTGCGCAAGGCTGCGCGCACCGGTGGCGCTCAGCACTTTATCCTTGAGAATCCGGGTGCCATTGTGGCTGCCGAAATCCTCCCATTCCTGGCTGAACTCATCCCAGACCTTGAACAGGATGCTGGCCGGTGTAGAGATCGAGAAGGCGGTCTGGCGCAGGTCGTCGAGTTCGGTCTTCATCTGCCAGGCACCGCTGGCCTTGACGTTGATCAGGTCCGGGAACGGTCGCATGCTGTCCAGGTAAGCCAGGTCTTCGGTCAGGGACTTGAGGTGGGATATCTCGTGGATCAACACGGTTGCACGCGCGTGGGCGGAAATGTCGAACGGTGCGTTCAAGCGGTTCTGATAGACGTCCATGTGCGGGTCGAAAAAACGGTCCAGCAAGTAAATCTTGTGGTCGTGGTCTTCGGGCACGACAAAGGCAAACGTGGTTTGCGGATTGTAGCGATGGGTGCCGCTGACAAAGCGTGTCGAGTGGGCGCCGATCAGCGTGGGATTGGTCAACTCATCAAGCACCTCATCGACGCGCCGCTCGACCCTTTGCACCTGCGCGGGCGTCATCGTGACCACGCCGAACAACTCACCAAAGAACTGCCCGAGCCGGCTGTTGGGGTCGCGCAGCGACTTGAAGTGCAGGAGGTTGCGCTTGCAGTTGACCGCATAGTACGTCGCGACGTTGAGCGCCTCGTCAATGCACTGCGCCTTCCAACTGGATAACGCCTCGATCTCCTGCAGGCCCACCGCTTCGATATTGATCGCGTCGCGTTCGGCCGCCAGTGTGTAGAGCTTGCCGGTAAAGCGACTCAGGACTTTGCCGTAGCGCGGGTGGCGCCGATTGAAATCCAGCGTCCATACGCCCTGGGCATCGCATTGCACATAGGGGCCGTGCAGGTCGCCTATGCTCAGGCGCCAGTGCTCTCCTGCTGGTTTCACCGGGTACACCTTGCCTGCCAGTGGCACGAAATGATGCTCGCCGCTTGCATCCCGATAGGGAAGGGTCAGCGCACGAAGCTCCAGTTCGCTCAGGGCAAAATCGTGGGTTTCAAACGCTTGCAGTTGTGTACGCAAGGGCCCGGTGAGGTCCAGGTCGGCCAGCGTCAGTTCGCCCGACGACGGCCTGACCTGGCTCTGAATGGCCGGGGCCTGGGGCAGCAGCCTATCCACCTCCTTGCGCAGTGACGCCAGTTGCGCCACGCCACACACAAAGGCCCTGAGCGCGTGTTGCCAGCGGTGTTGCTGCAAGTCCTCGGCGGAGATCTTGAATTGCTGGTAGCTGCGCCATACCACCAGCGGGTAGGCCAGCTTTCCGGCCATGAACTGCAAGCCCTTGGGGATGCCCTCGGTGAACAGGCTGGTGATGGCGTCCCATTGTGCCTCGCACGCGGGGGAAAACTGCGTGTCGAGCATCTGCTGCAGCATCTGGAGGTTGTCCTGATACAGCCGGCCCAGCACATTGCCGTCGATGGTCGCGGCACCGAGGCGGATTTCCGAGAACCCACGGCCCCAACGCTCGCCGAGCAAATTGCGGTAGGTGGCCTGATGGGGCTCCTGCATCTGGCCGACGACCCAGTCCTGCAGGGTGCCGGGGCTGGTGATCGCGTTGACCAGGGCGGCTTCATGCGCGTATTCCTTCAGCAGGTGCTTGGGGCTGTAGGGCGCGTACAGGATCAGGGGCCCGGCAGTTCCAGTTTTCGCCCCGATCAGGTAGCAGCCCAGGGCTTTGACCGGTGCTGCGCCCGGGGTGGCGATCAGCTCGAGCGGGCGAATGGTTGCATTGACGCCCGCCACCGCGTTGCGCGCCACGGCATCCGGCATATCAAAGATTTGCTGGATGTAGCTCCAGGCTGATGCGGACAATCGCTCCTCGAGGGTTTGTTCATGGGCGTATTGCAGCAACTGCCAGGGCAACTGCCGACAGAACAGTTGGCGCCGCTGGCGGCTGTCCTCGGTGTCACTTGCGAGGAGCGTCGTGAGTTTCTTCTGATAAAGGTTTTTCAACCCCACTTGCCGAACCAGTTGCACCACGGCGTTGCCGTCCAGTTCCGCCGGTAATGGCGTGGCGGTCCGCGAACGCGGGCGGATATCGTCACCATTCAACTGGGGCAAGTGCCGCAGCGCGAAGTCCACGAGGGTCTGGACATTGCCCGTAAGGTCGATACGACCGGGGATCAAGATGCCTTCCGGGTTGATCACCTGCCCCGGAAAGCGCTTGCTGAGCAGGTCCGAGAGGAGGGGCATGACCTCATTGCGCAAGGGCGTGATGCCATGCAGGTAGTCGCGTTCGTCCGGTGCGCTGACGCGATACTGTTCCAACAACTCGGCCTGCAGGATCTGCTCGCGGGGTGCTGCCATGCCCAGCCATACCGGCAATGCTTGCTGGTAGGTGATGGCCTTCGCGATCGCGATGGCGCGCGGCAGGTTGGTCGGCGGTGGCCGTCGGATCAGGTTGTCCATGCAGTCCTGAAAGCGCTCTGCGCTCAATCGCATCGAGAACAGATGGTCAATCTCGTCACGCATGAAGTCGCTGTAGGTCTGTTGCCGGTTATGCAGCAGGTGATCGTCAATGCGTCGCAGCGGACCGAGCTGGCAGACCCGATGGGGTATGTACTGCGAGACCGGCAGGTTTTCCACCAGGGGCAGACGCTTGAGGGGATCGCGCAGGCGTCGCACCAGTGCGTCGCACAACGCCTTGATCGACCCGAATGACTCGTAGCCACTGCGCGGGGTCCATAGCAGCGCCACGCCGGAGTTGAACGGATCGATGCCGCCGCGCTCGGTCAAGACAAAACAATTGGCCAAGGCATGCGGCGTGTTGTCTGTGCCGAATCTCAAGGTCAGGCCGTACGCATCCGGAATGAACCCGTTCAGGCCATGGCGGGTCAGCCGGCTCATGCCGTCGGCGTTGAGCACGCTGTCCAGCAGCACCACGCTCTCGGCGGACAGACTCTTGTGCAGCCAGCGCAATTGCGCCTCGCCCCGCAGCCCCTGCAACATCGCCTGGCTGAGGTGGGCCTGGTTTTGCTCCAGGAGCAGGTTGGGCAGGGTGCGCAAGTCGTTTTCGGCAAACGTGCGCAGAACCTCGTCGATAATCGCATTGAAGGTAACCAGGCCCAGGTTGTGCAACTGGTAGGCGGCGCCGGCGGTGTACGGTCCGTAGAACCAGGTCAGCGACGATTCACTCAGCGCAGTGGCTTGCCGGGCCAGGCGGGCGATCAAGTGCTGCACCATGCTGGACGACGCCAGGGGCAGGCGTTCTTCGCGCTCCAGGGCAGGGGTGGGATAGGTATTGATAAAGACAGCGTCGGGCTGCAGCTCCAGGTGTCTGCTGTCTAATTCGTCTGCCAGCGCGTGGGCTGCCAGGCTGCGCAAGGTGGGATGGTGCTTGCGCTCCTCGGCCATGGCGACCTCGATGGCCTGCAGGCGCTGCAGGTGCCGCTTGGCTTTTTCCGCCAGCACTGTAGTCGGGCGGCCGTTGCCACTGGTGACGGGATGCACGCTCCAGCGCCCGTCGGTTTCCTCGGCCAGCAACCGACTGTCGAGCATGGCACGCACATCCAGGGCACTGTCGAGCAACGCCGCCAGGTCGACGTCGCCGCCACTGCGCCGATACAGCCCCAGCGCATAGTCGAGGTTGTCGAGCTGCTTGCTGACAATGTCCTCGAGTGTCTCCTGAAACACATCGCCGACCACGGGCTTGCCGGTCACCTGGACCTCATCCATGCCAATAAACACGCTGCGTTCCTCCACGGAGAGGAAATTGAGCAGTTCATCCTCGTGCCCGGCGGCCTTGAGCATGGCCAATAGCGCGTTGTCGAGGTCTTGCAGGTTCGCGAGCACCTGCAAGCCGCGTGTCTGGGTGTAGAGATACGCGTGGGTGTTGCTGATCATCAGCGTGCTGGCGAGGTCGACGTAATGTTGAAAAGGCGCATGCACCCGCACCTTCTCGATATTCAGCTGCGGATCGAAGGCACTGCGCGCGGCCTGGTCCGGCAGGAACAGCGCGCGCAGTTTCTGGTTTTCCTCGGTGGACACGATCCATGCCTGGTGCTTGAGCAGCAGGTCGGTGCGGAACTTGTCACTGATCACCCGCGCGAAAAACTGCAGGCGTGACTGCGTGTCGTCGAAGTCTTCATTCCAGTAGGTCTGCAGCAGGCTGCTCAATAACGTTGAGAGGATCGCGCTGGTCTGTTCGACCACGTTGTCCCAGCGCTGTTGGTCCTCGGCCAGTTGCTGTGGAGTGAAGGCGCTGGTGTCATGCGCGAGATTGAAATACGTGTGCGTCTGGCCTGCCGGCCAGGCCTGTTGCACATAAAAACGCAACAGTGTGTCGCGCAAAGGCTCAGAGGCAACCCAGTGCCCGCCCACGACGGTGAAGGAATTCACGCGTGTATCGGCCTGCTTCAGACGACGGAAATGAGGGTGGGCCATGATCCCGAGCAAGGTGTCGAGCATCGCGTGCAGGCTGGGGAGTTGGCGCAATTGGCTGAGCATTGCCGCGACGTTTTTTTGTTGGCTGGCGCGGATCGCCTGCTCTTGATCCTGCATCACCGCCCCCTGGATGATGGCCGTGGTCACCGCCAGGCGCGCACCGGCCGGCAGCGCGTCACGGGTGTCGATGGACACAAATTGCAGTAACTCACTGCGCTGGCTGGGGTGTGTCAGGCGCTCTTCGAGCGTGCTGATCAGGGTGGTGCGGTGGTCGAACAGCTCGAGTCCGCCGTAAGGCGTGTAGAGCACGGCCTTGCCGTCGTCGGGCGTCGGGCTCATCAGGAACGCGCCCGCCAGCACGATGGCGGGTTGGCCGCTGAGGTTGACCAGCAACCTGTCGACCTGCATGGGAAAGCCATGCACCGTGGCGTCCTGGCGTGCCGTGTGGGTGGCGTAATACAGCGTGTGCAGCCACTCGAGGTCCCTGACCGTGAACCCCAGCGCGCGCTCTCGTGGCGTAGGTTCCTTGCGGCGGGTGGGGCGAAGGAACTCATCGAAAAAGTACGGTGGGGTAACGCGCGCCATGGTGCATTCTCCGTTGTTGCAGCGGGTAGGAGGCCCAAAGTAGGGGCTGGCACGGTGGGCAGGGCGGTAGATAACTGGCGCGTACTGCAAGCGCCCGTTGACAGCAGGCACGGGAGGCGTTGTTTAATCGGCGGTCTGGATTCTTGTTGTCTCTTCCAATTATAAAATCGGAGCTACAGATGTCTGCCCAGTCCCCGATAGTTGACAACGCAACAGCGCTCATCGGTTTTGACGACCTGGTGGGGTTGCTGCACGCCGTGTTCGTGAAGCACGGCACGTCGCCGCAAGTCGCCGCGATCCTGGCGCACAACTGCGCCAGCGCCGAGCGTGACGGCGCCCATAGCCACGGGATCTTTCGTATCCCCGGCTACCTCAGCACCCTGGCCAGTGGCTGGGTCGACGGCAAGGCCACGCCGTTGGTCACCGACGTCGCCTCCGGCTTCGTGCGCGTGGATGCCGGCAACGGCTTCGCGCAGCCAGCACTTGAAGCGGCGCGTGCGCTGCTGGTGGACAAGGCCCGCAGTGCCGGCATCGCGCTGCTGGCGATCCACAACTCCCATCACTTTGCCGCGCTGTGGCCGGATGTCGAACCCTTCGCCGAAGAAGGGCTGGTGGCCTTGAGCGTGGTCAACAGCATGACCTGCGTGGTGCCCCACGGCGCCGACCGGCCACTGTTCGGCACCAACCCCATCGCCTTCGCCGCCCCGCGTGCCGACGGCCTGCCGATTGTCTTCGACCTGGCCACCAGCGCGATTGCCCACGGCGACGTGCAGATTGCCGCGCGCAAGGGCGAGCGCTTGTCGCCGGGCATGGGCGTCGACAGTCTCGGCCAGCCCACCACGGACCCCAAGGCGGTGCTGGAAGGCGGTGCGTTGTTGCCGTTTGGCGGGCACAAGGGCTCGGCGCTGTCGATGATGGTCGAACTGCTGGCGGCAGCCTTGACCGGCGGTAACTTTTCCTTCGAGTTCAACTGGGCCGACCATCCCGGCGCACGTACACCCTGGACCGGGCAGTTGCTGATTGTGATCGACCCGAGCAAAACCGCCGGGCAAAGCTTTGCCGAGCGCAGCCAGGAACTGGTGCGGCAGATGCATGCGGCGGGGTTGCGGCGTTTGCCCGGAGATCGACGTCATCGCACACGGGCGAAGTCGCAGGCGGCAGGGATCGAGATTGAAGCGAAGGATTTGCGGCAGCTACAGGAACTGGCGCAGGGGTAGGAGGGGCTGCGCACGGCGCAGCCCCAGCGCCTCAGTTGCGGCGACCCAGCAACAGGCCAACCACCAGGCCGAAGCCTGCGGAAATGGCCACGGTCTGCCACGGGTGGCCACCGATGTAGGTTTCGGTGGCATCCACTACCGGTTTGCTGCGTTCGCGCACGTTGGACACCGAGTCCAACGCCTGCTTGAGTTTGATGGCGACCTGTTCGCGCAGGGTTTCGCCTTCCTCACCTACCAGCGAAGCGCTGCTTTTGAGCAGTTTGTCCGATTCTTCGATCAGCGCCGTCAGTTCACTGAACGCTTGATCCTTTATTTGATCTTCAACAGCTTGGGCGGCGGTTTTGCGGGCCATGGGTGTGACTCCTTGCAGGTGAATGTGACAGTGAACAATGGAGTGCCGGGCGGCGGCAAAAGTTGCAGTTTTTTTGCCTGGACGTGCTTGCCGGGAAAATCCGAATCCGGAAAATTCGACCTACAGTGTAAGATGTCGCCTATTTGTGCAGCAGGTAATTCAACATGAGCTTCAATCTCGCCAACAAGACCCTCGCCGAACGCGCCGAGCTGGAAGATGAAAAGTCGCGCCTCTACGACCTGTGGCAAACCAACCTGGGCAAGGCCAAGGGCGAAGCGGCGCGGTTGTTCGGTGAGCGCGCCAAGCGCAAGGGCAAGTGGGCTGAATGGGTGCGTGCGGAACTCGACGGCATGTCGCCACCGGAGTTCTCCAACATGGTGCGCAGTGAAGTCAACAAGCTGATGGCAGCGGCGAAGTAAAGCCTTCGACAATCGCCTCGCGCACTTTAAGCAGCATCGGGTCCAGTTGGGCCTGGGTGCGCCAGCCCAGCTCCACCGGGTAACGTGGCAATGCCAGCGGGCAGGGCAGCATGCGCAAACCCGTCAGCCCGGCGATGGCCTGCGCGGCGTGCCCGGGGATGGTTGCCACCGCCTGGCTGCCCTTGAGCAAATACGGCAGCGCGGCAAAGTGGCTGGTCGACGCACACACATGTCGATTCAGCCCCTGCGCGGCGAGGGCTTCGTCGGTGATGCCGATAAACCCGCCAGATGACACCAACACATGCTCACGGCGGATGAATTCCTCCAGGCTGATACTTGCCTGGTCCGAATCCACCAGGCAGCGGTAATCGCCTTCCCCCAGCACCTGCCGGCTCAAGCGGCCGTGGGCGAACCCTCCGGCGGTAATTGCCAGGTCCAGGGTCCGGTCGAGCAGGGCGCCGGCGACGATCTGGCTGTGCGTCTGCCGGAAGATCACCCGCAGCTTCGGCAACCGCAGTGCAATCGCGTCCATCAGACGACGACCGTAGGCAATCTCGAAGTCATCTGACAGCCCCAGCACCACCGAGCGACCCTGGTAATGCGGATTGTCCGGATGGACCATCGCCAGGCTCTGCCGGCAACGCTCCAGTGCCTCACTGATCACCGGCTTCAACTGATTGGCGCGCAACGTGGGCGCCAGGCCGCGTCCGGTGCGCACGAAGAGTTGATCGTCATACACCTCGCGCAAACGCCGCAGGCCTGCACTGATGGCCGATTGCGTGACGCCCAGGCGCAAGGCCGCGCGGCTGGCGCTGGACTCGTCGTGCAGGGCTTCGAAGGTTTTCAGCAGGTTCAGGTCGACCTGGGTGATATTTATCTGGCTCATATCATTCAGCACTGAGGTGGGCTTTATTCATGATCGAGCCTGACGCAAGAATGGGCAACCCCCCTTGTTCGGAGTGATCGTGATGCCTGTTTCTACCGTGGCCGCTTTGCAAATTGGCTCATTACCGGGCGGCAAAGCCCAGACCCTTGAGCAGATCCTGGGCTATGAGGACGAGATCCTGCGCAGTGGCGCGAAGCTGGTGGTGATGCCCGAAGCCTTGCTCGGCGGCTACCCCAAAGGCGAAGGCTTCGGCACCCAGTTGGGCTATCGCCTGCCCGAGGGCCGTGAAGCCTTTGCCCGCTATTTCGCCAATGCCATCGACGTGCCTGGCGCAGAGACCGAGGCCTTGGCCGGCCTGTCGGCGCGTACCGGCGCCAGCCTGGTCATCGGCGTGATCGAACGCAGCGCCAGCACGTTGTATTGCACCGTGCTGTATTTCGAACCCGCCGGCGGCCTGGTGGCCAAGCACCGCAAGTTGATGCCCACCGGCACCGAACGGCTGATCTGGGGCAAGGGCGACGGCTCGACCTTGCCGGTGATTGACACCGCGGTCGGCCGCGTCGGCGGCGCGGTGTGCTGGGAAAACATGATGCCGCTGCTGCGCACCGCGATGTACGCCAAGGGCGTGGAGGTGTGGTGCGCGCCGACGGTGGATGAGCGCGAGATGTGGCAGGTCAGCATGCGTCATGTGGCGCATGAAGGGCGCTGCTTTGTGGTCAGTGCGTGCCAGGTACAGGCCTCGCCCGAGGCGTTGGGCGTCGAGGTTGCCAGCTGGCCGGCGGAGCGGCCGCTGATCGCGGGCGGCAGCGTGATTGTCGGGCCGATGGGCGACATCCTGGCCGGGCCATTGCTGGGAGGCGCCGGGCTACTGACAGCCCAGATCGACACCGATGACCTAGTGCGCGCGCGATATGACTACGACGTGGTAGGGCACTACGCGCGTCCGGATATTTTCGAGTTGGTAGTGGATGAGCGCGCCAAGCCAGGCGTGCGCTACATCACCGACTAACACACGGTAATCCCTGTAGGAGCCGGCTTGCCGGCGATAGCGGTGTGTCAGCAACACTTCCAGTGGCTGACATGCCGCCTTCGCGGGCAAGCCCGCTCCCACATTTTTGAACCGTGGCCACTGGTGCCCAGCGATTCTTCATGGATCTGGATGCGAATCGCTCCAACGCCAATGACGGGCATGGACTTCACAGGCGTTGCGCTAACCCTTGTGGGAGCGGGCTTGCTCGCGAATGCGGTGGGTCAGTCAAATCACCAGCGGCTGACACGCCGCCTTCGCGGGCAAGCCCGCTCCCACATTTTTGGACCGTGGCGACTGTGGTCCAGCGATTCTTCATGGATCTGGATGCCAATCGCTCCAGGGCCAATGACGGGCATGGACTTCACAGGCGTTGCGCTAACCCCTGTGGGAGCGGGCTTGCTCGCGAATGCGGTGGGTCAGTCAAATCACCAGTGGCTGACACGCCGCCTTCGCGGGCAAGCCCGCTCCCACATTTTTGGACCGTGGCGACTGTGGCCCAGCGATTCTGCATGGATTTGGATGCCAATCGCTCCAACGCCAATGATGGGCATGGACTTCACGGGCGTTGCGCTAACCCCTGTGGGAGCGGGCTTGCCCGCGAATGCGGTGGGTCAGTCAAATCACCAGTGGCTGACACGCCGCCTTCGCGAGCAAGCCCGCTCCCACAGGGGTTGTTCAGCGTTGAGGAGATTTGCTTTCCAGCCATTCCTCACGGGTCATTTCCCAGATATCGCGTGGGAAGAAGCCTTCGACGAATTCACCGTGATCGGTCCTGATCAAACGCATGCCCGTGCGCTCGGAAATCCGCCGTGACCCCAGGTTCGGCGCAGCCTTGGGCACGCGCATGACCGCTCGCTTGAGTACGCCGAACCAGTAGTCGGTCACCGCCGCGCTGGCTTCGGTCATTAACCCTTGCCCCTGCCACTGCGGGCCCAGCCAGAAACCGCGATTGTTGTCGTGCTCGTCCATCAGGCTGACGTTGCCGATCAGTTGCCCAGGCGCTGCTTTAAGGCGGATCGACCAGTGCCATTCCTCGCCACGGGCCATGGCGGGCAAGGCGATCTGTTCCAGGTAGGTGCGCGCGCCGTCGGCCGGGTAGGGCCAGGGCACCAGGGCGTTGAGGTAGCGCACCACGTCCCAATGCGCGAATTGCTGCTGGATTCCGTCGGCGTCGTCCAGGGTCAGCGGGCGCAAAATCAGGCGTTCGGTGAATAGCGTCGGTTGCATGGCGGTTACCAGGTCGCGGTGTTCGGCAGGTCCAGGGTGCCCCGGTCCACGAAGCGCATCGTGCCGAACAGGCCGCCTGCGAGTTTGCCGCGCAGCACGTAGGGCAGGTTATTGAGGCTTTGGGTCTGGCTCAGGCCGAGGGTCTGGCGCAACACTGAAAACGCCGAAACGCTGACCGGCACCGTCAGAACAGTCTCGGAAAACCGCGGGATGCTTGCGCTCTGATCACTCACCCCCGACGCCAGCGGCCGGCCATTGACCTCCAGTTCCAGGGCCACGCCGGTGTAGTCGATCGCCGTTTCATTGGGGTTCTGCACCCGCAGCTTCACGGCGAAGCGCACTTCCAGGTCCTGGCTTTGCAGCGGTTCGATGCCGACCACGTTGATGTTCACCGGGTCGCGGTTGGGGAACAGCGCGCAGGCGCTCAAGGTCAGCAGCAACAGCGATACAACCATGAGCTTGCGCATTTGAAAGGGGCTCCTATTGGGTGACGTCCGGATCCTGCATGACCTTGAGGGTAGAGGACTCCGGATCAAATTCATCTTCTTCCAGCTCTATGAACTCTTCCGGCAGGAAAATGTTCAGCAGGATTGCACAGAACGCACCCACGGTGATCGGCGACTCGAAGATGTTGTGCAGCGCTTTTGGCAGCTCGCGCAGCACTTCCGGCACGGCGGCGACGCCCAGGCCCATGCCCAGCGAGATCGCCACGATCAGCACGTTGCGCCGATGCAGCCCGGCTTCGGCGAGGATCTTGATGCCGGCCACGGCCACGGTGCCGAACATGATCAGCGTGGCGCCGCCCAGCACCGGCTTGGGCATCAGTTGCAGCACTGCGCCGATCATCGGGAACAGCCCCAGCAGCACCAGCAGGCCGGCGATGAAGTACGCCACGTAGCGGCTGGCGACGCCGGTCAGCTGGATCACGCCGTTGTTCTGCGCGAAAGTCACCATCGGCAGGCTGTTGAAGGTGGCGGCCATGGCCGAGTTGAGGCCGTCGGCCAGCAAGCCCGACTTGATGCGCTTGATGTACAGCGGGCCCTTGACCGGTTGCTGGGAAATCATCGAGTTGGCCGTCAGGTCGCCGGCGGCTTCCAGCGGCGAAATCAGGAAGATCACCGCCACCGGGATAAACGCCACCCAGTCAAACGAAAAGCCGTACTTGAACGGCACCGGCACGCTGATCAGCGGCACCTGGGGCAGGGCAGCCATGTCGACGCGGCCCAGCCACCAGGCGACGACAAAGCCGAGGGTCAGGCCGATCACGATCGAGCCCAGGCGCAGGAACGGGTTATTGAAGCGATTGAGCACCACGATGGTCAGCAGCACCAGGGCCGCGAGCCCCATATTGCTGGCAGCGCCCAGGTCGCTGGCGCCAAACCCGCCGGCCATGTCGGTGACCGCTACCTTGATCAGCGACAGGCCCATCAGGGTAATGATGGTGCCGGTCACCACCGGGGTGATCAGCTTGCGCAGCTTGCCGATGAACTGGCTGAGCACCACTTCGATAAACGCCGCGAAAAAGCAGATGCCGAAGATCGTCGAGAGAATCTCATCGGTGCCGCCGCCGCGCGCCTTGACCATGAAGCCGGCGCTGAGAATCACACTGATAAACGAGAAACTGGTGCCTTGCAGGCACAGCAGCCCGGAGCCGATCGGGCCGAATGTGCGCGCTTGCACAAAGGTGCCGAGCCCGGACACGAACAGTGCCATGCTCACCAGATACGGCACTTCGCTTTCCAGGCCGAGCACGCCGCCGACGATCAGGGTCGGGGTGATGATGCCGACAAAACTGGCCAACACATGCTGCAACGCCGCAAAAATCGCCGCGGTGAAGTGCGGGCGGTCTTCCAGGCCGTAGATCAGGTCGGATTTATAACGGGGGCGGGGGGCTTGAGCGTCAGACAAAGTACGGGCCAGGCTGGGAAATGGAGGCGCAGGATGCCAGAAAGTGCCGGTCGTCAGAAGTGTGTAAATATATTTCGAAACACCCGCATTAATTTCTCAAGTCGGCCGATAGCCTGGACAGGCCCCACACACTTATTACAACAGTGGTGCCAGAGGTCCGAACAGCGCGTTGACGCTGACGGATCGTGTCGCGGCAGGGACGCTCGCCAACACTACTTCTTGAGAGCACCCCTATGTCCCTCCGTAATCTGAACATTGCTCCCCGCGCTTTCCTCGGTTTTGCGTTCATTGCGTTGCTTGTCATCATCCTGGGTGTGTTTGCGGTCAACCGCATGACCACGATTCGCCAGTCGTCGCTGGACATGGGGACCAATCAGTTACCCAGCGTGAAGTTTCTCGGCACCATGACCGAAAACGTCCTGCGCCTGCGCATCCTGTCCTTTCGCATCCTGATCAATCGCGAGCCGGCGGCCCTGGACGAGGCCAAGACCCGCGTGGCGGTGCTGATGGACAAGGTCAAGCAGGCCCAGGCGGCCTACGCCGTGATGCCGGCCGGCCCTGAAGAAGCGGCCTTGTACAAGACCTTCGCGGCGACGCTCGACAGTTATTTCGCCGCACAGGCTGAAATGATGTCGCTGTCCCAGCAAAACAAAGTCGATGAGATGCGCACGCTGATCAACACGCGGATCAAGGACGGTACCGACCTGATGGGCGAGCAGTTGAACAAGCTGATTGCGATCAACGGTGCCGATGCCGATCAGGCTGGCCGCGAAGCCGATGACAGTTACCAGCAGGCCGTCAGCGGCATCATCATTGTGTCGGTGGTCGCTGCGCTGATGACCGTGCTGTTGGCCTGGCTGCTGACCCGCAGCATCGTCACCCCGTTGCGCAAGGCCGTGGAAGTGGCGGAAACCATCGCCGGCGGCAATTTGAGCAAAGTGATCGCGGATGACGGCAAGGATGAACCCGCCCGCTTGATCAGCGCGTTGGCAAGCATGCAAGCCAACCTGCGCCAGACTATCCAGCACATCGCCGGCTCGGCCACGCAACTGGCCTCGGCAGCGGAAGAGCTGAGCGCAGTCACCGAGGAAGCTTCGCGTGGCCTGCAGCAACAGAACAATGAGATCGACCAGGCCGCCACGGCCGTCAACGAAATGACCGCCGCCGTGGAAGAAGTCGCACGCAACGCGGTGTCCACCTCCGAAGCTTCCGGCCAGTCCAACCAGGCCGCGCGGGAAGGGCGCGACCGTGTAGTGGAAACCGTCGGCGCGATCCAGACCATGACCCAGGATGTGCAAAACACGGCAGTGCTGATCGAAGGCCTGGCCTCCCAGGGCCGGGATATCGGCAAGGTGCTGGACGTGATCCGCGCGATTGCCGAGCAGACCAACCTGCTGGCGCTCAACGCCGCGATTGAAGCGGCGCGTGCCGGTGAGGCGGGGCGCGGCTTTGCAGTGGTGGCGGACGAAGTACGGGCCCTGGCCCATCGCACGGCGCAGTCGACCCAGGAAATCGAGAAGATGGTCGCCGGCATCCAGAACGGTACCGGTGAAGCCGTACAGTCGATGCAGCAGAGCAACCAACGCACCCAGAACACCCTGGAAATGGCGCGCGCCGCTGGCGTGGCCCTGGAGCAGATCACCCAGTCCATCAGCCTGATCAACGAACGCAACCTGGTGATCGCCAGCGCATCGGAAGAACAGGCCCAGGTCTCGCGTGAAGTGGACCGCAACCTGGTGAACATCCGCGACCTGGCCACGCAGTCGGCGGCGGGTGCCAACCAGACCAGCGCGGCCAGCCACGAATTGTCGCGCCTGGCGGTGGATTTGAACGGGATGGTTGCCAGGTTTGTAATCTGATTGGACGTACGGCCAACCCTGGTAGGCGCCGGCAAGCCGGCTCCTGCAGGGGGTGGGCGGGAGCCGATTATTCAGGCCATTTGTGCCGGGGTCATTGCTTCCAGGCCGTGGGGTTGACCAGGTTCTTCGGCCGTTCACCGGCCAACGCCGCGAGCAGATTGTCCACCGCGCACTGGGCCATCGCTTCGCGGGTTTCATGGGTGGCCGAGCCGATATGCGGCGTGGCCACTACATTGTTCAGGCGCAGCAACGGCGAGTCGTGATCCAGCGGCTCGCGCTCGAACACGTCCAGTCCCGCCGCGCGAATCGTGCGTTTCTCCAACGCCTCGACCAGCGCCGCTTCGTCTACCACCTTGCCTCGCGAAATATTGATGAAGATCGTCTCCGGGCCCATCCGCGCGAACTGCTCGGCGCCGATGAGTTTCTCGGTTTCGGCCGTGAGCGGCAGGGTCAGGCAGACAAAGTCGGCCTGTTGCAGCAACTCATCCAGGCTGCGGTACTGCGCGCCAAAGCGCTTTTCCACGGCGGGCTTGGGCGCGTGGCTGTGGTAGATCACCGGCATGCCGAAGCCGAAATGCCCGCGCTGGGCCAAGGCCTCGCCAATGCGGCCCATGCCGATGATGCCGAGGGTCTTGCCGTGTACGTCAGTGCCGAAGTGTGCCGGGCCGATATTCTTGTTCCACTGGCCGGCTCGCACCATGTCGGCCAATTCGACCACGCGCCGGGCGGTGGCCAGGATCAGCGCGAAGCCAGTGTCGGCGGTGGTTTCAGTGAGCACGTCCGGGGTATTGCTGAGCAGGATGCCGCGTTGGGTCAGGTAGTCGATGTCGTAGTTGTCGACGCCCACCGACACACTGGCCACCGCCTCCAATTGCGGCGCCAGGTCGAGCAATTGCGCATCCAGGCGCAGGCTGGCGCCGAGCAATCCATGGGCGCCGGGCAGGGCGTCGCGCAGCTTGGCCAGGCCGGTCTGGTCCAGCGCTTCGATCAGGGTGACGTCGGCCTGCTCATGCAAGCGCGCCATCAAGGGGGCGGAGAGTTTCTTGTACAGCACGACAGATTTTTTCATGAGGTTTTAGCCTTCAATTCAAGAGTGGGCAACGGCGCACGTTCACGGTCGCTGGCGCCGGGCTTGAGGAAAATCGTCAGCACCACTGACAGCAGCAACGCGCCGCTCATCAGCAGGTACGAAGCGCCGGGCGAGCCGGTGCTGCTATTGAGGTAACCCACCAGGTACGAGCCACCGAACGAGCCCAGGGCGCCCATGCTGTTGATCAGCGCCATGGCGCCCCCGGCGACGTTGGCCGGGAGGATTTCCGGCACAATCGCGAAAAACGGGCCGTAGGGCGCGTACATGCAGGCGCCGGCAATCACCAGCAGGGTGTAGGACCACCAGAAGTGTTCGGCGCCGAGCACGTAGGACGCGTAGAACGCGATGGAGGCAATCAGCAGCGGCGGCCAGACGAAGCGTTTGCGCTTTTGCAGTTTGTCCGAGCCCCAGGACACCGCCAGCATGGCAATCACCGCCGCCAGGTAAGGCAGGGCCGACAGCCAGCCGGCCTCGACCATGTCCATCTGCAAGCCTTTCTTGAGGATCGACGGCAGCCACAACACGAAGCCGTACACGCCGATGCTCCAGCAGAAGAACTGCAGCGCGAGGATGATGACTTTCGGCGAGCGGAACGCTTCGGCGTAGTTCTTCACCGCCTTGATCCCGACCTGCTCGGCGGCCAACGCGCTTTCCAGGTCTTTTTTATGCTGCTCGCTCAGCCACTTGGCGTCGGCGGGTTTTTCATCCGCCAGCTTCCACCAGATAAACGCCCAGAGCACCGCCGGCAGGCCTTCGATGATGAACATCCAGCGCCAGCTGAAATGCTGCACCAGATACCCCGAGACCACCGACATCCACAGCATGGTCACCGGGTTGCCGAGGATCAGGAAGGTGTTGGCGCGCGAGCGTTCGGCACGTGTAAACCAGTGGCACAGGTACACCAGCATCGCCGGCATCACGGCGGCCTCGACCACGCCAAGCATGAAGCGAATGACGATCAGCATGTAGGCGTTGGACACCACGCCTGTCAGCGTGGCCAGCCCGCCCCAGAGGATCAGGCTGACGAAGATCAGTTTTTTAACGCTGCGCTTTTGCGCGTAGATCGCCCCCGGCACCTGGAAGAAAAAGTAGCCAAGGAAAAACAATGCACCCAGCAGCGATGACATGCCGGGGGTGATCATCAGGTCTTCGGCCATCCCGGAGGCGGCGGCGAAGCCGTAGTTGGCGCGGTCCAGGTACGCCAGGCTGTAGGTGATAAAAACGATGGGCATGATGTACCACCAACGGCGGGTGGCGAGTTTCACGGTTTCCATGGGGTTGCTCCTGAGCTTGTTGTAGTTGTGGCAACAGGTGATGGGTCAGGCAACGGGTCGGTTGGGCAATTCTTCGCGCTTGGGTAAACCTTCCATGTCGCCGCGACTCTGCACGGCGCGGCTGCCGATCCAGTTGCCGCGCTGGACCGCCTCGGGAAAGCTGAGGTTTTCCAGCAGGGCACTGATCATGCCCACGGCAAAGCCATCGCCGGCACCCACGGTGTCGACGACCTTTTCGACCGGCACGGCGGCAATAAAGCCTTTGTCCATCTGCGTACGGAAGTAGGCGCCGTCCGGGCCGAGCTTGATCGCCACGGCTTCGGCGCCCTGGTCGAGGTAAAACGCGGCGATATCGGCCGGGTCGTCATAACCGGTGAGCAAGCGGCCTTCGCCCAGGCCCGGCAGGACCCAGTCGGCCAGGGCCGCCAGCGCGTTGATGGCGCTGATCATCTGCGCCTGGCTGGCCCACAGCGAAGGGCGCAGGTTCGGGTCGAACGACACGCTGCGTCCGGCCTTGCGCATTTGGGTCATCAGTTCAACGGACAACTCGTGGGTAGCGTCAGAAAGCGCCGGCGGAATCCCGGTGGCGTGCAAGTGACGCGCCTGCAGCAGCGCCGGGCTGATGGCGGCGATGGACAAGCGGCTGGCCGCCGAGCCCTTGCGGAAATACTCCACCTGCGGGTCAGCACCGGCTTCTTCGCGGGACTTGAGTTGAAAGCCGGTCGGGTGCAGCGGGTCGACCGCCACATGTCGGCAATCCAGGCCTTCATTTTTGAGCGTGTCGACCACAAAGCGCCCGAGGGAATCATTGCCCACCCGGCTCAGCCAGGCCACGTTGAAACCCAGGCGCGACAGGCCGATGGCGACATTGCTGTCGGCCCCGGCGATACGTTTGTGAAACTGCGCGACCTGGGCCAGGTCGCCGGTCTGCTCGGCGACAAACATCGCCATGGTTTCACCAAACGAGAGGATATCGATCTCAGACATGCGCATTCTCCGCAGGCGGTTGGCCAAGGTGGGCGAGGGTGGCGACCTGCTGTGCGGTGACCGCGACCAGGTCATCGCCCTGCAGCGGGAATTCCACGGCCCGGGTAATACCTTGAGTCATGTGCTTGAGCAGTTGTTCCCACAGATGCAGGTCGGTGGCGCCAGGCGGCAGCGCCACCAGCTTGCCGTCTGCGCGGCGCGCCACGGCCTTGCAGTGCAGGTAGTCGACGTGCCGGCCCAACAGGCGCGCGGCGGTCAGTGCGGATTGGTCCTGCCACTGCCAGTTGCCGATGTCGAAGGTCATCTTCACCGGCAAGCCTTGGCGTTCGACCTCGGTGAAAAACCGCTGCATCGGCTCGATGCGCCCGCCGTACAGGGTCTGGTCGTTTTCCACCAACAGCTTGACCGAGTGACGGTTGAGCAGGGCGTGCAGGCTTTCCAGGTCGTTGGTGTCGGTGAAATAACCCAGCGAGACTTTCAGCCAGCGCGCCCCGAAGGCCTGGGCGCGGTCCAGCGTCGCGCTCAATTCGGCATTCGGCTGCGCACGGCCGGCGACCCACAGTTCCAGCGGCGATGAAAACACGCACTCCAGGCCCTGCGCAGCAGCGGCTTCGGCCAGTTGCGCGGGTTGTTCGTGGGTCAGCAGTTCTTCACGCCATTCGATGCGCTGGGCACCCGCGGAGGCCAGCAATTGGACAAAACTCAACTGGCCCTGCTGGCGGACCAGGTCGGCGCCGTAGCTGGAAAGGCTGATGGAGACGGGGTATTTATGCATTGTTGTCTACCTCTGAAACCGGTTTCATTTTTATACGCAAATCAACGCTGCAGGAGGCGGCAAGCCGGCTCCTACGTGCGGGTTGTGGAGCCTCGGACAATCAGTTGGGGCAAGAAATCCAGGGTGCGAGTCGGCTCGGTGTCACCGCGCAGGCGCTTGAGCAGACAGTCGAAGGCGCTGGCGCCGATCGCCTCGGTCGGTTGGGCGAGGGCGGTAATGCCGGTGCCTACCAGCGGGTACCAGTCCAGGTCATCGAGGGCGATCAAGCCGACGTCGGCAAACAGCTCGCAGCCCAATGCCTTGAGGGCGCGGGTGCAGGCCAGTGCGGCGATGCCGTTGGCGCAGAACAAAGCCTTGCGGCCGGGGTTGGCGAGAAAGCGCTGCAGGCGCTGTTGCAACTGGTCATCCAGTTCCACGATGGCGCCGGTCAATGCCGGACGCTGGGCGATTTCGGCCTTGAAGCTGTCCAGGCGTTCCAGGCGTGAACTGGTGCCATCGGTGGCTTCGCTCACCAGCAACACATCGCGGTAACCCTGCTGTTCCAGGTGCTCCACTGCCATGCGCACCGCCGCCGGGTTATCCAGGCCGACCAGGTCGCTGTGCAGCGGCTCGAGCTTGCGGTCCACCAGCACCAGGGGCATTTCGCGTTGCAGTTCCAGCAGTTGGTCGAGGTGATGGCCGAGGGTGTTCACGATCAGCCCTTCGATGTTGTAGGCGCGCAGTGCTGCCAGGTGCTGGCGCTCCTGGGCGTCATCGCGGTCGGTGTTGCACACCACCAGGCTGTAGCCGTGCTGGCGACAGGCGGTTTCGACACCGTGCATCACGGCAATGGAATAGGGGTTGCGGATATCGGCCACCAGCATGCCGATCAGGCGCGTGCGGCCACGCTTCAAGCCACGCGCCATCTGGTTGGGGCGGTAGCCGAGTTCGTCGATGGCTTTTTCGATGCGCAGGGCGATGGCATCGGAGAGCAAGGCGCGGTCATCGCCGATAAAACGCGACACGCTGGCCTTGGACACACCCGCGCGCTCGGCCACGTCAAGCATGGTCACACGGCTGCGCTGGGCGGCGGAAAATGAAGTCACGGTAGGGCCTTTATTATTGGATTGGGCTTGGCGCTGAAACCGGTTTCAGAAAACACCAAGTGAACGGTCTAGTCAAGAGGTTTGGGCAGACGCTGGCGCCAGCCAGCCTTGGGAAAGCGACGAATGGCAGGCATACCTGTTAAATCTGACAGTAGCCGAGGGTGTGCCGTCGGCGCTTAATCATGGTCAACGACTGAGCTTTTGACAGTGAGCGTGCGCCATGACCACCTCTGGAAAAGATACCCCCACCAGGCTGACGCGCCGCAACGGCGTGTTGATGCTTGACCCGTTTGTCGAAATCGTCGGAGTACCCGAATCCGATCCGGACGGACTCATCGTCAGTCCATTCCGGGAGATGCCGTTGGTGTGCCGTATCAGGAAGTGGGCGCCGGGCCCTTCGGCGCTCAGAAACAATACAGTGGAGTTGATTTGGCGCGTGGGCGGTGTCGACGCAGTTGCGCACTCATGTGAGTACACCTTGGCGTCTTATGCGGCTGCGGATGACCCTATTGAGTTGGCAGTACCGATACATTTCATGCTGGATTTTGAGGCGGTGATCGAACTCTCGTATCGAGTTAAAGAGCCTGGTAGTCCAGATGTGCCTTCCCCAGCCAGGACCTTGAGGCTGGATCGAAACCCGCCGAGGTTTTTAGCGCCTTCTGCCCAAGCGCAATTCGTCGACCCAAGTATTGTCGCGTCCGGCATTACCGAGGCGGTACTCGCGGCCAATGAATTCATAGACATTGAACTCCCTCCCTTCGTGACGCGAGCGGCGGGGGACCGGATTTCCGTCTATTTATCGAATTCAAACCCGCCTGAGCCATTGATACATGTCGTCATCAAAACGCTCAGCTTTACCGATGAGCCTTTGATCATCGCGGTACATCGCGATTTTTTCCGCAGGTTGTCCAATGGCACTGCTTACCTATTTGGCCGTGCGTATGACCGTTCCGGAAACTTCAGCGGGCTGACTGCGGAGAGACAATTTACTGTCGACTTGATCGCTTCGCCCAGCGACTTGCTGCCGCCCGAGATTCGGCCACCTGCCTACCTCGACCTGCTGCTCAAGCGAGATGACGCCCGCGCAGGCATTACCGCGCTGATACCGGCGCCTGCCTACACCGGTTTCATGCCCGGCGACAGTGTTGTGATGATTTGGGACGGGCGGCCGGTACTTCCGGCACTGCCAATCACGGTTTTTCCGTTTCCGGTTCCTATCCCCTGGAATATCTTGCGCATACCCGGGCCTTTGGTCCGCGAAGAGGTGCCGGTACGGTATGAGATACATCGGCCTGGTCGACCACCTTTCACGTCGCCGACCGACTTTTTCTGGGTGGACTGGACTATCGCTGGCCAAGACCATGCGGGTGCCCCGGCCCTGCTTAACCCGACGCTTGCGCGGGTGCAGGTCATTGGCAATGGGTCAGGGTTGACCAATGAGTTGGACCTGCGCGACCGAACATTGGGAGCCAGTGTATGGGTACGTCTGTACGTTGACCCGCAACCGGGAGAAGAGCTTGCACTCTATTGGGGGGAGAGGGGGCCGCTCGCGCACTACAGGGTGCAGACAGGCGATGTGTCCGGCCAATTGGTCAGGTTTGTGCCGGATGTCGCGGGTGCGGATATTGTTGCTGAAGGCAATAACGCGACGTTGCCGGTGTTCTACACCACCAGCAATGGGGTCAATGAACAGCACGCACCTCATACCCCGGTCAACGTGCATGTTGATCCTTTGATTGAGTTCAACGCGCCGCGAATTGGTCATACCTTGCATGGCCAGGTCCCCTACATGACATGCGAGTCGATGCCCGCCATCTGCCATGGCGTGCGTTGGCTTATAGCCGCCGATTCACGCATGCGGGAACGCGATGAAATCGTGTTTTTCTGGCAAGGGTTCAGGGCCAACAATTGGGCGGATCCGATTGCCGATACAGATTTCACGGGGCGGGAGAGCCTCACGCTCGAGCATTTGACCAATGGTGTGCTGATGGTTGTCCTGCCTTGGGACACCAAAATTGAACCGATGCGCAATTTTGCCTCTGCCACAGCGCGGTATTACCTGTACCGAGGTGGGGTTCTTATCGGTGAGTCATTGGTTGGCAAGGTACGGATAGACAGGGTATTCCCGGGCAGCGGCAAACTTTGCCAACCCGGTGATCCCGGTTTTTGTGACGGGACAGATGTTCAATGGCGGGATACATCGGTGGACTTGGTAACTTCGCAAGTTAAGTAAGTTAGTGGGTTGGTCACTTAATCGAACGTCTACAGCGCGTGACAAAAAGTTTAGATAGTAGCGAAGCGATTCGTTGCTGACGCCTGCTCGCGATCAAAAAATATCGAATGTTGTCACGGTGTTCTTATCGTGGGTGTTCAAGGTATCAGGTGTTCGTCGTGTCGCACGCACTTAAAAGGCTCGCCTCCTCAACGTGGCGATTTCTCGATGATGGTGTGTTCTAACTCTGGTGAGTAATTAGACATGAAAAATGAACTCGGACCTTTCGCGACGCTAGAACAAGCAAAATCTGATCCTGTGCCCATTACGCACGATGCAGCGGTGCCCCGAGGCTATGTGGATAACGTCAGGTTTCCAGGATTATTGAGTCGGGCAGCGGTAGACGTTGATCTGGTGCTTGATGTTCCAGCCTGGTTTCCTCCGTCTTCCCCTGCCAACCAGTCCACCTTGGATAAACATCTTGATGATGCAGGGAATTTTCAAACCGGGTATATCGGTTCTGACGTGCATGATACGCCAGGCGCCAAGACGGCTACAGTTCCGTTGGCACGGCTGACGCACGGGAAACACAAGTTCAGTTATGCAGTGACGAGGGTTGTAGCCGGGGGGGTCAACAAGTCGGGCTCCGAGGTTGTGGAGTTCACCGTTGATCGCTTAGCGCCGTACGATACTGCCGGTATTTCACCGCGTCCCTTGTTCATGCCCGTTGGACATTCCGGACCTCTGGATGCCGCGTACTTTGCCGCGAATGGAGATGAGGCAAAGTTTCCGATTCCAAATTACGACGCTTACGATGCGCAACTGGGGGATACCTGGGAGCTGCTGGATGGCCCCAATGGGGCTGTCGTTGCATTCGGTGAGGTGTTTCCCGATGAGGAGGTGACGCTTACCTTGGCACAAGCCATGTTGTGGGAGGGTAGCACGTCACTTTATTACCGGTTGCGGGACGCTGCGGGTAACGTCAGTAAGGCCTCGCTTGGACTCCCTGTGAGTATCGCGATTCTGCCGGCCCCAGTATTGCGTTCGCCAGGCGTCAGATACGCACTCTCGTTAGTGGGATCGGGCGATCGTTTGATTAACCTGATTGATGTCGCTGCGGTTTCGGGCATGCACGTCATCATTCCGGATTATGTGGCGGACCGTGCGCGAGACCAATTGTACGTCAGGCTCACTACGCTGCATGACAATCAACAAGTTGGTCCTATTCCACTGCTTTCAAGCCCGCTGCCGTTAGACTTTTTCGTGAGTTTCCCGGTACTCAAGACATTGTACGGCACCAGTTTTGGGCCTATTGCAATGACCGTAAGTTACGGCGTCGAGCGCGGAGGCGTGTTCTACTGGTTGCCGACGGTGCGCGAAGTCACCATTGAGCTGGACCTCTCCAATGCCGGCCCCGTGAACCCCGATGAGCCTGAAGAGAATAACTCGAATCTTCCTGCCCCTGTACTGAGGGGGCCTGGATCGGGTTTGACAAATGAACTGGATCCTCGCGATGCACCCTTGGATGCCCCTGTCGAGATAACGTTATGGACGGAGGCGCCTCTGCCTTCAGACAGACCGTTCACGATTAATTTGTATTATGCGGGTGAAAAAGTCGATAGCGTTGCGGTCGACAACACTGATCTTCCTCCCACCGGCATAATTGATAGTCTGAGAGTGCCATGGCTCTTCATTGCCAAACATAGCAATGGCGAAGGAATACCGTTGCATTATGAAATTGTTACGACGGGCACCACCAATAGGAACGTTTCACTGGTGCAACCTATCACCGTCACTGCAAACGTCATCTCATTCAATCCACCTACTATAACCGGAGCCGTTGAATTCGGCGGTGTGACATTTATCGCCTGCAGCGCAGTGACCAATGCGGCGGTGAACGGTGGCTATGTAGAGATCAACGTTCCGCCACACTCGCTGTTTACCGAAGGAATGGTCGTCCCGGTATCGTGGCAGGCTTACAGCGATGACGCAGGTTTGATTCCCATCCCGGGGGCTTCGAATAGTTTCGCGCATACACCGCTTAATCCCAGCGAGGTGGTGATAGGTTTCAAATTGCGCATCCAGCCGGGTACGACCTATATCAAGCCGATCTACGATTTTACTGCGGACATTGGCTCAGTACGCATTAAGTATTCCGTGCCAATCCTGGGAACCACGCCTATCGACTCTGGCGAAGTTCATGCCTTGGTCAGGACCTATCTTTCCGGTTCGACGCCGACTTATTGCGATGGCTCCCCGTGGCCGTAGGGGTGTACAGCTTGAACAGGCGTCAACGTATACGGGTCAAGTAATCCTCGGCACTCAATAAGGGTTCGCGCCGTCAGTCGCTCCTTGGCGACTGGCGGCCGATAGCCGCCGCCATCCGCGCATACCAGATAAATCCTACATATTCATTCTCCCTCCTTCTTTAGTCTGCGGCCCCTCAAGGCCTGCTCCTACCTCGCTTGGTGCCGGTCGATTCGTTCCCCATGGGAAGGTTCTTTACGGGTATGCATGCAAAATGACGATCAGCTCACGTTTCAAAAAACATCCACTGGCCATGGCAATCCAGACGCCTGCCATTGGTTTCCTTTTGCTGGGTGCTTCGCTTGCCGAAGCGACCACGAATTTGATCGGCGGCGAGGAGGCCACTATCGGGCCGGGTCAATACCTCGATAGTTGGGTTATCAGAGACGACTCTCATCTGATCTCCAATGGCGCAACCCTGCTTCAGTCGCAGGTCTTCGGCTCACGTATGACCTTGAATGAAGGCACACTGGCTCAAGACATTCAAGCCAGCGGCGGGTCCACCATCACCCTGAATGGCGCTACGGTCGAAGCCCGCAGCTCTGCGGTGTTTGCCGTGCAGTTAATTGGCAGCGACGCGAATATCAACAACAGCACGATTAACAATGCCAGCGGCGTCGGTATCAGCGCGGGGCGTAACTTCCTGACGACTGACGGTTCGACCGTGAATGTGTTTGGCAGCACCGTCATGGGCACGACGGTGGGCGCCTCCGCTTCGGCATACAGCCAGTTCAACTTCATCAACTCGGACGTGACTGCAACAGCGGAAGACGGCATAGGTGTCTGGCTGGCGGGCGCGGATGCTACTGCAATCGGTAGCCGGATTGTCGGCGGCCAAAATGGCGTGATATTGGAGAAGGAATACTACGTAGAGAATCCAAGCAGCCTGATATTGGACGGTTCGAGTGTCGAAGGCCGAAATGGGGCTGCGTTGGTGGTTAAAGGTGACGAGCTTGGGGGTGGCCAGGCGGATATTCTCGTGCGCAACGGCTCCACGCTGACCGGTGGCAACGGTAACATCCTGGAAGTCACCGGCGGTTCCACCGCCAATATGAACGTCGACAACAGCGTGCTGTTCGGCGACGTAGTGGTCGAAGACGGCAGCAGCGCCAAAGTTCAACTCAACAATGGCTCCTGGCTGACCGGCCAGTTGAAGAACGTCGCCGAGTTGAGCGTCAACGATGCCTCCAATTGGGTATTGGTAGGCGACAGCAATGTCGACGCCTTGAAGATGGGCGGCGGCGCCGTGCACTTTGGTGGGCCGGATGAGTTCTACCAGTTGGACGTCAAGAGCCTGGAAGGCAACGGCACGTTCATCATGCACACCGACTTTGCCACCCACCAGACCGACTTCCTCAACGTGGAAGGCAAGGCCGAGGGGAATCACCGCCTGTTGCTGGACGCCACCGGTTCGGAACTGGCCAGCGGCAAGCCGATCAAGGTGGTGCATACCGAAGGCGGCGACGCACACTTTTCCCTGGTGGGCGACACCGTGGACATCGGCGCCTATGCCTATGGTCTGCAAAAGGACGGCAACGACTGGGAGCTCGACCCGAAGCGTCGCGGTACCAGCACCAGCGCCCACTCGGTACTGGCGTTGTTCAACAGTGCGCCAACCGTGTTGTACGGCGAGTCGTCCATCCTGCGCACCCGCATGGGTGAATTGCGCTTCAGCGATGGCAAGGACAATGGCCTGTGGATGCGCAGCTACGGCAACAAATATGAGGTGGCCGCCAACAAAAACGGTGCCGGTTATGCGCAAACCCAGAAGGGCTTCACGATTGGCGCCGACGCGCCGTTGTCCAGCGGTGATGGTCAGTGGCTGGCCGGTGTCATGGCCGGTCACAGCAGCTCGGACCTGAACCTCACCCGTGGCAGTAAAGGCGAGGTCAAGAGCTACTACCTGGGTGCCTACGCCACGTGGCTGGACGATGAGAGCGGTCTGTATTTCGACGGTGTCGCCAAGCTCAACCGCTTGCACAACGACGTGAACGTGATCATGAGCGACGGCAAGAAAGCCAAGGGCAGCTACGCGCAAAATGCCGTGGGGGCCTCGGCGGAATTGGGTCGCCATATCAAACTGGATAACGACTTCTTCATCGAGCCTTACGGCCAGTTGTCGGCAACCATCACCCAGGCGCAGAGCTATGAGCTGTCCAACGGCCTGCAGGCCAAGGGTGATCGCTCCAGCTCCGTGGTCGGCAAAGTGGGCGTGACCACCGGCAAGAACATCCAGCTGGACAGCGGCGGTGTGTTGCAGCCGTACCTGCGCACCGCGCTCGCCCATGAGTTCGACCAGAGCAACAAGGTGTTCGTCAACGATCAGAGCTTCAACAATGATCTGTCGGGCTCGCGAATCGAGCTGGCGGCAGGCTTGGCCATGTCGGTGTCCAAGAACGTCAAGCTGCATGCGGATATTGAAACCAGCAAAGGCAAGAAGATCGACCAGCCTTGGGGCGTCAACTTCGGTGTGCGTTACGATTTCTAAGGCGCACACACACTTGAACAGGGGAAGCTAGGGCTTCCCCTTTTTTGTGCCTTCAGATCAGTACGCCGAGCCAGGTCGAACCCAGCAGGAGCAAGGCCATGCACTGGTTGAAACGGCGCATGGCCTGCGCCGAGCGCAAGACCCGGCTGGAGCCTGCGCCCAGCATCGCCCAGGCGCCGAGACAGGGCAGGGAAATCAGGAAAAACACCAGCGACAGGATCAGCACCTGGTGCTGGCGGTCTGCGCCAGTGCCGGCGAACACACTGACCACCGCCAATGCCATCATCCAGGTCTTGGGGTTGATCAATTGCAGGCTGGCGGCGCCCGTCAAGCCCAGGCGTGTTTGCGCCGATTGCGGGTCGATCGCGGTTGTCGGTGCGCGGAAAATCTGCCAGGCCAGATAGCTTAGCCACGCCACACCAGCCCACTGCATCGCGCTTTGTACCCTGGGCAGTTGCACCAGCGACTGGCCCACGCCGGCCCCCACCAGCAGCACAATCCCCGCCGCGCCGGCGCACGCCCCGAGGATGATCGGCAAGGCGGCCTTGAAGCCATACCGCGCGCTGTTGCTTAGCACCAGGATATTGGTGGGGCCGGGGGTGATGGAGGCGACGAAGGCGAACAGCATGAACGGCAGCAACGTGGGCAACATGGTGGGTGACTCCGGTAAACCAATCGATGGAGTCGATCTTCGCCAGCGCGCACGTTACCTGTCTGGAAGATTTGAGCAGCGCTTGCGGTACGCGGCGGGCGTCAGGCCGTAGGCGCGCACGAACCAGCGACCGAGGTGGCTCTGGTCGGCAAAGCCCAGGGCGATTGCCACATCGGCCGGTTGCTCGCCCTTGGCCAGCCAGTGCCGGGCGCGCGCCAGGCGCAGTTGCACCAGATAGGCATGCGGCGGCAGGCCGAAGGCGCTCTTGAACGCGCGGGTCAGGCGGAAGCGGTCGACGCCGCAGGCCAGCGCCAGTTCATCCATGCCGACGTCGTGATGCAGGTGGGCGTGCAGGTATTCCCGCGCCTTGTGGGCCACCCGCGGCAGGCGTGGATCCTCGCGGTAACGGCTACGCCAGTGCAGTTGGGCCGTGAGGCGCTCGAGCAACTGGTCCATGGCCCGTTGCCGCACAATGCGCAACTCGCCACTGTGCAGGGTCTGGAAGGCCTGGCTGGTGGCAATGGCCAGGCGCGGGTCGCTGGTCAAGGTGTGGGCGAACCCCAGTTGGCTGTCGAGCGGCGCCTCTTCGAACACCGCACTCACTTCTCGCGCCAGCCACTGCGGGTCGAGGTAGAGCATGTGGTAGGTAAAGCCGTCCGGCGTGGGCGCATCGCCGTCATGCAACTCGCCGGGCTCGACCAGGAACACCTGGCCGGGCACGCTGTTGTGACGGGTGCGACGGCAGTTGAATTGCTGCACGCCTTGTTCAGTCACGCCGACCAGGTAGCTGTCGTGCCAATGGGGGTCGTAGGCATGCCCCTCGAAATGCGCGCGCAGGGTCTCGATGCCGGTGTCGGCGTCCTGGGACAGGTCGATCCAATTGCGTGCGGCCATAAGACACCGGAACGGAATGTGTAAGGGTATTAGCGCCCAGCGGCTCCAGGGCGTCTAGAAGGTTTGTGCAGCCTAGCCGAACAGTCCGGCGGCGATATTGATCGAGAAACCCAGGATCGCGGTGTTGAACAGGAATCCGATCAACGACTGGCCCAGCACCACCTTGCGCATGCCCCGGGTGGCAACGCCGACGTCGGAGGTTTGCACCGCCACGCCGATGGTGAAGGAAAAATACAGGAAGTCCCAATAGTTGGGGGTCAGCAAGCCTTCGGCAAAACGCAGCGCCGGCTCCTTGCCCTCCCAGGTGTAATAGAGGCGGGCGTAATGCACGCTGAAAATCACCCCGATCAGTAGCCACGAACCGATCACCGTCAGCCCGGTAAAGCCGTAGTGCAGCAGGCGCTCGGACGTGGCCAGGTCCTTGCTGCCGACCAGCTCGAACGTGATGGTGGCCAAACTCGCGATGGCCGCGATGCACACCATGAACAGCACCAGCCCGGCGTTTTCATCCTCGATCTCGGCGATGCGTTTCACATCCTGGGCCTTGGCGCGGATGGTCAGCCACAGCATCAGCACCAGGTAAGTCCAGACCCCGGCGTTCCAGCCGATGAGGATCTTGCTCACGAGAGTATCCGCCGGCGCCAGGATGCCCACGGCAAGGCCGAGCACGGCGGCGGAAGAGAGGCGAGGGTGGGTACGGGCTAGAAACGGCATGGCAGCTCACACATGGCTATTTGTGAGCACCTTAGCGCATTCTGAAGCGGCTGGCCCAATGGTGAGCTTGTGGAGAGCGAGGGGGTATGGGGGGAGCATGGGTTCATGGGGTGAAGATGGCTTCATGGGGTGAGCATGACTTCATAAGGTGAAGATGGCTCCAGGAGGTGGACTGGCTTCATATGGTGAGCTGGTGCCATGGGGTGAGCATGGCTCCATGGGGTAAAGATGGCTTCATGTGGTGAACGGGTGTCATGTGGTGAGCATGGCTTCATGTGTTAAAGATGGCTTAATGTGGTGAGCAGGCTTCATGTGGCGAGCGGGCTTGCCCCGCGTTGGGCTGCGAAGCAGCCCCAAAACCATCCACCCCGGAATATCTGGAAAACCGCGGTGAGACTATTGGGGCTGCTTCGCAGCCCAACGCGGGGCAAGCCCGCTCACCACATCAAGCCCGCTCACCACAACAAGCTCACTGGCCACAACAAGCCCACCAGCCAAAAAAATCTCAGCATTCCTCACAAGAAGCACCGCCCGCATCAGCCCTTCTTGCGCACCAGCTTCATCACCACCACAAAAAACACCGGCACAAACACCACCGCCAACGTCGCGGTAATCATCCCGCCGATCACCCCGGTACCAATCGCCTGCTGGCTCGCCGAGCTGGCACCGGTGGCAATCGCCAGCGGCACCACGCCGAGGATGAACGCCAGCGAGGTCATGATGATCGGTCGCAACCTCAGCCGCGCGGCCTTGAGGGTCGCATCGATCAGGTCTTCGCCCTGGTCATACAGGTCCTTGGCAAATTCGATGATCAGGATCGCGTTCTTCGCCGACAGCCCGATGATGGTGATCAAGCCGACCTTGAAGAACACATCGTTGGGCATGCCACGCAAGGTCACGGCCAGCACTGCGCCGAGGACGCCCAACGGCACTACCAGCAGCACGGAAGTGGGGATCGACCAGCTTTCATACAGCGCCGCCAGGCACAGGAACACGATCAGCAGCGACAACCCCAACAGCAAGGGTGCCTGCGAGCCGGACAAGCGTTCCTGCAACGACAACCCGATCCATTCCTGGCCAAGGCCCGCCGGCAACTGGCTGACCAGGCGCTGGATTTCTTCCATCGCTTCGCCGGTGCTGTGGCCCGGCGCGGCTTCACCACTGATGGCAATCGCCGGATAACCGTTGTAGCGGGTCAGCTGCGCCGGGCCCTGGGTCCACTTGGCTTCGACAAACGCCGACAGCGGCACCATCTTTCCAGCGTTGTTGCGCACGTGGATCTTCATCAAGTCGGCGACCTGGCTGCGCTGGTCACCTTCGGCCTGCACCACCACCCGCTGCATGCGGCCCTGGTTGGGGAAGTCGTTGACATACGCCGAGCCGATGGCCGAGGACAGCACGTTGCCGACATCGGCAAACGACACGCCCAGCGCATTGGCCTGCTTGCGGTCGACTTCCAGCTGCACCTGCGGCGCCTCGGCCAGGGCGCTTTCGCGCACGTTGGCGAGGATCGGGCTTTTTTCCGCGGCCGCCAGCAGTTCGGTACGGGCCTGCATCAATGCGGCGTGGCCGACGCCCCCACGGTCCTGCAGACGGAATTCGAATCCGCTGGAGGTGCCCAGCCCATCCACCGGCGGCGGCAGGATCGCATAGGCGATCGCATCCTTGAGCTCGCTGAACGTCGCGTTGGCGCGGTCGGCAATCGAGGCGGCGGAGTCATCGCTGCCACGCTGCGACCAGTCCTTGAGCGTGGTAAACGCCAGCGCCGCGTTCTGCCCCGAGCCGGAGAAGCTGAAGCCCATGATCATGGTGGTATCGCCCACCCCTGGCTCGCTGGCGTTGTGCGCTTCAATCTGCTCGGCGACCTGCACCGTGCGGTTCTTGCTCGCACCCGGCGGCAGCTGGATATCGGTGATGGTGTAGCCCTGGTCTTCGACGGGCAGGAACGAGGAGGGCAGGCGGCTGAACATCAGCCCCAGGCCCACCAGCAACACCAGGTAGACCAGCAGGTAGCGGCCGCTGCGCTTGAGCGCATAAGCCACCCAGCCTTCGTAGCGATCGGTGAGTTGCTCGAAACGTTTATTGAACCAGCCGAAGAACCCCCCCTTGGCATGGTGCTCGCCCTTGGCGATCGGCTTGAGCAGGGTGGCGCACAGCGCCGGGGTCAAGGTCAGGGCCAGGAACGCCGAGAACAGGATCGAGGTGGCCATCGACAGCGAGAACTGCTGGTAGATCACCCCCACCGAACCGGCCATGAACGCCATCGGCAGGAACACCGCCACCAGCACCAGGGTAATCCCGACGATAGCGCCCGTGATCTGGCCCATGGCTTTCTTCGTCGCCTCCTTGGGCGACAGGCCCTCGGTGACCATGATCCGCTCGACGTTCTCCACCACCACAATGGCGTCATCCACCAGGATACCGATGGCCAGCACCATGCCGAACATGGTCAGCACGTTGATCGAGAACCCCAGCAGCAGCATGGTCGCGAAGGTGCCCATCAGCGCGATCGGCACCACCAGCGTCGGGATCAGCGTATAGCGCACGTTCTGCAGGAACAGGAACATCACCGCAAACACCAGCGCCATGGCTTCGAGCAGCGTGTAGACCACCTTGGTGATCGAGACCTTGACGAACGGCGAGGTGTCGTACGGAATCTTGTATTCGACATTGGCCGGGAAGTAGCGCGACAGCTCGTCCATCTTCGCCCGCACCAGGGTCGCCGTGTTCAACGCGTTGGCGCCCGGCGCCAGTTGCACGCTGACGGCGGTGGACGGCTTGCCGTTCAGACGGGTGGAAAACTGGTACTCCTGGCTGCCGATTTCCACCCGCGCCACATCGCCGATGCGCACGGTGGAGCCGTCCGGGTTGGCCTTGAGCACGATGTCGGCGAATTCCGCCGGCGTCGACAGCTGGCCCTTGACCAGGATCGCGGCGGTGATTTCCTGGGTCCTGGTGCCCGGCAAGTCGCCGATGCTGCCGGCGGAAACCTGGGCGTTCTGCGCGCTGATCGCGGCATTCACGTCCGCCGGGGTCAGGTTGAAGCCGATCAGCTTCTGCGGGTCGATCCAGATGCGCATGGCGCGCTCGGCGCCATACAACTGCGCCTTGCCGACCCCGTCGAGGCGCTTGAGCTCGTTCATCACGTTGCGCGCAAGGTAATCGCTGAGCGCTACGTCATCGAGCTTGCCGTCGCTGGAGGTGAGGGTCACCAGCAGCAGGAAACCGGCGGACACTTTCTCCACCTGCAAACCCTGCTGCGTCACCGCTTGCGGCAGGCGCGGCTCGACCGCCTTGAGACGGTTTTGCACATCCACCTGGGCCATTTCCGGATCGGTGCCCGGCTGGAACGTCGCGGTGATGGTGGCCGAACCGAGGCTGCTCTGGGATTCGAAATACAACAGGTGGTCGGCGCCATTGAGCTCCTGCTCGATCAGGCTGACCACGCTTTCGTCCAGGGTCTGGGCCGAGGCGCCGGGATACACCGCGTAGATCTCGACTTTGGGCGGCGCGACGTTGGGGTACTGCGCCACCGGCAACTGCGGGATCGCCAGCAAGCCGGCGAGCAGGATAAACAGGGCGACCACCCAGGCGAAGATCGGGCGATCAATAAAGAACTGCGGCATTCTCAATAATCCTTATTGGCCGGGTGCCTGGGCGAGCGGCACGGGGCTGTCATCCACCTGGACTTTTTCACCGGGGCGCGCGTGTTGCAGGCCCTCGACGACGATGCGGTCACCGGGCTTGAGGCCGCTGCTGACGATCCAGCGGTCCTCGACCACCGCACCCAGTTCCACCGGTTGCTGGCTCACGGTTTGCTCGGCGTCCAGCAGCAGCACCATGGGGATACCGGCGCTGTCGCGGACGATGGCGCGTTGCGGCACGCTGATGCCTTGTTTATCGACGGCCTGCTCCAGGCGCACACGCACAAAGCTGCCAGGGAGCAAATCGAGGTCCGGGTTGGGGAATTCGCTGCGCAGGATGATCTGCCCGGTGCCGGGGTCGACGCTGATTTCGGCGAACAGCAATTTGCCCGGCAGTGGGTAGAGGCTGCCATCGTCCTGGATCAGCGTGGCCTTGGCCTGGTCCTGGCCGACCTGCTTCAGGCTGCCGGCGCGGAAGGCGCGGCGCAGGTCGTTCAGTTCGCGGGTGGATTGGGTCAGGTCGGCGTGGATCGGGTCCAGTTGCTGGATGATCGCCAGGGGCGTGGCCTCGTTCTGGCCGACCAGTGCGCCTTCGGTGACCAGCGCCCGGCCGATGCGCCCGGAAATCGGCGCCGTCACGGTGGCGTAGCCCAGGTTCAGCTTGGCGCGCTCGACGGCCGCCTTGTTGGCGGCGACTTCGGCGTTGGTCTGGCGCACGGCGGCGCGGGCGTTGTCGTAGTCCTGGCCGCTGATTGCGTTGCCTTCGACCAGCTGGCTGTAGCGCTGCTCCTGCAGGCGCGCCTGGAACGCATTGGCCTCGGCCTTGCTCAGGTTGGCCTGGGCGCTGTCGAGGTCAGCCTTGAACGGCGCCGGGTCAATGCGAAACAGCACGTCGCCCTGCTTGACGTCGTGACCTTCCTTGAACACCCGCTGCATCACCACACCGGCTACCCGCGCGCGCACTTCGGCGATGCGCGGCGCGGCGATGCGCCCGCTCAGCTCGCTGCTGATGGACAGGGGCTTGGCCTGCAGGGTTTCAATGCGGACTTTGGCCAGCGGCATTTCCGGCGCTTGCGTGGCCGACTTGTCGCAGGCACTCAGTGCCAGCGTCAGGGCCAGCAGGCAAAACGGCGCAAACAGATTCTTTGACATGCTCTTATCCCAATATTGACTGGCGCATCCTAAGGTCACCTGCGCCGTGGTGCTGTGAAGCTGTGTAGGTGGTCTGTGAAGAAATGTAAGGTGCGACCCATAGTCGGCAGAGGGCGTATATCCTTGCACAATCCTGCAAGCACTGGAGATCCCATGTGGGAGGGGGCTTGCCCCCGATCGCGGTGTATCAGTCGAAACAGCCTTCACTGACCCACCGCTGTCGGCGGCAAGCCCCCTCCCACATGGGATTTGTGTACGACCAATAACTGTATTTTCTGGAAACACCTTTATGCCCAACATCCTCCTGGTGGAAGACGACGCCGCACTCTCCGAGCTGATTGCCAGCTACCTGGAGCGCAATGGCTACCACGTCAGCGTGCTCAGCCGTGGCGACCACGTGCGTGAGCGCGCGCGGCTCAACCCGCCGGACCTGGTGATCCTCGACCTGATGCTGCCGGGCCTCGACGGCCTGCAAGTCTGCCGCCTGTTGCGCGCCGACTCGGCGGGCTTGCCGATTCTGATGCTCACCGCCCGCGATGACAGCCACGACCAGGTGCTTGGCCTGGAAATGGGTGCCGACGACTATGTGACCAAACCCTGCGAGCCACGCGTGCTGCTGGCACGGGTGCGCACCTTGCTGCGGCGCAGCAGTTTGTCCGAACCGCAGGTGGCCAATGACCAGATCCTCATGGGCAACCTGTGCATCGACCTGTCGGAGCGCACCGTGACCTGGCGCGAGCAGGCGGTGGAGTTGTCCAGCGGCGAGTACAACCTGCTGGTGGTGCTGGCCCGGCATGCCGGCGAGGTGCTCAGCCGCGACCAGATCCTGCAACGCCTGCGCGGTATCGAGTTCAACGGCACCGACCGTTCGGTGGACGTGGCCATTTCCAAGCTGCGCCGCAAGTTCGACGACCACGCCGGCGAGGCGCGCAAGATCAAGACGGTGTGGGGCAAGGGCTACCTGTTCAGTCGTTCCGAGTGGGAATGCTGATCCATGTTTCGCGTACTGCTGCGCCTCTCCCTGATCATCATCATCACCTACAGCGCGGCAATCTTCTTGATTCCCAAGCTGGTGATCCAACTGTTCGAGCATCGCTACCTCGACTACAACGTCGAGCAGTCGCGGGGCATGCAAAAGCTCATTGTCAAGCAGTACCTGCGCGCACCGGTGGAGCGCTGGTCGCAGGTCACCGAACAACTGGACCGCGACTTCGCGCCGCTGAAAGTGCAGTTGCTGCTGCGTCAGGACGCGCGCTACACCCCGGCGGAGGCCTTGCAGTTGGCGCAGGGCAAGCCGGTGATCCGCCTCGGGGAGTGGGGTTGGATGGAGGAGGTCAGCTCACCGATCAACGACCAGTTCGTGGTCAAGCTGACCATCCCTCCCGATTCGCTGGACATGAACCTGCTGTACTGGTCGATGAATGTGTTGATCGGCATCGCGCTGCTGGCGTGCCTGCTGGTCTGGCTGCGCCCGCACTGGCGTGACCTGGAGCGCCTGAAAAGCACGGCCACCCAACTCGGTCGCGGCAACCTGAGCGCGCGCACGGGGATTGCCCCCAGCTCCAACATCGGCAGCCTGGCCTCGGTCTTCGACACCATGGCCGGCGACATCGAGCACCTGCTCAACCAGCAGCGCGACCTGCTCAACGCCGTCTCCCACGAATTGCGCACACCGCTGACGCGCCTGGACTTCGGCCTCGCCCTGGCGCTCTCCGAAGACCTGCCCGAAGCCAGCCGCGAGCGCCTGCAAAGCCTGGTGGCGCATATTCGCGAGCTGGATGAACTGGTGCTGGAATTGCTGTCCTACAGCCGCCTGCAAAACCCGGCGCAATTGCCCGAACGCGTCGAGGTGGTGCTCGACGAATTTATCGACAGCGTGCTGGGCAGTGTCGATGACGAGTTGGAAAACCCCGAAATCGTTATTGATGTGGCACTCGATTGCGCCGTGGAGCGCTTCAGCCTCGACCCGCGCCTCACCGCCCGGGCCTTGCAGAACCTGCTGCGCAACGCCACGCGTTACTGCGAAAAACGCATCCAGGTCGGGGTCAAGGTCTGCCCGAAGGGCTGTGAGATCTGGGTTGACGACGATGGCATCGGCATTCCGTTGGACCAGCGCGAACGCATCTTCGAACCGTTCTACCGCCTCGACCGCAGCCGCGACCGCGCCACCGGTGGTTTCGGCCTGGGCCTGGCGATCAGCCGGCGCGCCCTCGAAGCCCAAGGCGGCACGTTAACCGCGCAGGCCTCGCCACTGGGCGGAGCACGGTTTCGCGTGTGGCTGCCCTGCGTCGCCTGATCAGAGCACTTTGACCGCGCGGCCGATTGCCTGGATCGGCCCCGTGGGTTTGCCGGTGGGTGAGCCGCTCGGGGCCTCGAGGGTCAGCTCGAACAGCTGGTTTGGCGTCAGCGGCGGCAGCTTGTCCAGCGGCACCGAGAGGGTCTGTCCCGGCTTGACCAGGCCCAGGGACACCGGCCCTTGCCAGCCGTCGCCCTTGGTCCAGAACTGCAGGGCCTTGTCGGCCGGTACTTCCATCACCCCCAATGGAATCAACTGAATCTGCTGATTGTGGCTGGCCTGGATCACCCAGCCCGGCGCCTGGCTCTGTGGCGCCACCAGCACCACCACGAAGCTCGGCGCGGCGCCGGGTGGACGGGTCAGCAGCAACGCAGACAGCACCAGGCTCGCCAGCAGGCCGGCACCGGCAAGGCCGCGCCACACGGCCAGCAGGTTCCACCACGGCACGCCGCTGGCGGCGGGTGCGAGGGTGCGCTCGATGCGCCGCCACAGGTGAGGCGAGGGCGGCACCGGTGCTGCCAGGGCTGTCAGGGGTAATAGCCGTTGCTCCCAGGCATCCACCGCGGCCCGCAGTTCGGCATCGTGCGGCAGGCGGCGTTCCACCTCGGTACGCTGCTCGATGGGCAGGGTGCCGAGCACGTATTCGCTGGCCAGTTCGTCGAGTGTTTCGTTCATGCCATGCACTCCCGCAACGCGGTGAGGCTACGTTTGATCCAGGCTTTGACAGTGCCCAATGGGGTGCCCAGTTTTTGCGCGATTTCGCTGTGGGAATAACCGTCGACATAGGCATGCAGGATGCAGGTGCGACGGGCCGGGTCGAGTTGCTCCAGGCAGGTGTGCATCTGCCCAGAGCGCGCGGGAAATTCAAAGGTCTCGGTGTCGGCGGCGAGCTGTTCGTGTTCCTCGCCCAGCGCTACCTCGCGATGCTGGTTGCGCACGTGGTTGAGCGCCAGGTGGCGGGTCACGCTGAATACCCAGCCGCGTGCCGAGCCGCGCACGGGGTCGAAACTGCCGGCGCCGCGCCAGATCCTGATAAACGCGTCGTGCACGATGTCTTCGGCCAGGGCCTTGTCCCGCACGATGCGCAATGCGACGCCGAGCAAACGGCTGCTGTCCTGCTCATACAACTGGCGCAGGGCGCGTTGGTCGCCCCGGGCACAGGCCGAGAGGCAGGCTGGGTAATCAAAGAGGGTCTCAGGCAAAACGTTGTATTCCTGGCACTGAATTAACCATCGCCACGGCCCCTGTGTGGCGAGCAAGCTTGCTCGCCACGACACGCGGGCGCCCACAGGGGGCAGCGTAGCTGACTTTGCTCAGCTGGCGGACCAGAAAATGTAATCGGCCTGGTAGCTCACTACCGCCTGCTCACCCTTGTTGGCGGCGCTGCACGCGGTACTCGGGGCAACGCCCCCTTTGAGCGCGACCCGCTGGATGTAGCTCACGCCGCTCATCGCGCCCTTGCCTTCGGCCGGGTTGGCCTTGACCAGTTGATAGGGCAGGTTGCCAGCACCCGACGGCGCCACGGCGAGCTGGGTGCCGGTGATTTTCGAACCGTCCTTGGCCTGCCAGGTGGCCGGTGGGCCGAAATAGGTGCCGACGGGCTTGCCGCTGCGATCATTGAGCACGGCCTTGGGGCCGACGAAGGTCCACTCGGTCTGGCCGGCGGCATTGGGCTTGTCGCGGCACTCGTAGGTGATTTCGCCAACGCCAGTGGTTTCCAGCGCGACCTTGTGGCCCGCCGGCACTTTGATGCTGTCGGGCACGCCGGTCTGGGCAAAAGCGGCGGGGGCGGCGATCAACAAACCGGTGAGGCAGAGCAGTGTTTTAGCGTTCATCGGTGCTTCTCCATTCAGTCAAACAGCGGGGGTACTGGAAGGACTACCCATGACGCGCACGATTGGATGCAGCGATTAGAAAATAAAGTCATGAAGGCGCACACTGTGTCCCCGCTTTATCCGAGGAGAGATTGGCAATGACTGGTGTCCACGCGTCTGCTCAACAAGGTTTCTCCACCCAGGCTGTCACCTACGCCCAGGGCCGGCCGGATTATCCACGGCAACTGACCGGCTGGCTCACGGAGGCGCTCGGCGTTGACGCGCAGTCAACTGTCATCGACCTGGGCGCCGGCACCGGCAAATTCACGCGTTTGCTCAGCACCCTGGCGCCGACCCTGATCGCCGTCGAACCGGTGCAGGCGATGGGCGCGCAGTTGAGCAAGCTGTTGCCGGACGTGCGCCTGGTCGACGGTACCGCCGACTCCATGCCCCTGGCCGCCGCCAGTGCCGACGCGGTGGTCTGCGCCCAGGCGTTCCACTGGTTCTCGACCCAGGCTGCGCTGCAGGAGATCCACCGTGTACTCAAACCCGCGGGCCGGCTGGGACTGGTGTGGAATGTGCGCGATGAGTCGGTGGCCTGGGTCGCGGCGATCACCGCGATCATCACGCCTTACGAGGGCGATACGCCGCGCTTTCATACCGGGCGCTGGCGCGAAGCCTTTACCGGCGAGCTTTTTTCCGCGCCTGAACTTAGCTGTTTCCCGTATAGCCATGTCGGCAGCCCTCAAGAGGTGATCATGGATCGCTTCCTCTCGGTGAGCTTTATCGCTGCGCTGCCAGACGCGGAAAAGGCCAAGGTGACCGCGCAGTTGCAGGACTTGATCGACACCCATCCGGACCTGCGCGGGCGCGACACCGTGGCCTTCCCGTACCAGACTCAGGCGTACGTCTGTCGTCGATTGAGCTAAAAGGCATAAAGTCAGATCATATTGATATAAGTCGTTATAAGAAAAATCGCTATCCTGCGGCCAGAAATTTATAAGGCCGCGGGAAGTTGTAATGGATGTGGGTAATGTTGGTTTTGTAGTCGCGGGCCTGATCGTTGGTTTTATCGTGGGCATGACCGGCGTGGGCGGGGGCTCGTTGATGACGCCGATCCTGTTGTGGTTCGGCATCAATCCGGCCACGGCGGTCGGCACTGACTTGTTGTACGCCGCGATCACCAAGTCCGGTGGCGTGCTGGTACACAGCAAGAACAAGAACATCGACTGGACCATCACCGGCTGGCTGACCCTGGGCAGCGTGCCTGCCGTGTTGCTGACCCTGTGGTTCCTCGCCAGCCTGCACACTGACCCCAGCGCCATGAACGCGGTGATCAAGCAGGCCCTCGGCGTGGTGCTGCTGCTGACGGCCCTGGCGATCCTGTTCAAGAAAAGCCTGCTGGCCTTCGCCCAGCGCCATGCCGGCGATGGCTACCACATGAACCCGCGCAACCTGAATGCGTTGACGGTGGTGACCGGTGCCGTGCTGGGCACCATGGTCGCGCTGACCTCCATCGGCGCCGGCGCACTGGGCACCGTCGCGTTGTTTATCCTTTATCCGTTCCTGGCCACCCGCCGCCTGGTGGGCACCGAGATCGCCCACGCCGTGCCCCTGACCCTGGTGGCGGGCCTGGGCCACGCCGGCATGGGCAATATGGACTGGCACCTGCTGGGCTTTTTGCTGATGGGCTCGCTGCCGGGCATTTACCTGGGCAGCCACATGACCGGCAAAGTCCCGGACGGCGTATTGCGCCCATGCCTGGCAATCATGTTGATGACCATCGGCTACAAACTGGCCTTTTAAGACATAAACAGGGTCCAAAGGTGAGAGGGGGCAAGCCCCTCCCACATGCTGACTGCGATCAACCTTGATTCAGGCTTTCGCCGGCCCATTACCGATCTGCCACACAAACGGTGGCTCGGTCGCATTGATCACCCAGTCGCCGACGATCCGCGCCTTGTAGATCACCGGGTTGTGCGACGACACCGTGCGCGCATTGCGCCAGTGGCGGTCCAGGGACTTGCCCTGGCGCACATCCGACGCCCCCAGTGCATTGAACAGTTCGCTGGTGGCGCGCTGGATCAATTCCGACACCACCACCTGCGCCGTGGCCGACTCGATCTCGGCGGCCAGATTGGCCGCGTGCTCAGCCGCATCATCGCCGCCAAACCGCGCCAGGTAAGCCTGTTGCGCCGGCGCTGCGGCTCTCAACGCGCTGGCTTCGGCGGCATACACCAGCGCCGCGACTTCACCCACCACCTGCTGGACCTGTGCATCCTGGCTGACATGCGGCGCATTGCCGTGGCTGTAGATGCGTTTGCGGCTGCGCACCTGATGGGCGACATCGCGCAACGCGGCGCGGCCGATACCGGCGAGGCTGGCGAGCAGCACCAACTGGTAGAACGCGGTCTGGTATTTGAAGCGGGTAGCGAAGTCGATGACGTTGTCCGCCTCCACCACCGCATCGGTAAAGCGCGAGGTGCCGCTGCCGGTGGTGCGTTGGCCGAAACCGTCCCAATCATCGCTGTGCACCACGCCGGGCTGGCGCGCGCGCGTGGCGGCGATCACATCGCCGCCGGTGTCGCTGCGTTGGGCGTACACGTCGATCCAATCAGCGAAAATGCTGCCGGTGCTGTAGAACTTTTCGCCGTTGAGCTTCCAGTTATCGCCATCCGGGCTGACCTGGGTGACCACCTCACCGATGGCCACGGCGCCGATTTCAGTCCAGGCGCAACCGACGATATCGCCGTCGACAAAGCGCTTGAACCACAGGTCGCGGCCGGCACTCGGGGCGGCGTTGAGGCGATCTTCGGCAAACGCGAAATGCCCGCGCAGGGCCTGGGGCACGTTGGAGTCGGCTTCAGCCAGCTCGATCAGCAACTCGAACAACTGCGGCAGGGACGCGCCGCCACCGCCGTATTCCACCGGCACCCGCACGGCGCCGAAACCGGCTTGTTTAAGCCACTGGATCGGTTCATGGGGCAGGGTGCGGGTTTGCTCGCGCTCCACCGCACCCGCAGCGATACGCTGGAAAATCGGGCGAAAGCGCGCGGCGAGGGTGGTGTAGTCGACGCCGGTGGACAGCGGGTTGATGACGTGTTGTTCGGTCATGGGCAAAAGCTCCAGGGCAGTGATCAATGCCAAGGGTGATTGCACACTCCGTGCCGGGTGCCCGGGCCCATGTTTACGCGGGAGATGCTGCGCCAGCTGTTGCCCCAGCAACAGTGAACCGACAAACCGCCACGATCCGCGACAGGCGTCTGCGCCTGATCGCCGGCCGGGTTTTCCGCCGTAGCCCGCACGGCGCGTGCGTTTGCCCACGGCTGGCACGCTTGCTGCTCAACCCCTCGGTACATCCCTGTGTGCGAGGTAGTGATCGATGAGTCAGCAAGCCGTGAAATTTGCCTATTGGGTGCCCAACGTCAGCGGTGGGCTGGTGGTGAGCAAGATCGAACAGCGCACCCATTGGGGCATCGACTACAACCGCAAACTGGCGCAACTGGCCGAAGCCGCCGGCTTCGAATATGGCCTGACGCAGATTCGCTTCACCGCCGGCTACGGCGCCGAGAACCAGCATGAGTCCGTGGCGTTCAGCCACGCGCTGCTGGCGGCGACCACCACGCTCAAAGTGATTGCCGCGATCCTGCCCGGCCCATGGCAACCAGCGCTGGCGGCCAAGCAACTGGCAACCATTGACCAGCTCACCAACGGCCGCATCGCGGTGAACATCGTCAGTGGCTGGTTCAAGGGTGAGTTCCAGGCCATCGGCGAACACTGGCTGGAACACGACGAGCGTTATCGCCGTTCCGAGGAATTCATCCGTGCCCTCAAGGGCATCTGGACCCAGGACAACTTCACCTTCAAGGGCGACTTCTATCGCTTCAACCAATACACCCTCAAGCCCAAGCCGCTGGGCCAGCCGGAAGTGTTCCAGGGCGGCAGTTCGCGCGCGGCGCGCGACATGGCGGCGCGGGTGTCGGACTGGTACTTCACCAATGGCAACACCCCTGAAGGCATCAAGGCCCAGGTCGATGACATTCGCGCCAAGGCCGCTGCGAACAACCATTCGGTCAAGGTCGGCGTCAACGCCTTCATCATTGCCCGGGATACCGAGGAAGAAGCCCGCGCCGTGCTCGCGGAAATCATCGACAAGGCCGACCCGGAGGCGGTGAATGCGTTCGGCGACGCGGCCCGGCAGGCCGGCAAGGCTTCCCCCGAAGGCGAGGGCAACTGGGCCAAGTCCAGCTTCGAAGACCTGGTGCAGTACAACGACGGCTTCAAGACCAACCTGATCGGCACCCCGCAGCAGATCGCCGAGCGCATCGTCGCGCTCAAGGCCGTGGGCGTGGACCTGGTACTGGCCGGTTTCCTGCACTTCCAGGAAGAGGTCGAGTACTTCGGCCAGCGCGTGTTGCCACTGGTGCGCGAGCTGGAGGCCAAGGCCGCGATCAAGCAGGTGGCCTGAACATTCACCGGGTGAAGACCACCACCGCCGCGCGCAGCTTGTTATTGCCAAAGCGGCACATGCGCTCGAACTCCGCATGGCTGACCGGCAGGTGCTGGCAGTCCAGGGGCTGGCGGTGCTGGCTGTGGTCCACATCCGGGTCGTGCAGGTAGACGAAGTCGTCGTCGCAGTCGGTGACGATCACCCAATGCGGGGATTTCGAGCGGGTAAGGCGGTAGCTGCTGATCAACACCAGCGGCTGTCCGCCCTCCTGCAACAGCCGGGGCAAGTCCAGGGCGCCGCCGAAAACCTGCTCGACGTCGCTGCCTGCCAACTCTTCCTCAAACGCGGCATGCACCACGCGCATGACGTCCTTTTTATGCGGATCGCGTACGCCATCCAGAAACAACGGCCCGCGCACATTCACCTGCATCCGCACCCGAAAGCCCCGACGCCACGCCGCCAGAGCCAGGCCTTGCGGGCTGCAGCCGCCATGGCCGGCGGTCATGAACACGGTGGTCGCTTCCCGCCAGATCTGCAGCTCTTCGCGGCGCAGGGCCGGGCGCTCCGGGACCAGCGCGCCCATGGCCATCAACAGGCAGGCGGCGCCACAGGTGAAGTCGGTGGTCTGTTGGTAATACGGCACGCTGTGCGAGCGCGCATCCTGGTGCTGCAGGATGCGTTTTTCCAGGCGCAGGGCCGGGCTGTGGTCTTCGTAGTAGTCGTTGATCAGGGCAAAGCGGCGGTAGCCGTTGCGTTCATACAGGGCGAGGGCGCCGGGGTTGTCGGTGCGCACTTCCAGGCGCAGGTAGGCGCAGTCGTGTTCCACTGCGCAGGCCTCGATGCGGCTCAGCAGCTGTTTGCCCAGGCCCATGCCGCGCGCGTGCTCGGCGATGGCGATGGAGTACAGCCGTGCCAGCGAGGTGCCACGGTGGAACAGCACCAGCGCATAGCCGAGCAATTGCCCGTCCTGTTCCGCCACCAGCAACCGGCCATGGGCGCGGCTGACCATCCAGTGGAAACTGCGCGGTGACAGCCGGTCAGTGGTGAAACAGTGCTGTTCCAGTGCCACTAATTCAGGCACGTCCTCGGGGGCTGCAACGCGAAAGAAAAGAGCCATATGACCGCCGTAAAAGTTGCGTAACGAAACGGGACTTCTCTAAAAGATCGTGCTTAATAGAAAAGGTCGAGTTCTCTAAAGCGGATCAAATATTATGTCGGCGGTACAAGGTCATTGGCGTGAAGTATCCGAGCAAACTGTCGCGGCGACAATAACCAATAAGGGTTATTTTTCCGCACCCCCCAAAGGCGCCAGTCAAGTTGTGATCATTGTCGAGCGCAAGGAAGACTGGGCCTCCTACTTCCCCAGCGAAGACATCGTCACCGCGCAGGAATACCTGGAGCAAACCCGCGAAAGCGAGACCGGCAAGCGTGTGCAGGTGATCAACTTGTGCCGCAGCTACAAGTACCTGGGGCACGGCTATTACTGTTCATTGCTGGCTGAAGCGCGCGGGCACAAGGTGATTCCGTCGGTGCGCACCATCAGCGAGCTGACCAAGAAGTCACTCTACGGCCTGGCGCTGGATGACCTGGATAAAACCCTCGATAAAGCCTTGAGTCATCATCTCTACAGCAATACCGAAGGCTTTACCCTGACCCTTTACTTTGGTCGAACCAATATTGAACCGTTGCAGGAGTTGGCCCGCCAGTTGTTTGAAGCGTTCCCGTGCCCGATCCTGTTAGTTGAATTCAGAAAGAACAACGGCTGGCACATTGAAGGGGTCAAGTCCGGCGTACTGCACAAGTTGCGCGATGACCAGGAAGATCAATTCGCCCACGCCCTCGACAACTTCAGCCGCAAGATCTGGCGTCAGCCCCGTTCACGTCGTCTGGCCCGTTATGACCTGGCGATTCTTCACGATCCCCAGGAGCAGCTGCCGCCGTCCAATGCCAAGGCGCTGGAGAATTTCATCCGCGTGGGCAAGGGCCTGGGCATCGATGTGGAGTTGATCGAGCGCAAGGACTACTCGCGCCTGGCCGAATACGACGCCTTGCTGATCCGCGAGACCACAAGCGTCGACAACCACACCTACCGCTTCGCCAAGAAAGCCGAGAGCGAAGGGCTGGTGGTGATGGATGACCCGGCCTCGATCCTGCGCTGCACCAACAAGGTCTACCTCACCGACCTGCTCAACAGCCATCAACTGGGCATGCCCGCCACCGAGATTCTCTACAAGGAACGACCGGAAGATTTCGAACGGGTCGGCGAGCGCCTGGGTTTCCCGCTGGTGCTGAAGATCCCCGATGGCTGTTTCTCCCGGGGTGTGATCAAGGTCGAAAGCCAGGAAGCCTTGCTCAAGGCCACTGCCGAGCTGTTCGAACATTCGGTGCTGCTCCTGGCCCAGGAGTTCTTCTACACCGAATACGACTGGCGCATCGGCGTGCTCAATCGCAAGCCGATCTTTGCCTGCCAGTACTTCATGTCCAAGGGCCATTGGCAGATCTACAACCATAAGGCCATTGGCTCGGACATCAACGGCGAGTGCCGCACCCTGGCGGTCCACGAAGCGCCCAAGGCGGTGGTGGAACTGGCGGTGAAGACCGCCAACCTGATCGGCGACGGGCTCTACGGCGTCGACCTCAAGCAGTCCGGCGACAAGGTGGTGGTGATCGAGGTCAACGACAATCCCAACCTGGATGCGGGCATCGAAGACGCCTATTTGCAGGACGACCTGTATGGCCTGGTGCTGGAGGAATTCGTTCGGCGCCTGGAGTTGAAACGCCAGGGCCAGGTCTGGTGAGTCGCGATGATCCAGCGTTTTGAGCTAATCAATGGAAAACTGCTGGGCGTGGACAGCACCTTGGCGCCGATCCTGTTATTCAACAACCCTGACCCGAGCGAGCGTGAATGGCTGCGTGACCATCACAAGCTGGATGAGCATGCACTCGCGTCGGCCCTGGACCCGGACGAGGTCTCGCGCATCGAGTTTCACCCCGACAACCTGTTCCTGATCTGGAAGCGCCCGGAGAACTATTCCGGCGGCGGCAACCTGGTGTTCGAAGTGTCGTCCTGCGGCCTGCTGTTTTCACCCGGCCGGCTGCTGGTAATCGCCACCGATGAAACCCCGCTGAGCGGCCTGGGCCAGCGCCGGCCGCTGCACACGCCGCTCGACGTGTTGCTCGACCTGCTGCTCAACAACATTCATCACTACCTGGGCCACCTCAAGGTGATCAAGCTGGTCGCGCGCGAGTTGCAGCAGCAGTTCAATGCGTCGATGAGCAACCATCACCTGATGCAGATGTTCAACCTCAGTGAAAGCCTGATCTATTACATCAACGCGCTGCACAGCAACGGCGCCGTGCTGTCGCGGCTGCGCAACCACGCGGAAAAAGAGCACTTCAGCGCGGAAATCCTCGGCTTGATCGATGATCTGATCATCGAGAACCATCAGTGCTACAAACAGGCCGAGATCTATTCCAACGTGTTTTCCGGGCTGATCGATGCGCGCGGCAACCTGATGAACAACAGCATGAACAACCTGTTGCGCAAGCTGACGCTGATCAACGTGGTGTTCCTGCCGCTCAATCTGATTGCCAGTGTGGGTGGGATGTCGGAGTTCAGCATGATGACGGCGGGTACGCCGTGGTGGGTGTCGTACCCGTTGTTCCTGGCTGCGATGGGGTTGGGGGCAGGCTTGATGGTGCTAGTGCTCAAGCGGATGGCGGGCGCGGCGATGTAAAGGTGGCGATGCATCAGGCACGCCTCTGCGCTTGGTTTGGGGCTGCTGCGCAGCCCAGCGCGGGACAAGCCCGCTCGCCACAGATTACTCGCCTGGCGGTGTTTGCAGGGTCAGCACTTCAAAGCCATCCGCCGTCACCGCTACCGTGTGCTCCCACTGCGCCGACAGGCTGTTGTCCTTGGTCACCACCGTCCAGCCATCTTTCAGGCTGCGCACCTTGGAACTGCCCTGGTTAAGCATCGGTTCGATGGTAAACACCATGCCTTCGCGCAGTTCCATGCCGGTGCCGGGGCGGCCGAAGTGCAGGATCTGCGGGTCCTCATGCATCTGCTTGCCGATGCCATGGCCGCAGTATTCACGCACCACGCTGTAGCCGTTGGCCTGCGCGTGGCTCTGGATTGCATGGCCGATATCGCCCAGGCGTGCGCCGGGCTTGACCTGGCGGATGCCGGCCCACATCGCCTCAAAGGTTATTTCCACCAGGCGCCGCGCCTTGGGGGCGACGGTGCCGATCATGTACATCTTGCTGGAGTCGGCGATAAAGCCGCCTTTTTCCAGGGTGATGTCGATGTTGATGATGTCGCCGTCCTTGAGGATCTCCTTGGCGCTGGGCATGCCGTGGCACACCACCTCGTTGATCGAGGTGTTGATGGAGAACGGGTAATCGTATTGCCCGAGGCTGGCGGGGCGGGCCTGCAGGTCGTTGCGGATGAAGGCCTCGACGGCGCTGTCCAGCTCCAGGGTGGAACGGCCGGCGCTGACAAAACCGTCGAGCATGTCGAACACTTTGGCCAGCAGGCGCCCGGATTCGCGCATGACAGCCAGTTGGGCGGCGGTCTTGATCATCAGCTGCGCCCCCGGATCAGGTCGGGCTTGTCCAGCAGCAGTTTGTTGATCAACTCGTGGTAGGGCAGGCTGGGGTTCAGTTCGGCGAGCAGGCCGACCTTGATCCAGAACTCGGCCTGGGCGTTGATGGAGCGGTCCATGGCCGCACTGGCCAGGCGGAGTTGTTCGTGCAGTTGGTCGCTGATCTTGACGATGCCCATGGTCTTCACTGTGCTGGATTGATATACGAATCGTATATGTTTCGTATGCTTGAAGTAAACAGGATGTTGACTTGGTCCGGATGGCCGGTTAATTTCCTGGCATGACCTTCCAAGCCTTCCGCAGCCAGCCAAGCATTATTATTACCGCCATTCCTCATTTGGCGGGATAGCACACGGCTGCACCCAGACCCGCCCTTGAGGCGGGTTTTGTTTTTCCGTCTCCCGGGCTCTACACACACCAGGAGACACCCATGAGCAGCTGTCCCGTTCCTCCCCGCGCTGATGCAGGCCTGCTTGACCACTATGTGAAAAAGATCCTCGCCGCTCCGGTCTATGACCTGGCGGTGCGCACGCCCCTGCAAGCCGCGCCGGCGCTGTCGGCATTGCTCGGCAACCAGGTGCTGCTCAAGCGCGAAGACCTGCAGCCGACCTTCTCCTTCAAGATTCGCGGTGCCTACAACAAGCTCGTGCAACTGACCGCCGAGCAGAAGGCGCGGGGCGTAGTCACCGCGTCGGCAGGCAACCATGCCCAGGGGGTGGCGCTGGCGGCGCGTGAACTGGGGATCCGGGCGCGAATCGTGATGCCCGCGACGACGCCTGAATTGAAGGTGCTGGGCGTGCGCTCCCGGGGCGCCGAAGCGGTGTTGCACGGTGCCAGCTTTCCCTTTGCCCTGGCCCACGCGCTGCAACTCGCCGACGCCTCCGGTTATACCTTCGTGTCGCCCTTCGACGACCCGGATGTAATCGCCGGCCAAGGCACGGTGGCCATGGAGATCCTGCGCCAGCAGCAAGGGCCGCTGGACGCGATCTTCGTCCCGGTCGGCGGCGGCGGGCTGATTGCCGGGATCGCGGCCTACGTCAAATACCTGCGGCCCGAAGTGCGCATCATCGGCGTCGAGCCCGAAGGCTCCAGTTGCCTGTTGGCGGCCCTGCGCGCCGGTGAGCGTGTGGTGTTGCCGAGTGTCGACGGGTTTGCCGATGGCACGGCGGTCGCGCAGATCGGTGCGTTTGGTTTTGAAATCTGCCGGCAGTGGGTGGATGAAGTGATCACCGTGAGCAATGACCAACTGTGCAGCGCCATCAAGTTGATCTACGACGATACCCGCTCCATCACCGAGCCTTCCGGTGCCTTGGCGGTCGCGGGTATTCGCCAATACGTGTCAATGCGTGGCATAGCGGGGCAGACATTGGTAGCGGTTAATTCCGGCGCGAACATCAACTTCGATAGTTTGCGATATGTTGCTGAAAGAGTGGTCGCGCAAGGCGCAGTTTGATACCAGGCGTGGGGTTAAACGATTAATCGCAGCAGTTCGACGATTATTTCATCTATCCGGCCAAGCTTATATAAGGGTGCTGGGTGCTTATGAGGAATGGTTACAACGAGACTGGATTTTGCCGAGTAGGCTGGTGATGGTAAGCGTCTTCCAGGGGCGGCAAGACGCGGCAGGCACACGCTTGCCAGACTAAAAACAATCGATTGGCAGTCTCAGAAAAGGAGAGGTTGGCCATGCTTTCGGAATTAGAACTTCGCAGTATTATCGAAGGAAGTTTCCTGCCTAAACGGTGCGAATGCACCAAAGCCGAAGATGCCTCGCTGACGATCAAGGTCTATGACGACCGCGACCGTGACCGGGTGGATTTGGAAGTCAAAGGTATCAACGCCGACAAACTCGACAGCAGTCGAGCCTTGTGCAACCTGATCACCGGGTTGCGTGAAGACCTCAAGCACAGCCATGCACCCGTGCTGCAACGAGTAGCTGCGCGCAACCTGTACTAGATCGACGCTTGAGAGTGAGTGACCGAAGACCTGTGGGCCTGGATAAACGCCAGGCCCAATACGGTTTCCGTTGCCACCGCCAGCAGGATCCCAGGGCCTGCATTGCCATTGATCCACTCCCCGAACCCCAATACGGCCAGCACCAGGCAGCCGGCGATAAACCCGCTGGTCAGGGCGCGGCGTGTGTCTGAGGGTGGGGCAAGGCGAGCACGGTAGAACATGAGGCCGATGGCCAGGAACAGCGCGGCATTGCGGCGCGACACCAGCCCGGTGGCGCTGGAATACTCGACACTCCATAACCACAGCAGCAGGTCAGGACGCAGGCCCCAGACAAGTGCAAGGGCGAAGCAGAGCAGGGCGGTGAATGTTGCGAGAGAGCGGAAACTCAACTGCATGGCGAATCCCTTCAGCCGTATGACAAGCCCGCAAGACTACTCCTTCCTGTGCGGGCCTGTCCTGGGTCTTTCACCGGCTCAATTCTGGAAATCGCAGGCTTCGGACATTTTCCGATAGCTCACGTCTTCGACCTTGCCGGCCGTGTCCACAAACTTGATATCCGCCTTGATGACTTTGCAGTCATTGGTCTGGGCCTCGTTCATGGCCAGCACCTTGGCGATGTTCATCGGCATGCCGTAGTGGTAGGGCACAGGGGTGACGGTCGCCGTTTGATCGGCAGCCTGGGCCAGGCCCGACACCGCCGCCAGCGCCAGCGCGCCGCCAAGCATTAAAGTGCGCAGTTTCATGGTGGTTCTCCGCAAGTGAGTACACTTTCACTCTCGACTTGCGGGATTAACCGTCGATTAATTTTTGCCTGGCTGACAAAACCTTCATAAAGGCTGGATTCAGCCGAGTTGATCACGATACGGCAAATCCGGCCCAGTCTTGCCACACGTCAACGCGGCAGCGCAGATGGCGAAGCCGAGCATCGTGTCGATCTGCGTGCGGGTCAGTTGTTGCAGGCCCTCCACTGAATCCAGGTTTTGCTCGGTCAACCAGGCAATCAAGGCGGCCTGGAAGGTATCGCCAGCGCCGACGGTATCGGCCATCACCACCTTCTGCGCCGGTTGCGACCAGTTGCCGTGCTGGCGGCTGAAGACGCTGGCACCGTCGCCGCCACGGGTGAGGAATACCAGCTGGCAGCGGTGCTGCAGCCAGCCTTGCAGCACGCTTTCCGGCGACTGGTCGGGGTAGAGCAGGTGCAGGTCTTCGTCGCTGACCTTGATCAGGTCGGCGTGCTTGACCAGCTCCGCCACGCGCTCGCGCCACAGCTGGATATCCGGCTGGGGGTTGAGGCGTACGTTGGGGTCGAGGCTGATCAGGCGCTTGCCGCTTTCGCGCTTGACCAGGCTCAGCAGGGTGTCGCCGATCGGCTGCACCACCAGCGAGAACGAGCCGACATGCAGGCCGCGAATGTCCGCGCCCAGCGCCGGCAAATGGGCGACTTCGAGCAGGCGGTCGGCGCAGCCTTCGCCGCGGAAGTTGTACTGCGGTGAACCATTGGCGCCCACGGCGACCATCGACAACGTCGTCGGCGCGGCAAACTCCACCAGGAATTGTTCGCTGACGCCTTCATCCTTGAGCACCTGCAACAAGCGACGGCCGAGGAAGTCGGTCGACAGCCCGCCGAACAGCCCGGCATCGATGCCCAGGCGGCGTAGCCCGACCGCCACGTTGAACGGCGAGCCACCGGCAATTGCCTTGTAATTGACCTTGGAAGCCTGCCCGCTGGCATCTTCCTCGCTGAAAAAATCAAACAGCGCTTCACCGCACACCAGATACATAGTCGTTCGCTCTTAAAGGGTTGCTACTAGCTGTTGATAGCGCGCGTACGCCTGTTGGTAGGCGCTGACGCTGGCTGCCACCGGCAGGGTACGGCTGGCCGGGTCGACGCTCACGCACCGGTCGCACAGGCTGGCCAGGGATTCGCCGGACTGGCACCACGCCGCCTGGATCGCCGCGCCCAGGGCCGCCGCCTCGCTTTGTTCGGTGCAGACAACCTCGGTATTCATGATATCGGCGACCATCTGCCGCCACACCGGGCTTTTCGAACCGCCGCCGATCAAGCGGATGCGCAGGCTTTGCAGGCCGGTGTGGCGCAGCAGGTCGAGGCCGTAGCGCAGGCCGAAGGTGGTGCCTTCGACCACGGCGCGGCACAGGTTGGCGCGGGTCAGGTTGGTCATGGTCAGGCCGTGCAGGCTGCCGGTGGCGTGGGGCAGGGCGGGCACGCGTTCGCCGTTGAGAAACGGCAGCATGCTCACGCCGTCGGCGCCGATCGGGGCCTTTTCGACCAAGGCGTTGAACGCGTTGAGGTCCAGCTCGAACAGCTCGCGGATTACCCCGGTGGCGTTGGTCAGGTTCATCGTGCAGATCAACGGCAGCCAGCCGCCGCTGGAGGAACAGAAAGTCGCCACCGACGCCTGCGCACTCACGTTGGGTTGGTCGGCGAAGGCATACACGGTGCCCGAGGAACCCAGGCTCATGGTGATCACACCGGGGGCGATATTGCCGGTGCCGATGGCGCCCATCATGTTGTCGCCGCCGCCGCTTGAGACAAGCGCGTTGGGGTTGATGCCCAGGCGTTCGGCGATGGCCGGCAGGATCGTGCCCACCGCCTGGTCGGCGTCAATCAGTTCGGGCAGCGCGGCCTGCAGGCGACCGCTGGGGTCGATGTGCTGGAGCAGCGCCACGTCCCATTCACGGGAGCGCACATTGAAGTAACCGGTGCCGGAGGCATCGCCGTATTCCGCCACGGCGCGGCCGGTGAGCCAGTAGTTGAGGTAGTCGTGGGGCAGCAGGATATGTGCGATGCGCGCGAACACGTCCGGGTGCTGCTCGCGGGTCCAGAGCAACTTCGACACGGTGTAGCCTGGCGCGATGGCCACGCCGAGGCGTTCCAGCGAGCCACTTTCGCCGCCCAGGTAGTGCAGTAGACGATCATTTTCGGGCGCGGTTTCGGTGTCGCACCACAGCTTGGCCGGGCGCAGCACCTGGCCGCTGTCATCCAACAGCACCAGCCCGTGCTGCTGGCCGGACACGCCGATGCCGAGGATATCCTGGCCGTCGACGCCGGCCTGTTGCAAGGCGCGGTGGGTGGCTTCGGTAAAGGCGTCCAGCCACTCCTGGGTGTGCTGTTCGCGACGGCCATTCGCGCCGCTGATCAGTGTGTGCGCCGCAGCGCCGAGGCCCAGCACCTTGCCGCTGGACGCGTCGAGGACGATGGCCTTGGTGCCTTGGGTGCCGCAGTCGATACCGAGGAACAGGTTTTGCTGGGTCATGAGGGTGTGCTCAGCGGTGTTATTTTTTTGGATTGGCAACCCGGTCCAGTGTGGGAGGGGGCTTGCCCCCGATGGCTGTGGGTCAGTGAAGGATATTTGCCTGACACACCCTCATCGGGGGCAAGCCCCCTCCCACATTTAAACCGGTTTCTTCAGGAGGTTCTGTAGGGTTTCGGTGACGCCGTTATCACGCAAGCTCCCATAGCAACGCTCGAACGCTGCCACAAACTCCGGCGAGTTGGGAATAGCCGTGCCGAAAATCTCTTCCACGCCCAGCAAGCGTTGGCTGATCAGTGCGTCATCCGTCACCAGCCCCTGGCAGAATTCGGCGCGCGGATCGGGGATCTTGTAGTGCACGCCATTTTCATCCACGCCCTTCAGGTACAAGGCCCACGCGGCAACGACCAGCGCGGCGCGCTCGGTTTCACGACCGTCGGCAATCAAGCGGTTGATGGTCGGCACGGTGAACTTGGGAAACTTCGAGGAGCCATCCGAGCACACGCGCTCCAACTGGTCGGCAATCGCCTGGTTGGAAAAGCGGTCGACCAGGGTCTGCTTGTAGTCGGTCAGGTCGATACCCGGTACCGGCGCCAGGTTCGGCGTGACATCCAGGTCCATGTAGGCGCGCATGTACGCGACGAACAGCGGGTCGTTCATGGTCTCGTGCACGAACCGGTAGCCCTTGAGAAACCCCAGGTAAGTCAGGGCCAGGTGGCTGCCGTTGAGCAGGCCGATCTTCATCTCTTCATAGGGCGTCACGTCATCGGTGAACTGCACGCCGACCTTCTCCCAGGCCGGGCGACCGTTGACGAACTTGTCTTCCAGCACCCATTGCACAAATGGTTCGCAGACCACCGGCCAGGCATCGTCGATGCCGTGCTCGTCGTGCAACTGCAGGCGGTGGGCGGTGCTGGTCATCGGTGTGATGCGGTCGACCATGGCGTTCGGAAAGCTCACATTGGCCTTGATCCAGTCGTGCAGGTCGGCATTGTGCAGCGCGGCAAAGGCCAGCAACGCCTTGCGCGTGACGGCGCCGTTGTGGGGCAGGTTATCGCAGGACATCACCGTGAACGCCGGGGTGCCGGCGGCGCGGCGCTGGGTCAGCGCGGCGCAGATAAAGCCGAACACGGTTTTCGGTGCGCCGGGGTGCGCCAAGTCATGCTGGATCTGCGGCAGGTGGGCCATGAACTCGCCGTTGCTGTCGTCGATGCAGTAGCCGCCCTCGGTGATGGTCAGGGAGACGATGCGAATCTGGGGGCTGGCCAGTTTGTCGATCAGTGCCTGGGCGCTGTCTTCGGCGAGCAGCATGTCGCTGATCGAGCCGATCACACGCACTTCGGTGTCGTCGGTATCGCCCAGTTCATAGAGGGTGAACAGGTAGTCCTGGCCCGCCAGGTCGTCGCGGGCCTTGCGGTCCTCGCTGCGCAGGCCGACGCCGCAGATGCTCCAGTCCAGGCCTTCGCCGGTGTTCATCAGCGCATCGGTGTAGTACGCCTGGTGCGCACGGTGGAAACCGCCGACGCCGATATGGGCGATGCCCTGGGAGGTGCTGGCAATCGCATAGGCCGGGATGTTCACGTGCGGCGCCAGTTGGGTAAGGTTCTGCTTATTCAGTTTCATCACAACTCTCGCGAAATCAGGCGGCAGCGCGCAGTGGGCGGGCCACGGCTACACCGTCGGTGTCGAACAGATGGCAGTGCGCCGGGTCCAGGTGCAGGTGCAGCGTCTCGCCGTATTGGCTGGCCATGTCGCCACGGATCCGCATGGTCAACGGCTCGCCATTGGCGGTGATGACGTGGCAGAAGGTGTCGCTGCCCAGGCGCTCGCCGACGTCGGCGGTGACGGTCAGGGAGGTCTGGCCCGGCGCGGCGATTTCCAGGTGTTCCGGACGAATGCCCAGGGTCACCGCGCTGCCGACGCTCAGGGTCGCGCCGCTCAACGGCAGGCTGATGGTGGTGCCGGCGTCGAGTTGCACCTCGCAGCCGTGGTCTTCGACGCGCGTGACCTTGCCCTTGAGGAAGCCCATCTTCGGCGTACCCAGGAAGCCCGCGACAAACAGGTTGGCCGGCTGGTGGTACAGCTCCAGCGGCGAGCCCACTTGCTCGATACGGCCGCTGTTGAGGACCACCACCTTGTCGGCCAGGGTCATGGCTTCGACCTGGTCGTGGGTCACGTAGATCATGGTCGCCTGCAGCTCTTTATGCAGGCGCGCCAGCTCCAGGCGCATCTGCACGCGCAGGGCGGCGTCGAGGTTGGACAGCGGTTCGTCGAACAGGAAGATTTTCGGGTTACGCACAATCGCCCGGCCAATCGCCACACGCTGGCGCTGACCGCCCGACAGTTGCTTGGGCTTGCGCTCCAGCAACGGGCCGAGTTCGAGGATACGCGCCGCTTCGCTGACTTTGCTCTCGACCAGTTTCTTGTCGACGCCGGCCAGGTCCAGGGCAAACGACATGTTCTTGCGCACGCTCATATGCGGGTACAGCGCGTAGGTCTGGAACACCATCGCCAGGTCGCGCTTGGCCGGGGTTACTTCGGTGATGTCGCGGCCGTCCAGTTCGATGGTGCCGTCGGTGACTTCTTCCAGGCCCGCGATCAGGCGCAGCAGGGTCGATTTACCGCAGCCCGAGGGGCCGACGAAGACCACGAACTCCTTGTCGTTCACTTCCAGGTCGATGCCTTTGATGATCGAGAAACCTTCGAAGCCTTTTTGCAGATTCTTGATTTTCAGGTTGGCCATGATGGGCCTCCGCTTTGAATTTTTTATTGAAAGGCCGTTATTTCACGGCGCCGAAGGACAAACCGCGTACCAGCTGTTTCTGGCTGATCCAGCCAAAGATCAGGATCGGCGCGCAGGCCAGGGTCGAGACGGCGGACAACTTGGCCCAGAACAAGCCTTCAGGGCTGGAGTAGGAGGCGATCAGCGCGGTCAGCGGTGCTGCGTTGGAGGAGGTCAGGTTCAACGACCAGAACGCTTCGTTCCAGCACAGGATCAGCGACAGCAATACCGTGGACGCCAGGCCGCCCTTGGCGATCGGCAGCAGCACCCGGACCATTTCCTGCCACAGGGTGGCGCCGTCCAGGCGCGCGGCTTCGAGGATGTCCTTGGGGATGTCCTTGAAGTAGGTGTAAACCATCCAGACCACAATCGGCAGGTTGATCAGGGTGTAGATAATGATCAGTGCGATGCGCGTATCCAGCAGGCCGAAGCTCTTGGCCAGCAGGTAGATCGGCATCAGCACGCCCACCGGTGGCAGCATCTTGGTGGAGAGCATCCACAGCAGCGTGCCTTTGGTGCGCTTGGTCTCGTAGAAGGCCATGGAGTAGGCGGCGGGCACCGAGATCAGCAGGCACAGGGCGGTGGCGCTGAACGAAATCAGCACCGAGTTCCAGGCGTAGCTGAAGTAGTTGCTGCGCTCGTTGATGTGCAGGTAGTTCTCCAGCGTCGGCGTGAAGATGAACTGCGGTGGGGTAGCGAACGCATCGATTTCGGTCTTGAAGCTGGTCAGCACCATCCAGAAGATCGGGAAGAAAATCAGGATCGCGATGGCCCAGGCCAAAGTGCCGAGCAACAGGCTTTGCAGGCGGCGGGATTGTTGAAGCGTCATGGCGCGGCCCTCAAGGCTTGTCAGTCAGGTTTTTGCCGATCATCCGCACCAGGATGATCGCCGCGATATTGGCGATGACCACGGCGATCAAGCCGCCGGCCGAGGCCATGCCCACGTCGAACTGCACCAGCGCCTGGTTGTAGATCAGGTAGGCGAGGTTGGTCGAGGCGTAGCCCGGCCCACCGTTGGTGGTGGTGAAGATTTCGGCGAACACCGAGAGCAGGAAGATGGTTTCGATCATCACCACCACGGCAATCGGGCGTGCCAGGTGGGGCAGGGTCAGGTGCCAGAAGATCGCGATGGCGCCGGCGCCGTCCAGGCGTGCGGCTTCCTTTTGTTCCTGGTCGAGGGACTGCATGGCGGTCATCAGCAGCAGGATCGCAAACGGCAGCCACTGCCACGACACAATGATGATGATCGACAGCAACGGATAGTGCGCCAGCCAGTCCACCGGCTCGGCGCCGAACAGCTTCCAGACGGCGGCGAGAATCCCCGACACCGGGTGGAAAATCAGGTTTTTCCAGATCAGCGCACCGACGGTGGGCATGATGAAGAATGGCGAAATCAGCATCACCCGCACGATGCCACGGCCCAGGAACTCACTGGCCTCCAGCAAGGCACTGATCAACACGCCGAACACCACGCTGATCAACAGCACGCTGCCAACCAGCAACAGGGTATTGGTGGCGCCCGGCAGGAAGCCTGAGTCGGTGATGAAGTAGGTGAAGTTCTCCAGCCCCACGAATTGGTTTTCGCCAGGGTAGAGCAGGTTGTAGCGGATCAGCGAAAAGTACAGGGTCATGCCCAGCGGCACGATCATCCACAGCAGCAGCATGGCGACCGAAGGGGTGACGAGGAACCAGCCGGGGTTGGCCAGGCGGCTTTTGCGTGGCGTGTGAGGCGTGGTCGTTTGCACTTGGGCAGTGGTGGTATTCATAGGATCAGGACCAGTCAGGTACATGCAGAACGAGAATCGGAGCGCGGTCAGGGTGGGAACTGGCTTGCCTGCATCGCCGGCAAGCCAGTTCCCACATAAAGCAGTTACGGCGGTGTGCCGGCTTTATTTGGGATAACCCGCCCGCTTCATTTCACGCTCGGTGGTGGTCTGCGCGGCGGTCAATGCAGCATCCACCGTCTGCTGACCGGTCAGCGCACCCGAGAAGAACTTGCCGACCTGGGTACCAATCGCCTGGAATTCAGGAATGGTCACCAACTGGATCCCGATATACGGCACGGGCTTGAGGGTCGGTTTGGTCGGGTCGGCGACTTTCAGCGATTCGAGGGTCACCTTGGCGAACGGCGCGGCCTTCATGTACTCGTCGCTGTAGGTCGATTTGCGCGTACCTGGCGGTACGTTGGCGATGCCGTCGGTCTTGGCCACCAACTGGCTGTATTCCTTGGAGGTCGCCCAACTGGTGAACACCTTGGCGGCGTCCTTGGCCTTGGAACTGGTCGGGATCGCCAGTGACCAGGAGTACAGCCACGAGGTGCCCTTGTCGGTCTTCTCGTGCGGGGCAAAGGTGAAGCCGACATGGTCAGCCACTTTGCTTTGGGTCTTGTCGGTGACAAACGAGCCGGCCACGCTGGCGTCGACCCAGATTGCGCACTTGCCGCTGTTGAACAGCGCCAGGTTTTCGTTGAAACCGTTGCTGGAGGCACCCGGCGGGCCGGATTTCTTCATGTTGTCGACGTAGAAGTTCAGCGCGTCTTTCCATTCGGGGCCGGTGAATTCCGGCTGCCACTTCTCATCGAACCAGCGCGCCCCGTAGCCGTTGGCCAGGGTGGTGATCAGCGCCATGTTTTCGCCCCAACCGGCTTTGCCGCGCAGGCACAGGCCGTATTGCTCTTTGCTCTTGTCGGTGAGTTTGGCCGCGAATTCGCCGATCTGGGTCCAGGTCGGGTGCTCGGGCATGCTCAGCCCGGCGTCCTTGAACAGGTCGGTGCGGTAATAGGTGATCGAGCTTTCGGCGTAGAACGGCAGGGCATACAGCGAACCCTTGACGGACAAACCGTCACGCACCGAAGGGAATACATCATCGAGGTCGTAGGAAGCCGGCAGATCCTTCATCGGTTCCAGCCAGCCCTTGGCGCCCCAGAGTGCGGCTTCGTACATGCCGATGGTCAACACGTCGAACTGCCCGCCTTGGGTGGCGATGTCAGTGGTCAGGCGTTGGCGCAGCACGTTTTCTTCAAGCACCACCCAGTTCAGCTTGATATCCGGATGCTCGGTCTCGAAGGTTTTCGAGAGCTTTTGCATGCGGATCATGTCGCTGTTGTTGACGGTGGCAATGGTCAGGGTTTGCGCGCCAAAGCTGACGGCGCTGAGGGTCATGCATACAGTCATGCAAGAACAGGCAAGCAGAGTTTTTGCTGTGAACTTCATCGCGCACTCCATTTCTGCGCCCAGGGGCTGCAGAAGGACAGTTATTGTTGTTGTGTCTTCCCACGAACGGCCAGGAAGAGTGTGCGTTGATTACAGCCTTCAAATGGGGTTATGACAAATCCTTGGGCGCACTTGCACTGATACTTTTTTGCACTCGCATTGAAAGCAGCTGAAACGATTCGCCGAGTGTGTCCCCCGGCAGGCTGGCGATGCTCGTAGACGAATACGCGCAAACCTGGATCAACGCGGCGTTTGTGGGACGTTCGCCGGCAAGCCGGCTGCTACGGGACCGCGCAGCGCTCGGTTCAGGCCAGGTTCTGCTCGGTGAGCCGCTGCACCGCCAGGCGCCGATAGTGGGAAGGGGTCATGCCTTTCAATTGCTGGAAACGCCGATTGAAGTTGGAGATGTTGTTGAATCCCGACTCAAAGCACACGTCCGTCACCGCCTTGTCGCCATCGGCCAGCAGTTCGCAGGACTTGCTGATGCGCAACCGGTTCACAAACTCGATAAACGTGCGGCCGGTGGCCTGCTTGAACACCCGGGAAAAATACGTCGGCTTCATCCCCAGGTATTCCGCGACTTCCTCCAGCGGCAACTCGCGTGCGTAGTGGGCGAAGATGTAGTCCACCGCGCGGTTGGTGCGGTCCACGCTGTGTTCGTCAGCCAGGTGGGCGGTGTTTACCCCCGACAGCAACTGGTAGTCCTCACACGCGCTGAGCACCTCCAACAGAATGAAAAAGTGCCCCAGGCGCGCCATGCCCTGGGCATCCTCGATGCGCTGCATCAGGGTCATGGCCTGGGCGATGGTCTTTTTGCAGCGAAATTCGATGCCGTATTGCGCCCGTTCCAGCAGCGGCGTGAGCGTCTTGAGTTCGGCGAAGATATGGCTGCCGTGCTCGAACAGCTCATCGGTGAAGTTCACCAGCATGTCGCGCTTGGGCACCACTTCGTCTTCCTCGACCTGGCTGATCCAGTTGTGCGGCAGGTTGGGGCCGGTGAGAAACAGGCTTTCGGGGTAGAAATTGCCGATGTAGTCGCCGATAAACACTTTGCCCGAACTGGCGACGATCAGGTGCAGCTCGTATTCCTTGTGGAAATGCCAGCGCACCAGCGGGCAGGGGAAGCCGTGTTGGCGATAGATGATGGACAGACCGTTGTGATCGTCCATCAGCTCGTAGGAAGGGTCGGTGATTCGCGCTGCTCGGGTCATGCTGCCGTCGCTTTATTGTGGTTGCTGCCTGGGATAATGCCCCCTCGCGCGCGACCTCGCCAGCACCGGTGTTCAGGCGAGGCGGTTTTTGGCCTCGATCCACTGGGACATGTACTGCGTACTTTTATGCGCGTGATGGCGCAGCATGCTGCCGGTGAAGTTATCCCGGCGATGGGCGGCAAGGTGGCTGCGGCAGTGTTCCAGGCAGGCCACCAGTGCCGGGCCGTGCAGGTCCTGGTCATAGCGGCTGGCCAGTAACTGGCGGCCGCGCTCCTGCGCCTGGGTCCAGCGTTCGCGGTCCTGGTACAGGCTGACCGCGGCGGCGACGAATGCCTGCGCGTCCTCGGCGAGTACGCCGGGCCAGGCCTGCTCGTCACCCATGGCTTCGGCGCCGATCGGGGTGGTGATATTCGGCGTGCCACACAGCATCGCATCGGCCAGCTTGCCCTTGATACCGGCACCAAAGCGCAGCGGCGCGAGGCAGATGCGTGCAGCGGTCATCACTTGCAGCGCGTCTTCTGCCCAGTTCATCACGTGGAAGCCTTGCGCCGGGTTGTGCAGGGCCGTGGCCTTGGGCGGAGTGTAGGCGCCGTAGATATGCAATTGGGCGCCGGGCAATTGCTGACGGATCAGCGGCCACAGGCTGTTCTTCATCCACAGCACCGCATCCCAGTTGGGCGCGTGGCGGAAGTTGCCGATGCTGAGGAAGTGCGCGCGGTCTTCAAACGGCACAAACGCCGCGGTCGGCGGCTGCAGCATCAGCGGGCACCAGTGGAGCAGGGCGGCGGGCACCTTGAACTGCTCGGTGAGCAGGCGGATTTCGACGTCGGAGATCATCAGGCTGATGTCACAACGATAAATCGCGGCGATTTCGCGCTTGGCCAGGTCGGTGTCGGCCATCAACTCGAATTCCTCCCGCAGCGCGGGGGTGAACAGGGCGCTGAAGTCGTCAGTGTCGGGATGGGCCTTGAGGTGCGCCTTGAAGCGCTGCTGGCGCGCGTCCCGAAGGCTTTGCAGGTCGGAGGTCTCAAGCACGCGCAGGGCGTCGGGGCAGCATTTTTCCACGCGCCAGCCGAACTGCTCTTCCATCATGAAACGGTCGAACAGCACGATGTCCGGGGCCAGTTTGCGGATAAAATCGTCGAAACTGCTGTTATTCAGTTCAATCGCGCATTCGCGGATGCCGAGGGCGGGCAGGTCCGCCTTGTGTTCGCCGATGGTCGCCGGACTGCTGAAGGTAATGTCCCAACCTTGTGTAAGAAAACTCTCAAGGATCTGCATCATGTGCCCGCCCGCCGCCGAAGAGCGCGGCTCCGGCCAGACATAACCAATGACCAGGACTTTGGTGGCAGGCTGATTCATCAACAACGGCTTCCTTTAAAGGCAGGGCAAAAGCGCGCAATTAAACCACAACCCGGTGGCATGACAATTTGCGTCTGGTGGTAGGTAGCCACGGTACTTTGTGGTTAACTTCGGCCTCTCGAATTCGTTTAACCAAAACCCAGCATAAGGATTCTGTTCATGGCTCAAGTCACCCACCGTGGCAACCCAATCAAGGTTGAAGGCGAGCTGCCGCAAGTCGGTTCCCAGGCTCCGGATTTCATCCTCACCGCCGGCGACCTGTCGGACGCAACCCTGGCGACCTTCGCCGGCAAGCGCAAAGTGCTGAATATCTTCCCAAGCGTTGACACCCCGACCTGCGCGACCTCGGTTCGCAAGTTCAACGCCCAGGCCAATGACCTGAACAACGCCGTGGTCCTGTGCATCTCCAGCGACCTGCCGTTTGCCCAGGCGCGCTTCTGCGGCGCTGAAGGCCTGGAAAACGTGAAAAACCTGTCGGACTTCCGCGACCCGGGCTTCGCCGTTGATTTCGGCGTCTCCATCGCCGAAGGTGCACTGCGTGGCCTGACCGCCCGTGCCGTGGTAGTGCTGGATGAACACGACAAGGTCCTGCACAGCGAACTGGTCAGCGAAATTGGCCAGGAACCCAACTACGAAGCCGCCCTGGCTGTTTTGAAGTAACTGTTTCGGCGCATTACTGTCGTTTTGCAGTAACACGCGTGCTACATGATTGCGGCCTGGCCTAGTCCAGGCCGTTTTTATTTGTCGTTCAGGCGCTTAGCGAAATAGGCAATGGACTAAGGTCAGAAGTTAAAAGTTGTAAGCCCAAGGTAAATAGCCGGTAAAGGCGCTTTTCTTAAAGCGCTCCAGTGCTTATCTTTCAGCCTCCCAAAGAAGAAGCTCTCGCGCCCAATGGTTGATCACTCCATGCAATCCTCCCCCCGCAACTCCCGCCGCTGGCTGTTCGGCCTGCTCGTGCTGCTGGTCATCGCCGGCCTGTGCTGGAAATTCTGGCCCGGCAGCCACAAGGACGCCGACGCGAAAAAACCGGCTGGGCATGCCGGCAAGTCGGGGATGATGCGCCCGGGCTTCGGCGGGTCTACCGGCCCGATCCCGGTGCGTGTGGCGCCTGCGGTGCTGGGGGAATTCCCGGTGTACTACAAGGCCTTGGGCACGGTGACGGCGCTCAATACCATCAATGTGCGCAGCCGGGTGGGCGGCGAGCTGGTGAAGATCGCCTTTGAAGAAGGGCAGATGGTCAAGGCGGGCGACCTGCTGGCCGAGATCGACCCGCGCAGCTACCAGAACGCCTTGCTCCAGGCCCAGGGCACGCTGATGCAGAACCAGGCCCAGCTGAAAAACGCCCAGGTCGACGTCGAGCGTTATCGCGGCCTGTACGCCCAGGACAGTATCGCCAAGCAAACCCTGGACACCGCCGAAGCGCTGGTCCTGCAATACCAGGGCACGGTCAAGACCAACCAGGGCGCGGTGGACGACGCCAAGCTCAACCTCGAATTCACCAAGATCCGCGCGCCAATCAGTGGCCGCGTCGGCTTGCGCCAGGTCGACGTCGGTAACCTGGTCGCTGCCAATGACACCACGTTCCTCGCGGTCATCACCCAGACCCAGCCGATCAGCGTGGCGTTCACCCTGCCGGAAAACACCCTGGAAACCGTGCTCGCCCGCTATCACGCCGGCAACAAGCTGCCCGTCGAAGCCTGGGACCGTGGCGACGTGAAGCAGCAGGCCACAGGCGTGCTGCAAAGCCTGGACAATCAGATCGATGTCACCACCGGCACCCTGAAATTCAAGGCGCGGTTCGATAACAAGGACCAGGCACTGTTCCCGAATCAGTTCGTCAATGTGCACCTGCTGGCCGACACCCTGCACAATGTGGTGCTGGCGCCGTCGGCGGCGATCCAGTTCGGCAACACCGGCACCTTTGTCTACGTGCTCGACGGTGACAAGAAGGTCAAGGTCCAGCCCCTGGTGGTCGGCGATACCGACGGCGACAACACGGTGATCAAGGAAGGCCTGAAGGCCGGCGACCGTGTGGTGCTCGAAGGCACCGACCGCCTCAAGGACGGCAGCGAAATCGAAGTGGTCAACGACAGCAGCGAAGTACCGACCACCCCCACCGAACACCTGCAGGGCCAGCCGGCAGCTAAAGGGGAGACCGGCGCCGCCGCCGGCAAGGCGCAAAAGGTCGGTTCATGAACCTGTCGCGGCTGTTTATCCTCCGCCCGGTCGCCACCACGCTGAGCATGCTGGCGATTGTGTTGGCCGGCATCATCGCGTATCGCCTGTTGCCGGTATCGGCGTTGCCCCAGGTGGACTACCCGACCATCCGGGTGATGACCCTGTACCCCGGCGCGAGCCCCGATGTGATGACCAGTGCGGTGACCGCGCCGCTGGAGCGCCAGTTCGGGCAAATGCCCGGTCTCACCCAGATGGCGTCCACCAGCTCCGGCGGCGCGTCGGTGCTGACCCTGCGCTTCAACCTCGACATCAATATGGATGTTGCCGAGCAACAGGTTCAGGCCGCGATCAACGCCGCCACCAACCTGCTGCCCAAGGATTTGCCGGCGCCGCCGGTGTACAACAAGGTCAACCCGGCGGATACCCCGGTGCTGACGCTTGCGATCACCTCCAAGACCATGCTGCTGCCCAAGCTCAACGACCTGGTCGACACGCGCATGGCGCAGAAAATCGCGCAGATCAGCGGCGTCGGCATGGTCAGCATCGCCGGCGGCCAGCGCCAGGCCGTGCGCATCAAGGTCAACCCCGAGGCCCTGGCGGCGAACGGCTTGAACCTGTCGGACGTGCGCACCCTGATCGCCGCCTCCAACGTCAACCAGCCCAAGGGCAACTTCGACGGCCCCACGCGAGTGTCGATGCTGGATGCCAACGACCAGCTGGTCTCGCCGCAGCAATATGCCGAACTGATCCTGGCCTACAACAATGGCGCGCCGCTGCGCCTTAAAGACGTGGCTGAAATTGTCGACGGTGCGGAAAACGAGCGCCTCGCCGCCTGGGCCAATGAAAACCAGGCCGTGCTGCTGAATATCCAGCGCCAGCCGGGTGCCAACGTGATCGAGGTGGTCGACCGCATCAAGGCGCTGCTGCCGAGCATCACCGACAACCTGCCGGCCGGCCTCGATGTGACGGTGCTGACCGACCGCACCCAGACCATCCGCGCCTCGGTCACCGATGTGCAACACGAATTGCTCATCGCCATTGCCCTGGTGGTGATGGTGACGTTCCTGTTCCTGCGCCGGGTCAGCGCCACGATCATCCCGTCCATTGCCGTGCCGCTGTCGCTGGTGGGTACCTTTGGCGTGATGTACCTGGCCGGTTTCTCCATCAACAACCTGACGCTGATGGCCCTGACCATCGCCACCGGCTTCGTGGTGGACGATGCGATCGTGATGCTGGAGAACATCTCGCGCTATATCGAGGAGGGCGAGACACCCTTGAATGCTGCGCTCAAGGGCGCCAAGCAGATCGGCTTCACCCTGATATCCCTGACCCTGTCGCTGATCGCGGTGTTGATCCCGCTGCTGTTCATGGCCGATGTGGTGGGGCGGCTGTTCCGCGAATTTGCCATCACCCTGGCCGTGGCGATCCTGATTTCCCTGGTGGTGTCGCTGACCCTCACGCCAATGATGTGCGCGCGCCTGCTCAAGCGTGAACCCAAGGAAGAGGAGCAGGGCCGTTTCTACAAGGCCAGCGGCGCCTGGATCGACTGGCTGATCGAAGCCTACGGGCGCAAGTTGCAGTGGGTGCTCAAGCACCAGCCGCTGACCCTGCTGGTGGCCATCGCCACGCTGGGCCTCACCGTAGTTCTCTATCTGGTGGTGCCCAAGGGCTTCTTCCCGGTGCAGGACACTGGCGTGATCCAGGGGATTTCCGAAGCCCCGCAGTCGATTTCCTTTGCGGCCATGAGCCAGCGCCAGCAGGAGCTGGCGAAGATCATCCTCGCCGACCCGGCGGTGGAAAGCCTGTCGTCGTATATCGGCGTGGATGGCGATAACGCCACGCTGAACAGCGGTCGCCTGCTGATCAACCTCAAGCCCCATGGCCAGCGCGACTTGAGCGCGGCCCAGGTGATCACCCGCCTGCAACCGGAAATCGACAAGATGGTCGGCATCCGCCTGTTCATGCAGCCGGTGCAGGACCTGACCATTGAAGACCGCGTCAGCCGCACGCAGTACCAGTTCAGCATGTCCTCGCCGGACGCCGACCTGCTGGCGCTGTGGAGCGACAAGCTGGTGCACGCCCTGAGCCAGATGCCGGAACTCACCGACGTGGCCAGCGACCTGCAGGACAAAGGCCTGCAGGTGTACCTGGTAATCGACCGTGATGCGGCCTCGCGCCTGGGTGTCAGTGTGTCGACCATTACCGACGCGCTGTATGACGCCTTCGGCCAGCGGCAGATTTCGACCATCTATACCCAGGCCAGCCAGTACCGCGTGGTGCTGCAGGCGCAGTCCGGGGAAACCCTCGGCCCTGCGGCGCTGAACCAGATCCACGTGAAAACCACCGATGGCGGCCAGGTGCGGCTGTCGAGCCTGGCCCATGTGGAGCAGCGCCAGGCGCAACTGGCGATTGCGCATATCGGCCAGTTTCCGGCGGTGATGATGTCGTTCAACCTGGCCCCCGGCGTCGCGCTGGGCAAAGGCGTGGAGCTGATCAACCAGGCGCAGAAGGACATCGGCATGCCGGTGGGCGTGCAGACCCAGTTCCAGGGCGCGGCGCAGGCGTTCGAGGCGTCGTTGTCGAGCACCTTGCTGCTGATCCTGGCGGCGGTGGTCACCATGTACATCGTGCTCGGCGTGCTCTACGAGAGCTACATTCACCCGATCACCATCCTGTCCACGTTGCCGTCGGCGGCGGTGGGAGCCTTGCTGGCGTTGCTGCTCAGCGGCAATGACCTGGGCATGATCGCGATCATCGGCATCATTTTGCTGATCGGTATCGTGAAGAAGAACGCGATCATGATGATCGACTTCGCCCTCGACGCCGAACGCAACCAGGGCCTCGACCCGCAGACCGCGATCTACCAGGCGGCGCTGTTGCGTTTCCGGCCGATCCTGATGACCACCCTGGCCGCGCTGTTTGGTGCGGTGCCGCTGATGCTGGCCACCGGTTCCGGTGCCGAACTGCGTCAGCCCCTGGGCCTGGTGATGGTCGGCGGTTTGCTGGTGAGCCAGGTATTGACGCTGTTCACCACGCCGGTGATCTACCTGTACTTCGATCGCCTGGGCCGTCGCTGGCGCAAAGAGCCGCAAAGCCTGGAGCCGGTTGAGTCATGAATTTGTCCGGACCGTTCATTCGCCGGCCGGTAGCCACCATGCTGCTGAGCCTGGCGATCATGTTGCTGGGGGGCGTGAGCTTCAACCTGCTGCCGGTGTCGCCGTTGCCGCAGATCGACTTCCCGGTGATCGTGGTGTCGGCCAGCCTGCCGGGGGCCAGCCCCGAGGTGATGGCGTCCACCGTGGCCACGCCGCTGGAGCGCTCCTTCGGCGCGATTGCTGGCATCACCACCATGAGCAGCTCGTCGAGCCAGGGCTCCACGCGGGTGATCCTGGCATTTGACTCCGACCGCGACATCAACGGCGCGGCGCGAGAAGTGCAGGCGGCAATCAATGCTTCGCGCAACCTGCTGCCCAGCGGCATGCGCAGCATGCCCACCTACAAGAAGATCAACCCGTCCCAGGCACCGATCATGGTGCTGTCGCTGACCTCGGACGTGTTGCAGAAGGGCCAGTTGTACGACCTGGCGTCCACCATCCTTTCGCAAAGCCTGTCCCAGGTGCCGGGCGTGGGCGAAGTGCAGATCGGCGGCAGTTCCCTGCCGGCGGTGCGCATCGAACTGGAACCCAAGGCCCTCGACCAGTACGGCGTGGCCCTGGACGACGTGCGCAACACCATCGCCAACGCCAACCAGCGGCGGCCCAAGGGCTCCCTGGAAGACAGCGAGCGCAACTGGCAGATCCAGGCCAACGACCAGCTGGAAAAAGCCAAGGACTATGAGCCGCTGCTGATTCGCTACCAGAACGGCGCAGCCCTGCGCCTGGGCGATGTTGCGAAGATCAGCGACGGCGTCGAAGACCGCTACAACAGTGGTTTCTTCAACAATGACTCGGCGGTGCTGCTGGTGATCAACCGCCAGTCCGGCGCCAACATCATCGAGACCGTCAGGCAGATCAAGGCGCAACTGCCGGCGTTGCAGGCGGTGCTGCCGTCCAGCGTCAAGCTCAGCCTGGCCATGGACCGCTCGCCGGTGATCACCGCCACGTTGCATGAAGCCGAGATGACCTTGCTGATTGCGGTGGGGCTGGTGATCCTGGTGGTCTACCTGTTTCTCGGCAACTTCCGTGCGTCGCTGATCCCGACCCTGGCGGTGCCGGTGTCGCTGGTGGGCACGTTCGCGATCATGTACCTGTACGGATTCTCGTTGAACAACTTCTCGCTGATGGCGCTGATCCTTGCCACCGGCCTGGTGGTCGACGATGCCATCGTGGTGCTGGAGAACATTTCCCGGCATATCGACGACGGCGTGCCGCCGATGAAGGCGGCGTACCTGGGCGCCCAGGAAGTGGGCTTCACCTTGCTGTCGATGAACGTGTCGCTGGTGGCGGTGTTCCTGTCCATCCTGTTCATGGGCGGCATTGTCACCAACCTGTTTCGCGAGTTTTCCATCACCTTGTCGGCGGCGATCATTGTGTCGCTGATTGTTTCGCTGACCCTGACGCCGATGCTCTGCGCGCGCTGGCTCAAGCCGCACGTGAAAGGGCAGATGACCGGCCTGCAGCGCTGGAGCCAGAAGATCAACGACCGCATGGTCGCCGGCTACGCCACCAGCCTCGACTGGGTGCTGCGCCACCGCCGCCTGACCCTGCTCAGCCTGTTGCTGACCATCGGCGTGAACGTGGCGCTGTACGTGGTGGTGCCGAAAACCTTTATGCCGCAGCAGGACACCGGTCAGTTGATCGGTTTTGTGCGCGGTGATGACGGGCTGTCGTTCAGCGTGATGCAGCCGAAGATGGAAACCTTCCGCAAGGCCGTGCTCAAGGACCCGGCAGTGCTCAGCGTGGCCGGCTTTATCGGCGGCAACAACGGCACCAACAACGCGGTGATGCTGGTGCGGCTCAAACCGATCAGCGAGCGCAAGATTTCCGCCCAGGCGGTGATCGAGCGCCTGCGCAAGGATGTACCGCTGGTGCCGGGCGGGCGCCTGTTCCTGATGGCTGACCAGGACCTGCAATTTGGCGGCAGCCGCGACCAGACCAGCGCGCAGTACTCCTACATCCTGCAAAGTGGTGACCTGGCAGCGTTGCGCCTGTGGTACCCGAAAGTGGTCGCCGCCTTGCGCGAGCTGCCGGAGCTGACCGCCATCGACGCCCGCGAAGGGCGCGGCGCGGCCCAGGTCACGCTGATTGTCGACCGCGACCAGGCCAAGCGCCTCGGCATCGATATGAACATGGTCACGGCGGTGCTCAACAACGCCTACAGCCAGCGGCAGATCTCGACCATCTATGACAGCCTCAACCAGTACCAGGTGGTGATGGAGGTCAACCCCAAATACGCCCAGGACCCGATCACCCTCAACCAGATGCAGGTGATTACCTCCACGGGCGCACGGGTGCCGTTGTCGACCATTGCCCATTATGAAAACAGCCTGGCGGATGATCGCGTCAGCCACGAAGGCCAGTTCGCCTCGGAAAACATCGCCTTCGACATGTCGCCCGGCGTCACGGTGGAGCAGGGCACGGCCGCCATCGAGCGGGCGATTGCCAAGGTCGGCCTGCCGGAAGACGTGATCGCCAAGATGGCCGGTACTGCCGATGCCTTCGCGGCCACGCAGAAAGGCCAGCCGTTCATGATCCTCGGCGCGCTGGTGGCGGTGTACCTGGTGTTGGGCATCCTGTATGAAAGCTACATCCACCCGCTGACGATCCTCTCGACCCTGCCGTCGGCCGGGGTTGGCGCCATGCTCGCCATCTACCTGACCGGGGGCGAGTTCAGCCTGATCTCCTTGCTGGGGCTGTTCCTGCTGATCGGTGTGGTGAAGAAGAACGCGATCCTGATGATCGACCTCGCCCTGCAACTGGAACGCAACGACGGCATGGGGCCGCTGGAGTCGATTCGCAGTGCCTGCCTGCTGCGTTTGCGCCCGATCCTGATGACCACGTTGGCGGCCATCCTCGGGGCCTTGCCGCTGCTGCTTGGCACCGGCGATGGCGCGGAAATGCGCCACCCGCTGGGCCTGACCATTATTGGCGGCCTGGTGTTCAGCCAGGTCCTGACCCTCTACACCACCCCGGTGGTCTACCTCTATCTCGACCGCGCGCGCCACCGTTTCAACGCCTGGCGCGGCGTGCGCACCGATGCTGCCCTGGACACTGCGCTATGACTGACTCAATCAACGCCAACGCACCGCATCCGGTTGCCGTGGCGGACCTCGACAACGCGCCTTGCTCCGCAGGCGCCGGCTTGCCGGCGAAACCCCCTCGGACACCGGGTGTGCCCCGGCTGGGCGCGTTTTCGTTGGCGACCTTCGCGAGCAAACTCGCGCCTACGATGGGGCTTGCGCTGCTGCTCAGCGCCTGTGCCGTCGGCCCGGATTACAAGCGCCCGGAAGTGGTCGAGCCAGCACAGTTCAAGGAAGCCCAGGGTTGGCGCCAGGCGACGCCGAGCGATTCCCTGGCCCGTGGCGCCTGGTGGGAGTTGTACGGCGATCGTCAACTCAATGACCTGGTGTTGCGCCTGAACAACTCGAACCAGACCGTGGCCCAGGCCGAGGCGCGCTTTCGCCAGGCCCAGGCCCTGGTGCGCAGTTCGCGCGGGGCGTTTTACCCCACTGTCGACCTGAGCGCCGGCAAAACCCGCGCGAGCCAGGGCACTGGCAGCAGTAACGCCAGCCTCAGCAGTTCCAGCAGTGGCATCCGCGACACCCTCAATGCGCAGTTGGGCGTGAGTTGGGAGGCGGATATCTGGGGCAAGTTGCGCCGTGGCCTGGAAGCCAACGAAGCCAGTGCCGAGGCCAGCTCGGCCGACCTCGCGGCGATGCGCCTGAGCCAGCAGTCGGAACTGGTGCAAAGCTATCTGCAACTGCGCGTGATGGATGAGCAGACGCGCCTGTTGCAAGCGACCCTGGAGACTTATCAGCGCTCCCTGCAAATGACCGAAAACCAATACCGTGCCGGCGTCTCCGGCAAGGATGCGGTCGCCCAGGCGCAGACCCAGCTCAAGACCACCCAGGCCAGCCTGATCGACCTGATCTGGCAGCGCGCCCAGTTGGAAAATGCGATTGCCGTATTGATCGGCGAGGCTCCGGCCAACTTCAACCTGGCGGTGAGCAAGGACATCCCGGCGCTGCCGCAGATTCCGGTGAGCCTGCCGTCGCAACTGCTGGAACGCCGCCCGGATATCGCCTCGGCCGAACGTTCGGTGATCGCCGCCAACGCGAATATCGGCGTGGCCAAGGCAGCCTACTACCCGGACCTGAGCCTGAGCCTGGCCGGCGGCTATTCCAGCAGCACCTACGCCGACTGGATCAGCCTGCCGAACCGCTTCTGGTCGGTGGGCCCCAAGCTGGCCATGACCCTGTTCGACGGCGGCCAGCGCTCGGCGGAAGTCGACCGCAGCGTGGCCTCCTATGACGAAACCGTGGCCAAGTACCGCCAGACCGTGCTCGACGGCTTCCGTGAAGTGGAAAACTACATGGTGCAGCTCAAGGTGCTGGAAGACGAAGCAGTGGTGAGCAATGAAGCACTCGACGCCGCGCGCGAGTCACTGCGCCTGACCCAGAACCAGTACAAGGCCGGGCTGATCGCCTACCTGGACGTGGTAACGGTACAGGCCACCGCGCTGAGCAATGAGCGCACCGTGCTGACCTTGCTGCAGACGCGCCTGGTGGCCAGCGTGCAACTGATCGCCGCGTTGGGCGGTGGCTGGGATGGGCAAACGCCCATTGCCGAAAAGGACTGACCCCCCCCCAATCCACTGCCGGCGCCGACTTGCCGGCGATAGCTTCACTCGGTGTTTCTGACGGACCGAGTGTGCCTATCGCCGGCAAGCCAGCACCTACGCAGAGGCGGCGTCTGCAGTGCCTTGCGCAGCGGCCGCGAGCCAGATGATTGGCGTCAAATTGCCACTAATGGCGCTCTGATAATTAATCAAGTGCTCAAGAATTAATCTCGCTACAATCGCCCGCTTTGCCATTTCGCACGGGTCTCTCGGGCCCGTTGTGTACGAGAAGTCCCATGCTCATCGGTAGTTATTCCCCCTCGCTCGTCGTGATTTCGCTGTTTGTCGCGATTCTCGCTTCCTACACCGCCCTGGACCTGACCGGTCGTCTCGCGACGGCCAAGGGTCGCGCCGTTTACCTATGGATGGCCGGCGGGGCGTTGGCGATGGGAGTGGGCGTGTGGTCCATGCACTTTATCGGCATGCTGGCGCTGCGCCTGCCGTTTGCCCTGGGGTTTGACCTGGGCATTACCGCGCTGTCGTTATTGATCGCGGTGTTGTCCAGTGGTTTTGCCTTGTGGTTGGTCAGCCAGCCACGACTGCCCGCGTGGCAGCTGGCCTTGGGTGCGCTGATCATGGGGGCCGGCATCGCCAGCATGCATTACACCGGCATGGCCGCGATGCGCATGACCCCCGGCATCGACTACGACCCTACCTTGTTTGGCGCCTCGTTGCTGATCGCGGTGGTGGCCTCCGGTGCAGCGCTGTGGATTGCGTTCAATCTGCGCCGCAACACCCCCTACGTGCGCCTGGCCCGGGGCGGCGCGGCGGTGGTGATGGGGATCGCCATCGTCGGCATGCACTACACCGGCATGGCGGCGGCGCAATTTGCCGATGAGAGCTACTGCGGCGCCGCGTTGAGCGGCTTGAGCGGCAAGGGCCTGGATAACCTGGTGCTGGTGACCTCGTTGGCGGTGTTGATCATCGCGTTGCTGACCTCACTGCTCGACGCGCGCCTGGAAGCCCGCACGGCCGTACTCGCCGACTCGCTGACCCTGGCCAATCAGGAACTCACCCACCTGGCGTTGCACGACATGCTCACCGGCTTGCCCAATCGCACGTTGCTGGCGGATCGCATTCAACAGGCCATGCAAGCGGTCAAAGAGCAGGGCGGTTGCTTCGCGCTGATGTTTATCGACCTCGACGGCTTCAAGCCGGTCAACGATGCCTTTGGTCACCATATGGGCGACCAACTGTTGCGCGAAGTCGGCCTGCGCCTGCGCGAGGACCTGCGCAGTCAGGACACCCTGGCGCGCATCGGCGGGGATGAGTTTGTGTTGCTGGTGCAACTGACCCAGCCGGATGACGCCCTGGGCCTTGCTGAGCGCCAGGTGGTACTGATCAACCGCGCGTTCCAGGTGGCCGAGCATGAACTGAAAATCTCCGCCAGCGTCGGCATCGCCATGTTCCCGGGCAATGGCAGCAGCCCCCAGGAACTGCTGATGAACGCCGACGCCGCGATGTACCACGCCAAGGGCATGGGCAAGAACGGCTACAGCTTTTTCGATGTGTCGATGAATACCAATGCGCGCAAGCAACTGCAGTTGCTGCAGGACCTGCGCAATGCCGTCGAGCAGCAGCAATTTCGCCTGTACTACCAGCCCAAGTTCGATGCGGTCAGTGGCATCCCGGTCGGTGCCGAGGCGTTATTGCGCTGGGAGCATCCGCAACAGGGCCTGTTGCTGCCGGCGATCTTTATCGAGCTGGCGGAAAAGACTGGCCTGATCATTCCGATTGGTGAGTGGGTGCTCGACGAAGCCTGCCGCCAGATGAGTCTGTGGTATGCGCAGGGCTATGAAGACTGGCGCATCGCCGTGAACCTCTCGGCGCTGCAGTTCTGCCATGCCGGGCTGGTCAAAAGTGTCGCCACGGCACTCGCGCGGCACCAGTTGCCGGCCAACAGCCTGACCCTGGAAATCACCGAGACCACCGCCATGAGCGATGCCGATGCGAGCATGACGGTGTTGCAGCAGTTGTCGGAAATGGGCGTGGATTTGTCCATTGACGATTTCGGCACCGGCTATTCCAGCCTCATGTACCTCAAGCGCTTGCCCGCCAACGAGTTGAAGATCGACCGCGGCTTCGTGCGTGACCTGGAGCACGACAGCGACGATGCCGCCATCGTTTCGGCGATCGTTGCCCTGGGCCAGGCCCTGGGCTTGCGGATTGTCGCCGAGGGGGTGGAGACCGATGTGCAGCAGAATTTCCTTACGCGGCTGGGGTGTAATTCCCTGCAGGGCTACCTGCTCGGCCACCCGCTGCCGGCCGACAGTTTCATGCTCGACATCCAGCGTGCCGAAGAGGCAGTCGCGCCTGACAAAAGCCGTGCGTGACGGTTAGTATTGGATCCAACCATAACCATCAGGTTGGATCAGGAGACCGCACGCATGGACAAAGTTGTCATCATCACCGGGGGTAGCCGCGGGATTGGCGCCGAGACGGCACTGCTGGCAGCTCGCGAGGGCTATCGCATCTGCATCAACTACCAGTCCGATGAAACCGCCGCCCACAGCGTCCTCGAACAGGTGCGTGCCTTGGGCGCCCAGGCGATTGCCGTGCGTGCGGATGTCAGCATTGAAGATGAGGTGATCGCGCTGTTCAACCGAGTGGATGCCGAGTTGGGGCGTGTCACCGCATTGGTCAACAACGCCGGCACCGTCGCGCACAAGGCGCGGGTCGATGAAATGTCTGAATTCCGCATCCTGAAAATCATGAAGACCAACGTGCTCGGCCCGATCCTCTGCGCCAAGCACGCGGTGCTGCGCATGTCGCCCAGGCATGGCGGGCAGGGTGGCAGTATCGTCAACGTGTCATCGGTGGCGGCGCGCCTGGGTTCGCCGGGGGAGTACGTTGACTATGCGGCCTCCAAGGGCGCACTCGACACCTTTACCCTGGGCCTGTCCAAAGAGGTCGCGGGCGAGGGCATTCGCGTCAACGCGGTACGCCCGGGGTATATCTTCACCGACTTCCACGCCTTGAGCGGCGACCCGGACCGCGTCAGCAAACTCGAATCCGGTATCCCCATGGCCCGTGGCGGACGCCCGGATGAAGTCGCGGAAGCGATTATCTGGTTGCTGTCGGACAAGGCCTCGTATGCCACCGGTACGTTCCTGGACCTGGGCGGCGGCCGTTGATGTTGGGGTGAGGGAGCAAGCGCCCTCGCCACAAGGCATCGGGATCAGAAGGAGCGGACGATCCGCCCCAAGGTCTCCATGGCTTTTTCCGACGCTTCAGTCCACGGGCTGCCGTAGTTCAGGCGGATGCAGTTGCGAAAGCGCTGGGTAGCCGAGAAGATCGGGCCCGGCGCAATGCTGATGCCTTGCGCCAGCGCCATCTGGAACAACTTCAATGAGTCGGTTTGCTCGGGCAATTCCAGCCACAGGAAATAGCCGCCGGCCGGTTGGCTGACGCGGGTCTGGGCTGGGAAGTAACGCGCAATGGCGGCGAGCATGGCGCTTTGCTGTTCCTCCAGGGCATAGCGCAATTTGCGCAGGTGCCGGTCGTAGCCGCCGTGCTGCAGATAATCGGCAATCGCCGCCTGGGCCGGCATCGATGGGCACAGCGAGGTCATCAGCTTCAGGCGTTCGACTTTCTGCGCATAGCGCCCGGCGGCCACCCAGCCCACGCGATAGCCGGGCGCGAGGCTCTTGGCGAAGGAGCCGCAGTGCATCACCAGGCCCTCGGTATCAAACGCCTTGGCCGGTTTCGGCGCGTGTTGGCCGTAATACAACTCGGCGTACACATCGTCTTCGATCAGTGGCACCTGATGGCTGCGCAGCAGTTCTACCAGCGCCTGCTTCTTGGCCTCTGGCAGCGTCGCGCCCATCGGGTTCTGGAAGCTGGTCATGGTCCAGCAGGCCTTGATCGGGTAGCGCTCCAGGGTTTGTGCCAGCGCGTTGAGGTCAATGCCGTCGCGCGGGTGCACGGGGATTTCGACTGCCTTGAGTTTCAGGCGTTCGAGCACTTGCAGGCAGGCGTAGAACGCCGGTGCCTCGATCGCGACCAGGTCGCCGGGTTCCGTCACGGCCTGCAGGCACAGGTTGAGTGCTTCGAGGGCGCCATTGGTGATCAGCAGTTCTTCCATGGGCAGCATCAGCCCGCCGACCATGTAGCGCAGGGCAATCTGCCGACGCAGTTGCGGGTTGCCCGGCGACATGTCGGTGACCACCAGGCGCGGGTCCATCTCGCGGCTGGCGCTGGCCAGGGAGCGGGCCAGGCGCGGCAGCGGGAACAGCATCGGGCTGGGGAAGGCCGAGCCGAACGGCACGGTGTTGGGGTCCTTGATCGAGTCCAGCACCGAGAACACCAGTTCGCTCACGTCCACTTCAGTGGACTCGTGCACGTGCTCGCTCACCACCGGCTCGGAAAACGGGCTCGGTGCGTGGGTATTGACGAAGTAACCCGAGCGCGGCCGGGCGCGGATCAGCCCACGTCGCTCCAGGAGGTAATACGCCTGGAACACCGTCGATGGGCTGACGCCGTAAGTCTGGCTGGCATAGCGCACCGAAGGCACACGCTGGCCGGGGCCGAGCACGCCGGAGCGGATCAGTTCTGCAATGTCGTCGGCAAATTTTTCGTAGCGTTTCATGGGGGCCTAATCAGCTTTTTGAAAGTGTACGCAAGTCCATGGCAGGCGCCGGCAAGTCAGCGCCACAGTTGAATCGCCACTGGGTCGGATAGACCTCAGCGGTTCAGCGGGGCGACAAAACGGCTGTCGGCCGCGCTGTAGATCCAGGGTTCATCCACATCCGTGACCTTGAAACGCAAGGTCTGCGAGCTGCTGGTCGGTTTGTCGGCCAGCAGGGCCACGGACACCGGCACATCGCTGATCTCCCCAGGCGCCAGGCTGATCTCGGTCTTGCCCTGCAACTGGAAGCCTTCGCCGTCCACCAGCTCCAGGCGGTAATCCTGGCGTTGCTGGGTCTTGTTGATGACCTTGAGGCTGTAGATATTCTCGATCAGGCCCTGGGCATTTTCGCGGAACATGCCGCGGTCCTTGGTCACATCCAGCGACACCATCGGCCGTCCCACCAAGGCCACCACCAGCGCGGCAATCATCACCAGCAGCGCGGCACTGTAGCCGATCAGGCGTGGCCTGAGCAGATGAGTCTTGCCGCCTTGCAGTTGATGTTCGGAGGTGTAGCTCACCAGGCCGCGCGCGTAACCCATCTTGTCCATGATCGAGTCGCAGGCGTCGACACAGGCCGCGCAACCGATGCACTCCATTTGCAGGCCGTCGCGGATGTCGATACCGGTGGGGCACACCTGCACGCAGAGCTGGCAGTCGATGCAATCCCCCAGGCCGACGTCGGCCGGCCTGGCCTCACGTTTGCGCGGGCCACGGCTTTCGCCACGGGCGGCGTCATAGGAGATGGTCAGCGTGTCCTTGTCGAACATCACACTCTGGAAGCGCGCATACGGGCACATGTGCATGCACACCGCTTCGCGCAGCCACCCGGCGTTGAGGTAGGTGGCGGCGGTGAAGAACAGCACCCAGAACAGGCTGACGCCGCCCATTTGCCAGGTCAGCAGCTCGGCGGCCAGCGGGCGGATGGGCGTGAAGTAGCCGACAAAGGTCAGCCCGGTGAGCACGCTGATGCCCAGCCACAGGGTGTGCTTGGCCGCGCGCCGCGCCAGTTTGTTCACGCTCCACGGCGCCGCTTGCAACTTGATACGTTGATTGCGCTCGCCTTCGGTGACTTTCTCACACCACATGAACAGCCAGGTGAACGAGCTTTGCGGACAGGTGTAGCCGCACCACACGCGGCCGGCGAACACGGTAATCGCAAACAGGCCGAAGGCGCAGATGATCAGCAGCGCTGACAACAAAATGAAATCCTGGGGCCAGAAGGTCGCGCCAAAGATATGGAATTTGCTCTGCGCCAGGTCCCAGAGTACCGCCTGGCGGTCGCCCCAGTTCAGCCACACGGTGCCGAAGAAGGCCAGGAACAGCAAGCCGGCACCGCCGATACGCAAGGTGCGGAACAGGCCGGTGAAGCTGCGGGTATGAATCAGGTTGTCGCTGGATTTGGCCTTCACCTTCTTTGGGTGTATGGGCACAAAGGTTTCCACGGTTGGGATTCTTTCGCTCATGGTCGTTCGCTCATCAGCCTCCATCAGGCGGATGAACTATGCGCGTGGCGCTGTGTGCATAACAGACTCAGCTAGGGCGATAAAAAGGGGATCAGATAAGGGCTTCAAGCGCCGCTGCGACAATGTGCTGCACCCCGTTGCATCAGGGGTGCAGCGCTATCCTGGGCGTGCTGATACAGATCAATTAAATCAACGAACCAGGTTCTTCGGCCTTCACATGTTGGCGCCCGTCGTGGGCGCCGGCGACCGTGAGCGCATCGGCCTCGGCTTCAGTGATATAGATCCGCTCGGCCGCCAATTCCACGTAGGACATGGATTTTTCGATGTCGGTGACGATATTGACCCGTGTCGCCGGCACGCTCTGTTCCTGGCCATTGTCATCGAGCATGAAGTAGCACAGCTGGTTTTCGATACGAATGGGCATGCCGTTCTCCTTTCTCATGGGCTATGAACGTTAGGGCGCAGCGATGTGCGCGGGTTCAAGGCAACTGACTGGCGGTCGCCGCTGTCCATCGTTGACCCATAAAGACAAAAAGGACGGCATCCATGGACGCCTGGTGGCAAGAAGTGTGGCAAACCCTGCAAGCTGAATTTGCCGATATCGGCGATGCGAAACAACTCACCCAAATCACCGTGCGCCTGCTGATCGCTGCGGTCCTGGGCGGCATTCTCGGCTTTGAGCGCGAGAGCAAGGGCAAGGCCGCGGGCGTGCGCACCCACATGCTGGTGGCCTTGGGCGCGGCGCTGTTCGTGATGGTGCCGCAGATGTCCGGCAATCAGGCCGATGCCATGAGCCGCGTGGTCCAGGGCGTGATTGCCGGGATTGGCTTCCTCGGCGCCGGGACCATCATCAAGGGCAAGGATGAGGAAGAAGGGCACGTGAAGGGCCTGACCACCGCCGCCGGCCTTTGGATGACCGCTGCGATTGGGGTCTCGGCCGGGTTGGGCCGGGAATCGACAGCGGTGCTGAGTACCTTGCTGGCTCTGCTGGTGTTCAGCGTGATGCCAAAAATCGTCAAGCGTTTTGAGAAGGGCTGACAATTACGGGCGGCATGGTGGTCGGCGGCTCCTCCACGGGTGGCGGGTCTTGGGGCGGGTCTTGTTCCGGAATCGGCTCCGGCTCGGTGGGTGGCAGCGTCGGGTTGTCGATATTCGGGTCCGGGGTTTCTGCCGGGATCGGGATATTCATCGGTGTGGCCTCCTTTGTGCTTTGCTCTATCGGTGGACAGCCGCCGGGGCGATTTGATTCCCGCTCAATGGCCGCACATCCACCTGAACTTTTCCCGGTGAGGCAGGCTCGGACCTTATACGGCCCTGCTCAGGGAGAGCGGCGTCGTCTCAGAATTCAGATCAAGCAAAGAGCGTCCACAGGGCGTAAGGGGAAGATGCTCGATGACTGCTGAAACACAGGTTCCAGAAGAATCCCTCTTGCCGCTGTCCCAGGCACTGTTGCTGCCCAGGATCGCGATCGAAAGCACCACCCCCGTGATCGATGGCGGCGAATTCGCCGTCAAGGCGGTGGTTGGCCAGCGCATTGACGTTACCAGCAAAGTCTTTGCCGACGGCCACGACAAGCTGGCGGTGCTGATCCGCTGGCGCCCGCTGCACCAGGAACACTGGCACAGCGTGGTGATGAACGACGTGGGCAACAATGGCTGGGAGGGCGGGTTCACCGTCAGTGACCAAGGCCCCCACGAATATTGCATTGAAGCCTGGATCGATACCTTCGCCAGCTTCTGCTACGAACTGCGCAAGAAACATGAGGCCGGGGTACCGGTCAGCCTGGAGTTGCAGGAAGGCCGCAGCCTGGTGCTGCAGGCCGCCGAACGCAGCGACAACGAGTTGCGCGACCGCCTGATGCTGCTGCACCACGAACTCTCCGGCCTGCTGGAAACCGAGCAGGTCGCGCAGTTCCTGCACGAAGACAGTGCACATTTGATGACCCAGGCCGACCACCGTGCCTATTTGAGCATCAGCCGTGTCTACCCGATTGATGTCGAGCGCGAGGCGGCTCAGTTTGCCAGCTGGTACGAGCTGTTTCCGCGCTCGATCACTGACGATCCCGCCCGCCACGGCACCTTTAACGATGTGCACTCGCGCCTGTCGATGATCCACGACATGGGATTCGACGTGCTGTATTTCCCGCCGATCCACCCCATCGGCCGCAGCCACCGCAAGGGCAAGAACAATTCCCTGACCGCCGGTCCGGAGGATCCGGGCAGCCCGTATGCCATCGGCAGCGAGGAGGGCGGCCATGAGGCAATCCATCCGCAATTGGGCAGCCGCGATGACTTCCGGCGCCTGGTCAAGGCCGCCGCCGATCACGGCCTGGAAATCGCCCTGGACTTCGCCATCCAATGCTCCCAGGACCATCCGTGGCTCAAGCAACACCCGGGCTGGTTCAACTGGCGCCCGGACGGCACGATCAAATACGCCGAGAACCCGCCGAAGAAATACCAGGACATCGTCAACGTCGACTTCTATGCCGCCGACGCAATCCCGGGCCTGTGGACCGAATTGCGCGACATCGTGGTGGGCTGGGTGGAAGAGGGCGTGAAGACTTTTCGCGTCGACAACCCTCACACCAAGCCGCTGCCGTTCTGGCAATGGCTGATCAGCGACGTGCGATCCAAGCACCCCGACGTGATCTTTCTCGCCGAGGCGTTCACCACGCCGGCAATGATGGCGCGCCTGGGCAAGGTCGGCTATTCCCAGAGCTACACCTATTTCACCTGGCGCAACACCAAGGCCGAACTCGGTGAGTACCTGACGCAGCTGAACCAGTCGCCGTGGCGTGAATGCTACCGGCCGAACTTCTTCGTCAACACGCCGGACATCAACCCCGGCTTCCTGCACGAATCCGGTCGGCCGGGGTTTCTCATCCGCGCCGCACTGGCGACCATGGGCTCGGGCCTGTGGGGCATGTATTCGGGTTTCGAGCTGTGCGAAGCGGCGCCGGTGCCGGGCAAAGAGGAATACCTGGACTCGGAGAAATACGAGATCCGTCCACGGGACCTCACTGCGCCCGGCAACATCATTGCCGAGATCGCCCAACTCAACCGCATTCGCCGACAGAATCCGGCCTTGCACACGCACTTGGGCCTCAAGCTCTACAACGCCTGGAATGACAACATCCTGTATTTCGGCAAACGCAGCGAGGATGGCAGCAACTTCATCCTGGTGGCCGTCAACCTCGACCCGTTCAACGCCCAGGAAGCGCATTTCGAGCTGCCGCTATGGGAGTTGGGCCTGCCCGACGATGCCCAGACCCAAGGCGAAGACTTGATGAACGGCCATCGCTGGACCTGGTACGGCAAAAACCAGTGGACCCGCCTGGAGCCGCATATGCCGTTCGGGATCTGGCGCCTCACTGTTGCCTGAGACCGTCTCCCCTGCAGGCGCCGGCTCGCCGGCGATGGCAGCGGGCCTGACACCTTTTTTTCGCTGAAACACCGCGACCGCCGGCAAGCCGGCTCCGACACGGGTTCGCGGTGTTTCAAGTGGATGTTCACGCATTTCAGGAGTTTCCAATGGCGAAGAAACCCAAGGCTGCCACCTTTATCAAAGACCCGCTCTGGTACAAGGACGCGGTGATCTATCAGGTTCACGTCAAATCCTATTTCGACTCCAACAACGACGGCATCGGTGACTTTCCCGGGCTGATCGCCAAGCTCGACTACATCGCCGACCTGGGCGTGAACACCATCTGGCTGCTGCCGTTCTACCCCTCGCCGCGCCGCGACGATGGCTATGACATTGCCGAGTACCGGGGCGTGCACAGCGACTACGGGACCATGGCCGACGCCAAGCGCTTTATCGCCGAGGCCCACAAGCGCGGATTGCGGGTCATCACCGAGTTGGTGATCAACCACACCTCGGACCAGCACCCCTGGTTCCAACGCGCGCGCAAGGCCAAGCCCGGTTCGGCGGCGCGGGACTTCTACGTATGGTCGGATGATGACCAGAAGTACGACGGCACACGCATCATTTTCCTCGACACCGAAAAATCCAACTGGACCTGGGACCCGGTCGCCGGCCAGTACTTCTGGCACCGCTTCTATTCCCACCAGCCGGACCTCAATTTCGATAACCCGCAGGTGATGAAAGCCGTGCTGTCGGTGATGCGCTACTGGCTGGACATGGGCATCGACGGCCTGCGCCTGGACGCGATTCCCTACCTGATCGAACGCGATGGCACCAACAACGAAAACCTTCCTGAAACCCATGGCGTGCTCAAGCAGATCCGCGCCGAGATCGACGCGCATTACCCCGACCGCATGCTGCTCGCCGAGGCCAACCAATGGCCTGAAGACACCCAGCTGTACTTCGGTGACCGCAAGGGCGATGACGGTGACGAGTGCCATATGGCCTTCCACTTCCCGCTGATGCCGCGCATGTACATGGCGCTGGCCCAGGAAGATCGCTTCCCGATCACCGACATCCTGCGCCAGACCCCGGAGATCCCCGCCAACTGCCAATGGGCGATTTTCCTGCGCAACCACGATGAACTGACCCTGGAAATGGTCACCGACAAAGAACGCGATTACCTGTGGAACTACTACGCCGCTGACCGCCGCGCGCGGATCAACCTGGGTATCCGCCGGCGCCTGGCGCCGTTGGTGGAGCGTGACCGTCGACGTGTCGAACTGCTCAACAGCCTGTTGCTGTCGATGCCAGGCACACCGACCCTGTATTACGGCGATGAAATCGGCATGGGCGACAACATCTACCTGGGCGACCGTGACGGGGTGCGCACGCCGATGCAGTGGTCCATCGACCGCAACGGCGGTTTTTCCCGCGCCAACCCGGCGAGCCTGGTGTTGCCGCCGATCATGGACCCGCAATACGGCTACCAGTCGGTCAACGTCGAAACCCAGGCCCAGGACCCACACTCGCTGCTCAACTGGACCCGCCGCATGCTTGCGGTACGCAAGCAGTCCAAGGCGTTCGGCCGTGGCAGCCTGAAAATGCTCTCGCCAAGCAACCGCCGCATCCTCGCCTACACCCGCGAATTCACCGGCGACGATGGGCGCACCGAAATCATCCTGTGCGTGGCCAACGTGTCGCGCAGTGCCCAGGCGGCCGAACTGGACCTGTCGGCCTTCGCCGGCATGGTACCGGTGGAGATGCTGGGCGGTAATGCGTTCCCGCCGATTGGCCAGCTGAATTTCCTGCTGACCCTGGCGCCATATGGCTTCTATTGGTTCGTGCTGGCGGCGGAAAACCAGATGCCGAGCTGGCATGTGGAACCGGCGCAAAGCATGCCGGACTTCACCACGCTGGTGCTGAAAAAACGCATGGAAGAGCTGCTCGAAGAGCCGTGCCGCACGACCCTGGAGCAGACCTCGCTGCCGGCCTGGCTGCCCAAGCGGCGCTGGTTTGCCGGCAAGGACACGGCCATCGACAGCGTGCGCATCGTCTATGGCGCACGCTTTGGCGACCCGCAGCACCCGGTGTTGCTCAGTGAGCTTGAGGTGACCGCCGGTGGCCAGGTCAACCGTTATCAGCTGCCATTCGGCTTTCTCGGCGAAGACCAGTTCACCAGCGCCTTGCCACAGCAACTGGCGCTGGCCCGCGTGCGCCGTGTGCGCCAGGTCGGGTTGGTGACGGATGCCTTCAGCCTTGAGCACTTCATTCGCGCGGTCATCCAGGGCCTGCAAGCCGGCACCGTGCTGAACACCAGCGATGGCGACCTGCGTTTTGAAGCCACGCCGCACCTGCCCAAGTTGCAGCTCAATGACGAGTCGGTGGTGCGCTACCTGTCGGCCGAACAATCCAACAGTTCAGTGGTGGTGGGCGAAAGCCTGGTGCTCAAACTGATCCGCAAAGTCAGCGCCGGGGTGCACCCGGAGCTGGAAATGAGCGCCTACCTGACCGCCGCCGACTACCCGAACATCTCGCCATTGCTGGGCTCGATGGTGCGCCGCGATGCGGCGGGCGACGACAACCTGTTGATGATTGCCCAAGGCTACCTGAGCAACCAGGGCGATGCCTGGAGCTGGACCCAGAACAACCTCGAACGCGCGATCCGCGACGAACTCGCCGAAGCCATTTCCGAGCAGGAACAGCACTACAACGCCCTGGGCGAACTGGCCGACTTTGCCGGATTGCTCGGGCAGCGCCTGGGCGAAATGCATGGGGTACTGGGCGCGAAGACCACCAACAAAGACTTCAAGCCCGAGGTCACCACAGTCAAGGACACCCAGGCCTGGGCCAAGGATGTCGGTGCACAGATCGACCGCGCCCTGCAATTGCTCAAGCTGCACCAAAGCCAATTGAACCCTGGCGATCAGGCGCTGGTCAGTGAATTGCTGGCGCAGAAAAAAGCCATCGCCAGCCATGTGCAGGCCTTGGCGAAAGCCACGCTGGGCGGCCTGCGCATTCGTGTCCACGGTGATTTGCACCTGGGCCAGGTGCTGGTGGTGAAGGGCGATGCCTACCTGATCGACTTTGAAGGCGAGCCTGCGCGGCCGCTGCATGAGCGCCGGGGCAAGCACAGCCCGTACAAGGATGTGAGCGGGGTGTTGCGTTCCTTTGATTACGCGGCGGCGATGGCGCTGAATGTGCAGGGCGTGGATCACTCGTCGGAGGCGGACGTTGCCCGCAAGCGCGTGACCGATCGTTACCTGAAAGAAGCGCGCCAGGCATTTATCCAGGCTTATCAGGCAGCTACGTCTACACTGGCGCATGACTGGCAGGATGCCAAGGGCCAGGACGCTGCGCTGACGTTGTTCAGCCTCGAGAAGGCCGCGTATGAAGTGGCTTACGAGGCGGAAAATCGCCCGACCTGGCTGCCAGTGCCCCTGCAAGGGTTGCACGGCTTGCTGAGTGGGCTTGTACCTATATCGAAAACTGTACGCGGTGGGGAGACGTCATGAGCTTTACACATAAAGAACCGCTGCAGCCGAAATTGACTGCATTGCCGGCGTCCAACGACGTCGAAGCGCTGGTGCGCGCCGAGCACCATGATCCGTTCTCGATCCTGGGACCGCACGATGACGAGCAGGGCGGCCAGTTTATCCGCGCCTTCCTGCCGGAAGCCCTCAGTGTGCAGGTGCTGGCACGCGACAGCGGCGAGCAGATCGGCAGCCTCGATGCGACCCAGGTGCCGGGTTTGTTTGTCGGGCACTTCGCGACTCGCCAGGACTACCTGCTGAAAATCCAGTGGGCGGGCGGTGAGCAGATCACCGAAGACCCCTACAGCTTCCAGCAACTGCTGCTGGGTGAAATGGACCTGTACCTGTTTGCCGAAGGCAATCACCGCGACCTCGGCAGCTGCCTGGGCGCCCAGGTGACCAGCGTCGACGGCGTGGAGGGCGTGCGATTTGCCGTGTGGGCGCCGAATGCCCGGCGTGTGTCGGTGGTCGGCGACTTCAACATCTGGGACGGGCGTCGGCACCCGATGCGCCTGCGTCATCCGTCCGGTGTATGGGAGATCTTTATCCCACGCCTGCAACCGGGCGCAGCCTACAAATACGAAATTCTCGCTGCCAACGGGATCCTACCGCTCAAGGCCGACCCGATGGCGCTGGCGACCCAACTGCCGCCGGACACCGCCTCCAAGGTCGCGGCGCCGTTGCAGGTGGACTGGCAGGACCATGCGTGGATGCAGTCGCGCGTCGAGCGCCAGAAGACCACCGCGCCGCTGTCGATCTACGAGCTGCACGTGGGTTCCTGGCAGTGCGAACTGGACGAGGCGGGCGAGGTCTCGCGCCAATACAACTGGCGCGAGCTGGCCGAACGGCTGGTGCCCTATGTGCAGCAACTGGGCTTCACCCACGTTGAACTGATGCCGATCATGGAGCACCCGTTCGGCGGCTCCTGGGGGTATCAGGCGCTGTCGCAATTCGCCCCGACGGCACGCTTTGGCTCGCCGGAAGACTTTGCCTACTTCGTCAATGCACTGCATCAGGCGGATATTGGTGTGATTCTCGACTGGGTGCCGGCGCATTTTCCTACCGATACCCACGGTCTGGCGCAGTTCGATGGCACCGCGCTGTATGAATACGCCAATCCGCTCGAAGGCTTCCACCAGGATTGGGACACGCTGATCTACAACCTGGGCCGCACCGAAGTCCACGGCTTCATGCTGGCTTCGGCGCTGCACTGGCTCAAGCACTTCCACATCGATGGGCTGCGCGTGGATGCCGTGGCGTCGATGCTGTACCGCGATTATTCGCGCAAGGCCGGCGAATGGGTACCCAATCGCCACGGCGGTCGCGAGAACCTCGAAGCCATCGACTTCCTGCGCCACCTCAACGACGTGGTCGCCCTGGAGGCGCCCGGCGCGCTGGTGATTGCCGAAGAATCCACCGCCTGGCCCGGCGTCAGCCAGCCCACCCAACAGGGCGGCCTGGGTTTCAACTACAAGTGGAACATGGGCTGGATGCACGATTCGCTGCACTACATCCAGCAGGACCCGGTGTACCGCGCCCATCACCACAATGAACTGAGCTTCGGCCTGGTGTATGCCTGGTCCGAGCGTTTCATCCTGCCGATTTCCCACGATGAAGTGGTGCACGGCAAGCACTCGTTGATCGACAAGATGCCCGGCGACCGCTGGCAGAAATTTGCCAACCTGCGTGCTTACCTGGCGTTCATGTGGATGCACCCTGGCAAGAAACTGCTGTTCATGGGCTGCGAATTCGGCCAGTGGCGCGAGTGGAACCACGACCAGCAGCTGGATTGGTACCTGCTGCAATACCCGGAACACCGCGGCGTGCAGAAACTGGTGGGCGACCTGAACCGCCTGTACCGCGAGGAACCGGCCCTGCACGAACAGGACGACGCGCCCCAAGGCTTCCAATGGCTGATCGGCGACGATGCGATCAACAGCGTGTATGCCTGGCTGCGCTGGAGCAAGGATGGCAAGCCGGTGCTGGTGGTTGCCAACTTCACCCCGGTGCCGCGTGAGGCGTACGCCGTCGGGGTGCCGTTTGCCGGGAGCTGGAGCGAAGTACTCAACAGCGATGCCGACCTGTATGCGGGCTCCAATTACGGTAACGGTGGCACCGTTTCCACGCGTGATGAGCCGCGTCATGGGCAGGCGGTCTCGCTGTCCTTGAATCTGCCGCCGTTGGGTGTGTTGATTCTGCGGCCCCAAGCGCTTTAAAGCGCTCTACACGGCTGGATTCTGTTGTCCGCGCTACTGGCAGGGTGCCACAATGGCACCCTTGTCGTGGCAGTTGAATCAGGCGAATTTCATGAACGGCCTTGGGCGTAGGCAGGACCAGGATTGCTTTATAGAGGAACAGGTGCGGACTGACCGTTTGCATCAGTTGTTTCGGCAGTCCTTTGCCGCGATTTTCGGCAGTTACCTCGCTGCGGTGATGCTCTGCTGGCTGTGTTGGGAGCGTTTTGACCACACGGTCATGCTGGTCTGGCTATTGGTGCTGGCGGCCACGTCATTGCTGCGGGTCAAGATGTTCATGGAGTGGTTCCGCTGTCCCAACGACGAGCGCACCCCGCAGCGCTGGGAACGTCGCTACTGGATCACGCTGATGCTGTCTGCCGGCGTCTGGGGCGCCGGCGCACTGGCCGTGATGCCGACCGACGATCGAGTGTCGCAGGTGCTGGTCATGCTGTTTACCGTGGGCATGTCGGTGAGTGCCGTCTCGTGTTATTCCGCGTATCGCTACATGACCCTGGCGTCCCTGGCCCTGGTGCTGCTGCCGTGCACGCTGTGGCTGTTGTTCCAGCCGTCGTCGATGCAAGTCGGGGTGGCTGTCGCCGTGCTGGTGTTCTCCACCTTTGTGGTCAGCGCCACGCGCAAGCTGTCGGATGCGCTGGAAAAAGCCTTTCGCCTGACCCGGCAAATGGAACGGGCCCACAACATCTCTACACGCGCCGCACAGACCGACGAACTCACCGGGCTGATGAACCGTCGCGCGTTTTTCGAACATGCCCAGGTGTTGTACGCGCAATGCCGCCACAACCAGCAGCCGTTGTGTGCGCTGATGCTGGACATGGACCACTTCAAGCAGATCAACGATACCTACGGTCACCAGGCCGGTGACCAAGTGCTGCGCCAGATTGGCGGGGTGATCAGTGCCTCGTTCCGCCAGGCCGATGTCTACGGCCGCCTGGGGGGCGAGGAGTTCGCGGTGCTGCTGCCCAATACCTCGCTGGAAGCGGCGCGAGACATTGCCGAGCAGTTGGTCAAGGCGATTTCCGGCCTGGTCTCCGAGCCGGTGCATGGCTTGACCGCCAGCCTCGGCGTGGCCTCCACCCATACCCTTGACCAGGATTTGCACGACCTGATGAACACCGCCGACAAGGCGCTATATCGCGCCAAGGCGTTGGGTCGCAATCAAGTGGCCGTGGCGGAATAGGCTCAGTCCTTGAGCATGGCCTTGGCCAGCACCCGTGCGACCTGGTCGGCGGAGTAGGGCTTGGCGAGGAACTCGAAGCCTTCATAGCCGCTGTCAGCCAGCTCCTCGCTGTAGCCCGACGTGAGGACTATCGGCAGGTCCGGCCGGCGCTCGCGCAGCACCCTGGCCATCATCACGCCGGTGATTCCCGGCATGACCACGTCCGAGAACACCCCGTCGAAGGCCATGGCGTCCGCGCCGGCCATCGCCAGTGCCTGTTCGGCATCGGTGGCCCAGGTGGTCTGGTAGCCCAGGTCCTGGAGGATCTGGTTGGCGAAGCGGCCCACGTCGAGGTTGTCTTCCACGATGAGGATATGGCGGTGCGACGGGTCATGGTCCGGGCACGCGGCTTGCTGCAGGTGCGCCAACTGGACTGCCTGGGATTCAACGGCCGGCAGGTACAGGGTAAATACCGTGCCCTGGCCCGGGGTGCTGGCCACGTCGACGTTGCCGCCGGACTGCTTGGCGAAACCGAACACCTGGGATAAACCCAGCCCCGTGCCTTTGCCGACGGCCTTGGTGGTAAAGAACGGCTCGAAGATGCGCTCCAGGTTGTCGCTGGCCATGCCGCTGCCGGTGTCGGCCAGGGACACCGTGACGAAGGGCTGGCGCGACTCGGCGTCGCCACGGATACGCGGCAGGGCCGCCACGGTGGCCACGCGCAGGGTCAGCGTGCCTTGGCCGTTCATGGCGTCACGGGCGTTGAGGGCCATATTGATCAGCGCGGTTTCGAACTGGCTGGAGTCGACGCGCACATGGCACGGGCTGTCGGGCAACTCGACGCGCACCTGGATCCGCGCCCCGGTGAGGCTTTCCAGCATCTCGCCGATATTCCTGACCCGCAGGCTCACATCGAACACTTCCGGGTTCAATGGCTGGCGCCGGGCGAAGGCGAGCAGCTGGCTGGTGAGTTTGCTGGCCCGCTCGACGGTGTCCGACACCGCGCCCATGTAACGCTGGCGCCGCTCCTCGGAGAGACCGGGCTGGCGCAGGAAATCCACCGACGAGCGAATGATCGTCAGCAGGTTGTTGAAGTCATGGGCGACGCCGCCGGTCAACTGGCCGATGGCTTCCAGCTTCTGTGACTGGCGCAGCGCGGCTTCGGCCTGGGAGAGGGCGGTGGTGCGTTCCGCCACCCGCTGTTCCAGGGTCGCATTCAGCTCGGTGAATGCCGCCAGGCCTTCACGCACGGCGACGTCGGCGCGCACGCGCTCGATATGTGCCCAGGAGCGTTCGGTGACTTCGCCCACCAGGGCCAGGTCATAGGGCGACCACACGCGCGCCGCTTTGTGATGCACGGCCATCAGCGCGGTGAGCCGGCCATGCTTGATCAGCGGGAAACACACGGTCGCCAACGCGCCCAGGGCCTGGTAGCTGGCGGCGATGTGCGGCGCGAATTCGATGCGATTGTCCTGCACCACCACCGGCTCGCCGGCATGCAGGCGTTGTACGGCCAACTCACCGAACGAAGCTAGGCTGTAGCGTCCGACGATGCTCGGCGAGCCGGGCGCCGCCCAATTGCCGCGAATGGTGAAGCCGTCTTCATCGGCGTCCATGTCTGCATAGGCGCAGTTGGACACCTGCAGGTGCTCGGCCAGCAGGCGCGTGGTGGTGGACATGATGGTTTCGGCGTCGGTGGCATTGGTCACGGCGTTGCCGATCGCATCCAGCACCGCCAGGCGTCGCGCAAGAAATACCGTGGCGGTGGTTTCGGTCACCGTGTCCAGCAAGCCGACGACCTTGCCCTGCGGATCGCGGATGGGGCTGTAGCAAAAGGTGAAGTAGGCCTGCTCGGGGCCCGCGCCACGCTCGATCAGCAGCGGGAAGTTCTCGACGTAGGTGGCATGCCCTTCGAAAGCCGCGTCCGCGATGGGGCCGACCTGGTCCCACACTTCGTGCCAGGTTTCGCTGAAAGGTCGCCCCAGCGAGTAGGGCTTATCGCCAAGGATGGGCACAAACGCATCGTTGTAGAGCGTGATCAGGTGCGGCCCCCAGACGATGGCCTGGGGAAAGCTCGAGGCAAAGCACAACGCTACCGTGGTCTTGAGCACATCCGGCCATTGTTCGAGCGGGCCCAGGGGCGTACTTGCCCAATCATGCTGGCGTACCCGCTCAGCCATGTCGCTGCTGCTTTGCAGCCAATTCATCATTGGGAGAACACCTTGTTTGCCACAATCGGTCGAGCGCCTGAAGAGGTCAGGCTAACAAGCAACAGACCGGAATGACCGTTGCCAGTTCAGCGGAATTATCCACGAGATGGCAATTTGATGCTGCATCCATTTGAATAGATAAATATTCCGCGATCCGGGCGCTGTTTTTTACTGCGATGTGCCGAACAAACCGGTCCAGTAGATCCCTGCGTCACTTTTCGGGTCCATGGCATAGGCCGCGCCCAATTCGCGAAACTGCGGGTTCATCAGGTTGGCGCAATGCCCGGGGCTGGCGAGCCAGCCGTCGACGACCTTGCGCGGCGTGTCCAGGCCGGCGGCGATGTTTTCGCCGATGTTTTTCGCCGGGTAGCCGGCCAGTTCGGCGCGGTCACCGGGGGTGCGGCCGTCGTGGTCGAGGTGGTCGAAGAAATTGCCGTTGGCCATGTTGCGCGTGTGGCTGTTGGCGGCGCCGGCCAGGTCGTCATTCCAGGACAGCGGGGTGGTCGCGCTGAATGCCTGGGTGCCGCACTGGCGCGGTTGCGCGCGCGCGGTGTTGATCAGGGTGAGCAGTTGCTTGCCTTCGGTCTGCCAGTCGCCGAGGCCGCTGGACAGCAGTGGACGGGCGAGCACGATGCGCCAGTCCTGGCCGCTGTTGCTCACACCGATATCGACAAATTGCGGATCGAGCACCACGCGGCAGAAACTCTCGCGCACCGCCTTCATGGCAGCCTGGGCATCCTTGGGGCCGGACAGGCTGATGGCCTGCACATTCACCATCGGGTATGCCGCCCGGGCCAGGGCCTGTTGCAAGTCGCCGACATTGGTGGCCGGCAGCACCAGGCGGGTGTCGCTGGCCAAAGGTGGCAGTTCCTGGGAACCCTGGTCACCGCAGCGCTGTACCTGGCTGCGGTAGTCGTTGATCTGTTGCACCAGCTGGATTTCTTCATTCGCCATCGCGCTGGCGCAGAACACCGTACTGGCGGCCAGCGTCGTAAGACCCATCATCAATGACAGAACGCGCATGGACGTTACCCTTGAGCTTGAAAGTGCCCATGATGCGCGATGTAGGTGCGTCCATGCACCCGTTGGTCCGAACTTTTTTCCTCAGTTCTTGAATGCCGAGTGCTTGCGGCCCTGGTCACACAACGCAAACACCACCACCAGCAGCGCCGAAATGGCGAGGATTATCACCACGCCATCAGTGGAGTGGGTGGCCGATGCCGCCACCATCGACAGCGCACCCAGTGGCGCCAGGCCGCCAGCGATGGCGGTGCCGATTTCACGCCCGGTACCGAAGCCGGAAGAGCGCGTCTGGGTCGGGAACTGCCGGCTCAGGAACGAGCCCTGCGGGGCGAACATCATCGGTGCGAGGAGGCCGGTGCCGACGCCGATCGCGATGTAGATCATCAGACTTTCGCCGCTGTTGAGCAGGGCCAGAAACGGGTAGGCGAACAGCAGCGAGCACAGCCCGCCGAGGATCAGCACGTGCTTGCTGCTCCACTTGTCACACAGCCAGCCGAAGCAGGGCACGGCGACAATGGCGATCAGGCTGGCGATGGTTACCGACAGCGACGTGACGTGCACATCCACGCCTTTGAATTGGGTCAGGTACGCCAGGGAGAAGGTCTTGAAGATGTAGCTCAGGGCGTTGTAGCCGATGGCCACGAAGAACACCACCGCCAGGCCTTTGAGGTCGTTCTTGAACAGGGCCTTGAGCGGCGAGGCCTTGGCCTTGGCGGCTTCTTTGCTCAGCTCCTTGAACTGCGGGGTTTCCGGAATGCTCTTGCGTACCCACAGGCCGACGCCCACCAGCACGATGCTGCAGACGAAGGGAATACGCCAGCCGCCGGCCAGCAGGAACTCGTTGCCGTTGATGGTCAGCAGGTACACGGTGAGCGATGACAGCAGCAGGCCCAGGTTCAAGCCCAGCGCCGGCCATGCGCCTTGGCTGCCGCGCTTGCCCTGCGCAGCGTGCTCATAGGAGGTGACCGCCGCGCCGGACAGTTCGGCCCCCGCACCCAGGCCCTGGATGATGCGGATGAACACCAGCACGATCGGCGCCCAGATGCCGATGGAGGCGTAGCTGGGGATCAGGCCGATCAGCGTGGTGCACACGCCCATCAGGCAGAAGGTCAGTACCAGCACTTGCTTGCGGCCGAACTTGTCGCCCAGGTAGCCAAACAGGATGCCGCCGAACGGGCGTGCGATAAAGCCGATGGCAAAGGTCGAAAAGGCCATCAGCGTGGCGGTCTTCGGGTCGCTGTTATCGAAGAAGATCTTCGAGAACACAATTGCCGCCATGGTCGCGTACAGGTAAAAGTCGTACCACTCCAGCATTGAGCCAAAGATGGTCGCGGCGGCGACTTTGCGCAGGCGCTTGCGGGTTTGCTCGGGCGTTTCGGTGCCGGGGATGGAGGCAGATGCCGTCATGCTGTACTTCCTTCTGAGTCTTTGTATTTATTGTCAAATGGAGGCGTATTGCCGGGTGTTACTGGGGCGTGAACAGGCGGTCGGCGATCATCGCGCCGATCGGCATGGCTGACGTCGCGGCCGGTGAGGGCGCGTTGCAGACATGGAGCATTCGCGAGGTCTGGGCGAACAGGAAGTCGTGCACCAGGCTGCCGTCGCGCATCACCGCCTGGGCGCGGATCCCGGCTTCATAGGGCAGCAGGTCGTCGAGGGTCAGTGACGGGCAATACTTGCGGCACTGCTCCAGGTAGCCGGATTTGAACAACGAGTTCTTCATCTCGGTGGTGCCCGAACCGAGGTTCTGCCAGAGGGTTTTCCAGAAGCCGGGGAAGCGCGCGTACTCGGCCACATCGCGCCAGTTGATCGAGAACTTGCGGTAGTTTTCGCGACCCAGGCCCAGCACGGCGTTCGGCCCGACGGTGATGCTGCCGTCGATCATGCGGGTCAGGTGCACACCGAGGAACGGCAAGTCCGGGTCGGGAATCGGGTAGATGAGGTGATTGACGAGACCGTTTTTTTCCGGCGGCAGGCGGAAGTATTCGCCGCGAAACGGGATGATCTGGTGGTCGATCTTGATCCCGGCCAGGGTCGCCAGGCGGTCCGACTGCAAGCCAGCGCACACCACCAGATGACGCGCCTGCCAGGTTTCGCCAAGGGTGTTGATGGTGACGGTGTCGGTATCTTCATGGATGCCGGTGACGGTGCGTTCCAGGCAGATCTCGCCACCGCTGCGGCGAATCACCCGCGCCATGGTCTCGCACACCTGGCGGTAATCGACGATGCCGGTGGCATCCAGGAACAGCCCGCCCAGGCCGACGATGTTCGGTTCGCGCTCGCGCAACTGGTTCGCATCGAGGCGCTCGACCTGCATGCCGTTGAGTTGGGCGCGGGCATGCAGCGCTTCCATTCGCTGCATTTCCAGCGGGCTGGACGCCACCAGCAGCTTGCCGCACACCTCGAACTTGATGCCGTGCTCGGTGCAGAACTGCTTGGTGGCTTCGGCGCCACGCTTGCACAGGTCGGCCTTGAGGCTCCCCGGCGCGTAGTAGATGCCGGCGTGGATCACGCCGCTGTTGTGGCCGGTCTGGTGCTTGGCCAGCACCGATTCCTTTTCGAGGATCACCAGCGAGGCGCCCGGCTGGCGCTTGAGCAGCTCCATGGCGGTGGCGAGGCCGACGATGCCGCCGCCGATGATGCAAAAGTCGTGAATCATTGCGTGGGTACCTGCGGTTGCACATCAGTCTGCTTATCAGGTTGTCAGACTAATGGTTTGGTTAAAAAAATGGCGTGCCGGGGGCACGCTGCAAAAGGGTGGATTCGGTCAATGTTTGGCGGGCAGTTCCAGGCTCAGGCGGCGTGCTGCCGCGCGCAGGTGGGCCTCGGCACTCGCGGCGGCACGCTGGGCGTCGCCGTCGGCAATCGCCTGGAACAGCGCCTGGTGTTCCTGGGTGGCGTCGGCAGAGCCGGTGACAAAACGCGAGGCGGAGTTTTCCCAAGCGGTCTTGCGGGCGCTGGCCAACTGGCTGCGCAGGAAGTCATGGAAGGCCACGAAGTAGTCATTCTTGCTGGCGTCGGCGATAGCGCGGTGGAACTCCACATCGGCGAGGGCGGCCGCTTCGAAGTTGTCGCGGTGCTCCTGCATGTCCTGCAGCGCGCTTTTCATGCGCTGCAGGTCGGCTTCATCGCGGCGTTGCGCGGCAATCGCGGCGGCCTGGGTCTCGATCCACAGGCGCACTTCGAACATCTGCGCGAGGTCGGGGCGCCGTCCATTCGGCTGCGGGAAACGAAACACCGTACCGGCTGGCGTCTGCGAGATAAACGAGCCCAGCCCCCGGCGCGCAGTGATCACGCCATCGGCCTTGAGCTGGGCAATGGCTTCACGCACTACAGAGCGGCTGACGTTGAGTTGTTCGGCCAGTTGCTGTTCCGTGGGCAGGCGCGACTCCGGCGGCAGTTGGCCGGAGTCGATTTCTGCGCGGATGGCACTGACAACCCGTACGACCAGCGAATCGGGGCGTTGAAGCTCAAGCATGGGAAAACCTTGTTGATCAGGTTGTCAGACAATAGTCGTTACGATTTTACCTTGTCAATATCGGCGTGGCTTTTGGGTGCGGCCTGCAGGCCATACACTCGCCGCAACAGGTACAATCGCCGCTGCCTTGACGCGAAACCCCAGGAATTTGCATGTACAGCCTTACCCGCTACACGACACCGTGCCCCGAGCCCATCAATGCGCAGGTCCTGCAGATGGTGGTGGACAACCTCACCGACATCAGCAGCGTCGCGCTGCCGCCGAGCAACCTGCTCTACAACATCTACCAGTACGCCATCGGTTTTGAAGTGCACCTGTACCTGGAAGCCTTGGACGGTTCAAAGGGGATTGCCGTCGAGTTGGTCGTGGCGACGGACGCGGAAAAACTGCTTGGCTTTGGCCTGTACCTGCCCGTCAAGGACGATCCGCAAGCCTGTGGGATTGCGTTCATGGCCGTGCAAGTCGGCCATCGGCGCCAGGGTGTGGCGCGCGCGATGATGCGCGATGTGCTGGGCCGTTATCCCCATGCGGAACTAGCGTGCTCGGTAGAAAAAGTACCGGCTTTTGAACGCATGGGCTTTCAGGTGCGGGGCGCGCGCGGCACCCAGGTGCTGATGAATACCCGCGACTACGGCACTGATGGCCTGATGGGCGTGCTGGACGTGGCGTCGATCTACAGCTCGCTGGAAGTGCGCCAGATCCACACGTACCTGCTGCAAAAGCACGGCAAGCGCGCGATGCTCGACGCCGAGAAACAGCGCGACCGGCATCTGGATCAACTGACGCGCAAGGTGCGGTTGTTCGTCCAGAATCTTTCGGCGTAAACCGTCGCGTCAACCGCGCCCGCGATTGACCATCGCCAGCAGGGTCGCAAGCAACTCCTGCTGCGCCTCTTCACGGCTGACTTCACCACTGGCTGCCGCCTGGGACAAGGCTTCCGCCGCACCCAGCACCGCCCGCAGGCCGACCTGGGACACCGTGCCGCCGGGCGCAAAGGGCGACAGCGCATCGCGGCACTTGGCGAGGAAAATCGCCTCGTATTCGCGCTTGAGGGTTTCCAGTTCCGGGGAGCTGCTCAGCGCGGCGATCACCCCCGGAATCTCCCGGCCCTGCAACAGCACGCAATCGACATAACTCGAGGCGATCACCCACGCGCGACCCTCCAGCGTGGCATCGCTGGCCTCGATGGCTTGGGTAAACACCTTGTCCTGGCGCGCGTCGAAGTCGGCATACAGCGCGGCGAGTAACCCCGCGCGGGTGACGAAATGGTCATAGACCACCGGCTTGGTCACTCCCGCGAGTTCCGCCAGGCGCCCCAGCGTCAGGGCTTCGGTGCCTTCATCGCGGACCAGTTGCCAGGCCACATCGAGCAGCTGGCGCAGACGATCTTCACGGCTCAAGCGCCGGCGTGGGGCAGGGGACTGACTGCTTGACATGCTTATATACCAAAAGTAACTTAGTGACTGTAACTTACTAAACGTAGCTTAAGCCCAAAGGGAGTCAATGTCATGCATGCACTCATCGTTGTCGCGCACCACGACCCACAATCCCTCACTCACGCCGTCGCGGCGCAGGTGGCCGCCGGCCTGACTGCCAGCGGCCACACCGTGGAAATCGCCGACCTCGCCGCCGAAGGCTTCGACCCGCGCTACACCGCAGCCGACCACCGCGTACACCGCACTCGTGCCACGCCACCGGCCGACGTATTGGCCGAGCAGGCGCGTATCGACCGCGCCGATGCGCTGGTACTGGCATTCCCGATCTACTGGTGGTCGCTGCCGGGCCTGCTCAAGGGCTGGGTCGACCGCGTGTTCGTCAACGGCTGGGCCATCGACTACGGCCCGGACACGCCGGTGGTGAAAAAGCTGCAGCACTTGCAGGTGCATCTGCTGGCGCTGGGCGCCGCTGATGAAAGCGCATTTGAACGGCATGGTTATGCCCAAGCGATGCGTACGCAGATCGACTACGGGATTTTTGACTACTGTGGAGCGCAGGTGCTGACGTCCGAGCTGTTGCTGGAGTCGGAAAGCGACAGCGCGCAAAGCCATTTACGCACCGCCGAGAAGCTCGGCCGGCAGTTGTTTGTCCCGCGTCAGGTACGAGAGAACGCCTGAGCGCCAGCCTGTTCCAGGTTGCTTTGAATCAAGTGTGCCCAGTGCCATGTACCAGCGAATCCGTCGGAACGCGGCAACCGCTAGTTCGAGCGCGGTTCAATCGTCGCGAAACAGGTCGTGGGCATCCAGCAGGCGGTAGGCGATCTCGGGGTGTTTTTCCATGCCCCGGCGAATCGCCGCCGGGATCGATTGGCGGGTCTTGCGGCACAGGCCTGGCAGGTCGTCGATGACGATCTGGATGCCGCGCATGCTCTTGACCTCGGCGTGGCCGGGGGCGATGTGCACGCGGATTCCGAGGAGTTCGTACATGCGCTGCTGCATGCGTTCGAGGTCCTGCAGGCTCTGCAGGTTTTCGAGGCGTTCGACCAGGCGTTTTTCTTCCTGGCGCGTCAGGCTGAGGATGCGCAGGTCGGCGCCGGGACGTTCCAGCAGTTGTTCACGTTCGCAGACGCAGGCGCCGGGTGGGCAGGGTTGGCGAATTGTCATGTGCATTGCCTCCCCATTCCGGCGCCGATGCCTCAGTAGGTCAGTTGGACCCCGAGACTGCCCAAGGCCTTCCAGTACTCAGGATAGGTCTTGGCCACGCAGTCCGGATCCTGGATGCGGATGCCCGCAACCTTCAGCCCGGCCAGCGCAAAGCACATGGCGATGCGGTGGTCGGCGTGGGTGTCGATCAACGCATTGCACGCGGTGCCGGCCAACGCAGGGTCGGCGGCGACCAGCAGGTCATCGCCCTCGATCGTGGCCAGGCCCGCACGGATTTCATTCAGGCCATCATGCAGCGCCTGCACGCGGTCGCATTCCTTGACCCGCAGGTTGGCCAGCTCGGTGAAGCGCACCGGGGTGTTGTTGAATGCGGCGAGCACCGCCAGGGTCGGGATGGCGTCCTGCATCTGCGAACCGACGACCGTGGCCTGCATGTTCGGGAATTGCGCGATCACCGCCTGGGCCTTGGCGTCCGGCTGGGTAAAGTCCTGCGCGGCGACGCCGATGTCGATGCGCCCACCGGTCAGCACTTCAGCGGCCCACAGGTAGGTGGCGGCGGAGGCGTCGGGTTCGATCAGGTAGTCGTGCGCGGTGTAGCCGGTCGGCGCCACACGCCAGGTGGTGTCGTCGACCACCTCGACCTGCGCGCCGAACGCGCGCATGCAGTCCAGGGTCAGGTCGACGTAGCCACGCGCACCGATGTCCTTGCCGGTCAGCGCCACTTCAATCGGCGCTTCGCCGCAGGACGCCAGCATCAGCAGGGCCGACACGTACTGGCTGGACAAGCCGCCGTCGATCTCGAAGCGCTTGGCCGCGACTTTGCCCGCACCGTGCACGGTGACCGGTGGGCATCCGGTCGGGCTGTCGACCGCGATGCCGTTCTGGCGCAGGGTGGCCAGCAGCGGGCCGATCGGGCGTTTTTGCATATAGTCGTCGCCGTCCAGCACCACGGTGCCTTCAACGGTGGCGACGGCGGCGGTCAGAAAGCGCATGGCGGTGCCGGCATTGCCGAGGAACAGCGGCTGCGTCGGCAACTGCAGTTTGCCTTGGCCGGTGACGACGAAGGTGGTGTCATCCGGCTCGTCGATGGTCACGCCCATCTGGCGCAGGGCGACCGACATGTGGCGGGTGTCATCGCTTTTCAAGGCGCCGCTCAGGCGGCTGGTGCCCTTGGCCAGGGCCGCCAGCAGCAGGGCGCGGTTGGTAATGGATTTGGAGCCGGGGGGCGCGACCTTGCCATTGAGGGGGAAATTGGGCGGTGTCACGGTCACGGTTTTCTGCGAACTCAAGGTACGAGGCTCCTGATTCTAGGCGAGGTGGCACGGAGTGGCCGACGGGGCGGACTTGAATAATCGGGTATAGATGCGGTGCTTGTCGAGCTTGGGGTCGTGGTTGCTGATATTTATTGGGTGGGATTTGGTGTCACTGTGGGAGCTGGCTTGCCTGCGATGGCGGGCTTCGGGGCGCTGGGGGGTTGGATCAGGTTGGGGGCATATGCGTTATTTGGGTGAGGGCGGAGATTGGTTCCGCCCTTACGGCGGGTCACTTTTGGAAAGGAGCCCCAAAAGTAACCAAAAGGGCTCTTGCCCCAACACTCGGCACCTCGCCTAGGCTCGGTGTGCCCGTAATCCGACATTGATTTGGGGGGCCGCCGCCACGCGCCATCCATGGCGCGGGGCGGCTAAACCGGCATCCCTGCCGGTTTACCCCCCAAATCAATATCGAATTCCGGCCAGCGTGTTTGATGGGGCGCCTGAGATCAAGATCAAGATCAAGAGCAAAAGCACGGCGGCCTGGCAGCCGGCCTGAGTGGTTGGATCAAGAGCGGGTAGGTGTTGGAGCCGGCTTGCCGACTCGGGGTTTCAGATGCGCTCTGCAGCTTTTTATCGTTTTGCCAACCAGTAGTCATGCAGCGCGCGTGCGGCGGGTTCGAGTTCGCTGACTCGCTGCTGGTGTGTTTGCACGTCGAGGTCGGCGGGTAATTCGAAGTTGTCCTGTTCGGCGCACCAGGAGATTTTTTCCAGCAGTGCGGCTTGTTCCGCCGGCAGTTCCGGCCAGTTGCCGATGGCCGCGCCGCGGATGTAGCCAAAGCACCATTCTTCGGCCAGGGTGACGTTCTGGCCCTGGTGTTCGGTTTCGTCGAAGCGAGCCTTGAAGCCACGGGCGTCGGTGGCCAGTTGGCTTGCCAGGGTGTTGAGGTGGCGCACGCACAGTTCGAGGAAGCTTTGTGCTTCGTCCATGTTGTCCCACTCCGGGTTCTGCCCGCCCCATATCGCCGGGAACCACTCGGCCACGTCGACCTGGGCTGGGCTGGAGACCAGCGCGGTGAAGTAACCGTCGAGTTCGGCCAGGTTCAGCACCGAGTGGTCGTCGCCGTACTTGAGCAGGGTCTCTTCGATGAAGTCGAAATCGGCGGCGGTGAGGGGTTGGGCGTGCATGGCATTTCCTTGAGCGTCGAGCGCCGCTGATGGGGCGGCTTAAAGCGCAAAGGATGGCGCTTGAGGCGGTTTTTATCCAGCGGTTTGCAGGGTTTTTAGCCGAACCGCTGGCACAGTTTGCTCACGCACACCGCGCCCACTACCGCCAGAATGATCGGCACCAGGAAGTCATGGTCGATGCGGGTGAATTCCGCCACCAGCACGATCGCGGTCAGCGGCATGCTCATGCTCGCGGCCAGGAACGCTGCGGCGCCGATGATCGCGAACGCGCCCAGCGGCACGCCGGGCCAGGCCAGGCTCCAGGCGCCACCGAGGATGATCGCCAGCAGCGCGCCATTCGCCAGGCCCGGCGTCAGCAGGCCACCCTCGGCGCCGGCGCGCAGGCTGCTGATGGTGATCAACACCTTGACCAGTAGCAACAGCGCCGCCAGGCCGATCGTCAGTTCATTGTCGAAACCCAGTTGCGCCGGGCCTTTGCCATTGCCGAGGATCTGCGGCAGCAGCATCGCCAGGCCGCCGATCAGGGTGAAGTTGATCAATGACCACACCGGCAGGCGCCAGCCGCGCGCGGCGTTGGCCCGCGCCGCACCGGTCAGGCGGGTGAAGCCATACGCCGCCACGCCGAACACCGGGCCGCACACCAGCGCCCAGGCGATCAATGCCGGGCTCAGCACAAAGTGCGGCACCACATACTGCGATTCGGCACCCAGCCCGACCCAGGCCACCGCCGCGCCAATCGCCGAGGTGGCCAGGGCGATGATCGCCGCCGGCCAGCTGAACGCGCCCACCAGCACTTCCAGCACAAACACCGCGCCGCCCAATGGCACGTTGTACACCGCCGCCAATCCGGCCCCTGCACCGCAGGCGACGATCAGGCGATGCATGTGCGGTTCCAGCCGCGCCCGCTGCGACAACCACGTCGCCGCCAGCGCACCGACTTCACGCGGCGCCACTTCACGCCCCAGCGGCGAGCCGAGGGCCACGGTGATGATCTGCAGCAAGGCGTGGGCGAGGGTGGTCTTGGGCGGCATGATCGGCATCTTCTCGGACACCGCCTGCCGGATGCTCACCAGCGGGCGGCCGTAGCGATAAAGCGTCCACCAGCCCAGCCCCGCGACCAGCCCGCACACCACCAGCACCAGCAGGCGCCGTTCGGGCGCTGCAGCGGTCACGCCGGATAAAAAGGTTGCATGGCTGACCAGGCTGTCGAGGCTGTAGCCGTAAGCCAGGTGCTGGATGCCATGCAGCAGCAACGCCAGGAGCATCCCGCCCAAGCCGGCACCGATGCCGGTCAGCACGACCACCAGGGCCAGGATCAAGGATGAGCGAAACGTGGTCGGCATAGGCGGCTCCAGGCAGTGGCCCTGATTGTATAGCCGATAAACCGGGCCTTACGGATGAAATGTATCGGCACTGCACGCAGCGCGTCCTCACAACATTCCATTACCTTTGCCAGTCCCGGTTTTGGCCGATGCGCCGTGGCGTACCCTTGTTATAGTTCGGGCCTTATCACTCGCCAGTCAGGGATCACTGCCATGTCCGAATACCAAGCTTTTGTCGTCGAACTCACCGGCAACGTTGCCCATGTGCAGATCAACCGCCCGGAAAAGATCAACGCGATGAACGCCGCGTTCTGGACCGAGATCATCGACATTTTCCAATGGATCGAAGACACCGACGCCGTCCGCGCAGTGGTGCTCAGTGGTGCCGGCAAGCATTTCTCCTCGGGTATCGACCTGATGATGCTGGCTTCGGTCGCCAATGAATTCGGCAAGGATGTGGGGCGCAACGCACGCTTGCTGCGCCGCAAGATCTTCGAGCTGCAAGCCTCATTCAACGCCGTCGACAACTGCCGCAAACCGGTATTGGCGGCGATCCAGGGTTACTGCATCGGCGGCGCCATCGACCTGATCAGCGCCTGCGACATGCGTTACGCCGCCGAGGGCGCGCAGTTCTCGATCAAGGAAATCGACATCGGCATGGCCGCCGACGTCGGCACCCTGCAGCGCCTGCCGCGCATTATCGGCGACGGCATGTTGCGCGAGCTGGCCTACACCGGCCGCCAGTTCGGCGCCGAGGAAGCGCGCAGCATCGGCCTGGTCAATCGGGTGTATGCCGATCAGGACAGCCTGCTGGCCGGGGTCTTCGAAATCGCGCATGAAATCGCCGCCAAGTCGCCGATTGCGGTGACCGGCACCAAGGCGATGATCAGCTACATGCGTGACCATACGGTCAATGATGGTCTGGAATACGTTGCCACCTGGAACTCGGCTATGTTGCAATCCAACGACCTGCGCGTGGCCATTGCGGCCCATATGAGTAAGCAGAAACCCGAATTCGTGGATTGACTGACATGACCCCAGGCTGGATTACCACAACGCTGCTGGACAACGACGCCCCTGGCGGCTGGGCCGTCGCCCGCAGCCGCGACGGCTTTTTGCATGATGCCAACGGTCCGCTGTTCCCCCGGGAATGGCTCAAGCGCCAGGACCTCGCTGTGTTCGCCGAACACGGCATCGGTCACCTTGATGGGGAACCGGTATACCTGCTGGAACTCGACGCGGCGGCGCAAGTGCCCGACTGCAGCTGGCAAGGCCTGCGCGGCTTCATGCTGCAAGGCGATCACACCCTGTACAAAGTGCTCGGCTACGCCGCGCAGATCGGTACCTGGGCGCGCGAACACCGTTTCTGCGGCAGTTGTGGCCAGGCGATGGTCCAGGTGCCACGGGAACGGGCTATGTTTTGCCAGGCCTGTGACCTGCGCAGCTATCCACGGATCTCGCCGAGCATGATTGTGCTGGTGACGCGTGGCGACGAAATCCTGCTGGCGCGTTCGCCGCGTTTTGTGACCGGTGTCTATAGCACGCTGGCAGGGTTTGCCGAGCCGGGCGAGTCGGCCGAAGACTGCCTGATCCGCGAAGTTCGCGAGGAAGTGCAGGTCGAGGTCAAGAATATCGAGTACCAGGGCAGCCAGTGCTGGCCGTTCCCGCATTCGATGATGCTGGGGTTCCACGCCGAGTACGCCGGCGGCGACATCGTGCCCCAGGCCGACGAGATCGAGGACGCGCAGTGGTTCAACATCCACGACCTGCCGCCGCTGCCGGCGTCACGTTCGATTGCGCGTTACCTGATCGACCTCTATGTGGCTCGGCGCCTAGGCCACGCTGAACCAGTGTTGCCAGGCTAGGCGCACTGTCAGCCCGAGCACCACGGTGATAAACACCGGGCGAATGAATTTGGCGCCGCCGCTGATAGCGCTGCGTGCGCCAAAAAACGCGCCGCCCATCACCGAGATGCCCATGGCCAGGCCGACGATCCAGTCCACCGAGCCATTGAAGATAAACACCGACAGCGCCGCCGCGTTGCTGACAAAGTTCATGCTGCGCGCCACGCCGCTGGCCTTCACCAGGTCGATGGGGTGCAACAGCATCGTGCTGACGGTCCAGAACGCCCCGGTGCCGGGCCCGGCCACGCCATCATAGAAGCCCAGGCCAAAGCCCTGGGTGGATTGCCATTTCTTCTTGATCGGCGCGTCGGCGTCCAGCGGCGCCTTGGGCGTGCCGCCGAACAACAGGTACAGGCCGCAGCCGAACACAATCACCGGGAGCATCTTGTTCAGGGTTTCGGCAGGTAGGTAGTGCGCGACCACGGCACCGGTGAGGGCGCCGATCAACGTCCCGACGATGGCATGCACCCACTGGCGCGGGTGGAACAGCTTGCGCCGGTAAAAGGTGAAACTGGCGGTGGCGGAGCCGAAGGTGGAACTGAGCTTGTTGGTGCCCAGCACCAGGTGTGGCGGCATGCCGGCGGTGAGCAGTGCCGGGGTGGTGAGCAGGCCACCACCGCCGGCGATGGCGTCGATGAAACCGGCGATAAAGGCAACGACGGCGAGAATGGCGAGGGTGGTCAGGTCAACGCTGAGTTCGAAGGGCATGGCAGGGCTTATTCTTGGAAGGGCGTAGCGAAGGGGCTACACCGAAGGCCTGCATCTTACCTGCCTGCTGTACACAGATCCAAATGTAGGAGCCGGCTTGCCGGCGATAGCGCAACATCAGCCACTCTCTCTGGAGCTGACGAACCGCAATCGCCGACAAGCCGGCCCCTGTAATTGAACGTTGTGGGCGCGGCTATTTGTGGTTGCCCAGCCACTCCAGCGCCGTACGCCAGATACAAATCCCGAGGAAGTACGCCGACATCAACGACCACAACCCAAATGTCCACGGGTTGGTATTCGGGTAATCCATCACCATCAAAAAGCTGCACAGCAGCCAGATGGTGGTCACCGCGATGTTGATCGGCATGAACCGTTTGACCCGGAACGGGTGCAGGAACTTCATCGGGGTCACGGTCAGCAGTGCCAGGCCGATCACCGTCAGCAAAGTCACCCAGGCTTCCGGCTGGATGATGTACACGCACAGCGCCACCACGTTCCAGGCGGCGGGGAAGCCGACGAAGTAGTTGTCCTTGCTCTTCATGTTCACGTTGCAGAAGCAGAACAGCGACGACACCAGGATCACCGACACCGTGAACAGGTGAGTAAATTCCGGCAGGTCGATATAGCGGTAGATAAACAGTGCCGGGATAAACACGTAGGTGAGGTAATCGATCACCAGGTCCAGCACCGAGCCGTCGAAGCTGGGCAGCACCGTGCTGACATTGACCCGTCGCGCCAGGGAGCCATCGACGCCATCCACTACCAGCGCGAAGCCGAGCCAGAGCAGGCAGGCCTTGGGCGAGTTTTCCAGCAGCGCCAGGGTGGCCAGGAAGGCCAGTACCACGCCGGTGGCGGTAAAGCCGTGGGCGCCCCAGGCTTTGAGTCTGGCTACATGCAGGGTCGATATCACGGGCGGTTCTCCAAAAGGTGAAACGGGGCAGCCGACGGTGTGACACCGTCGGGTCTGGCCGGGGAATGCAGGTATCGACCGGGAAGGGGGGGATAAGGTTCACCACCCCGGTGTATTGCTTAGCGTAGCAAGCGTAGGACGTTTCGGCATCAACCCTGGCGGAACACCAGGGCCTTCAAGCCGCTTTGTGGGTCGATATCCGGAAATTCCGGCGGATTCTGCAGCCGCTCGACAAAGCGCAGGCCCGGTGCTTCGCGGGTTACGCCGTCGATCAGGAAGTCTTCGCCGAAGGCCGGGTCGTTCATGCACGCCAGCACCGTGCCCTGTGGCGTCAGCAAGTCCGGCAGGCGACGCAGCACGCGCTGATAGTCCTTGGTCAGCAAAAAGCTGCCTTTCTGGAACGACGGCGGGTCGATGATCACCAGGTCATAAGGGCCGCTGTTGGTGACCTTGGCCCAGGACTTGAACAGGTCGTGGCCCAGGAAGCTGACCTTGCTCAGGTCGTGACCATTCAGGCGATGGTTGTCGCGGCCACGGCTGAGCGCGCCACGCGCCATGTCCAGGTTCACCACATGGTCGGCGCCGCCTTCGATGGCCGCCACGGAAAACCCGCAGGTGTAGGCAAACAGGTTGAGCACGCGCTGGCCCTTGGCCTGTTCGCGCACCCAGTTGCGCCCGTAGCGCATGTCGAGGAACAGCCCGCTATTCTGTTTTTTACCCAGGTCGATCAGGTAGCGCAGGCCGCCTTCGGTAATCACCTTCTCGTCGACAGCGTCGCCCGCCAGCCATTCGGTGGTGCTTTGCGGCAGGTAGCGGTGTTGCAGGGCAATGGTATGGGTACCGAACTCAGCCTGCAGCAGGTGTTTCAAGGCCTGCAGGTGCGCGGCCTCGGGCTGCTTGAACAGCGCGACCAGCAGCACGCCTTGCAGCCAGTCCACGGTCAATTGTTCCAGGCCCGGCCAGCAACGGCCGCGGCCGTGGAACAGGCGCCGGGTTTCACTCGGTGGAGTGGCCAGGGCGGTGAGCAGATGGGCGTGCAGGGTGGCGAGGGCGTCAGGGGTCATCGTTAAACGTCAGTCATTGAGCGGGCGGCATTTTAAACACACTTGCGGGCTTGCGGGTTGGCTGAGCACAACGTGCTGGTAAAACCAGGATTGGCAGTGATTCATGCTCAAAATTCTGCTATCTGCGCCTGATAACAGGCAAAAAATCCTCCGGCACCCACATAAACTGGAAAAAAAGCCCGGAGGTGCCCATGAACGGTTTCGCGAGTGCAGTCAATCACACAGCCACGGATCAGTTGGAGCAGGACGAGTGGCGCGATGCCCTGGCCTCGCTGGTGGCCAACGCGGGGCCCGAGCGCGCCCGCCAGATCCTCGACCTGCTGGCCCGCGACGCCAGTGCGCCGCACATCGACTGGACTCCGCGCCACGGCACGCCCTACATCAACAGCATCAGCGTCGAGCAGCAGCCGGCGTTCCCCGGTGACCTCGCGACGGAAGAGCGCCTGGCCTCGCTGGTGCGCTGGAACGCGCTGGCCATGGTGGTGCGCGCCAACCAGGCGTATGGCGAACTCGGCGGCCACATCGCCAGCTACGCCAGTGCGGCGGATTTGTTCGAAGTGGGCTTCAACCACTTTTTTCGCGCCCGCAACGATGGGTTTGGCGGCGACCTGGTGTTCTACCAACCGCATTCCGCGCCGGGCATCTATGCGCGTGCGTTTCTTGAGGGGCGCCTGAACGAGGGTGACCTGGCCCACTATCGGCAGGAACTCGGCGGGCCAAAAGCCGGTGCGCGCGGGCTCTCCAGCTATCCGCACCCGTGGTTGATGCCGGACTTCTGGCAGTTCCCCACCGGCTCCATGGGCATTGGCCCGATCAGCTCGATTTTCCAGGCACGCTTTATGCGCTACCTGCAGCATCGTGGCTTGCAGGACACCACCGACCGCCACGTGTGGGGCGTGTTCGGCGACGGTGAGATGGACGAGCCGGAGAGCATGTCCGCGCTGACCCTGGCCGCGCGCGAAGGCCTGGATAACCTGACGTGGGTGGTCAACTGCAACCTGCAGCGTCTCGACGGGCCGGTGCGCGGCAACGGGCGCATCATCGATGAACTGGAGGCGTTGTTCGGCGGCGCCGGCTGGAACGTGATCAAGCTGGTCTGGGGTTCGGATTGGGATGCCTTGCTCGCCAAGGACGCCGACGGCTCGCTGGTCGATACGCTGTCGAACACCGTCGATGGGCAATTCCAGACCTTCGCCGCCAAGGACGGTGCCTACAACCGCGAACACTTCTTTGGCCAGAGCGAGGCCTTGGCCAGGCTGGTCGAGGGCATGAGCGACGAACAGATCGACCGTCTCAAGCGCGGCGGCCACGACATGGTCAAGATCCACGCCGCCTACCACGCCGCGCGCCGCGTCAAGGGCAAGCCCACGGTGATCCTCGCCCAGACCAAAAAGGGCTTCGGCATGGGCGAGGCGGGGCAGGGCAAGATGACTACGCACCAGCAGAAGAAGCTTGATCGCGAGGCGCTGATCGCCTTTCGCAATCGCTTTCAGTTGCCGCTGAGTGATGAACAGGCCGAGTCGCTGAGCTTCTTCAAGCCCGAGGACGACAGCCTGGAATTGCGTTATCTGCATCAGCGGCGCAAGGCCCTGGGCGGTTATGTGCCCAGCCGCAGTCAGCTTGCTGCGCCGGTGAGCATCCCGCCCATGGCGGGCTATGCCGGTTTCGCCACAGCGGCCGACGGCAAGGAAATGTCCACCACCATGGCCTTCGTGCGCATGCTCACCCAGCTGCTCAAGGACAAGGCGCTGGGCCCGCGCATCGTGCCGATTGTGGCGGACGAGGCGCGCACCTTCGGCATGGCCAACCTGTTCAAGCAGATCGGCATCTATTCCAGCGTCGGCCAGCGCTACGAGCCGGAAGACATCGGCTCGATCCTCAGCTACCGCGAGGCCACGGACGGGCAGATCCTGGAGGAAGGCATCAGCGAAGCCAGCGCCATCAGCTCCTGGGTCGCAGCGGCCACCAGCTACTCGGTGCATGGCCTGCGCATGTTGCCGTTCTACATCTATTACTCGATGTTCGGCTTCCAGCGCGTGGGTGACCTGATCTGGGCCGCCGCCGACCAGCGTGCCCGCGGTTTCCTGCTCGGCGCCACTGCCGGGCGCACCACCCTCGGCGGCGAAGGCCTGCAGCACCAGGACGGCAGCAGCCACCTCACGGCCGCCACCGTGCCGAATTGCCGCGCCTATGACCCGGCATTTGCCGGCGAATTTGCAGTGATCCTCGACCACGGCATGCGCCAGATGCTGGAGCACGACGTGGACGAGTTCTACTACGTGACCCTGATGAACGAAAACTATCCGCAGCCGAGCCTGCCGGAAGGGGTTGAAGCGGCGATCATCAAGGGCCTGTATCGCCTGCAAGGCACCGCCGGCGCCCAGGTGCGCCTGCTCGGTGCGGGCACGCTGGTGCGCGAGGCGCAGGCTGCGGCGCAGTTGCTGACAGACGATTGGCAGGTGACCAGCGAAGTGTTCAGCGTGACCAGTTTCAGCGAACTGGAGCGTGAGGCGCGTGAGGTGGAACGCTGGAACCGCCTGCATCCGCAGGAAGCCGCACGCAGCAGCCACCTCGCAGATTGCCTGCCCACCGGCGCGCCGGTGATCGCGGTGTCTGACTACGTGCGCGCAGTGCCGCAGATGATTGGCTCGTACCTGGACTCGCGCTACACCGTGCTCGGCACCGATGGCTTCGGGCGCAGCGATACGCGTGCGGCGTTGCGCGATTTCTTTGAAGTGGACCGCCATCACCTGGTGCTGGCAGCGCTGACGGCGTTGGTGGAGCAGGGGAGCCTGCAGCCGCAGGTGTGTCAGCAGGCGATTGATCGGTACGGCCTGCAGGCGGAGCGCGAAGCTTCCTGGACCCGCTGAACCTGCAGGAGCCCGGCTGGCCGGCGATCACGATCTTGCGCGCGCATCGCCGGCCAGCCGGGCTCCTACGGGGGAATGGTGTTGATCAGAGGGTGGCGATCAGGGCCGGCCCAAACGCTTCTTTCAAGAAAACCGGTGCGATATACCGCTCGTAATGCGCCTCGGACAGCAGGAAAAACTCGCGGTCAATCGCATCGCGCAAATCCGCCAGGCTGCGCTCGCGAAACTCCGGCAGCAACGCCAGGCCATACGCATCCAGCTTGGAAATCACCCGCGCACCCCGCGCAATCAGCTGGTAGGCCCAGCAATACGGCGACTGATGCGGCATGAAGCGAATCTTGCGATCTTCCAGCTGCTGGCGCAGGCGCTGCGGGTCAAGCACTTCGAGCTTGCTGGCCATCACCTGCATCAACAGTTGTTCCAGGCGCAGCCACACCGCCTGCTTTTCATCGGCGTTGTAGCCATTCCACTGGATGACTTCATGGTGATAACGCTTGCACCCCCGGCAGACCAGGTCACCGTAGACGGTGGAGCACAGGCCGACGCAGGGCGTCTTGATGGTGTGATTGGGCATAAATAGCGACTGCTTTTCTAATCAAGAAAACGTGGGCTCATTTTCAATCTGGTGATGAAAGTGTTAGCGCGTTTTGTCGGTTTTTCTTTGTGGCTGAGCGGGCAAAGATGGGCGCATTCCACACCGAGTACCGATCATGAAACCCACCCTCAAACCCCTGGGATACTGGCTCTGCGCAGTGATGATTGCCGTTGCGAGCAGCGTCTCCGCAAGTCCGCCCTCTCACGGAGCTACCGTCATGAACAAACCGCTGGTATCGATCGCAGTCCTCAAGGCCAAGCCAGGCAAACAACAGGCGCTCAAGGAAGGCTTGTTGGCGCTGGTGGAGCCTACGCGCACAGAACCCGGCAACCTTGACTATGTGCTGTATGAACTGCGGGACGAACCCGGCACGTTCTACATGCGTGAAGCGTTCAAGGACCAGGCGGCACTCGATGCGCATTTTGCGACGGCATACTTTCAGCGGTTCGCCGCGACGGCGGATGAGCTGCTCAGCGAGCCGTTGAAGCTGATCTTCCTGGAGCAGGTTTCCAACTGAGGAGCGATGGCGGTCTTCAGGGCGCTATCGCCGACTTGCCGGCGATAGCGTCCACAAGATCAATCAATCCCAGCTCAACGCACCGCCAGTCTGGTACTCGATCACACGGGTCTCGAAGAAGTTCTTCTCTTTCTTCAAGTCCATGATCTCGCTCATCCACGGGAACGGGTTGGTTGTCCCCGGATACTCTTCCTTCAAGCCAATCTGCGACAGGCGACGGTTGGCGATGAACTTGAGGTAGTCCTCCATCATCGCCGCGTTCATGCCCAACACGCCGCGCGGCATGGTGTCACGCGCGTATTCGATTTCCAGCTGCGTCCCCTGCAGGATCATCTGGGTCGCTTCTTCTTTCATCTCGGCATCCCACAAGTGTGGGTTTTCGATTTTGATCTGGTTGATCACATCGATACCGAAGTTCAGGTGCATCGACTCGTCGCGCAGGATGTACTGGAACTGCTCGGCGACGCCGGTCATTTTGTTGCGACGGCCCATGGACAGGATTTGGGTGAAGCCGCAGTAGAAGAAGATGCCTTCCAGGACGCAGTAGTAGGCGACCAGGTTGCGCAGCAATTCTTTATCAGTCTCGACGGTGCCGGTTTCGAACTTCGGATCGGAGATCGAACGGGTGTATTTCAGGCCCCAGGCGGCTTTTTTCGCGACCGATGGGATCTCGTGGTACATGTTGAAGATTTCGCCTTCATCCATGGCCAGCGATTCGATGCAGTACTGGTAGGCGTGGGTGTGGATCGCCTCTTCGAAGGCCTGGCGCAGGATGTACTGGCGGCACTCCGGGTTGGTGATCAGGCGGTACACGGCCAGGACCAGGTTGTTGGCGACCAGCGAGTCGGCGGTGGAGAAGAAGCCGAGGTTGCGCATGACGATGCGACGTTCGTCGTCGGTCAGGCCTTCGGGGTTTTTCCACAGGGCGATGTCGGCGGTCATGTTGACCTCTTGCGGCATCCAGTGGTTGGCGCAGCCGTCGAGGTACTTCTGCCAGGCCCAGTCGTACTTGAAGGGCACGAGTTGGTTGAGGTCGGCGCGGCAGTTGATCATGCGCTTTTCGTCAACGGCGACGCGGGCGGCGGAGCCTTCCAGCTCGGCGAGGCCTTCGGCGACGTCGAGTTTGTCGAGGGCGGCCTTGGCGCGGATGATCGCGGCGGAGTCGTTGGCCGTCACGTTGCGCGCTTCGAGCGCGGCGGCGGCGCCTGCGCCATCCAGGCGGTCCATGTTGGCTTCACTGGCGTGGCCGGCGTTGGCGCCCTTGATCACCGCTGCACCGGTGTCTTCGTTGTCGACTTCATCCCAACTCAGCATTGAAATACTCCTTCCTGGTCTGTTCTGACGGCGTGTGAGCCCGTCCAAAAATATGTAATTTGCAGGCTACTAGGCATTGAAATACTGCGCGTAGTGTGGTCGGTAAATATCGATTCTGCACACTATGTAGTGGTCTGTTCTGTTTGTGGGCACACTATATGGTGTGTAACAAAGATGGTCAACGCACAAGATGTGCGCTCTCGAGTGGCTGGCGTGACGTGGGTCAGCTATAAAGACCGGGATTATTGACCCGAATCAGGACCTCAAGGGAATGAGCCATTTATTGATCCGCGCCGCCCGTCTGGAAGACGCCGAAGGCATTTTCCAGGTGCATAAAAACTCCGTCGAAAGCCTGTGCCACGCCGATTACGGCCCCACCCAGATCAGCATGTGGCTGGATGGCCGCTCGCCCGAGACGTACCGCGAGGCAATCGTCGCCGGCAATGTGTGGCTGGCCTGCACGGACGTGATCCAGGGGTTCGTGGAAATCGATGGCCACGAAGTCAGCAAACTGTTTGTGCGTGTCCAGGCCGCCGGGCAGGGCGTAGGGGCTCGCCTGCTGCGCGAAGCGCTGGCGCGCATCGAAGCCGCCGGTCATGCCAAGGCGTATCTGGAGGCGACCCTCACCGCCGAAAAATTCTATGCCGCGAGCGGCTTTCGCAAGATTGGCGAAGGCACCTTCAGCCGTGGCAACAGCCCGGTTTGCATCGAGATCATCAAGATGGAGCGCGCTTTCCCGCGGGCATGAGAAAAACTCACAGCCCCATGACTTTTAATGGTTACGCCCGCCCTCAGCGCCAGTGCTAAAAAATCGCCAACCAGCTCCCCATAACAACAAAGAGCGTTTGCGAAATGAAAACACTGGATCTGTACATCGGCGAAGGCTTTGAAGGCCCGGGCGTCAACGCGGCCCACATCAATATCCTGATCGGCCCGCGCAACGGCCCGGCCGGCCAGGCGTTCGCCAATAGCCTGGCGTCTCCCAGCCAAGGGCATTGCCCGTTCATGGTGATCGCCCAGCCGAACATCCCGGTCAAGCCCATGACCCTCTACGTCAACAAGGCCGCGATCGGCAGCGACCTGCACGGCAACGCCACCTGGGGCGCGTCCCAGGCCGGTATCGCCAAGGCCGTGCTCGAAGCGTTGCTGGACGGCACCTTGCCGGCCGAGGCCGAAGACGAGTGGGCCATCGTCACCGCCAACTGGGTCAACCCGGCCTGCGACGACCTCGATGCCGTCTACCTGAACAACTACAACGCCTGCCGCACCGCGATCCGCGCAGCCCTCACCGGCACGCCGTACACCGCGCAACTGGCGGACGTGGTCAACCAGATCAGCAACCCTTTCTACACGCCTAAAGCCTGAGGACATCCCCATGCAATACATTCGTTTGGGCAACTCCGGCCTGCAAGTCTCGCGCCTGTGCCTGGGCACCATGAACATGGGCACCCCGGACTGGAAACCGTGGATCTTCGACGAGAAGCAAAGCGAGCCGATCGTCGCCCACGCCCTGGCCAACGGCGTCAATTTCATCGACCTGGCCGACTTCTATTCCGCCGGGGTCGGCGAGGAAGTGGTGGGGCGCATCCTCAAGCGCGTCGCCCGGCGTGACGAGATCGTGGTCACCACCAAGGTCGGCTACGGCACCCGCAGCGGCATCAACGCCAGCGGCCATTCGCGCAAGCACATCATGGACAGCATCGACGCATCCCTCAGCCGCCTGGGCATGGATTACGTCGACGTGTTCATGCTGCATTACTTCGACGTGAACACCCCGGTCGAAGAAACCATGAGCGCCCTCAATGACATCGTGCGTTCCGGCAAGGCGCGCTACATCGGCGTGTCGACCATGCTCACCGGCCAGCTGGCGAGAATTCTCCTGGCCTGCGAGCGCAATGGCTGGGTCAAGCCGATCAACATGCAGCTGCAACTGAACTGCGCCTACCGCGAGGAAGAGCGCGAGATGATCCCGTTCTGCCGCGACCAGGGCCTTGGCGTCTCGGTGTTCAGCCCGCTGGCGCGGGGCTTGCTCACCGGCGAGGTGCAATCGACCCGCAACCAGACCGACTTCTTCACCCAGCAGATGTACAGCGACCAAACCTCGTTCGATATCGCCCATTCGGTGCAGCGCGTGGCACGTGCCCGTGGCGTGTCCAACGCGCAGATCGCCCAGGCGTGGGTCGCCAGCCATCCAGGTGTCGATGTGATGCTGGTTGGCGCCGATACCACCGCGCAGTTCGACAGCGCGCTGGCCGCCCTCGACACCCAATTGGATGCCGAAGAACTGCATGAGCTGGAACGCAACTACACACCGTGCGATGTGATCAACGACTACACCGCCGGCAAGCGCATCCTGCGTGCGGCCCGTCCGGGCCTGGACCGTTTCAACCTGATCGAGGCCGTGGCATGAACCCGCTGATCCGTACTGGCAACTACATCGATGGCCAATGGTCCAGCGGTGGCCCGACCTACCCGGTGCTCAACCCGGCGAATGGCGCGCTGATCGCCGACGTACAACGCGCCGGCGCTGAGCACACCGACCTGGCCATCGCCGCCGCCCACCGCGCGTTGCCGGCCTGGCGTACGCTCACCGCCAAGGAGCGCAGCCAGCGTCTCAAGCGCTGGAGCGAGCTGATGCTCAGCCATCAGAAAGACCTCGCGCAGTTGCTCAGCCTGGAGCAGGGCAAGCCCCTCGCCGAAGCCATGGGCGAAGTGGTCTACGCCGCGAGCTTCCTGGAATGGTTTGGCGAAGAGGCCAAGCGCGCCTATGGCGACGTGATTCCGAGCCACAAGGCCGATGCCCGCATCATTGTGACCAAGGAAGCCATCGGCGTGGTCGCGGCGATCACGCCGTGGAATTTCCCCCTGGCGATGGTCACCCGCAAGGTCGGCCCGGCACTGGCGGCGGGCTGCACGATGATCCTCAAACCCTCGGAAGAAACCCCGCTGTCGGCCTTCGCCCTGGCGGTCCTTGCCGAGCAGGCCGGCATTCCGGCCGGTGTGTTCAATATTGTCTCCGGTGACGCCGTGGCCATCGGCGGCGCGCTGCAGGCCTCCAGCGTGGTGCGCAAGCTGTCGTTCACCGGCTCCACGCGCACCGGCAAACTGCTCATGCGCCAGGCGGCGGACACGCTGAAAAAAGTCTCGCTGGAACTGGGCGGCAACGCGCCGTTCATTGTGTTCGACGACGCCGACCTCGACGCCGCCGTCAAAGGCGCGATGGCGTCCAAGTTCCGCAATACCGGGCAGACCTGTGTGTGCGTCAACCGCTTCTTTATCCAGGACGGCGTGTATGAAGCGTTCACCACCAAACTCGCCGAGGCGGTCAAGGCCATGCGCGTCGGCAGCGCCCTGGACGGCGACACCGAGCAAGGCCCGCTGATCAACGCCGCCGCGCTGGCCAAGGTTGAAGCCCACGTGGGCGACGCCTTGGAAAAGGGCGCCAAGCTGTTGTGCGGCGGCCGGCGCCATGCGCTGGGCGGCACCTTCTTCGAGCCGACCATCCTCACCGAAGCCCACGGCGAGATGCTGATCGCCCAGGAAGAAACCTTCGGCCCGGTGGCGGCGTGCTTCCGCTTCAGCGATGAAGCCGAGGTACTGCAGCGCGCCAATGACACGCCGTTCGGCTTGTCGGCCTATTTCTACAGCCGCGACATTGGCCGCGTGTGGCGCATGGCCGAAGGCCTGGAGGCGGGCATGGTCGGCATCAATGAGGGGATCATCTCTACCGAAGTCGCGCCGTTTGGCGGCATCAAGGAATCCGGCCTCGGCCGCGAAGGCTCCAAGTACGGCCTGGATGATTACCTGGAGATCAAATACCTGTTGATGGGCGGGCTGTAGACCCCAGGTCTGCAAACAGCACAGGTCGACTGTGGAAGCTGGCTTGCCTGCGACAGCGGGACGCCAGCGCCCCATGCTTCGACCGATCCACCGCTCGCACCACAAGGCGCACGCCCACCGTTACTCCATCAAAAACAACAATAGGGAGAACACCATGACCGCCCAACCCGTCAATATCGACGACCTGCCGATCGGCCGCTTTCACCTGAAGATCGCCGGCCTGACTTTCGGCGCGCACTTCACCGATGGCTACATCCTCGGCCTGATCGGTATCGCTTTCACCCTGCTCAGCCCACAGATGCAACTCGACGCCTTGTGGCAAGGCTTGATCGGTGCCTCGGCGCTGATAGGGCTGTTCCTCGGCAGCCTGTTTTTCGGCTGGATCTCCGACACCCTCGGCCGGCAGAAAATCTTCCTGGTCAGCTTTGTGTTGATCACTGTCGCCTCGGTCATGCAGTTCTATGCCGAAACAGCCATGGGCCTGTTGTTGTGCCGCATCCTCATCGGCATTGGCCTGGGCGGTGATTTCAGTGTCGGCCATGCCATGCTGGCGGAGTTCTCGCCGAAGAAACATCGCGGCGTGCTGCTGGGCTCATTCAGTGTGATCTGGACCTTCGGCTACGTGGCCGCAACCTTTGTCGGCACGGCGATGCTCAGCCTGGGTGATGATGCCTGGCGCTGGATGCTGGCGTCCTCGGCGATTCCCGCCGGGCTGATCCTGATCGCGCGTATTGGCACCCCGGAATCACCGCGCTGGCTGATCAACCGTGGGCGCATCGCCGAAGCCCGCGCCATCGTCAAGAAGCACCTCGGCGAACACGTGGTCCTCGATGAAGAACCGTCGACGCAGAACCGCTCAGGCTATGGCGTCCTGTTCAGCCGTGAATACCGCAAGCGCACGGCGTTCAACTGCCTGTTCTTTGTGTGCATCGTGATGCCGTACTTTGCGATCTACACGTTCCTGCCGTCGATCCTGCAGAAGATGGGCCTGTCCCAGGGCTTTGGCACCGAACTGCTGCTCAACCTGCTGCTGATTGTCGGTGCGCTGATCGGCATCTGGTGCACGGTGAAGTTCTCGCGCCGGGGCTTCCTGATCAACTCGTTCATCATCCTCGCCGTCGCGCTGTTCTTGCTCGCGGTGTTGCCGGGCAGCATGGCCTGGCTGATGGTGCTGACCTTCGGCGTGTTCACCCTGGTGTTGTCGGCGGTGAGCAACCTGGTCGGGGTGTTCCCGGCAGAAAGCTTCCCCACCGAAGTGCGTGCCAGCGGCATCGGCCTGGCGACGGCGGTGAGCCGCCTCGGCTCGGCGGTCAGTACCTTCCTGCTGCCGGTGAGCGTAGCCGGCATCGGCTTGAGCCCGACCATGGGCATTCTCTCGGCGATCCTGGTGCTGGGCGCGCTCATTTCCTGGGCCTGGGCGCCGGAAACCAAGGCGTTGACCTTGAGCCAGGCGTGCAAGGCCGAGGCGCCCGTGCCATCAGGGATTGCTGACCTGGCCCAGCCACTGCGTAAACAGCCGAACCTTGGATAAGCCCAGCTTGTCCGGCGCCACATCCAGCCAATAGCCATATGGGCCGATCACTTCCACGGGGGTGATCGGCAGCAGGCTGCCATTGGCCAATTCCCGCTCGATCATCTGCCGGTCGATCACTGCCAGTCCACCGCCTGCCAGCGCGGTGTGAATCACCTGGTCGAGGGTGCTGAATTCCAGGCCCTGGTCCGCATCGATGTCCTCCCGGCCCATGGCCGCCAGCCAGTTCTCCCAGACCTTCAAGCGCTTGCCGTCGTGCAGGATATGCAGCAGCGGGGCGCGGCGCAGGTCGGGCGGCTGGCCGTCGATGAACAACTCCGGGCTGGCCACGGCGATGTGGCGTTCCATCACCAGCAATTCGCTGCTGCAATGCAGCGCCGGTTCCAGGCCGAAGCGGATCTGGCAGTCGATTTCCGCCAGGCTTGCGTGACTGTTTTGATGGGTGACGCTGAGGTTGATGTCCGGGTAGCGCTCGCAAAAGCGCCGCAAGTGCGCGGACAGCCAGCGCGTGGCCCAGGTCGGCGGCGCGACGATGCGCAGGCGCTGGCGCAGGTTGGGCACGCGCACGGCCTGCAGGGCTCGCTCGATATGGTCGAAGGCGTCACTCAGGTGCGGCGAGAGGGCGAAGCCGGCTTCGGTCAGGGCCAGGCCTTGCGGCGTGCGGATGAACAGAGCGACACCGAGGTAGTCCTCCAACTGCTTGATCTGCCGGCTGACCGCACCTTGGGTCACGTTGAGGCCGACGGCGGCCTGGCTGAAGCTGCGGTGGCGGGCGACTTCTTCGAAGACGCGGAGCATGTTGAGGGAGGGCAGTTGGCGCATGAAATGGATTCCACACCGGTTGTTTTTATAGTGTTTTTGGCGGCCTCTTCGCGAGCAAGCCCGCTCCCACAGGGGAATGCATTCAAACTGTGGGAGCGGGCTTGCTCGCGAAGGCGTCAGTAATGACGCCGCCTATTAGAAGTAATACCCAATGTTCATGTACAGCTGATTTTCCCATTGGTTACTACCCCCAGCCCCCAAGCTCTGGGTATAGCTGCTCCCACCAATGTACGGATCGTTCTTGCCGATCAACCATTCCGTCGCCACCCACAACTTGCTGACCGAAAACGACGTCCCCAGAATCACCCGCTGCGAGGTCTTGAACTGATCCTCGGATTTATCGAACGCACTGTAGTTGGCATACAGCTTCACCCCACTGACCTGGTCGAACAGGTACTTGCCGCCGACGTCATAACTCAGGTCCGCCACGTACAAATTGCCCCGGCTGGCCACGTTGAAGGTGCCGTCATAACCGCCCAACGTGACCACGCTGTCAGTGCCCTGGTTGCGCGGTGACATCTGTTGGCGCGCTGCCTGCAATTGCAGGCCCCACGGGCCGTTCTTGCCCAGGTAGTGGACGGCTACTGCGTTGCGGCGGCCGTCGTTGCCGGTGTCTTTGTTTTCCAGGGTCGAGGTCAGGCCGGACACGCCGACTTCGGACTTCCAGCCGCCCAGGTCGAGGGCCTTGGCCACGCGCAGCACCACGGTGTTACGTTCCTGGTTGTCGCTGCCGTCGGCGACGTAGCTGTCGGCGCCGGAGACCACGCTGGAATAGGTCACGCCCTTGCTGGTGCCTTTGCCTTGCCAGGCCGGACGCAGGTAGTAGCCGGCCTGGACGTTCCAGTCGCCGGTCTGCTGCACGTACTTGGCACCGACCTGCTGCACGTCTTCCAGGCCGATCACGTTGCCCAGGGTTTCATAAAAGGTGCTGCCGAAGTACGGCTGCAGCCCGAACGGCACGGTGTTGAGGCCGACTTGCACCTGTTGCTCGGGGTTGAACTTGTAGCCGACCCAGGCGAACTTGGCGAACTGGATATCGCCGTAGTTCTTGGTGTACTGGTAGGGGTACGAGCGCCCGTAGAACCGGTACTGCGCTTCGCCGATCCAGCTGTCGGAGTTGTACTTGGCGCTGAGGTACACGGTGTCGAGGCCGAACTTCTGGATGTCGCGGTCCGGGTCATAGTCCCAGCGTGCCCGGATGGCGCCGCCGAGGTCGAGGTTGTCGGTGACTTGCACGGCCATGGCCGGCGCCGCGAGGGCGCCGAGCACAGGGATAAGGGTGAAGTAGCGCATCGTTGGTCGCATGGTTTTACTCTCGTTTTTAGTTATTTTTGGCAACAGCAGCCCGTTGCCGCAGCGAACGCTGCGACGCGGGGAAAAGGTTTCAACTCAGTGCGCGGCGGGGCGGATCAGCCGTAGCGGCGGCCCGGCCGCCGGCAATTGCGACGCGCCGGGAGCCGCGGCGAGCAATGCCTGGGTGTAGGCGTTCTGCGGGCGCAGCAGCACCTGTTCGGCGGTGCCGTACTCGACCACCTCGCCCTGGCGCATCACCGCGATGTGGTCGCTGATCTGCGCCGCCACGCGCAGGTCGTGGGTGATGAACAGGATGCTCAGGTTCAACTGCTGCTGCAGCGTGGCGAGCAATTCCAGTACCTGCTTTTGCACCGACACATCCAGCGCCGACACGCTCTCATCGGCGATCAGCACTTCCGGGCGCATCGCCAGGGCGCGGGCAATGCCGATGCGCTGGCGCTGGCCGCCGGAGAACTGCCGAGGCTTGCGCTGCAGGGCGTCGCGCTTGAGGCCCACCTGCTCGAGCAGGTCGCCGGCTTCGGCCCAGGCATCCTTGGCCGACAGCCCCCGCAATTGCGCGGCGCGCGCGATGATGTCGCCGACACGGTGGCGGGGATTGAGCGAGCCATACGGGTCCTGGAAAATCATCTGGATACGCCGGCGATTGGCGGCCAGTGCCGCGCCGCGCAGGGCCAGGAAGTCGGTGTCGCCGACCCACACATGGCCACTGTCGCTGTCCACCAGGCGGATCGCGGCCTTGACCAGCGTGCTTTTGCCCGAGCCGGATTCGCCGACAATCGCCAGTGTCTTGCCGCGCGGCAGGTTCAGCGACACATCGCGCAGCGCCGCCACCGAACTGCCGCCGACCGTGTAGGTTTTGGTCAGGTGCTCGATGCGCAAGGCCATTTCGCCGTCCTCGCTCGGCACATGCAATTCAGGGTGCAGTGCCGGCACCGCCGCAATCAGCTTGCGGGTGTAGGCATGAGCGGGCGCATTCAGCACCTGGTCGCGTGCGCCGATTTCCACCAGGCGGCCACCTTCCATCACCGCGATGCGGTCGGCAATCTGCGCCACCACGCCAAAGTCGTGGGTGATAAACAGGATGCCGTGCTGCCCGCGCCCACGCAGGTCGCGCACCAGCTTCAGCACTTGGGCCTGGGTGGTCACGTCGAGGGCGGTGGTGGGTTCGTCGGCGATCAGCAGGTCCGGGTTCATCGCCAGGGCCATGGCAATCACCACGCGCTGGCATTGCCCACCGGACAACTGGTGCGGGAAGCTGTTGGCGATGCGCGGCGGGTCCGGCAGTTGCGTGGACGCCAACAGCGCGAGCATGCGTTCGCGGCGCTCGGCGGCGGGCATCTGCGGCGCATGAATGTCGAAGATCTCTTCGACTTGCTTGCCGATGCGAATCGCCGGGTTGAGTGCGGCCATCGGCTCCTGGAAAATCATCGCAATGCGGTTGCCGCGCAGTGCCCGCAGGCGCGCGTCGTCGAGGCGGCAGATATCCTCGCCGAGAAAGTCGATGACCCCACCGGCATGCCGCAGGCCCTTGGCGTAATCGCCCATGATCGCCGCCGACAGCACGGACTTGCCCGAGCCCGACTCGCCGATCACACAGAGGATTTCGCCCTTGCGCACGTCCAGGCTGATGCCTTGCACGGCGTGGCTGCGGTCGGCGCCCTTGGGCAGTTCGACGGACAGGTTGTCGACTCGCAATACGGTTTGCTGGCTGCTCATGCTCAACTCCTTGCGCCTTGCTGCGCGTGTTCATCCAGCCCGTCGGCGAGCAGGCTCAGGCCGAGCATCAGGGTGGAGATGGCGATGCAGGGGAAGATCACCAGGTGCGGGAAGGAAATGGCCATGGCGCGGCCGTCATTGATCATGCCGCCCCAGTCCGGGGTCGGTGGCGGCAGGCCGAGGCCGAGGAAACCGAGGGCGCCGATCATGATCGCGGTGTAGCCGATGCGCAGGCAGAAATCGACGATCAGCGGTCCGCCGCAGTTGGGCAGGATTTCCACCAGCATGATCCGCAGTGAGCCTTCGCCCTGGGTGATGGCGCTGAGCACGTAGTCGCGCGAGCGGATGTCGATGGTCAGCGCGCGCATGATGCGAAAGATCGCCGGCGCGCTGGTGAAGGTCACCGCAATCAGAATGTTCAGCGCCGAAGCGCCGAGGGCGATGATGATCACGATGTACAGCACCAGCACCGGGAACGACAGCACGGTGTCGGCCACATATGACAGCACCGCGTCGACCCAGCCATTGAAGTAACCGGCGCACAGGCCCATGGCGATGCCCACGGCAAAGGCGGTGAGGGTGGCGAGGATCGACCAGAACAGCACGGTGCGCGTGCCCCAGATCAGCCGCGAGAGAATGTCGCGGCCAATCATGTCGGTGCCCAGCAGGAACCGCGCGCCGTCATCGCCGGCAGTCAGCGGGGTCAGCAGTGGCGTGAAGCTTTCCAGCGGATCATGCGGCGCCAGCCACGGCGCGCACAGGGCGATCAGCACCCAGCCGCCGACCAGCAGCAGGCCGAGCAGCGCCAGCGGATGCTTGAAGGATTTGAGCAGGTTCATGGGCGGCCTCCGCCGAGACTGCGCAGGGTGATGCGCGGGTTGAGCCAGGTGTAGGCGAGGTCCGAGAAGATCTTGCTGATGCCCACCACCACGCCGCTGATCATCGCGCAGGCTTCGATCAGGTAGACGTCATGGTTGAGCGAAGCGGTATAGAGCAGCGAGCCGAAGCCTTTGTAGGCGAAAAACACTTCCACCACGATCACGTTCGACAGCAGCCAGGGGATGTACAGCATGATCACCGTGACCGGCGCGATCAGCACATTGCGCAGCGCATGGCGCAGCACGATGCGTGCAGTGGAGGCACCTTTGAGGCGCGCGGTGCGGATGTACGGCGCCTGCATCACCTCGACCATCGACGCGCGGGTGATACGCGCCAGGTAGCCGATGCCAAATAGACACAGCACCATCAGCGGCAGCACCAGTTCGACGGCGCTGAAGCCGTCACTCATGCTGCTGACACCGGGCATCCAGTTGAGCCAGAACACAAAGATCGCCGAGACGAATACGGCGCTGGCGAAGTCCGGGATCGAGGTGGTGACGATCGACAGGAACGACACCAGCCGGTCGACCGGCGAGCCCTGGCGGATCCCCGCGAGGACGCCCAGGGTCAGCGCCACCGGCACCATCACCAGCAAGGCCAAGCCGGCCAGAGTCAGGGTTTGCCAGAGGTTGGGCAGCAGCAGCTTGAGCACCGATTCGCGAAAGTACACCGAAGTGCCCCAGTCGCCGCTGACGAAATCCTTCAACCACACCAGGTAACGCCACGCGAACGGCTGGTTATAGCCGTGTTCCAGCAGCCACGCGGCGCGCTGGTCGGCGGCGGAGTAGGGGCCGAGGACGTTGATTGCCACGTCCTCGATATTCAGTTCCAGCGCCAGGAACACAATCAGCGATACCGACAGCAGGGTCGCCAGCAGCATCAGCAATTTGCGCAGTAGAAAATGAGCCATCAGGTGCACGCTCCGACGGGGGGATGGGAAGGGGTGTTGCGCCTGTCGATCAGGCGCTCAGCCAGACACTGCCCATGGGGTAGAAGTCGGAGGGGTGGACCTGGAAGCCCTGGACCTTTTTGCTCACGGCGGTGAACTTGTCGCCCCAGAACGGCTGCACGATCACGCACGCGTCCTGCAGGATCTGCTCGACGTCCTGCATGGCCGCCGCGCGTTGCTTGGGGTCGATGATGCCCATGGCCTTGTCCAGGGCCGCATCAAAGGCCGGGTCGTGGTAGTGGCTTTCGTTCCAGGCGCCGCCGCCACGGTAGGCCAGCTCCAGGGACATCACCCCGAGCGGGCGGTGGGCCCAGTAGGTCAGGCTGAACGCGGCCTTGTCCCAGATCGGCCAGTACTGGGCCGCGGGCACCACCTTGAGGTTGATGCGGATGCCGGCTTCCAGGCAGTTCTGTTGCAGGATCTGCGCGCAATCCTGCTCATAGCGGCCCTGGGTGTTGCCGACGATCAGGTCAATGTCCAGGCCATTGGCAAACCCGGCCTCGACCAGCAGTTTTTTCGCCGCCGCCACGTCGCGCTCGCGCTTGGGCAACGCAAAGTACTCCGGATGAGAGGGCGCCACGTGGTGGTCTTCGCCGAGGGTGCCCATGCCGCGATAGGCGACCTTGAGCATTTGCGCGTTGTCGGCGCACAGCACCACGGCCTTGCGCACCCGCACATCGGTGAACGGCTGCTGGTCGCAGGCCATGCGCATCACCACGGTCTGCGCGGATTTGCAGCTGAGCAGCTGCGCACCCGGCAAGCGCTTGGCCAGGTCGAGTTCGGCCACGGTCACGCGGTACAGCACGTCGACCTGGCCGGCCTGCAGGGCGGCGAGGTGGGTGGACACGTCGGTGCCCATGTCGATATAGCGCAACTCGTCGAGGTTGGCCGGCTTGCCCCAATAGTCGGCGCGCTTGGCGAACGTCGCCTGCTTGTTGACCGCGAATGACACCAACTTGAATGGCCCGGTCGCCAGCGGGTTCTTGGCCCAGTCATCGCCAGCCTTGAAGCTGCGGTGGACCATGGCGCAGGTGAACGCGTTGAGCATCTCCGGGATCGCCAGGATCGGCCGCTTGAGTTGCAGGCGGAACTGGTAGTCGCTGACTTTTTCGAAGGCCTTGATGTCCTGGAACGCCGTGCGGTTGACCGACTTGGAGTCGGCGGCGATCCAGCGCTGGATATTGTGCTGTACATCGTCGACGTTGAAGCTGTCGCCGTTGCTCCACTTCACGTCCTGGCGCAGGTTGAAGGTCCAGGTGGTGAGGTCGTCGGACGGGCTCCAGCTTTCGGCGAGGTACGGGTGGGTGATGTTGTCGGCGTCGACCCAGGTCAAGTATTCCAGCGCATTGCGCAGCAGGTTCGACGCCTCGATCCAGGTGATCAGCATCGGGTCCTGGATTTCCTGGATCGCGCAGGCAAAACGCAGGCTGCCGCCTTGGCGGGCCAGCGTACCGTCGGCGGCCTGGGCATCGTTGCCGAGCAGGGTTGTGCCGATAAAGCTGCTGGCGCTGGCCACGGTGATGCCAAGGAGGGCGGCGGTGCGCAGGAATTGCCGGCGGTTGATCTCGCCGCTTTGCACCTGATTGCACAGGGCTTCGACGGCCGGGTGCGGCGCGTTACCGTCCAGGGTCGCTAAAACGTTGGAATCGGACATGGGGCTGCTCTCATGTTGTTTTTATTAGAGATGCCCGCAGTTTTGTCATCGGTGCGACGATCGACAAACGATAAATTCAGCGGTTAAACGTTCCTTAAACGCATGTTAGTCGGCGTGGCGGTGGCGGTGTGTCGAGATAGACGCGCCGCTGGCGTGGCGATCGTTGCTGCGCGATACAAAAAATCATGTTGGCTAGGAAAAAACTGCTGGCTCATGGGATGCTTGGCGCCTCGTCAGTCGTCCTCGAGTGCTTCCCATGAAACGCAAAATGCCCGGGCTCAATGCCCTCAAGGCTTTCGAAGTGGCCGGCAGTACCGGCAGTTTTACCCGGGCTGCCGAGCTGCTGAACGTGACCCAGAGCGCGGTCAGCCGCCAGGTCCGGCAGTTGGAAGAGCAACTGGGCGAGAACTTGTTGGAGCGTCGTCACCATCACCTCGAACTGACCAGCGCCGGGCGCGTGTTGCTGCGCGCGCTGCACCAGTCGTTCGACAAGATCGAGTTGACGGTGCGCAGCATCCAGCAGAAAACCCATTCCAACCGGTTGCACGTCAACGCGCCGCCGACCTTCACCAGCCGCTGGCTGATGCCCCGCCTGGGCCGCCTGCGCGAGGCCCATCCGGAGCTGGAACTGAGCATCACCACCTGTTTGCAGGACAGCCTGGCGCAGACCAGCACGCTGGATTGCGCGATTCGGTTTGGCAACGGCGAATGGGATGGCCTCGACAGTTCGTTGCTGATACAGGAGCGGCATATCGCCGTGTGCGCGCCGTCGCTGTATGCCCGTGAGTGCAGCGACGAAGGCGTGGACCTCAACCGCATGACCTTGTTGCATGTGCTGGCCAGCGAAGACCAGCGCTATCTGACCTGGAAACACTGGCTGGACGCGGCGCGCATCCACGGTGTGGATACCCAGGGCGGGTATGAATTCGACCTGCTGGACCTGGCCATTCGCGCGGCCACCGATGGGTTGGGGATCACCATTGCCGACTGGCATATGGTCGCGGCGGAGTTGGCATCGGGGCAGTTGACCCAGGTGCTGAACGTGCATGTGGAGGGGCATCAGTCCTATTGGCTGGTGACGCGGCCGGAGCAGACGGATTTGCCGCAGTTGCAGGTGTTCAGCCAGTGGTTGCAGGAAGAGATCTGGTTGGCGCAGCGGCAGTTGGAGCCGTCTACGGCGGCGAACTGACGTTTTTTCTGTAGGCGCGGGCTTGCCGGCGATCGCATCGGCGCGGCAGGCCTGCTGGGGTATCTCACAAGCTGATCTTGATCTGCGCGCACAACCCGCCTTCCGGGCGGTTGCTCAAGGTCAGCGAACCGCCAATGGCCACGACCAGTTGCTGGGCAATCGCCAGCCCCAGCCCGGTGCCGCCGGTGCCACGGTTGCGTGAGCTTTCCACGCGGTAGAACGGTTGCATGACCTGCACCAGTTCGTCTTCGGCGATGCCGGGGCCGTCGTCCAACACCTTGATCGACAGCTCGCCCTCGGTCGTCGAGCCGACTTCCAATTGCGCGGCGCCGGCAAATTTGAGGGCGTTGTCCACCAGGTTGACCAGCACCCGCCGCAGTGCGTGGGGACGGGTGTCGAGCACCACCGCACTTTTGCCGCTGAGGCTTACCTGCTTGTGCATGTCCTGGTAGTCGAACACCAGGCTGTCGAGGAAGGCGTCGAGGTGGATGCGGTGGCTGGCTTCAGTGGCGCCGTGCACGCTGCGGGCATAGGCGACGCCTTCGCGCACCAGGTGCTCCATTTCGCTGAGATCACCCCAGAGTTTGTCGCGATCAGCCGAATTCTCCATGAACTCGGCGCGCAGTTTCATGCGCGTGATCGGGGTTTGCAGGTCGTGGGAAATCGCCGCCAGGATCTGCATGCGTTCCTTGAGGTATTCGGCGATGCGCTGCTGCATGGCGTTGAACGCGGCGGCCGCGTGGGCCACTTCGGTCGGGCCGTGTTCATCCAGCGGCGTCGGATGGGCGTTGGGGTCGAGGGTCTCCACGGCGCGGGCCAGGCGGGTCAGCGGGCGGATGGCGAGGCGCACGGCAAACCAGGTACAGCCCAGCAGCAGCGCGAGTTGCAGCACCAGCACCACCGGCAGCCAGTAGGCCACGGGCAGGGCGGCGGGACGCACGTCGAGGGTGATCGGGTTGCCATCGGCCAGGGTCAGGTGCGCCTGGAAGTGCTTCTGCAACCCAGGGATCGTGCGAAAGGTCAGGGCGTACTGTTCGCCCAGGGCTTCGGCGATCGAGGTGGCGGCCATCGGGATGTCATCGTTGCGCATCGGCTCGCCGGGCTCGCCGGCGTTGAGCAGGTAGCGGTAGTTCTGCCGGTCGATGCGCGGCAGCCAGGCCGCGCGTTCGTTGGCGGGCAGGCGGTCGAGGATCGCCACCGAGGTCGACACGTCGTTTTCCAGGTTGCCGAGCATGGCAGTCCGCGCGCTGATATAGCGCTCGTAGAACTGCGCACTGAAGGACAGGCCATGGGCACACACCAGGCTGATCAGGAAGATCAGCGACAACTGCGACGCCAGGGTGCGTGGCCAGCCGAGTCTGAAGGTCATTGATCGGCCCCGAGGATTTCCACCGCCAGGGAGAACACATAACCCTCGCTGCGCACGGTCTTGATATAGGCCGGCTCGCGCGCATCATCCAGCAGGCGCTGGCGCAGTCGGCTCACCAACAGGTCGATGGAGCGGTCGAACAGGTCGGCATCGCGGCCCTGGGTCAGGTTGAGCAACTGGTCGCGGTTGAGCACTCGCTGGGGGTGGTCGAGGAACACCCGCAGCAGGCGGTATTCGGCGCCGCTCAGCGCCACCAGGGTGTCGTCTTCATCGAGCAGGTGGCGCGCGGTGGTGTCCAGGCGCCAACGGCCAAACCGGATCAAGCGCCCGGTTTCGCTGACCACCAGGTTCGGCGGCAGCATCCGCGTGCGCCGCAACACTGCGTTGATGCGTGCAAGCAACTCGCGGGCGGCGAAGGGTTTGACCAGGTAATCGTCAGCGCCCATTTCCAGGCCGATGATGCGGTCGGTTTCATCGTTGCGCGCGGTGAGCATCAGCACCGGCGTAGCCTTGTGCTTGCCCACTCGCAGCTCGCGGCACAGCTGCAGGCCGTCGTCGCCGGGCATCATGATGTCCAGCACGATCAGGTCGACAGGGGTGGTGTCGAGGAAGCTGCGCATCTGGCGGCCGTCGGCGACCACGGTGGTGCGCATGCCGTTTTTTTTCAGGTAATTGCCCACCAGTTCGCGGATCTCGCGGTCGTCATCGACGATCAGGATGTGATCGACATGGTCCATGCTGCCTTCCTCGTTAAATACTCTTGGGCGGCAGTCTAGCCAGTGTCGGCGCGCTTGCCTTGTGCCCTTTGTATTGCAGTGTATCTGGCGATAAGGAGATACACGACGAGGCAAAATTGCCGGCACCACAGGCTCTATTTCGCAGCGTTGCCGATAAACGGTTATGTGCTAATGAATTTTTAATATTTCTAGTTATATGTGTCGCTGGGTAAAGTCGCCGCTAGTTTGTTTATCTCGCCGCCGGGAAATTGTTCATGAGCCGTCCCCACGGGCACCCCACGCCGATCCTGACCTTGCCACAGGGCGAAAAGGATCCGCTGTCGATTCGCGCCAAGGCCCTGGTGTTTTCCGACCCGCGCTCACTGCAATTGCTCGACTACCTCAAGCGTGTCGGGCCCAGCGAAGCGCCGGTGTTGATCAATGGCGAGACCGGTACCGGCAAGGAGTTGGTGGCGCGCTACATCCACAGTGCCAGCGGGCGCACCGGCGCTTTTGTGCCGGTGAACTGCGGCGCGATCAGCGAGAACCTTGCCGAGAGTGAGTTTTTCGGTCACGAAGCCGGTTCGTTTTCCGGGGCGTCCGGGCGGCGCATCGGCTGGTTTGAAGAGGCGGATGGCGGCACGCTGTTTCTCGATGAGATCGGCGACCTGCCACTGCCTTTGCAAGTGAAGTTGCTGCGGGTGTTGCAGGAACAGGAGGTGGTGCGCGTCGGTTCGCGCAAGCCGATCAAGATCAATATCCGCCTGGTGACCGCCACCAACATCGACCTTGAGCAAGCCGTGGAAGCGGGCAATTTCCGCCTCGACCTGTTTTACCGCATCAACGTTGCCCAGGTGCAGGTGCTGCCGCTGCGCGAACGGCCACTGGATATCCTGCCGTTGGTGGAGCACTTTCGCCGGCTGTACAGCGCCAAGTTGAAAATCGCCGAGCCGATGCTCTCCGAGTCCGCCACCCAGGCACTGCTCGATTATCCGTGGCCGGGCAATATCCGCGAGCTGGAAAATGTCGTGCACCTGGCACTGCTGGTGGCCGGCGACAAACCGATCATGCCCAACCACCTGAAGTTTTCCGCCGGGCTCAGTGCCCTGCATTCGAGTGCCAACAGCAGCGCGCCGCGCATCCCCCAGGAGGTGATGCGCGAGCAACTGCTGCGCCTGTTCGAGGTGCCGGGGGATACCTTGCTGCACGACATCGAAGACTTGATCGTGCGCGAGGCGTTTGCGTTCTGTGGCTTCAACCAACTGCGAACCGCCGACTTGCTGGGGATTACCCGCAATGCGATGCGCACGCTGCTGGTCAATCACGGCATGCTCAAGGGGCGCGCGAAGCCCTGAGCATCTGTTCGAACAGCTGCTGCACCCGTGGCTCGTCACTGTGGGCCACATTGAAACGCATCGAATCACGGTGCGCCGGGTCGTAGCCGAACAAGGTGCCCGGTGCCAACACCATGCCTTGCTTCAGCGCGGCCTGGGCCAACTGCTCGCCGTCGACTCCGGCGGGTAGCCGCGCCCAGATGAACATCCCGCCTTCAAACCCCATTGGCAGCTCGCAACCGCAGCGCTTGAGCCATTGCTCGACGCGCCCACCGGCTTCCATCAAACGCTGGACCATGCGCTTGCGGTGCTTGCCGTAGCTGCCTTCGCTGAGCATGCGGTAGACGATCTGCTCGAACAGCTCTGAAGTCACGCCGCCGCTCATCAATTTCATATTGGTCAGGTTGGCCGCCAGTTGCGGCGCGGCCACCACGTAGCTGACGCGGGCGTTGGCACTGAGAATCTTGGAAAATCCCGACAGGTAGGTGACCTGCTCCAGGCCGGCGAGGGCGGCCAGGCGTGGCGGCGGATTGGGGTGCAGATCGCCGTAGAGGTCATCCTCGACGATATGGCAGTGGTACTGCTGGGTCAGTTGCAGCAGGCGAAACGCCTGGCTGGGGCTGAACGAATGGCCGGTGGGGTTGTGCAGCACGCTGGTGGTCAGGTACAGGCTGGGACGGTGTTCGGCCAGCAGGTGTTCGAGGGCGGTGAAGTCGAAACCGTCGGGGCGACGTTCGAGGGTCACCACCTTGACCCCATGCAAGGCCAGGTTGGCGTGGAAATTGAAGTAGCAGGGCGCGTCCAGCAGCACCGTGTCGCCGGGCCGCGCGAGCAGGCGCATGAGCATGTCCAGGCCTTGCACGGTGTTGGGCGTGGTGATGATCTGTTCCACCGGCACCGACAGGCCTTCCGTGTGCAGCTTCTGTTGCAGGGCCTGGCGCAACGGTAGCAGCCCGGCCGGCGTGCCCAGCCCGGCGATGCGCAACGAGGGCGCACGCACGGTGCTGCGCATGGCTTGGCGAATCGGCTCGGCGTCCAGCCATTCCTCCGGCAAGTGGCCGCCGCCGGGGCGCAGATCGCCGCCGGCGGTGGCCAGCGGGCGTCGCAACACGCTGAGCAGGTCCTGGGGCAGTAGTTCGACCCAGGCTGCCGAGGCCGGGCGCACGCGGTCTATCGCCACGAAAAAGCCACGGCCCTGGCTGGAGGTGAGCAGGTTGCGCCCGCGCAGGCGGTCCAGCGCCTCATTGAGGGTGAACTTGCTGACGCCCAGCACCTGGGTCAGTTCACGCACCGACGGCAACTTGCTGCCGGGCGCCCATTCACCGTGCTCGATGGCCTGGCTGAACGCCTCGACGATCTGCTGCACCTTGGGCACGCCCGGTACAAAGGCAATGGCGGATACCAACATGAACCTTCCTTGTGTTTGCTGGTGATTTCACCGGTAAAGTCAGGGCGGATTAGGCCTTACTTTACCTGCCTTGTACACGGCTGCTTGCCTAGACTGCAGGTCTTCTTACCCAAGGTCCACGCCATGACCAGCGCATTGACGCTTTCTTCGTTTCTCTACTTCCTGCTGTTTTGCGCCACCATGACCTTCAGCCCTGGCCCCATGACGTTGCTGCTGTTGAGCCTGGGCCTGAAGGCCGGCCTGCGCAGTTCACTCCCGGCGCAGCTCGGCGCCAGTGTGTCTTACCTGATTTCGATCCTGGTCTTCGCCGTGGGCTTCTCGGAATTGATCAAGGGCAACCAGGCCGTCACCCAAGGAATCCAGCTGGTCGGCGTGGCCTACATCCTTTACCTGGCCTACCGGCAGTGGACCAGCGGCGGCGTGTCGATAGACCGGGTGGGCGCCATGGACGGCGCGCGCGGCCTGTTCGGCAAGGGTTTGCTCACCGGGTTTTCCAACCCCAAGACCCTCATCATGTTCAGTGCCGTGTTCCCACAATTCGCCGGGGCAGGGGAGCACAGCTCGATGACGGACATCGCCATCCTCGGGCTGACGTTTCTGCTGCTGCAATTTGCCAGCGGCTGCCTGTATTGCTACTTCGGTCAACGCATCAAGCACGTGCTGGAAAATCCCCGGCGCCGAGTGCTGTTGCAGCGGGTCACGGCAGTATTGCTGCTGGGGGTGGCGCTGATGCTGGCGCGCGGCTTTGCACACTGACGGTGACAGCCTTATGAGCGGTAGTGGCGATCTGCCCGTGCCCTGATAGACTCCAGGCATTCCTTCAGGATCTCACCCCACCATGTCAGCTGCAGAAGGAAACGGACTTCCGCTCGCTTCACGGCTGTACAAATCCCGTACCCTGGGGCTGACGCTCGGTTTCGTCTGCGTGGTGTTCGGCATGTATCCGCTGAACCCACCTGCATGGCTGTGGGCCTGGATGCTGATCAACGCGTTCGCGTGGCCGCACGTGGCCTTTCAACTCTCGTTGCGCAGCGCCCAAACGCTGCGCAGTGAACGCCGCAACCTGTTGTTCGATTCCTTCTGTGGCGGGTTCTGGGTCGGCGCCATGCACTTCAATCCACTGCCCAGCGTGACCACGCTGTCGATGATGACCATGAACAACGTGGCCATCGGCGGCCCGCGTTTCATGCTCGCGGGCTGGGTGGCGCAGGCACTGGGTATTGGCAGCTCGATGCTGATCCTGACCCCGGCGTTTATTGCGGTGACCACCGAGACCCAGCTTTACGCGTGCCTGCCGATCCTGATGCTGTACCCGCTGGCCCTCGGCTGGATCTGCTATCGCCAGGCGGTGACGCTGGCCCGCCACAAACGTGAGCTGCTGGCGTTGAGCCGCACCGACAGCCTGTCCGGCCTGCTCAATCACGGCGCCTGGAAAGACCACCTGGAAATCGAATTCCAACGCTGCCGCCGCGAGCAACAGGGTGCCGCGATTGCGTTGATCGACATTGATCATTTCAAAGTCATCAACGACACCTACGGGCATGTCACCGGCGATATCGTCCTGCGCCAACTCAGCAAGGTGCTGCGCCAGAACCTGCGCGCCACTGACCTGGCCGGGCGCTATGGCGGGGACGAATTCTGCGTGATCCTGCCGGACATGCCGCTCAACCGCGCGACCGAAGTCATGGACGCCTTGCGTGATCGCTTCAATGCGCTGGCCTACGCCCAGGACCCGACCCTGCGTGTCAGCCTGAGCATCGGCCTGGCGCCGTATCATTCGGCCCACGCCGATTCCACCAGTTGGCTGAACGACGCCGACCAGGCGTTGTACGAGGCCAAGAGCAGTGGGCGTAACCGCGTCAGTTCCGTACAAGGGAGTTGGTTGCGATCGATCTAGTGGGGTAGGGTGTGGCGGCACCTCCCAATAAAAAACAAGGATCGGTCCATGCTCTTCAACTTTCCACGTACCCTCCTGGCCGCCACCCTGGCCTTGTCCTTCGCAATGCCGGCCTACAGTGCCGAACCTCACAAACAGATCCAGGCAGACGCCGAACAGTACAAGGCCGACGCCCTGAAACTGCTGGAGCGCCTGGTGAACATCGACTCGGGCTCCGGCTACGAGCCGGGCTTGACCCAAGTGCGCGACATCGCCGTTGATGAACTCAAGCAACTGGGCTTCACGATTGAACTGGTGCCGGACAAGGCCGCCAATAACAGCCATGTGATCGCCACCCTCAAGGGCACCGGCAAGGCCAGGATCCTGCTGATGGCGCACATGGACACCGTGTTCAAGGAAGGCTCGGCCGCCGAGCGCCCGTTCCATATCAAGGACGGCCGCGCCTATGGCCCGGGCGTGATGGATGACAAGGGCGGCATCGTCGCCGGCATCTATGCGCTCAAAGTCCTGAAAAACCAGGGCTTCAAGGACTACGCGCAGATCACCTTCCTGCTCGATGCCAGCGAAGAAACCGGTTCCGACGCCGCCTCGGACCTGATCCGCAAAACCGCCAAGGCCCACGACGTGACCCTCAACCTCGAACCTGGCCGCCCAGCGGATGGCCTGGTGGTATGGCGCAAAGGCAGCGCCACCGCCGTGGTCGAAGTCAAGGGTAAGGCCGCCCACGCCGGCGTCGCGCCGGAACTGGGGCGCAACGCCGCCATGGAAGCCGCGCACCAGATCCTGCAACTGGGCAAGCTGGGTGACGAAGAGAAGAAAACCACCATCAACTTCACCGTGCTCAAGGCCGGCGACCGCGTCAACGTCATCCCCGACCAGGCCACGGCCAAGGCGGATGTACGCGCGGCGCTGCCGGAAGAGTTTGATCGGATCGAAAAAGACCTCGCGCGAGTGTCGGCGAACAAGCTGATCCCCGACACCGAAGTGAAGACCAGCCTGTTGCGGGGCCTGCCACCGATGCCGCAGACGCCGGAGTCGGACAAACTGGTCGCGATTGCCCAGGGCATCTATGGGGAGTTGGGCAAGAAGCTAACAATTGAAGGCAGTGGTGGCGCGGCGGATGCGAGTCTGTCCGCCGGCGTGGGCACCCCGACACTGGATGGGTTTGGGATCGTCGGCGGGAATATCCACACACCGGAGGAATACGCGGAAGTGGAAAGCGTGGCGCCGCGTATTTATCTGCTGAGCCGGATGATTATGGAGCTGTCGAAGCGCTGATTTTCCGCTGAGCGACTCTCTTTTGTGGTGAGCAGGCTTGCCCTGCGTGGGGCTGCACAGCAGCCCCAGAATCGACAAATACTGATTTACCTGAAAGTACCCACTGCCTGCACTGGGGCCGCTTCGCGGCCCAACGTGAGCACGCGCGCTCGCGGTGATCAGCGTTTAAACGCTTCACTACTTCCCCTATATGAGTATTCTGGTTTGTTTTATTTTTCGAGTAAGTAGTTATCGAACTTACGAACAACATGGTTCAGCCATAGTGGTCCGGATGCCCATTGACTGGGGTAGTAATAGTAGCAATATTGCTCGTGCAGCAGGTTGTCTTGAAAGTCTGACTCGTTTTTGTAAGAGGCAATTAGATCCAGGATTTCACACCTTACCGCAGAGATAACTTCTTTCGATGAGTCTAGTAAAAAGGTGTCAATGACCTCGTCGGCTGAGGCATGATCCTCTGGCCAGTCTTGGTTAAAATAGGCGCCAAAGAATTGCTGAAGTTCAGTTAGTTGGTTATTCATTTTTCTATGGGATATCCAGTCAGTAATAGGTAGCCGTCTGGCATTTCAGGTTTTCGAATCAAAACTAACATAAACTTATGGACAGGAATCGACTCTGTTGTACCTCTTATAACGCTCAGCCCCACTGTTTGGGTGGAGTGTTCTCTAATAATATGTTTGTTTTTTGTTCCTGCTAGAAATTTGGAAATCTCCTTCTGGCGAGAGACCAAACTTATAGACACAATAGCATCCGCTTCCTCTAGTGTTTTGAATGTCGATGCCGCTGGTATGTGCGGCTCCGTATTAAGCCTTTCAACTAATTGCGCATCGGTCTGTTCTACGTGTTTCCTGATCAGATGCCCGCCAGAATTTTCATGCTTATGTAAGACTCCTTCGGATACCTCTTTCTTTTGATTGGGATCAACGTTTTTACCAGGACACGCACCACTCTTACAACTTAGTCCCAGCGGATCTACCCACCCTGTAGGGTTGGGTACGTACTGATAGCTGTTAAGTCCACCCGCCAGCTTCACCGGGTCCGGCGTCAGGTAGCGGCCAACATCCGGATTGTAGTAGCGATGGCGGTTGTAGTGCAGCCCGCTTTCCTGGTCAAAGTACTGGCCTTGGAAGCGCAGCGGGTTGTCGACTTTTCCGACGTCTAGGCGGCTGATTTCTCCGTAGGCACGGTAATGCGCGGACCAGACGATTTCGCCATCCGGTGCGGTGAGTTCCTGTGGGGTGCCCAGGTGGTCGAGTTGGTAGTGATAGGCCTTGGTGTCTTTTGGGCCGAAGCCCTCGAGCAACGCCAGCGGCCGAAAGCTGTCGGGTTCGTAGAGATAGCTGCGATGCCGATCCGCGTGATGCTCGGCAATCAGCTTGTCGCCTTGCCAGAAAAACTCCGTGGTTATGTCATCAACGGTTTTGCTGATCCGCCGTCCAAACGGGTCATAGCGGTAGCTCGCGGTTTGCCCGTTGGGCTGAGTGATGCCGATCAACCGATGCTGGCAGTCGTAGCGGTATTCAGTGATCAGCGCGTGCGCACGGCCACGTCGTTCGCGAATCAGGTTGCCGAAGGCGTCGTAGTCGTAATGGCGGTCGCCCTGGATCATCAGCCGGTTGCCGGCGACGATGTCCGGACCGGGACGGTCTTGCATCAACAGGTTACCGGCCGGGTCGTGGCCGAAGCGTTCTTGTACATCCTGTGAATGGTCAGCGCGGGTCAGGCGGGCGAGGGGGTCGTAGTGGTAGTGGTGTTTGCCTTTGCGGGTGTCGAGCAGGCGGGTGAGGTTGCCGGATTTGTCGTAGTCGTACTGGCGTTGGTAAAGGGTGTGCTGCTGTTGACTGACGGCATGGGCGTGCAGGCGCTGATGGTCGTCGTAGTCACGGCCGACCTTGAATACCTGCTCGACATCCAGCGCCGAAGAGCTGAGGACGCTTTGCGCCAAGGTTTCGTAGGAATTGAGGCAGCGCCTGAAGTCGCTGAGCACGGCTTCGACGTCACGCGTCTTGGCATCCATGGCCGTCAGCAGCAGGAGGCCGATGGTTTGGCTGGTGGCGTTGATCAAGGCGCCCCCACCAAAACGGCGGGGCTATCGAAAAAAAACATCTGCAATCCCTCGCACTGTGTGATCAGGCGAGGGACTTTGCAGCGGTTTTTAAGTGATATCTGTAGTGCTTATCCGGCAGTCAGGTGGGATGTTTCAGCGGCAGTTGTCTTCTCCCGGCCCAGCACCAGGCTGCAGAGTGCCGGCAGGAATAACAGCGTCAACACCGTGCCTACCAGCACCCCACCAATCAGCACATACGCCAGGGACGACCAGAACACCGACAGCGTCAGTGGAATGAACGCCAGTGCCGCCGCCAGTGCCGTCAATATCACGGGCCGCGCACGGCGCACGGTGGCTTCGATGATCGCCTCGCGAATCGGCATGCCGTGGTCCTGGTTCTGACGAATCTGGTCGGTAAAGATCAGCGTGTTGCGCATCAGGATCCCGCCGATCCCGATCAGCCCCAGGATCGCGTTAAACCCGAACGGCTGGTTGAACAGCAGCAAGGTCGGCACCGCGCCGATCAAGCCCAGAGGGGCAGTGGCGAAGACCATGAACATCACGCCAAACGAGCGCACCTGGAACATGATCACCGTGAGGGTCAGCAGGATCATGATCGGGAACAGCGCCGCGAGCGCGACGTTGGCCTTGGCGCTTTCTTCTACCGGGCCACCGATGTCGATCTGGTAACCGGCAGGCAGCTGCGCGATCAGCGGCTGCAGGTCTTTGTACACGGCCATTTCCACGTCGGGCGGCTGCACGCCGTCGATGATGTCGGCGCGTACTTCCACGGTGGTCGCGCGGTTGCGGCGCTTGAGGATCGGTTCTTCCATCACCGCCTGGAAATGCCCTACCTGGGCCAGCGGCACCGAAGTGCCCGCGCTGTTGGTCAGGGTCATGTTGTTGAGATTGCCGAGGTTCTCACGCTGGTTGCCCTGGGCGCGGGCGACTACCGACACCGTGCGGTTGCCTTCGCGCACCTCGGTGATCGGGTTGCCGCTGAGCAAGGCGTTGAGCTGTGATTTGACCTCGTTCGGCGTGAAGCCGAGCAGGCGCAGGCGGTCCTGATCGAGGACCAGGCGATAGCCGCTGGTGCGCTCGCCCCAATCGAGGAACGCGTCCTTGGTCAGCTTATTCGCGGCGACGACCTTGCGTACCTGCTCAGACACCCCGCGCAGTACATCCAGGTTCGGGCCGCTGACGCGAAACACCACCGGGAACGGCACCGGCGGACCGAACAGCAGTTGCGTCACGCGCACCCGTGCCGCTGGAAACTCACCTGCGGCAATCCGCTCGCGCATGCGCAATTTCAGTGCGTCGCGGGCGTGGGAGTCCGGGGTCTGCACGATCAGTTTGGCAAACGCCGGGTCCGGCAGTTCGGGGTTCAGCGAGAGGAAAAAGCGTGGCGCGCCGCCGCCCACGTAGGTGTCCACCAGGTGGGTCTGCGGCTCTTGCAGCAGCGCTTTTTCCAGCTGCGCGGCCACCGCCTCGGTGCTCTTGAAGGCACTGCCGGGCGGCATGTACACCTCAAGAATCAACTCGGACCGATCAGAGTTGGGGAAGAACTGCTTCTTCACCACGCCCATGCCCAGCACGCACAACACAAACGCCGCCACCACCAGTCCCGTCACCAGCCAGCGCCGCTGCACGCAGGTTTGCACCAGGGTGCGCAGTTTCTGGTAGTAACGCCCGGCATAAATCGCGTCGTGGCCGCCGGGTACCGGCTTGATCTGCGGCAGCAACTTCACTCCCAGATACGGCGTGAACACCACCGCCACCAGCCACGACGAAATCAGCGCGAAGCCGACGATCCAGAAAATATTGCCGGCATATTCCCCGGCGCCGGAACGCGCGAAGCCCACGGGCAGGAAGCCGATGATGGTCACCAGCGTACCGGTCAGCATCGGCGCGGCTGTCGAGCTCCAGGCGAAGGTGGCCGCGTGGATGCGGTCGAAGCCTTCTTCGAGTTTCACCACCATCATCTCGATGGCGATGATCGCGTCATCCACCAGCAACCCGAGGGAAATGATCAGCGCGCCGAGGGTAATGCGGTCGAACTCGCGCCCGGTAAGCAGCATGATCACAAACACCACCGACAAGGTCAGGGGCACCGCAGCGGCCACCACGAGGCCGACGCGAAAGCCCAGCGCCAACAGGCTGATCACCATGACCACCGCCAGGGCGACGAAGAATTTCAGCATGAATTCGTTCACCGCCAGGCTGATGTTTTTTGCCTGGTCGGAGACTTTGGCGAAGTTCACGCCGAGCGGCAGGTCCGCCTGGATTCTGGCTTCCTCGGCCTTGAGGCTCTTGTCCAGTTCCAGGCCGTTCCAGTGTTTCTCCATGATCACGCCGAGCATCAGCGCCGGGTCGCCCTGGTGGCGGATGCGGTAACTGGGCGGGTCCTCATAGCCGCGGCTGACGGTGGCCACGTCGGCGATGCGCAGCACGCGGCCGTTGACTTCCAGGGGCACGTTTTCGATCAGCGCCAGGCTGTCGAACGCGCCGTCGATACGGATATAGGCGCGCGCACCGGCGGTTTCCACAAAGCCCGACGGTGCCACGGCATTTTGCGCGGCGAGGGCGGCGAAGATCTGGTCCGGCTTGATACCCAGGGTCGCCAGGCGTTCGTAGGAAAACTCGACAAAGATCCGCTGGGCCTGCTCGCCGAGGATATTGACCTTCTTCACGCCCGGCAGGTTGAGCAGGCCCTGGCGCAGGTCTTCGGCCATCTGCACCTGTTGCCGATGGGGCAGGTGCTCGGCTTCCAGGGCGTACAGGGCAAAGTACACATCGGAATATTCATCGTTGAAAAACGGCCCGATCACGCCCTTGGGCAGTTTCGCCGCTTCATCGCTGAGCTTTTTGCGCGTCTGGTAGAACAGGTCCTGGATTTCGCTGGGGCGCGTGGACTCCTTGTAGGTCATGCGCATCGACACAAAACCCGGCTGGGCGATGGTCTCGACGCGGTCGTAGTAGTCGAGTTCCTGCAGGCGTTTTTCCAGGCGGTCAGCGACTTGCTCCTGCATTTCCTGGGCCGTGGCGCCGGGCCAGGCGGCGGTGATGGTCATGACCTTGACGGTAAACGACGGGTCTTCGGCGCGCCCCAGTTTGCCGAACGAGAAGATCCCGGCGGCGAGGATCGCAATGATCAGAAACAGCGTGACCGCACGGTGCTTGACCGCCAGTTCGGAGAGGTTGATCCCGCGCATGCTCAGTGGTCCTGTTTGCGGTTGAGGGCCAATACCTGGGCGGGCAGCAGGCGCACGGCGTCGCCGCTGTGCAGCAGGTGCGCGCCGAGGGCGACGATGGTTTGGCCGGGGGCCACGCCGCTGTCGAGCAGGGCATCCTCCTGGCCGAGGCTGGCGACTTTCACCGGGGCGAAGCTGACCTTGTCATCAGCGCCGATCAGCCACACGCCAGTGCCTTGCCCTGCATCTTGCAGTGCGCCGATCGGCACGCGGGTTTGCTGGGCCTGGCCGTCGCCTTGCAGGCGCACGGTGATGGTCGAGCCGAGGGCAAAGCGGTCGACAGCGCCGTGCAGCACATAGCGGGCGCGGTAGGTACGGGTCACGGGGTCGGCGCTGGCCGAGAGTTCGCGCAAGGTCGCGGTCACCGCCTGGTCGGGGGCGCCGAACGGGAAGGCCAGGGCTTTCTGCGAGGCCAGGTCGCGCTGGTTTTCCGGGAGATTGACGATGGCTTCGCGCGCGCCGTCATGGGCCAGGCGCGCGACGATTTGCCCTTCGGCGACCACTTGGCCGCGATCTACCCGCACGTCGGTGATGATGCCGTCACCATCAGCCTTGAGCACGGAGTAGGTGCGGCGGTTTTCAATCTGGCTGGCATCGGATTGCGCCGCGGCCAATTCGGCTTCGGCGACACGCAGGTTGGTGGCCGACTGGTCGAAGATCTGCCGCGACACCGCGCCGGTACTAGCCAGGCGCTGGTAGCGGTTTTCATCATCGCGGCGCTGGCGCAGCTGCGCCTGGGCGGCATTCACGCGGTTTTTGGCCGAGCGCAGGGCCAGCTCGAAGTCGCCGATGTCCAGCACCAGCAGGGTATCGCCACGGGACACGTGCTGGCCGGGGTCGACCTTGCGCTCGATGACCTTGCCGCTGACGCGGAAACCCAGGTCACTCTCGGTACGCGCCGCGACCACGCCGGTGTAGGCGTTCTGCTGCGTACCGGCAGCCTCGGCCTTGGCGGCGAGAACCGGGCGCGGTGGGGGCACCTCGGCGGCGGTGTCGGCTTTGCTGTTGCAGCCGCTGATGACGATCATCAGGGCCAGGGGCGTGAGAAGACGCAGGGGGAGAGGGTGCATGGCGGGCTCCGGGGAAAACCTGTTGGGGAAAAAATTATGGACATAATTTTTTACTCATATTATGGTCGAAATATAAATTAATCCAGCCCCCGGATATTCCCCATGGCAAACGCCCCGGCACCCTCGCGAAGCTTGCTGTTTTTATTGGTTGCCCTGACGGCCCTGGGTGAAGTCTCGACCCAATTGATCATCCCCGGCTTGGGTGTGATCGAGCAGGCATTGGTCGCACCGCCGGGTTCGGCATTGATGGCGCTGTCGGCGTTTGTCGCCGCATTCGGCCTGGGCCAACTGGTGTTCGGGCCGCTGTCGGACCGCATCGGCCGCCGTCCTGTGCTGATCGGCGGGCTGGTGCTGTATGTGCTGGCAACCTTGTCGATGCTGCTGGTCAGCGACATCCAGCAATTTATCGCGGCCCGCGTGGTGCAGGGCCTTGGCGCCTGCGCTGCACTGGTATTGGCGCGCACGGTGGTGCGTGACGTGTGGAAGGCCGAAGCGGGGCCGGCCCTGGCGCTGACCATGATCGGCATGCTCTACGCCATTGTGGTGGCGCCGATGGTTGGCGGCCTGCTGATCAAACTGCTGGGCTGGCACGCACCGATCCTGCTGGCGCTGGTGATTGGCAGCGTGGTGTTGCTGCTGGCCCTGGTGTTTTTTCGCGAAAGCAACCACTACCTCGACCCCAAGGCCGGCCATTGGCGCACCCTCGGCGGGCAGTACCTGGATTTGCTCAAGGGCCGCCAGTACCGCGCGTTCGCCGTGGCCCTGGCGTGCACCTATGGCGCCATGTTTGCGGTGATCGCCGGGTCGTCAGCGGTGTTTATCAACCTGCTCGGCTTCAGCAGCCTGGAGTACGGCATCAATTTCGGCCTGATCGTGTCGATGCTGATCGTCGGCTCCACTTATACGCGGCGAAACATCCTGCGCCTGGGACCGCAGCGGATTGTAGCGATGGGCGTGACGCTGGTGGCCATCGGCGGTATCGCGGCCATGGGCATTTATGCGGTGTTCGGCCTGTCTGTGCTGGGCCTGGATATTCCGATTGCCCTGGTGACCCTTGGCGGTGGCCTGGTACTGCCCGGTGCGGTCACCGGCGGGGTGATGCCCAACGCGCACCGCGCCGGCTTGGCCGCGGGGCTGATGGGCTTTGCGCAGATGTTCGGCGCGACCGGCAGCGGCCTTTTGCTGAGCCACTGGCGCGACGGCAGTGCCACGCCGATGATCATCATCCAGGCGTGTTTTGCGTTGACGGCATTCGTGGCTTTCCACCTGCTGCGCCAACGTCCGGTCAAGGGATTGTCCTATACATAGGACGTTCAGGGCTGCTTTTGCCGGCTAGTACTCAACACTTTGTGGACTTATGGTGTATTCACTTTGGAGGTCCACCATGAAAAAGTTGATCGGCATCTACACCAGCCCGCGCGCCCATTGGGTCGGCGACGGCTTTCCGGTGCGCACGCTGTTTTCCTACGATTCGATGGGCAAACACATCAGCCCATTCCTGCTGCTGGACCACGCCGGCCCGGCGGATTTCACCCCGACCGAGCAACGTCGTGGCGTCGGGCAACACCCGCATCGCGGCTTTGAAACCGTGACCATCGTCTATGACGGTGAAGTCGAGCACCGTGATTCCACCGGCGCCGGCGGCAAGATCGGCCCTGGCGATGTGCAATGGATGACGGCCGCCAAGGGCATCCTGCACGAAGAGTTCCATTCCGAAGCCTTTGCCCGCAGCGGCGGGGTGATGGAGATGGTGCAACTGTGGGTCAACCTGCCGGCCAAGGACAAAATGGCCGACGCGGGCTACCAGACGATTGTCGACGGTGACATCCCGGTGCTGCCGCTGCCCGACGACGCCGGGCACCTGCGCCTGATCGCCGGTGAGTTTGCCGGCTCCCGTGGGCCTGCACGCACCTTCACCCCGGTCGACGTGTGGGACCTGCGCCTCAACGCCGGCAAACCCGTGACATTGGCGCTGCACGCAGGACGTAACACCGCCCTGGTGATCCTCAGCGGCACGCTGTTGATCAACGGCGAAGAGGTTGCGCGCCCAGGCCAATTGGCGTTGTTCGAGCGTGATGGCAGCCAACTCACCCTGGAGTCCAATGACGACGCCAAGGTGCTGCTGCTCAGCGGCGAGCCCATCGACGAACCGATCGTCGGCCACGGCCCGTTCGTGATGAACACCGAGCAGGAAATCCATCAGGCGTTTGCGGATTTCCACTCGGGCAAGTTCGGGCAGATGCACGCCTGACGACCCGCTGCAAAACCCTGTGGGAGCTGGCTTGCCGGCGATAGCATCAGCGCGGTGTAACGCATACACCGAGGCGCCTGCATCGCAGGCATGCCAGCGCCCACATTTTGTTTCCAGCGTTCCGATTTCATGCGATCTTCCCGTCATTCGCCCTGGAGTCGCCTGGATGCCCTCATTTATCGCTGATCACCCGATGTTGTGCGCCGTGGCGCTGATCTTTATCGACATCGCCGTGTGGCGCCTGATCTCCGCCAATCTCGCCAACTGGAAGCTCGCCGCGCGCCTGGCGATCTTCGCGGTGTTTAGCGCCGTGCTGTTCAACGACGGCATGAACCCCATGCAACTCGCGCCCTACACCGACAACACCGCCTTGCACCTGGCCGCCACGGCCTTGCAGATCGGTTGGTGGCTGTTTGCGGCGCGCACGCTGACGGTGTTGCTGGGCACCGTGATGATGCAACGGGTCGGGCATACCGGGCGGTTGTTGCAGGATTTGATGGGCGCGGTGATTTTCCTGATCGCGATCATCGCCGCGATGGCCTACGTGCTCGACCTGCCGGTCAAAGGCGTGCTCGCCACGTCCGGGGCGGTGGCGATCATTGTCGGCCTGGCCTTGCAAAGCACCTTGAGCGATGTGTTTTCCGGGATCGTCCTCAACACCACCAAGCCCTATCAGATCGATGACTGGATCTCGATTGACGGCACCGAAGGCCGCGTCACCGATATCGACTGGCGCGCCACGCGCCTGCAAACCTCCCAGGGCAGCATGGCGGTGATCCCCAATTCGCTGGCGGCCAAGGCCAAGATCATCAATTTCTCGCGCCCGGCGGACATGTTCGGCCTCGCGGTAAGCCTGCAGGTGAGCCCCCATGCACGCCCGCAAACCGTGATCGAAGCACTCGAGCGCGCAATGCAGGGCTGCCGGCCGCTGCTGGCGACGCCCGCGCCGAGCGTCGCGTTCAAGACCTCCGCCAGTGGCGGCGTCGAGTATGAAATCAGCGGGTTCGTGCCGGCCATGGCCCTCAAGCGCGAGGTGCGCAACCAGCTCTACGACCTGGCGTTCCGGCACCTGCAGGCGGCGGGCGTGGGGTTGCTGTCGGCCACGGAAAGCGGCGCGCCACCGGCCATGTCCGCCGCGCGGGCGTTGCTGGAGCGTTCGTCGATTTTCTCGACCTTGCGCCAGGAGGAGAAAGACACCTTCAGCCAGAACATGACCCTGCACACTTACCGCGCCGGCGAGATGATCCTGCCAGCCGGGGAGGTCAGCGATCATTTGTTTATCGTCGAGTCGGGGGTGGTCTCGGTGATGCTGACCAAGGGCAGTCGCAAATTCGAAGCCGGGCGCATGGGCCCGGGCGAAGTGATTGGCGAGGCGGGGATCCTGTCGGATGAGGCCGCGTTGGCCGACTTTTCGGCGAAGACCTTTTGCACCCTGTACCGCATCGAGAAGGAATACTTGAAACCGTGCCTGGATGCGCGCCATGACATCAGCGAAGCCATGAAGGCGCTGCTGGATTTCCGCGTCCACGCCGCGCAGGCCTTGACCCAGGAGGCACCGGTGGTGCCGGCCAAGAAGGGCTTCCTGCAGTGGCTGCGCCAACGCGGCCTGTGAGGTGTAAAACCGACTAACCTGCGTTTTTCGCACGTTACCCCGCGCAATAAATCGTTTGTCCAACGGCTGGCCGATGACAAAACTGCATGTCACTCGGATAACAACAACGTTGGGCGAACCACATGCAACTCGAGCGCAATTTTTTCAACGGTCACTTTGTCGAACCTGCCAGCGATGCTCTGATCGCCGTGTATAACCCGGCCACTGCAACCGTGGTCGGCCATGTCAGTGCCGCCACCGCCGATGAGGCGATTGCCGCCGTCGATGCCGCGGCTGTCGCGCAGAAAACCTGGGGCAAACTCACCAGCATCGAACGCGCCGAACACCTGCGGGCATTCGCCGATGCCCTGGATGCCTGCGCCGAGGCCATCGGCACTGCGCTGGCCAGCGAGTCGGGCAAAAGCCTCAGCGACGCCAGCAACGAAGCGCGCTACGCCGCGCAGATCACCCGCTACCACGCCGAATGGGCACGGCGCATCGAAGGCGAGATCATCCCCAGCGATACCCCGGACGAAAACCTGTTCCTGCAACGCGAGCCGATTGGCGTCGTCGCCTGCCTGATTCCGTTCAACTACCCGGTCTACACCCTGTTGCGCAAAATCGCCCCGGCGCTGATCGCCGGCAATACCGTGGTGGTGCGCCCGAGCAACAACACCCCGCTGTCGGCGTTTGCGATTGCCAGGGCAGTGGTCAAGGCCGGGATTCCAGCCGGGGTGATCAACATCCTGACCATGGACCACACCACCGCCGCCAGCGTCTGCACGCACAAGGCGGTCGGGCTGATTACGCTCACCGGCAGTGTGAATGCCGGGCGCATCGTGCTGGACTACTGCAAGGCCAATATTGCCAAGCCGTCCCTGGAATTGGGCGGCAAGACCCCGGCGATCATCGAGGCGGACGCCGACCTGGAAACTGCCGCCAGCGCCATCGTCGCCTCCAAGACCACCCACTGCGGTCAGCTGTGCACGGCGGTTGAGCGCGTGTACGTGCACGAAGCCGTCTACGACCGCTTCCTCGCCTTGCTCAAAGCCAGGATCAGCGCGGTGAAATTCGGCGACCGCGCCCAGGACCCAAGCCTGATGGGGCCATTGGTCAATGCCAGCGCGCAAAAGACTGTCCATGCCATGGTCGAGCGCGCCGTCGCCGCCGGTGCTGTACTGGAAAGCGGCGGTGTACTGCCAGACGGCCCGGGGCATTTCTACCCGCCGACCTTGCTTAGCGGTTGCCGCCAGGACATGGAGATCATCCAGGAGGAAATCTTCGGCCCGGTGCTGCCGGTGCTCAAGTACCGCGACATCGACGAAGCCCTGGCGATGGCCAACGACCATCAGTTCGGCCTGTCATCGGTGCTCTATACCGAGAACTACCGCACGGCAATGAAGGTGGCGAATGCCATCGAGGCCGGCGAGTTGTACGTCAACCGCACCCCGGCGGACCCGTACCAGGGCTTCCACGCCGGTTGGAAACGCTCGGGTCTGGGCGGCGATGACGGTAAGCACGGGATGCTTGAGTTCACCCAGACCCGCCTGGTGGTCATGAAGTACTAGCCAAGCAGCTACAAGTGTTGAGCTGCAAGCTCCAAGTCAAGGCGTGCAAGGTTTACTGGCCGCCTGAAGCTTGAGGCTGGCAGCTGCCTCTATAAAAACAATTATCAGGGCATCCGCACAGTGGGTGCCCGAGGTCATCAAGATGTCCAAGCCTGCACCCGTTGCCCCGGGTACCGCTGCCGTGCCCGCGGCAAAAAACAGCGACACTGCCAGTCGCTACTTCCAATTGATGTTGCTGGTTCTCGCCGCCGGAGCGATCTACCCGATCCTCTACCTGCGCCAGGTCTACCAGACCACCATGCTCGATGTATTCCAGATCAATCACAGTCAACTGGGCTACCTGTACTCGATGCTCGGCACGATCTTTCTGCTCAGCTACCTGCCCAGCGGCTGGCTGGCGGACCGGCTGCCGCCGCGCTTCCTGATCTTTTTCTCACTGGTCGCCACCGGTGCGCTGGGCCTGTGGTACTCCAGCGTGCCGTCCATGACCGGCCTGATGATCATCTTCGGCTGCTGGGGCCTGACCACCGGCCTGACGTTCTGGGCCTCGGTGCTCAAGCGCGTGAAGATGATTGCCCACCACAGCGAGCAGGGCCGCTTCTTCGGCATCCTCGATGGCGGTCGCGGCCTGGTGGAAGCGCTGCTGGCGACCGTGGCCCTGGGCCTGTTCGCCTTTGCCACCGAAACCCGGGGCGAGTCGGCGGGCGAGGGCTTCAAGCAGGTGGTGTACCTGTATTCCTTCACCTGCATCGCCATCGGCTGTGTGCTGGTGCTGTTGAAAGACCCGAAATCCATGGCTGAAACGCCAGCGGTCGAGAAGGGCAAGTTCAACCTGATCGCCGACCTGGCGACCCTGGTGAAGATCCCCGAGCTGTGGCTGGTCACCGCGATTGTGTTCTGCGGCTACCACATGTTCTGGGCCACCTACAGCTTCTCGGACTACCTGCAAGGCAGCGGCATGACCGCCGTGATGGCCGGCACCATCACCACCATCAAGCTGTGGATGCGCCCCATCGGCGGCATCGGCGGCGGCTGGCTGGGTGACAAGTTCTCGAATATCTCGGTACTGATCGTCGCGCTGGCCCTGGTAACCCTGGCCATGCTCGGGCTGATCGTGTTCCCGGCCTTCAACAGCCTGGGCCTGCTGATCGGTACGGTGATCTTCATCGGCCTGATGACCTACGCGATTCGCGGCCTGTACTGGGCCATTCTCGACAGCTGCGACATCCCGCTGCGCATCACTGGCCTGGCCATCGGCATTGTCTCGGTGGTGGGGTACCTGCCGGACACCTTTATCCCGCTGATCAACGGCTACCTGACCGACACCTACCCAGGCAAGGCCGGCTACAACCTGTATTTCGGCTACATCGCCTTCATCGGCGTGCTCGGCACCCTTGCGGCCCTGACGCTGCGCGCCCGAATCAACCGTAAAAAATTCAACCAGACAGGTGCCTGAGATGAAAATCGTCGCCCTTGAAACCCATATCGTTGCCGTCCCGCCGCCCCACATCGGTGGCATGTACTGGCTGTTCGTCAAACTCAAGACCGACTGCGGCATCGAAGGTGTCGGCGAGATCTACGCCGCGACGTTCGGCCCCAAGGCCATGCTGCCGATCATCGAGGATGTGTTCGAGCGCTACCTGCTCGACCATGACCCGCACCATATCGAGCGCTTCTTCCGCCAGGCCTACTCGAGCGGTTTCACCCAGCGCCCGGACCTGACCATGATGGGCGTGGTCAGCGGCCTGGAGATGGCCTGCTGGGACATCATCGGCAAGGCCGCCAACAAGCCGGTCTACGAGCTGCTGGGCGGCAAGGTCAACGAGCGCCTGCGTTCCTACACCTACCTGTACCCGGTCAATAGCAAAGGCGAGTACGACTACGACGACCCGGACCTGGCCGCCGAATGCGCGATCGACAACATGAACAAAGGCTTCACCGCCGTGAAGTTCGACCCGGCCGGCCCTTACACCGCGTACTCCGGCCACCAGATTTCGCTGGAAGTGCTGGAACGCTGCGAGACGTTCTGCCGCAAGATCCGCGAAGCGGTGGGCGACAAATGCGACCTGCTGTTCGGCACCCACGGGCAGATGGTGCCGTCGTCGGCAATCCGCCTGGCCAAGCGCCTGGAAAAATACGACCCGCTGTGGTTCGAAGAGCCAGTGCCACCGGGCCAGGAAGACGCCATGGCCCAAGTCGCGGCCAAGACCAGCATCCCGATTGCCACCGGCGAACGGCTGACCACCAAGTATGAATTCTTCAAGCTGCTGCAGGCCGGCGGCGCGTCGATCCTGCAGATGAACGTGGCGCGCTGCGGCGGGCTGCTCGAAGCCAAGAAAATCGCGAGCATGGCCGAGGCGTACTACGCGCAGATCGCGCCGCACCTGTACAACGGCCCGATTGGCGCGGCGGCGAGTTTCCAGCTGGCGACCTGCACACCGAACTTCCTGATCCAGGAAAGCATCATGACCTGGGGCGGCTTCCACGCCGAAGTGCTGACCAAGCCGCTGCAATGGGAGGACGGCTACATCATCCCGTCCACCGAGCCGGGCCTGGGCGTGGAACTGAACATGGACGTGGTGCGCAAACACACGCCGTACAGCGGTCAGCGCCTGCACCTGCAAATGGCGCCGACGCCGGCTGACGTCAAAGACACTTCGCCCGCCAAGGGCTAAAAAAACGACTTACGCGGTAACCGTGAATGACATATGACTACATCATCGCCGGCGCTGGCGCCGCAGGTTGCATCCTCGCCAACCGGCTGTCCGCCTCGGGCGAATACTCGGTGTTGCTGCTCGAAGCCGGCGGCAAGGACAGCTCCTGGTGGTTCAAGATCCCGGTCGGATTCGCCAAGATGTATTACAACCCGACCTTCAACTGGATGTACTACAGCCAGCCGCAAAAGCAGTTGGCCGGGCGCGAAATCTACGCGCCACGCGGCAAGGTGCAGGGCGGCTCGGGCTCGATCAACGCGATGATCTACGTGCGCGGCCAGGCCCATGACTTCAATGACTGGGCCGCGAACGGCAACGACGGCTGGGGCTTTGCGGACGTATTGCCGTACTTTCGCAAACTGGAGAATCACCCGCTGGGCGACACCGAGTACCACGGCGGCAGCGGCCCCATCAGCATCACGCCGATGAAGGGCCAGACCCACCCGATCTGCGACGTCTTCCTCAAGGGCTGCGAACAGCTCGGCTACGCCCACAGCGACGACTTCAACGGCCCGCACTTCGAAGGCGCCGGCCTGTATGACGTCAACACCCGCAACGGCGAACGCTGCTCCAGCAGCTTTGCGCACCTGCACCCGGCGCTGGGCCGGCCGAACCTGACGGTGGAGCTGCATGCACTGGTCGACCGCGTGCTGTTCGACGACCAGCAGCGCGCCACCGGCATTGCCGTCACCCAGCACGGCGTGGCGCGCACCTTCAGCGCGCGCAAGGAAGTGATCCTGTGCGCCGGTGCAGTGGACACGCCGAAGATCCTGCAATTGTCCGGGGTTGCCGACCGGCACCTGCTGGCCGAGCATGCGATCCCGCTGGTCAAGCACCTGCCGGCGGTGGGCGAGAACCTGCAGGACCACCTGTGCGCGAGCTACTACTACAAGGCCAATATCCCGACCCTGAACGACGAACTCAGCTCGCTGTTCGGCCAGTTGAAACTGGGCCTCAAGTACCTGCTGACCCGCAAGGGCGCGCTGGCCATGAGCGTGAACCAGGCGGGCGGATTCTTTCGTGGCAACGAGGCGCAGAAGGACCCGAACCTGCAGCTGTACTTCAATCCGCTGTCGTACCAGATCCCGAAAAACAACAAGGCCAGCCTCAAGCCCGAGCCGTATTCCGGCTTCCTGCTGTGCTTCAACCCGTGCCGGCCGACCAGCCGCGGCACCATTCGCATCGCCTCGAAAAACCCACGGGACGCGGCACTGATCGACCCCAACTACCTGAGCACCGAGAAGGACATCGACGAGGTGATCCAGGGCAGCCGGTTGATGCGCAAGATCATGCAGGCGCCCGCGCTCAAGGGCATCACCGTGGCCGAAGTATTGCCCGGCGATGCGGTGCAGACCGATGAGCAGATGCTGCAGTACTTCCGCGAAAACAGCGGATCGATCTACCACCTGTGCGGCTCCTGCGCCATGGGCTCGGACCCGCAGGTGTCGGTGGTCGACAAACGCTTGAAAGTGCACGGCCTGCAGGGCTTGCGCATCGTCGATGCATCGATCTTCCCCAACGTGACCTCGGGCAACACCCACGCGGCGGTGCTGATGGTGGCAGAGAAGGGCGCTGATCTGATTCTCGAGGATGCTTGAGTGGGGAAGTGGCTTTGCTCGCGAAAGCGGTGTGTCAGTCGACATTTTCAGCGACTGACACACCGCCTTCGCGGGCAAGCCCGCTCCCACATGTTTGATCTGTGTGAAGCCTGGGTTTTTGGCGGCGTGGCTGAAATGGCCGGGCCTTGCGCCGCATCAGTGGCCAAAGCATCCCCAATGTGGGAGCGGGCTTGCTCGCGAAAGCGGTGGATCAATCGACACTTCCAGCGACTGACACACCGCCTTCGCGGGCAAGCCCGCTCCCACATTTTTGATTGGTGTGAAGCCTGGATTTTGGCGGTGTGGCTGAAATTGCCGGGCCTTGCGCCGCATCAGTGGCCGATGCATCCCCCAATGTGGGAGCGGGCAGGACAGATCAGTGCCCGACCAATTCTTCCAGCAACTGCTCCTTGTAGCCCTGCAACACCGGCGAGGCGCGGTCGCGCGGGTGCGGCAGGTCGACCTGGATTTCATGCTTGATCCGTCCCGGATGGGCATCCATCACGATCACCCGGTCGCCCAGGTACAGCGCTTCTTCGATGTCGTGGGTGACCATGATCACCGTGCAACGCTGCTGCACCCAGATGCGTTGCAACTCACGCTGCAGGTGCACGCGGGTCAGGGCATCGAGGGCGCCGAGCGGCTCGTCCAGCAGCAACACCTTGGGCTTGTTGATCAACGCCCGGGCAATGGCCGCGCGCTGGGCCATGCCGCCCGAAAGCTGGTGCGGGTAGGCGTTTTCAAAGCCGCTGAGGTTGACCAGGGCGATGTGTTCGGCGACCTGGCGGTCTTTTTCGGCCGCGGGCAGCGCGTGGTTTTTCAGCGCCAGGGCGATGTTCTGGCTGACGGTCATCCACGGGAACAGTCGGTGGTCCTGGAACACGATGCCGCGCTCCAGGCTGGTGGACGCGATGCGTTTACCGTCGAGCAGGATGTCGCCTTCGTATTCGGCTTCCAGCCCGACGATCAGGCGCAGCAAGGTGGATTTGCCGCAGCCGCTGGCGCCGACAATGCTGACGAATTCACCCGGGCGTACGTCGAGGTGGATGTCCTGCAGCACCGGCAAGGCGCGGCCTTCGATTCGATAAGCTTTGTTCAAGCCGCGAATCTGCAGGGCGCCAGTCTGCACGTGTTGATGAAGGGAAGCGTGGGCGATTGCATTCATATCGAGGCCTTTCAACGGAGGTTGCGCCAGCGCAGCAGGTGGCGGCTCAGCAGGGTGAACAACAGGGTCATCAGGTAGCCGAGCAAGCCGATGCACAGCACGCTGAGCACGATGACTTCCATGCGCGAGCCGGCCTCGGCGTTCATCATCAGGTTGCCCAGGCCGGCGCCCGAGGACAGGAACAGCTCACTGCCGATCGCCGTTACCCAGGCAAACGCCAGCGCGTGCAGGACACCGGTGGCGATGCTCGGCAAGGCTGCCGGCAACAGCACCTGGGTAAATTGCTGCAGCGGGGTGAGGACCAGCACCTGGCCGACTTCGCGGTAGCGGCGCTCGACGTGGCTGAAGCCCTGGTAAGTGTTGAGCACCATCGGGTAAAACGCCGCCAGGCTGACGATCAGCACTTTGGAGAACTCGCCATTGCCGAACCACATGGCAATCAGCGGGATCCAGCCGAGCATCGGCACCTGGCGAATCGCATGGAACAACGGGCTGATCAAGCGGTTGGCCACGCTGGACAGCGCCATCAGCACCCCCAGCGTCACCCCGAACAGAATGCCCAGAGCCAGGCCACTGCTGGTGCGCGCCAGGCTCGCCAGCAGGTTGACCAGCAGTTCGCCGTTGCCAAGCATCTCCAGCAGCGCCGAGCCAATTGCCGACAATGGCACGAACGCGTACGCGCCGGCGGCGTCCTGGCGAGAGGCATATTCCCAGGCGAGGATCAGCAGCAGCGGCAGCAACAGCCCACGGGCTTTTTTCAATACAGGCAGCATCGGAACTCCTAGCGGGTTTGCCAGCGGAACAGGCGTTGTTCGATGCGGCGAAAGGCATAGTCGAGGGTAAAACCGATCACTCCGGTGACCACCACGCCGACCATCACCACGTCTATGCGCAGCATCTGCCGCGCCATCTCGATCATCTGGCCCAGGCCACTGTCGGCGGCCAGCAATTCAGTGGCCACCAGCACCACCCAGGCGCGGGTCAGGCTGATGCGAAAGCCGGTGATGATCGGCGGCGCCGCAGCGGGCAGGGCCACCAGGCGCACAAAAGTCGGCCAGCGCAGGCGATACACGTCCGCCACTTCGAAATAGCTGCGCGGGATGCCCCGTACACCTTCGCCAGCGGCCAGTGCCACCGGGAAGAACGCGGTCTTGGCGACGATGATGATCTTGAAGGTTTCGTCGATGCCGAACAGCAGCACGAACATCGGGATCAAGGCGATGCTGGGGATCTGGCGCAGGGTATGAAACAGCGGGCCGCAATACGCCTCGACGTTTTTCGACAGCGCCATCAGCACACCGAAGGCCAACCCGCACAGCGAGCCGATGCCAAAGCCGAGGCCCAGGCGCGACAGACTGTTGCCGAGGTGTTCGAGCAGCTCGCCACTGGCCAGCAGGTCTTCGAAGGTCTGCAGCACCTGGGCGGGCGGTACCAGCAGGTTGCGCGGGAAAATCCCGAGGTGGGCCACCAGCGTCCAGACGGCCAGCAGGGCCACGGGTGAGATAAGCCAGGTGAGGTATCGAAGCAGGCGCATGGCAAGTCTTAATTCAGCTGAATACCCAGCAGCTATCGCAAGACATGTGCCACATCACTGAATCTCCCAGTAGGTGCTGGCTTGGCGGCGATGGGCCCTTCAGGTGTGCGCATTTGCGCAGGACATCATCGCCGGCAAGCCGGGCTCCTATAGGGGGAGGTCGCTGGGAAATGGTGATCGGGTGCTGCTGGAGCAGCACCCATTCAGCAGTCTTCTCAGAAGTCGTAGCTCACACTGGTGTAGTAGAACGCACCCTGCGCGCCTTCCGGGCTGGTGATCGAGTACTTGGGCACGCCATACAGCTGCGCGCCGTCAGCCTTGTCCGGGTGCGAGTCGAACAGGTTGATCGCGCCCACCGAGACCTTCACGCCCTTGTGGAAGGTGTAGGACAGGTCCAGGTCAGTCACCCATTGCGGGCTGTAGGTCTGGTCGAGGTTGGGGTTGGTGGCGTTGAGGCTTTTCCACTCGCCGTAGCGGCGCTGGGCAATGGTCAGTCCCCAGTTTTCATACAGCCAGTTGGCGCTCAGGGTCAGCTTGTTTTGCGGGGTGCCGTCTTCGATCAGGCCCTGGGTATTGCGCCCGATGATCTGCGAGCCCTTGATATTGCCGACGTCGCGCAAGCCGGTGATGGTGGTGTTGTTCTGCGCAAAACCACTGCTCAGGTTCAGGCGGCCCCATTGCTGCAGGTCCCACTGGTAGTTGCCGGTCAACTCGACGCCGTCGGTGCGGGTGTCGGCCACGTTGGTGTAGAACGCCGCGCTCTGGATATTCGCGTAGGGCGTGCCGGCGAAGATCGGCGAGACCACGCTGGCGGGCAATTGGTCGGAGAGGGTGATGCGGTTATTGATGTTGATCCGGTAGGCGTCCACCGTCACCGAGGCATTTTCCAGTGGGCGCCACACCAGGCCCAGGGAGTAGTTGGTCGACTCCTCGGGCTTGAGCGCCTTGCCGCCGAGTGCCTGGGCTTCCGGGCTGTTGGCGCGCAGGGTGCGTTGCTGCACCTCGACGTAGTTGCCGCTGCCCGGCGGTTGCTCCACCACCTGCACGCTGAATGAGGACATGCCGCTCTGCACCAGCGACGGCGCGCGGTAGCCGGTACTGGCAGTGGCCCGGGCGGCGATCTGTGGGGTGAAGTCATAGCGCAGCGACAGCTTGCCGTTGGTGGTGTCGCCAAAGTCCGAATAGTGCTCGGTGCGCACCGCCACGCCGGCCTGGAATTTCTCGGTGATCTGGCCTTCGACGTCGATGTAGGCACCGAGCACCTTGCGGTCCAGCGAGGCCGCATCGACCTGGGTGATGCCCGAGTAATAGCCCGGAATGCGCCGCCCGGTGATCGGGTCGATGGTGTTGAACAGCGGCCCGTTCTGCCAGCCGGCGGCTTCGCCCGCGCTCAACTGGTAGTTTTCCTTGCGCCAGGCCAGGCCTGCCGACAGGGTCAGCGGCTTGAACAGCAGGTCGGTGGGGAAGTCGCGCACCCAGTCCAGGGTCAGGTTGGTCTGGTCGTTTTCGCGCTTGCCGGTGTAGATCGACGACGGACTGTTCACGCCATAGCTGGGGTTGATCGCATTGCGGTCAGCGGACTCCAGTGTGTTGTTGCCATGGTTCAGGGCCAGGTCGAACTTGCCCAATTGGTCGTTCTCGAAGCGCAGGCCGCCGGTGACGGCGTAGTCTTCCAGACTGTAGCGGGTGATCGGCAAGCGACCGTCCGGGTAACGCTGCAACGCGGTGCTGCCGTAGTTGTTGCGCAGGGTGGTCGGCGGGTCGAAGAAGCCTTCGGCGTCGGTGTTCTTGTGGGCATAGGTGGCAAAGCCATAGGCTGTCAGGCCCTCGCCGACGCCGATCTCGCTGTTGGCGACAACATTGTACTGGTCCGAGACATTGCCCGCGCCCCAGCGCCAGGTGCGGTAGCGGTTGTTCTGCTCGCGGGGCGTGTTGACGCTGGTGTCGCCGGGGTAAAAGATCCGGTTGTCGGGGTTGGTATCGCTGGCCGGGTCTTGGCTGCCGGCGTCGAAACTCAGGGTCAGGAAACCGTCGTTGGGCAACGCGAAACCCTTCCAGCCGCTGAGCTTGCGCTGGATACCGTCGCCCTTGTCGTAGCCGCCGAAGCGGTAGCCGAGGTTGCCGCCGTCATCGTTTTCCTTGAGCACAATATTGATCACCCCGGCGATTGCATCCGAGCCGTACTGAGCGGCGGCGCCGTCGCGCAGGATCTCGACGCGCTGGATCGCGCTGAGTGGGATCAGGCTCAAATCCACCGCCGCTGCGCCACGCCCGTTCACCAGGCTCTGGCGGGTGATGTTGGCGCTGCTGTGGCGGCGCTTGCCATTGACCAGCACCAGCACCTGGTCCGAGGCCAGGCCGCGCAACGAGGCGCCCTGGGCGATGGAACCGGCGAAGGCGCCCTGGGGCGACTGTGGGAAGTTGAACGATGGCGACAGGGCGGTGAGGGCACCGGACAAATCGGTGGCGCCGGTCTGTTGCAATTGCTCGCCGGAGAGCACGTCCACCGGTGCTGCGCTTTGCAGGGCGGTCAGGTCGCTGCGCCGGGTGCCGAGGACCACCACGGTGTCGAGGTGATCGTTTTTGACGGTCGGTTGGGTGTCGTCTGCCGCGACGACGGGCAGGGCAAGGCTGCCCATGACCAGCGCGATGGCGCCGGCCAACGGAGTACGTTGGAACATGGAAGTGGTCCTTTCAACAATAGAATGACTGGATAGTGGCGATGGCGGGCCGGGTGTCGTGGCTCAAGCAATGGGGGCCAGTTGTGGGCGCTGGCAAGCCAGTTCCCACATTGATCCTGCTAGGCGGATAAATACCCTCCAGCGTCTGGCTTAGAAGCGGCTGGTCACGCTCAGGCCCACGGTGCGCGGGTCGCCATAGGTGATCACGTATTGGCCGAGGCCACCGTTGGGCCGGCCATGCACTTGGTAGCGGCGATCGGTGAGGTTGTTCACGAACCCGGTGACGCTGAGTTTTTCATCCGCGCTGTACCAGGTCAGGCGGCTGTTGGCCAAGGTGTAGTGCGCTTGGCTCAAGTCCTTGTCGGCGCTGCTCTGGCGGTCGGCGAGAAAGTATTCCTTGTCACGAAAGCTCACGTCGGCACCGGCCACCAGCTTGCCGCCGATTTCCAGCGGGAAGGTGTAGTCGCCGCCCAGCGACACCACATTGCGCGGTGAACGCACGAAGCTGTTGCCGCTGTAGTCGCCGGTGACCGCGCCCGTGGTCGGGTTGGTGTTCTTGAAGTCGGTGTACTCGGTATCGAGGAACGACACCGCCGCGCGCAGGTGCAGGTAGTCGGTCGGCTGGCCTTCGAGTTCCAGCTCGGCGCCCTTGACCTTGCCCTTGGCGCCGTTGGTCAGCGCCGTGGTCAGCACGCCGTTGTTGACCGTCAGCAGGTTGACCTGAATGTCCGAGTAGTCGTAGTAGAAGATGTTCGCGTTGGCCGTGAGGCGGTGGTTGAACCACTCGGACTTGACGCCGAATTCGTACGCGTCGAGTTGTTCCGGGTCCACCGTGGTCAGCTGCGACAGGCTGGTGGACAGCCCGGTGTTGAAGCCGCCGGACCGGAAGCCGTGGGCATAGCGCAAGAACACGCGCACGTTGTCGTTGATGCGGTATTCCGGGGTCAGGTCGTAGGTCCAGGCCTCCCAGGTCTTGTTTTCCTGGCGATTGCCGTTGCTGCCGGCAGCGGCCAGCGGGATCAGCGGGCCGTTGGCGGTGGCGCGGGTCAGCTGCGCGAGGTTGAGGTCGATGTCTTTCTTTTCCTGGGTCCAGCGCAGGCCACCGGTCACGCTGAAGTTGTCGGTGAAGTCGTAGGTCAGGTTGCCGAACAGCGCGTAGCTGTCGGTCTTGTGGTCGTAGCTAAGGTCACGAAAGTCCGTGGCGCCGTTGATCTGGTTGGAGCCGGTGCCGTTCGGTGTCGGGCCAGGCTGGATAAACCGCCCGGCGCTGCTGTCGAGGTCTTCGTGGAAGTAATGGGCGCCGGCCAGCCAGCGCAGGGTTTCCTGCTGGGGCGAGGCCAGGCGGATTTCCTGTGAATACTGGGTGTATTTGTTGTCGGCGGTGGACGTGCCGTTGACCTCGTACGGGGTGTAGTCGGCGTCGCCGCTGGACTGGCCGCGAATGTAGTCGTAGGCCGTGATTGACGTCAGCGTGTAGTCGCCCAGGTGCCAGTTGAGCGTCAGCGAGGTGCCGTCGTGGTCGAGCTTGGAATCGTCCTTCACGTTCAGCGCGATATTGCGCCCCAGCGGGCGCTGGTAGCCGACGTTGTAGTAACGGCCCAGGGTCAGCGCACCGTTGGCACCATCGCCCTTGAACTCGCGGGCGTGGATCTTCCACAGCGCGTCGAGGTCGTCATTGAGCTGGGCGAAGAATTGCAGGCGCACGGCCTTTTTATTCACGTCGCCGTAGGTGTGATCGTCCACCAGGTTCTTCTGGAAGCCGTCGCGCTCCTCGGAGTACAGCGAGATCCGCGCGGCGAGTTTTTCATCCACCAGGGCGCCGCCCAGGGCGCCGCTGAGGATGCGTTCGTTCTTGCTGCCAAAGCCGATAGTGCCGAACCCGTCGGTGTCGAAGGTCGGCTTCTTGGAGATGATGTTCACCGCACCCGCGGTGGTGTTCTTGCCGTACAGCGTGCCCTGTGGTCCGCGCAGAATCTCGATGCGCTCCAGGTCCCAGAGCGGCCCGCCGCCGGCAATCGGCGCGTTCAGGTAGACGTCATCGGCATAGATGCCCACCGGGTAGACGGTCGCCGCGCCGGTATCGCCGGTGCCCAGCCCACGGATGTACCAGCGCGGCCGCCCGTCACCGTCCGGGTTCTTCGCCGAGGCGTTGGGAATGAAGGTGGTGATGTCGCCCATATTGCGTACGCCGTCGGCGACCAGGGTGGTGCCCTGGACCGCCGACACGGCCACCGGAACCTCTTGCAGGGTTTCCTCGCGGTGCTGTGCGGTGACGGTAACGGTCTTGAGTGACGGCTCGGTTTTAGTGGTGTCTTCTTCAGCGGCGTGCGCGCCACCGGCGACCAGTAAAGCCAGCCATAAGCCCTTGGTGATTGGATTGATTTTATGCATTGCAGTCTCCCCCGGAAAAGTGTCCTTGAAGGGGCTAGAGCAGAGATCGTGCCAAGAGGATTTCAGTGTTGATACAAGCGCATAAGCTGTTGAATCTAAACACTAAAAAAACATGTTTGGGTGGAAAAAAGCAGGCGAAAAAAGTCCTCGGGACAGGCCTGTGGAACAATCAGCAGAAAGTGCTTGGCGGGTGCTGCTGGAGCAGCAGGAGAGGTGTTGCCAGGCCAACACAATTGGCCCTGGTTTCAGCGGATTTGTAGAAGCCCGGCTTGTCGAATCGTCGCAGCGCGGCGATGGCGTCATCGAGATCGCCATCGCCGGTGCGAGGGTTACACGGCGACGCGAGAGGTGGAGCCGATGACTTTTTCCAGCACGCTGAAATCGATCCAGTCGCGCACATCAAAACGGCGCGGGATGAAGTTCCAGCGGAACAGGAAATCGGTGAAATCCTGCAGTGCTTCAATCGAGCGGGAGTCGAGGGTCGTGCGCAGACGCCGATGCGCGTCCTCGCCATACGCCGCCGTGACCCAGTACTCGCTGGTATTGAGTTCCTTGGCGAGAAAACGCCGGGTTTCGTCCGGGTTGGCCCAGGCCCACTGCTCGGTGCGCAACACCGTGTCGACGATCTTCACGCTGGCATCGAAGTGCTCCTGCAGCAGGTGGATATCCACCGTGAGCGTGCGGGGCGTGCCGTTGTTTGAGCGGATCAGCGGGTCCGGGTGCGAACCGGTGTCGACCACCACATGCAGGCCGAACTCGTTGGCCAGGTGCACGGCATGCGCGCCCTTGAGGAAGATCGCGTCGATGTCGCCGCGCAGCAGGCCGATCAGCTCGTTATTGCGCCGGCTGAAACGGCTGACGCCCAGGCTGACTTCCGGTCCGTAGACGTAGGAGGTCTGGTTGTCGCTGTAGGTGCCGCCGTAGGGGTAGTCCACCAGCTCCACATCCGAGACCTCCAGGCCTTCGAGCTTGAGCGCATTTTCCAGCCCGCGCAGCGCCTGGGCACGGGTGAAGTCGATTTGCACGTTGGCCCATTTCGGCAGGCCGAAGCGCCGGTTCTTCAGGTCGCGCACGCTCTTCACGCCGCTTTCGGCGGTGGTCAGGATCAACTGCACTTCATCACTCCACGACAGCCCCAGCACGCGGGTTTCGACGCCGCTGGCATAGGCCCAGATCGCCGGGATATTGCCGCCGTGGCGCACCGAATTTTGCAGGTGATGGTCATAGTGCGCTTCACGCACTTCGCGCTCGGTGGACTCGCGCAGCGATTGGATATTGGTGCCAAAGGGCAGGAAGGCTTCAGCGAGTCGCCCGGACTGCACCGCAATGCCGAGCCCGGTGGGCACCGGGCTGTGGGTGTACCAGAGAGTATCGAGTGGTTTGCTCATAAAATTCTTCGTTCCAATCCATGAAGTCTTCTGTGGGCGCCTGGCTGGGTGGCGATGGCGTCCGCAAACACGCTATCGCCGGCAAGCCGGCTCCTACAGGGGTTAGCCGGCGAGTGCGGTGTTGCCTTCGAGCAGCGCCTGCAACGGCCGCGCGTCAATCCATTCGCGCACATCGAAGCTTTGCGGGATAAAGCGCCACCGGTGCAGGAAGTGAGTGAAGTCCTGCAAGGCCGCAATGGCTTGTTCATCCAGCCCGGTACGCAGGCGCAGGTGGGCATCGTCGCCATAGGCGGCGGTCACCCAGTATTCGCTGCTGTTGGTTTCCCGCGCGAGGTAGCGCCGGGTGTCTTCCGGGTGGGTGTGCGCCCACTGCTCGGCACGCAGCACGGAGTCGAGGATGCCGGTGGCCACGTCAAAATGCTGGTCCAGCAGGTTCAGGTCGACCGCCAGGGTGCGCGGGGTGCCATTGTTGCTGCGGATCAGCGGGTCGGGGTGGGCGCCGGTGTCGATCACCGTGTGCAGGCCGAAATCATGCGCGTGCTGCGCCGCGCTGGCGCCTTTGAGGAAGATCGCGTCGACTTCGCCGCGCAGCAGGCCGATCAGCTCCAGGTTGCGTCCAGTCGTCTGCGCAGTCACCGGTGTGCCGGCCACGTTGCGCACTGCGCTGTCGCTGAAGGTACCGCCGTATTGAAAGTTCTTCAGCTTGACGTCGCCGACCTTCAGGCCTTCCAGCGACAGGGCGTTTTCCAGGCCACGCAAAGCCTGGGCCCGGGTGAAGTCGATCTGCGCGCCGACCCAGTCCGGCAGGCCGAAGGTGCGACCCTTGAGGTCCTTGACGGTCTTGATGCCGCTGTCCTGGCGGGTCAGGATCAATTGCACTTCGTCCGCCCAGGATAGGCCGATCACACGGGTTTCACGGCCTTGGGCGCGGGCCCAGATCGCCGGGATATTGCCACCGTGGCGCACGGAATTCTGCAGGGTGTGGTCGAAGTGCGACTCGCGCACGGCCTTGTCATTCGACTCGCGCAGCGACTGCACCTCGGTGCCGAGGGCACCGACAGTGTCTTGCAGCCAGCCTTTTTGCACGGCAATGCCCAGGCCGGTCGGCACAGGACAACGGGTGTACCACAGGGTGTCGAGAGGTTGCGTCATCAAAGGGGCTCCCCCAGCGTTCAGGCGCTGGCTTTCAAAGGTTGGACGGCCGGGCGTTGGTGCACCAGCGGCAAGACTTCCTGGCCAATGCGCAGGGCCTCTTCCAGGTGCGGATTGCCGGCGAGGATAAAGGTCGAGAAACCGGCGTCGCGGTATTCCACCAGGCGCTCGGCAATGTTTTCGTGGCTGCCCACCAGGCCCACGGTCGGGCCCGGCTTGGCCTTGGCAAAACCGGCCCAAAGGTTGGGGCCGATGATCAGGTCATCAAAGCGGTCGACGTTCTGGTGGTAGGCGGTTTGCCGGGCGGCACCGACCGAATCCGAGCCGCTGGTAAAGCCCTTGGCCACGGCACTGGTCTTGCCATCGAGCTTGTCGAACTGGCGGCGCAGGTCCTTCCAGGCCAGCTCTTCGGTTTCGCGGGCGAACAGGTCGACGCGCAGTCCGAAACGCACGGTACGCCCCTGTTTATCCGCCAGTTCGCGCACCCGGTCGATGTGCGGCTTGAGCTTGTCGATCGGCTCGGCCCAGTTCAGGTAGACGTCGGCATGTCGGGCGGCCACACCCAGCGCGGCCTCGGAGAACCCCGAGAAATACACCCCCGGCTTGCGTTCGTTGTGCAGGCCGGCGGGCAGCGAGCCGTTTTCCAGTTGGTAGATATCGCCGTCATAGGAGAATTTCTGGTTTTCCCAGAGGCCCCGGATGATGTCGAGGAACTCGCCGGTGCGCTTGTAGCGCAGGTCATGTTCGAGAAAGTCGCCGTTGGCGCGTTGGCTGGCCGGGTTGCCGCCGGTGATGATGTTCCACTCCAGGCGACCACGGCTGAGATTCTGCAGGATCGCGGCTTGCTGCGCGGCATAGGCGGGCAGGGTCCAGGTGGCCTGGAAGGCGATCAGGAACTTGATGCGCCGGGTTTCCCGCGCGAGTGCTGCGGCGGCAATCCACGGCTCGGGGCCGGTGGGCAGCAGTGCGCCTTCGAAGCCTGCGAGTTCGGCGGCCTTGGCCACCTGGGCGATGTAGTCGATGTAGGTGAAGTCATCGGGCTCGCCATTCGGCAGGCGGCCGGGGGCGATATGGCCGGGGCGGTAGTCCGGGTTGCCCCGGTTGTGCTTGTCGGTGGTCAGCTGCGGGCCGTCGGTGCCCAATGGCAGGCGCCAGAAAAATTCAGTGCTCATGGGTGCTCCTGATTTCAGTCGTGCAAGGTGCGTGGACCTGATTGAGGGGATGTGTGCAACGGGCATGCCATTGGGGGTGGGGGTAATGGTTGCGGGGGGTTGGGGGGGATTATGGGGGAGGGGTGTTGCTGTGGCAGCAGTCTTGCAGCAGTGGGTGTTCAGGGGGCAGCAGGGGGTGGGGGCATATCCGTTGCTGCGGTTATGTCGGCCTATGGTTCCGCCCTTACGGCGGGTCACTTTTGGAAAGGAGCCCCAAAAGTAACCAAAAGGGCTCTTGCCCCAACACTCGGCACCTCGCCTAGGCTCGGTGTGCCCGTAATCCGACATTGATTTGGGGGGCCGCCGCCACGCGCCATCCATGGCGCGGGGCGGCTAAACCGGCATCCCTGCCGGTTTACCCCCCAAATCAATATCGAATTCCGGCCAGCGTGTTTGATGGGGCGCCTAGATCAAGATCAAGATCAAGATCAAAAGCAAAAGCACGGCGGCCTGGCAGCCGGCCTGAGTGGTTAGATCAAGAGCGGATATGTGTAGGAGCTGGCTTGCCTGCTCCCACAGGAATTGAGGTATGGCTCAGGCCCCCGGGTGTATAGAGATCAAATGTGGGAGCTGGCTTGCCTGCGATGGTCGTTAACGATGACGCGGAAGAATCAGAATGCACGCGGCGCACTCACATTTTTTCGCCGGCAAGCCGGCTCCTACAAAGAGCAAAAAGCGCATCCACGATGCGAAGCGAGCCGCTTTTGATCTTGATCCTAGGCGCCCCATTAAACACGCTGGCCGCACGCAGGCTTGAATCCGTGGGTAACCCGGCAGGACGCCGGGTTAGCCGCACTGGGCCAGGGATGGCCCATTGCGGCGGCCCACGGATTCAAGCCTGCGTGCGGGCACACCGAGCCTAGGCGAGGTGCCGAGTGTTGGGGCAAGAGCGTTTTGGTTACTTTTGCGCTGTTCAAAAGTGACCCGCCGTAAGGGCGGAACCCATTGCAGCCATTACCCCAACAACGGATCCCCACACAATCTAAGCCCCAACAACCCTCAAAACCTCATCCGTCACCCGCGCCGCCGTGTGGCGATTCACCGGCACCGGCAAGCCCAAGTGCCCACGCAAAGTGTCGTGGCTGTACTCATGGCGAAACAACCCACGCTCACGCAACAGCGGCAACACCTGATCGGTAAACCGCGCAAAGTCATCCGGCGCGCCCACGTGGATGTTGAAACCATCCACCGCGCCCTCGACAAACCAGCGCTCGATCTCGTCCGCCACGGTCTTCGGCGAGCCGACGAAACTCGAAAACGGCTTGGCAAAACGCAGCGCCGCCTGGCGCAGGGTCAGCTTCTGGTCGCGGGCTACCTGCTTGATATTCTCGGCATGCCCGCGATAGCCGTTGCTGCCCAGGTCGCCCAGTTCCGGAAAAGGTTCGTCGAGCGGGTACTGGCTGAAGTCGTGGTAGTTGAACGGCCGCCCCAGTTGTACCAGCGCCTTGTCCAGGTCCAGCTCGCCATTGCGCGCGCGGTCGATGGCCTGGGCCTCTTCGTCGGTGTCGGCAATGATCGGCGAAATGCCCGGCAGGATGGTCACGTGGTCAGGGTTGCGCCCCGCCGCTGCGGTGCGTCGCTTGATGTCGCTGTAGTAGGCCTGGGCGTCCTCGAAGTTACCCACGCCGGCAAAAATCCCCTCGGCATAATTGGCCGCCAGGCTGCGCCCGGACTCGGAGATGCCCGCCTGGAAAATCACCGGCTGACCCTGCGCCGAACGCTGGATATTCAACGGCCCGGTCACCGAGAAAAACTCGCCATGGTGGTCGAGACGATGCTGGCGCTGCGGATCGAGGAAGACCTTGCTGGCTTTGTCGCGCACGAAGGCATCGTCCTCGTAAGAGTCCCACAGGCCTTGCACCACCTCCAGGTGTTCGGCCGCGCGGCGGTAGCGCTCGGTATGGTCGATATGCTGTTCACGACCAAAGTTGCCAGCCGCGCCTTCAAGGCCCGTGGTGACCACGTTCCAGCCAGCACGCCCGCCGCTGATCAGGTCCAGCGAGGCGAACTGCCGCGCGACGTTGAAAGGTTCGGTATAGGAGGTGGTCAACGTCGCCACCAGGCCAATCTTCGAGGTCGCCCCGGCGATGGCCGAGAGCAAAGTCAATGGCTCCAGGCGGTTGAGAAAATGCGGCGCCGAATCCGCAGTGATGTAGGGGCTGTCGACGATGAAGACCAGGTCGAACTTGGCCGCTTCCGCCTGCCGCGCCTGGGCACGGTACCAGTCGATATCGACACTGGCATCGCCTGGGATCTGCGGGTGCAGCCATTCGTTTTGCGCGGTGCCGACGCCGGTGAGGATGGCGCCGAATTTGAGTTGCCGCGGTGCTGTGGACATGGGACGTCTCCTGGTTGGCATCAAGCGGTGCGGGCGGCGATGGCTTCGACTTCCACCAGTGCACCGGGCAGTGGCAACGCCACCACTTGCAACGCCGTGCGCGCGGGTTTGTGCGGCTGCTCGGGCGTGCCGAAGAACTGCGTATAGCCACGCTGCAAGCCGGCAAAATCGAGCTTGCCGGCCGTCTCTTCGGCGCCGACCAGGAACACGCGCAATTGCACGATATCGCCCAGGTCGAGGTCGTGTTGCTGAAGGATCCTGCGGATCTTGTTGAACACCGACACGGTCTGCACTTCGGTATCGCCATAGGCCGCCGGCGTGCCCGCCTGGGCATTGGCGTCGTGCAGGTCCGGCAAGGTGCCGCTGACGAAGATCAGGCTGGCGGAAGCCGGCACGGTGACGGTCTGCGAGATCGGGAAATCGCCGACGCTGGTACGTTGAATGCTGTCGCTCATGGTGTTGATCCTCAGGAGGCGGCCAGGGCCGCAAGGTGGGTTTGTTGGGTCACGCGCTCAGCCAATTGCGCGACCACATGCCGTGCCGAGTTGGCCGCCGATTCCTGCCAGATGCCCACGCCGCTTTGCACCAGGCCATCGCCGGCGAAGTACACGCGCCCATGCGCCTGTTCGAGCAAGGCACTGGCGTCGGCGGGGAAGTGTTCGCGTTGCAGCCACGGGCCTTCGCTGTAGGGAATCTGTTCCCAGGACACGGCCAGCGGGTTGCGCAGGTGTTTCGAGTAGCCCGGGTGCAACAGCTCCACGGCTTCCTTGGAGGTGGCGTACTGCTTGTCGAACGGCTGGGCGCCAAAGGCCGCGGCGCCCTCCCCGGTCACGTAGCCCGCCACCAGCAGGCCTTCGCGGGTGTTGAGGTCGTTGCTGGGGTACCACAGCAGGCGCGCCGGGTGCTCGATCCAGGACAGGCCGCCGTAGGTGCGATAGTCGGTCTCCCAGAAGCGCGGCGATTGCCAGGCGACTTTGGTGGCCTGGTCGCTGCGGGTGCTGAGCAAGGCGGCCTTGATCGGGTCGCTGAAGTCCGTATCGAGCCTGGCCAGCAGCGGCAGAGGCAGGGTCGAGACCAGGTAATCGGCGCGAACCACCTGTTCACGGCCACTCGGGGTGTCGTGATAAGTGACTGCCACGCCGTCTTCCAGCTGGCGGATCTGGCGCACCTGCGCGCCCAGTTGCACCTGTCCACGGACCCGCTCGTAGAACGCATCGGTGATGCGGTCCATGCCGCCGACCGGCTGGAACATGGTCGCCGAGAATTCCGGAAACTCGGTGTGCAACAAAGCGCCCCAGAGTTCCGGGTGCAGCAGTTGATCCAGCGCCAGCGGACCACGGCTGGCCGGCAAGGCACCAGGATGTGCGGGCGATTCCAGGTGCCCGGAACGAATCGTGCCCTCGAAAGCCAGCTCCTGGGACAGGTCGCCATACACCTGCAGGAACGCCAGCAACCGCGTGCGTTCTTCACTGCTCAACACATCATCGAGGGCATCGCGCTGCACCGCCTTGGCCAGCAACCCGGACAGGTGCCCGCGCGCATCGTTGATCGCCTGGCCGACGGTGAACGCCGGCTTGCTCACATCCGGCCGCACCTGGGCGCCATGGCTGCTGTTGACCAGCACTTCGAGGGGCACGCCCAGCTCGCTGCAGTAGTCGAGAATCGTGCGGTGCTGGCTGGGGATGCGCGCAGGGCCGGCGTTGAAATACAGGCCCTGATCGAATGCCACGGTCTGCGTGCGGCCGTCCTTGTAGTCGACGCGGTCGCCGTTGCGCAGGGTCCAGGTGCGTCCGCCGACCCGCTCACGCGCCTCCAGCACTTGCACACTGAAGCCGGCGCGGGTCAATTCCAGGGCGGTGACCAGCCCGGCAATCCCGGCACCGAGCACCAGCACGCGGGTGCCCTGCCCCAGGCCTTCCTTGAGTTTCAGCGGTTGCGGGCGGCGGTGGGATGAAGGCCCCAGGCCCAATACCGCGAGCGCATCCTTGACGGCTTTTTCGCCACCGACCGCAGCAATGCTGGACAGCGCTTCACGTCGTGTCAGTCCCATGTCAAATCCTCCTTAATCCGGCAGGCCCGGTGGGTTGATCAGCGACTTGTCGACCCGCTCCACGTCCAGGCCCCAGCGTTGCAGCACCTGCTCGTATTGGCCGCCGGCAATCGCGCCTTCCAGCGCGGTGTGGATCGGCTTGACCAGACCATTGTCCTTGCGCGTGGTCACGGCGATATCCGCCTGCAACGGCCAGCCACCGTTGACGGTGCCGACGCGCTTGATGCCGCCGGTGATCGCGGCGGAATAGGCGTACACCGAGTTCGGCCCGAACAGCGCATCACTGCGCCCGGACTGCACCGCCAGTTGCGCAGCGGCCTGGTCGTCGAAGTACTGCAACAGCGCAGGCTTGCGGCCGGCCTTTTCATTGGCGTCGTTCCAGGCGAGCAGGACTTTTTCCTGGTTGGTGCCGGAGCCGACGATGATCTTCAGCCCGGCAATGTCCTCGGCCTGTTTGATCTCGGTGATCTTGCTGGTGCTCTTCACGTAGAAGCCCAGCACGTCCTGGCGATAGGTGGCGAAGTCAAAGCGCTTCTTGCGCGCCTCGGTCACCGTGACGTTGCTGATCACCGCGTCGTATTTGCCCGAACTGACACCCAGGGGCCAGTCTTCCCAACTGGTCTGCACCACGTTGAGTTGCAGGCCGAGGCTGTCGGCCACCAGTTGCGCGGTATCGGCTTCGCTGCCGATGGTGGTCTTGTCGTCACTGGCGAGCAGGGCCAGGGGCGGCCCGGCGACACCGGACACGGCGACGGTGAACTTGCCCGGCTGGGCGAACTTGAAGCCTGGCGGGATCTGCGCGATCGCCGCTTCATTGCGCGGCACATGGATGCGCACGCGGTCAGGGCTGAGGTCAACCTGTTGCACGGCGAAGGCGCTTTGCGCGGTGCTGACGGCCAGCGCCAGCAGGGCCACGCGGGCTGTGGTGATAAACATGGGCAGTCACTCCTTGAACTAAAGCACCTTGCCGAGAAAGGCCACGGTGCGGGGATGTCGGGGTTGGCGGAAAATTTGTTCGGGCGGGCCCTCTTCAATCAGTTGCCCGTCACAGAGGAACACCACGTGGTCGGCCACTTCGCGGGCAAAGCCGATTTCGTGGGTGACGATCACCAGGGTCACGCCCAATTGGGTCAGGCCCTTGATCACGTCGAGCACCTCGCCCACCAGTTCCGGGTCGAGGGCCGAGGTCGGTTCATCGAACAGCAGCACCTTGGGGTCCAGCGCCAGGGCGCGGGCGATGGCGACGCGCTGTTGCTGGCCGCCGGAGAGCTGGCGCGGGTAGGCGTCGACCTTGTCGGCCAGGCCCACCTTGGCCAGCAGTTCACTGGCCTTGGCCTGCGCCTCGGCCTTGCTCCAGCGCTTGTGGGCCAGCGGCGCCTCGGCGATGTTTTCCCAGGCAGTGAGGTGCGGGAACAGGTTGAAGTTCTGGAACACGAAACCGACGTCGATACGCCGCTTGAGAATCTCGCGCTCCTTGAGTTCATAGAGCAGGTCGCCCTTGCGCCGGTAGCCGACGTATTCACCGTCGATGGTGATGTGCCCGCTGTCGATCTTCTCCAGGTGGTTGATGGTGCGCAGCAAGGTGGATTTGCCCGAGCCCGAAGGCCCGAGAATCACCGTGACCTTGCCTGGATCGATGGTCAGGTCGATGTCCTTGAGCACCTGCTGGTTGCCAAAGCGCTTGCCCACGCCCTGGATCTGGATACGCCCTGCGCGTGCTTCAGCCATGGGTTTTCTCCTTCAGCCAGCCGCGTATGCGTTGCAGCGGCGTGGGCGGCAACACGCGCGCGGTGCCCCGTGCAAAGTGGCGCTCGACGTAGTACTGCGCGCTGGTGAGCACGGTGGTGATGATCAGGTACCAGACGGTCGCGACGATCAGCAGCGGGATCACCGCCTGGGTGCGGTTGTAGATGACCTGCACGGTGTAGAACAGCTCCGGCAGGGCCAGCACGTAGACAATCGAGGTGCCCTTGACCAGGCCGATGATTTCGTTGAAACCCGACGGCAGGATCGAGCGCAGCGCCTGGGGCAGGATGATCCGGAAGATCCGCCGCGAAGCCGGCAGCCCCAGGGCCGCCGCGGCCTCATGCTGGCCGGCGTCGACGCCGATCAGGCCGCCGCGAATGATCTCGGCCGCATAGGCCGCCTGCATCAGGCTCAGCCCGAGCACCGCCACGGTGAATTGGCTGAGCACGTCCACCGTCGACCACTCGGCGAAGACCACGCTGGTGAATGGCACGCCGAGCACGATGTGGTCGTACAGGTAGGCGAAGTTGTAGAGGATGATCAGCACCAGCAATGCCGGCATCGAGCGGAAAAACCAGATATAGCCCCAGGCCAGGGCCGCCAGCAACGGCGACCCCGACAGCCGCGCCAGCGCCAGCGCGGTGCCGAGGATGATGCTGAACACGGTGCTCAGCAGGGTCAGCAACAGCGTCTGGCCGAGGCCGCGCAGCACCGACGGCGAGAAGAACCACTGCCCGAACACGCCCCACTCCCAGCGTGGGTTGGTGGCCAGGGAGTGCACGATGGCGAGCAGCACCAGCGCGGCAAAGATCGACCCTGCCCAACGCCAGGGGTGCCGGGCCGGCACCACCTGCAGGGCCTTGATCGGCGTGGAGACACGGCTCTGGCGAACCGGCTGGTCGGTGACCTCATCAATCAGGTCATAGGATTTGGCGACGATGGGCATGGTTTATTCCTCGGCCTTAGAAGGCATAGGTCAAGCGGGTGTAGTAGTAGCCACCGGTAAAACCGAAGGGCGAATAGGTGCCGTAGCTGCTGACCATGGTGCTGCTGGGTACGCCTTGTTTCTTGGGGTAGACGTCGAACAGGTTCTTGGCCCCGATGGCCACGTTGAGGTCTTTGGTGAGGTTGTAGCCAAGGTCGAGGTCGGTGATCCATTTGGCGCTGTAGACCCGGTCGAGGCTGCGGTCATCGGAGACGTTGACCTCCTTGTAGGAGCCGTAGCGGGTCAGGGCCAGGTTGAGGTTGAAGCGGTCGATGCTCCAGTCGCCGCCCAGGATCAGCTTGGTACTGGGCTGCACACCGGTGATCAGGTTGCGCGCCTGGCGGTCCATCAGGTCATAGGCGGTGCCCAGGATCGTGGTCGACTCCTTGTAGTTGAGGATCTTGGTCTGGTTCCAGTTGAACGCCGCCGTCCACTTCAGCGCGCCGTATTGGCCCAGGTCCTGGCTGTAGTTGCCGACCAGGTCCAGGCCTTTGGTGCGGGTGTCGGCACCGTTGATGAAGTACTGCCCGCCGGAGGTGGAGGTGATGCCGTTGCCTTGCAGTACCTGGGTGATTTCGGGGCCGAGCAAGGTGCCGGTGAGGGTGATGCGGTCACGCAGGTTGATCACGTAGGCGTCGGCGGTGAAGTTCAGGCGATCGGTGGGCGTCAGGGTGAAACCGAGGCTGAAGTTGGTCGAGCGCTCGGGCTTGAGTTCCTCGGCACCGAGGGCCTTGGCCGCCGCCGAACCGACCGGCAGCACGCCGTAGTTGATCGACTGGTACACCCCGTTCACCACGCCATACGTGGTCGAGCGCGCACTGAACAGGCTGTTGGCCAGGGACGGTGCACGGAAGCCATTGCTCACGGTGGCGCGCACGGCGAACTGCGGGGTGAAGTCATAGCGGGTGGTCAGCTTGCCGCTGCGGGTCGCGCCCACGCCCTGGTTGTAGTGTTCGTAGCGAAAGGCGGTGCCCACGTACCAGTCCGGCACGGGATTGAAGCCGACGTCGACATAGCTGGCCAGGCTGTTGCGCGAGGCGCTGCTTTCTTCATCCGGCGAAATGCCGTTGGTGACCTGCGCCCCGGACGATGCACAGTTGCCCGGCGCCACGCAGTAGCCGCCGTTGGCATAGGACGCATAATCACCGGCCTGGACCTCATAGGTGTCACGTCGATGCTCGAAGCCGTAACTCAGGTCCAGGGGCTTCTGCAGGCCGATGTCGAAGCCGCGCTTGAAGTCGAGGTTGGTGGTGAGTTCGGTGGAAATCCAGGTGCCGGAGGTGAAGTGGTTCGGCGTGGCCTCGCCCAGCGACGGGTTCTGGTTATGCGTGGTGCCCTGCTCTGCGTCGTTGCGCCCGTAAGTGGTGGATAAGTCCCAGTCCCACTCGCCGACCGTGCCTTTGCCACCCAACGCGGCCTGGAAATCGTCCTCGTCGATAAACCAGGTCGGCGTGTAGCCGCCAGGGTAACCGTTGGGTCCGGTGGTGATGGTGTTGGTGATGGTCGGCAGGCGGAAGTTCTGGCCCTGCTCGGCCTTGCGTCGCGAATAGGTGGTGAAGGAGTAGAGGCTGAAGCTGTCGTCGATCGGCAACTCGGCGTTGTAGCCCAGGGTCAGCAGGTTGGTCTTGGGGGTGCCGTAGCCGCCGTAGGTGGAGCGCCCGGCCTGCTCATAGGCCTGGGCGTAGGTGTAGCCGTTGGCGCTGGCCTTGTTGTCATCGTTCTGGCTGCGTGCATCCAGCGCCAGCTGCACGATGCCGCCGTTGCCGATTTCAAAGCCCTTGTTGAGGCTTTGCTGCACGGTCTGCTTCTTGCCGTCATAACCCTGGCCGACATTGGTCACCGAGGTGCCGCTGGTGTCGGCCTTGAGGATCACGTTGATCACCCCGGCGATGGCATCCGAGCCGTACTGGGCAGCGGCGCCGTCGCGCAGCACTTCCACATGGTCGATGGCGCTGATGGGGATCAGGTCGAGGTCGGCCGGCGCCGCGCCGGTGTTGATGCCGTTGATATTCAAGGTCGCGGCCGTGTGGCGGCGCTTGCCATTGACCAGCACCAGCACTTCGGCGGCGCTCATGCCACGCAGGTTGGGTGCGCGGGCAATGCCGCTGGCGTCCCAGCCGGTCTTTTCCGGCAGGGTCAGCGACGGGATCACCGCGCTCAGGGCTTCCATCAGACCGGGCTTGCCGGTGCTCTGCAATTGCTTGGCGCTGACCACATCGATCGGCACCGGGCTGCTGGTGACCGTGCGCTGTTCGGCGCCACGATTACCGGTGACCACCACGGTAGACAGGGTGCTGTCGTCCTGGGCCTGGGCCGCAGCGGCCAGGATTGCCAGGGCCACTACGGCGGTCGGTTGTAAAACGTGCTTCATAGCCACTCCAGACTTTCCAAATCGCGAGGTCGGGCAATCACGCGGTCGTGCGCGGTGCTCGATGTTTTTCAAGGGGTGTCGCGGCGATTGGAACTAGGTGTGGGGCAGGTGCGGGGATTGAATTGGCAACATACGTCGAACTCCCTTCCAACGATTCTGCCGCGGGGCGCGTGACCCGGTTGTGGCGGGCAGAATCTGAATTACGCTGGGTACCATCCGAGGTCAGGGGTAGGCTGTTGGATTCAACATAAAGGAATGGATATCAAAAATATAATGCTATTTGGGTATAAGCTAATATTCTCTGAATTCATTATTTGTTATTTGTTTTATTCTTTTTGGTAATGTCTTTTTGAGATTATGTTTGGTGGGGGTGAGGGTACATATCCGTTATCTGGGTAACGGCGGCTATGGGTTCCGCCCTTACGGCGGCTCACTTTTGAAAAGCGCAAAAGTAAGCAAAACGCTCTTGCCCCACCACTCGGCACCTCGCCTAGGCTCGGTGTGCCCGAAAACAGGCAGCCCGAAGCGGGCCGCCGCGACGGGGCGTCCCTGCCCCGTCGCGGCTAAACCGGCGTCCTGCCGGTTTACCCGCTCCGTACTACCTGTTTTCGGCCAGCGTGGTTAATGGGGCGCCTGAGGATCAAGATCAAAAGCCGGATCAAAAGCCGGATCAAAAGCTGATTGGCTTTTGTGTGGGAGCTGGCTTGCCAGCCCCTACATGTTGACCACACCGGTCGGTTCAAGGCCGCAGCAGCTGCATCTGCTGCCGATAATCATCTGTCACCTGCCGCGCCTGGCCATTGCTGGTGATCACCTTGGGCGTGATCAACACTATCAACTCGGTGCGATCCTTGGACTTGCTGGTATTGCCGAACAACCACCGCAACCCGGGGATTTTCCCCAGGTACGGCACCGCGCTGACGCTCTCGGCGTTGTCCTGCTTGATCAACCCACCGAGCAATACCGTCTGCCCGCTCTGCACCGCGACCTGGGTCGACACCGAGCGCGTGGAGATGCGCGGGTTCACCGGCGTGTCGCTGTTGGAACCCGGGTTCTCGGCGTCGCTGACCTGCTGTTGAATATCCATATACACCAGGCCACCCGGATTGATGCGCGGCACCACATCCAGGATCACCCCGGTCTGTACATATTCGACGCTGCTCAAGGTGGTGTCCGCATCGCCGGTGTTCACCGTGGTCTGGCTGATGGGAATGTTGTCGCCGACCTGGATCTGCGCCGGCTGGTTGTTCATCACCACCAGCGACGGCGCCGACAGCACCTGGGTACGGCCGTTGGTTTCCAGGGCGTGCAGGGCCACTTGCAGGTTGGAACTGACGAAGGAGTAGAACAGCGAATCCGTCGCGCCCAGCCCTGCCCCGCCGCCGCCCAGGGCGCCTTGGCTGCCCGACGCATTCGCCACCGTGGTGCTGGCGGAATTGCCCGCCAGGCGCCCCAGGTACCACTGCACGCCGAGGTCCAGCTCGCCGGTGAGCTTGACCTCGAGGATGCGGGTCTCGATCTGCACTTGCAGCGGTGGGTTGTCGAGGCGCTTGATCGCGGCTTCGATCTCTTTCCACTGTGCCGGGCGGGTGCGCACCAGCAGTTGGTTACTGCTTTGTTGTGCAGTGATGCGGGTGCCGGCCTCGAGGCTTTTATCCGGCGCGGCGGATGGCGTTTCCCCGGTGGCTTCGGGCTCATCGGCAGGCGGTGGCGGAGTGTTCTGCAAGCCGCCGCCGCTGCTGTTGAGCGACGACAAGGTGGTGGTGCGCAGGCCCGGTGCGACTCTGGCCGGGGTGTCGTCCTGGATCGCGCCATTGCCGTAGATCTGCCGCAGGTATTTGGCCAGGTCGGAGGCTTTCATGTTGCGCACATCGTAGACGTACATCTGCGGCTCGTTGCCGCCGCCCTCATCGATGGTGCGGATCCAGTCGCCCACTTCGCTGAGGTACTGCGGCTGTGAAGAGATCGCCACCACCGAGTTGGTGCGCTCGATCGGCAAAAACCGCAGCATGCCGGCCAGGGGCATGCCGCTGTCCGGGCCGAACAGGCTCTGCAGCTCGGGCATCAGCTCGGCCACCGAGGCGCGTTGCAGGCCGAATACGCCTACCGACATGCCCTTGAGCCAGTCCACGTCGAAGGTGTCGATGGTGTCCTGGTAATTGGCCAGTTCATCCGGGGTGCCCGCCAGGCTGAGCACGTTGCGCGCCGGGTCCACCAGCAAGAATGCGTTCTCCCGGGCGAACGGCTTGAGCAGTTTCTGCATCTCGGTCGCCGAGATATACCGCAACGCAAACAGCCGCGCCGACAAGCCGCTGGACGGCTTGGCCACCGGCATTTGCGGCACCAGCTTGCCCGCCACGGCCTGGCTGGCCGGCAGGATCACGTAGCGCTGGCCCTGGCGGATCATGGCGTTGTCGGTCCACGACAGCAGGGTTTCGAGGATCGACAGCGCCTGCTGTTTGTCCACCGGCTTGGAGGTGGAAAAGCTGACATTGCCCTTCACGCCCTGGGCAATGGTGTAATTCTCATGCAGCAGGTCGCCCATCACGCTGTTGATCACCGCTTCAATGGGCTGGTCCTGGAAGTTGAACACGATATCGCCGCTGCCCTCCTCCTTCCCCTGCGCCGTGGCGGCGGGCTGGCGCACGAACTGCTGGTTGCCGCGAATCAGCTGGCGCTGCGGCGGCGCAGGGATGGCCGCCTGCGGGTTTTCGGCCACGGGCGGTGCGCTGGGCGGACGTTGCGAACCGGTGCCTTGCATGGCTTCGTGGAGCAGATCGTCGTCCGGCTCGAGACGCTCGGGAAAGGCGCCACAGCCACCCAGGGCAATGGCGGTGGCCAGGCAAAACGTTGAGGTGCGCATATCGATCAAGGGAGGGGCTCGCGGGGAAGAGAAGTCGGTGGGCGGGAGGACGGCGGCGGCAAGCGCCTGGCGTAGAGGCTCAAGGTTTGCGTGCGGCCGTCCAGCACAAAACGGGCGTATTGCGGGGTCAGGTGTTCCAGGCGCCAGCCGTTGGGCAGGGTCTGCCCCAGGCGCACAGTCAACGCGCGGCCATCGGCCTGCTTGAGCATCGCCATCTGCAGGTTGCCGGTGATCATGATCCCGCTGAGGGTCAGGTTGGCCAGGCTCGACACCTGGGCGTTGCCGACCACACGATCGGGGCGGCGATCGGGGCTGAACAGCGGCGCCTGCCAGGTGGCGGCGAGGCTTTCCAACGGCACGCTGGGCGCCACCTGCACGCTGGCGGAAGGATGGGCCCGCGCGGCGGGCTCGGGCAGCCACTGCGGTTCATCGCCGATGCTGCTGAGGATCACCGCCATCAACACGCCCAAGGCGGCAGCCAGGACCAGCAGGCCCCATTCGAGGGGGCGCAAGGCACTGATCATCGCGCCCCCTGCGGTTGCAGATAGCCGCGCACCAGCAGCTGCACCACCAGTCGGCCCGCGCCGCCACTGGCCGGGGCCTGCTGGGCACGGCGCACGCGCAGTGAATCGACGAACAGGAACGGCGGCTGGTATTCCAGCTCGTGCAGGATCGCCGTGAGCGGCTCGATGGCGCAGTTGAGGGTGAGGCTGACCTTGACCTGGCGATAGGGCTCGCCGTCGTCCTGCTCCGGGGTGATCGGCTGGCGCTGGGTCAGGCTGCAGCCGCCGCCGAGGTTGGCGTGGCTGTTGATCAGGTCGGCGAGGCGTTGCATCAGGTCGGCGGCGACCACGTCGGGGTCATCCCCCGGCAACAAGCTGGTGCTGCTGGCCGGGTCCTGCCTGGCCTGCTCCAGTTGCTGGCGCAGGGAATCGCCCTGGCGCAGCACGCCGGCGTAGCGTTGCTGCTGCTCGCGCAGTTGCTCGGCCTGTTCGCCCATGGCGCGCAGGGGGCCGGCGAACCAGCTGTCGATCAGCAGCCAATAGGCCGCGCCGACCACCATGGCCAACAACAGCAAGGCCGCGCCGCGACGTTCACGGGGTGTGAGGGGTCGGCGCATCGGCGGCCTCCTGGCGTAGATGAGCGCGCAAGGCAAACTGGTCCTTGCCGGTGCGGGCATCGGGTTGAATCACCCCTTCGAACTGGGCGTTTTCGAGGCTGTGGCAGCCCTTGATCCGGGTAATCAGGGCGCTGGCCTTGGCGCTTTGCCCGGCAAACGAAATCTCGCCGTCCTTCACATCCAGCTGGTCGAGCCAAGTGTCGGCGGGCAGGCAGGTGGTCAAGTCATTGAGCAGCGCAGCCAGGGGCGGTTGTGCCAGTTTGCGCCGGGTCAGGTACTGCGCCGCACCACGTGTCGTGAGCAGTTGCTGGCGCAGCGCATGCACCTGCGCGACCTCGGCCTTTTGTTGCTGGACACTGGCGTGCATGGCGTCGAGCACGCGTTGGCGGTCGTTGAGCCACAGCAGCATCGCCGCGATCAGCAAGGCGCCGCACAGCCACGGCAGGCTACGTTGCAAGCCCTTGCCCACCGGGCGTTGACGCGGACGCAACGGCGCCGGAAGCAGGTCGATGCCCAGATTGGCCACATCCACCCGATGGGGATGCAGGCCGAACGCTGCGCAGTCGATAAGGATCTGGTCCAGGCGCTCGCGCAGGATGGCGACCAATGTCACCTCAAGGTGGCTGGACGTGCGCCGCTCCTGGCGGGCGACGAAGTACAGCTGTTCGGCTTCGAACGGCGTGTAGCGGTCCAGTTCATAGCCGACCACCGCGTTGAGGTTGCGCGCGGCTGCCAGCGGCAGTTGCACGGTTTGCAGCAACACTGCCTCGGGCGCGAGCATCAGCACCTGGCGCGTGCTATCCACGGCAACCGGCGCCGTCAGCGGCCACGGGTGGATCTGCTCCGGCGGTTCGCGCAGCACCAGCCAACGCGGCAGGCAACCGCGCAGTTCCGCGAGCCACAGGCGCCAGCCTTGTTGCAGCAGGCTGCCACGCCAGTGTCGGGCGATGGGTTCGAGTCGATTCATTCTTGCCAACGCAGCACCCGGTAGGGTTGTGCGCTGTCCTCCGATGGGCTCAATAAAACCGTGACTTGCAGCCGGGCCTGATAGCCGCCGGGGCGTTGGGCGCGGCTGTCGACCACCAGCACTTCGCCCGGGTCGGCGCCCTCGGCGTCCGCATGTGGCAGGTTGAGTGCCTGGCGCATCAAGGGACTGGCGAAGGCCGGGTCGGGGCGATCGAGGTCGCTCCACAAGGTGATCTCGGGCAGCAGTTGGCTGTACAGCGCCTGGGTCATGCCGGGCAACTGGCGCACTTCTTCCAGCACCCGAAACGGCGCCAGGCCCTGGTTGCGTCGCGCCTCCAGCGCCTTGACCCACTGCCCGGCCTCGGCCGGACTGGCGCCGCAGGCCAGGGCCAGGTGCATGAGGTCCTGCGCCTCCGCGTTGATCAGGTAGAGCTTGCCGCGCTCGCTGCGCAGGTTCACCTGCACCTGCGCGTCATCAAAACTCAAGGCCCTGTCGCGGCCATCGGCGATCCAGTGTCGATCAGCCATGGCCATGGCGATGCCGGCTTCGGCGGCCAGTACGGTCTGGGTGTGCTGGCGCAGCCACAATGCCTGGCGGCTTTCCAGTTGCACCCAGCCGGCCAGGCCGCCGAGCAACACGGCGAGCAAGGCCAGCACCCACAGCACCAGCAGCAGCGCGGCACCGCGCTGGCGCCTCATTCCTCGACGCTCCCGCTGGACAGGTTCAGGCGCAGGGCAATTACCTGGGTCACCCAGGGCACCGGTCCGTCGACATGCGCGGCGATACGCACCGCCGCCGGCAGGCGCCGGGGCCACGGCCAGGTGTCGATCCAACCAGTCGGTTGGCCCAGCGGGGATAGCCCGCGATAGCTCAGTTGCAACCTTTGCAGGTGGTCGAGCAGCACCTGCGGCTCATCACGCGCGACGGTGCTGGCCGATTCCAAGCGCGAAAACGCCACCTGCAATTGCTGCCCGGTCCTTTGCACCGTGAAGCGTTGAATGCCGCCGCCGAGCACACCGGGCAAGGTCGCTACAAACTGCAGGCGCTCGGGCGTGCCGACAAAAAACCCATCGGCCTGGCTGTCGTCCTCGGTCACATCCAGGGGCAGCGCTTCGCTGATTGCCGTGCGCAAAAACTGCTGGGCGGCGCGCCTTTCATCCAGGCTGACTGTGTAGCGCTGGGCCTTGGCCACCGCGCGATTGGCGCCCAGCAATGCGCCGCCCACCAGCACCAGCAACACGCTGAGCAAACTCAGGACCTCAAGGATTTCCAGCAAGGTGAAGCCCTGCTCGCGGCGCGTCACAGGCGTGCCTTCAGGGTGCTGAAGTGTGCCTGGTACTGGCCTTCGCGCACGCTCAGGTCGAGGCGAAACAGCTGCGGCTGCTGGCGGGTACGGGTCAGTTGCCAGTGGATGCCATCCAGTTCGCCCTGGCTGCGCCCTTCGACCAGGCGCCCGGCCGCTTCCTGGTCCAGCACGGTGAGCGCCACGTGGGTGAGCCGATCGCTGCGGGCGACGTGTGCCAACGAGCGCGCGCTCTGGCCGAACGCGACCAGCAGCACCGTGCTGCACACCGCCATCAGCGTCAACGCCGCGAGCATTTCGAGCAGGGTGAACCCTGCCTGGCGTTTCATCGCAGCACCCGGGACTGGACGCTGCCGGTCAGCCAGCCGATATCAATGCGCCAACGCCGACTGCCGTTGGCCAACACCAGATGGCCGCCGGTGGAACTGCCATCGGGGTAAAACTCGATGGCCGATCCCGCCTGTTCTGCCGTGTGCAAACTGACCTGCAACTCAGGCGGCCAGTGTTGCAGCGCACGGCCCGGTGCCTGGAAAGTCCTGCCCGGCAAATCGAATGCCGTGCGCGCTACCTGGCCGTCGACAATCGCCCCGGCCCGCGTGGTGCGCAGCGCATCGACCAGTTGCCCGACCACCCGCCGCTCCTGCGCCGCCTGCAGCCCCTGGCGCACCCCCAGCCCCAGCAGCCCGGCAGCGACGCCCAGCAGCAGGATCACCACCAGCATCTCCAGCAGGGTAAAGCCGCGCTGGGCCATCGCCAGGTTACTCCCAATTGCCCAGGTCGGCGCTGTAGCCGTCGCCGCCCGGTTGGCCGTCCTGGCCGTAGAAGATCAGGTCGAAAGCGCCGTGTTCACCGGGGAAGCGATAACCGAAGGCGTGGCCGAACGGGTCCTTGAGGTCCGACGGCTTGGCGTATGGCCCGGCCCAACTGGCCGCGTTGCCGGGCTTGTCCACCAACTGCTGCAGGTTGTTGGGCGGCGAGCCGACATCCAGGGCGTAGCTGTCGATTTTCATGCTCAGGCTCGCCAGCTGCGCCTTGCCCGCGCCGTATTTGCCCTTGTCCACATTGCCGCCGACCTGGCGCACCACAATGGTTGCGACGATGCCCAGCAGCACGATCACCGCGAGCATTTCCAGCAGGGTGAAACCGCGTTGGCGGCGTGAAGATTTCATCAGTCTGGCTCCTTGAAGGTTCATATATTGCTGGTCAGGCTCATCAGCGGCAGCATGATCGCCAGCATGATCACCGCCACCAGCACGGCCATGACCACAGTCAGCGACGGCACCAGCGCGGCGAGCAGGCGGTCGATGCCGCGCTTGGCCTCGACGTCGAAAATGTCGGCCACCTTGAGCAGCATGCTGTCCAGTTCACCGGCCTGTTCGCCGACCTCAATCATTTGCAGGGCCAGCTCCGGCAGCAGCGGTTGGCTGGCGAACGCGCTGGCCAGGGTGCCACCGCCTTTCACCGACTCCGCCGCCTGCGCCACCTGGGCCTGCAGCGCGCGATTGCTGCAGACCTGCCGCGCGATCACCAACGCTTGCAGCAGCGCCACGCCGTTGCTGAGCAAGGTGCCGAGGGTCCGCGCCAGACGCGCGGCTTCGACCCGCTGCAGCAGCGGACCGATCACGCGCAGGCCGAGCAGGCGCCGGTCGTGGCGTTGCCGGCGCAGGGGATCGCGCAGGCGCGCGGCGAGTGTCCAGGCCATCACGATCAATGCCGTCAACACCGCCAGGCCATAGCGACCGAGAAACTGGCCGAGCGCGAGAATCACCTCGGTGATCCATGGAATCGGCACGCCCAGGTCCTCGAAGATCGGCACGAATTGCGGCACCACATACGCCAGCAGCAGCGCCAGGGAACCGAGCACGCCGACCACCAGGAACGCGGGATAGATCAGCGCATTGATCACTTCGCCCCTTAATAACTGGCTGCGCTCCAGGTAATCGCTGAGCTGGCGCAAGGTGCTTTCCAGCGCGCCGCCAGCTTCACCGGCACGCACCATGCTCAGGTACAGCGGGGAAAAATTGTCGCCCTCTTGCGCAAGCGCCGCGGATAACGTCTGGCCTGCCTTGACCTGCTCGCGGATGCGTTCGATCAACGCGCGCACCGCGGGCGGGCCGGGCTGTTTGAGCAACAGGCCGAGGGCACGTTCCAGGGGCTGGCCGGCGCCCAACAGCGTGGCCAGTTGCTGGGTGAAACTCACCAGCGCTGCGCCCTTCAACGGCCCGCGTGTGTTGCGCAGCAGCCGGCTGCCCGCCGCTTCGATGTGCAGCAGCAACAAGCCGCGCTTGTGCAAGGCGGCTACGGCGGCAGCCTGGTCGGCGGCATCCAACGTGCCGCTCTGCGTGGCACCCTGGCTGTCCAGGGCGCGGAATTTGAACAGGCTCACGCGCCCTCTCCACGGGTGACGCGCAGTACTTCTTCCAGCGAGGTAATGCCCGCCAAGGCCTGGCGCAGGCCTTCTTCATGCAAGGTCCGCAGGCCGGCACGACGGGCAGCCTGCTCCAGAGTGTCGGCGTCGGCGTGGCGCATCAGCAGGCTGCGCAGCTCATCGTTCATCACCAACAGTTCGGTGATGGCGCTGCGGCCGTGATAACTGCCACGGTAGAGCAGGATCGGGCGCTGTTCGGTCAGGCGGTCGAGGCCATGTTCCTCGACCAGCTCCGGCGGTGCTTCGAACGCGACGCGCGTGGCCGGGTCCAGCCGTCGCACCAGGCGCTGCGCCAGGATGCCGCTGACGGTCGAGGCGATCAGGTAACTTTCCACGCCCATGTCCAGCAGCCGCGTGATACTCGCGGCGGCGCTGTTGGTGTGCAGGGTGGACAGCACGAGGTGGCCGGTGAGGGAGGACTGGATAGCGATGCGGCAGGTTTCGAGGTCGCGGATCTCGCCGATCATGATCACGTCCGGGTCCTGGCGCACGATGGAGCGCAGCGCACCGGCGAAGTCCAGGCCGATGGCCGGCTTGACCTGGATCTGGTTGATGCCTTCGAGCTGGTACTCCACCGGGTCTTCCACGGTGATGATCTTGCGTTCGGTGGTGTTGAGCCGCGCCAACGCGGTGTACAGCGTGGTGGTCTTGCCCGAACCGGTGGGCCCGGTGACCAGCAGGATGCCGTGTGGCCGCTCCAGCAGATCGAGGAAGGCCGCCAGGCGCTGGCCGTCGAAGCCCAGGCTGGGGAAGTCGAACTGCACGGTTTGCCGGTCCAGCAGGCGCATCACCACCGATTCGCCGAAACTGGTGGGCACCGTGGAGACCCGCAGGTCCAGTTCCTTGCCCTGGATACGCAGCATGATCCGCCCGTCCTGGGGCAGGCGCCGCTCGGCGATGTCCAGGCGCGCCATGATTTTCACCCGCGAGATCACCGCCGCCGACGAACTGGCCGGCGGCGCCTCGGCGTCGTGCAGCACGCCGTCGATGCGGTAGCGCACCTTGAGCTGGCTTTCGAAGGGTTCGATGTGGATATCCGACGCGCGCTGTTCCACGGCGCGCTGCAGGATCAGGTTGACCAGGCGAATCACCGGCGCTTCGGAGGCCATGTCCTTGAGGTGTTCGATATCTTCCAGCGCGCCGCCCTGCTCATCGAGGTTCTCGATCAGCGTGCCCATGGCGGAACGCCCCTGGCCGTAATAGCGCTCGATCAGCGTGTCGACTTCAGTACGCGGGCCGATCGCCAGCCACACCGGCACCTGGCAGGCGTAGGCCAGGGCGTGGAACGGATAGGCCTGCGCCGGGTTGGCCGCGAGCACGCGCAGCCCGCCCTGGTTCCAGCCCATGGGCACCACCTGGTAGTGGCGCATGAAGCGCTCGGTGAGCGCCGGCAAAGGGTCGAGCAGCGGCGGCGCGGCATCCGCCAGCAGCAGCGGCGCACCGAGCAGGCCGGCCCAGGCACGCGCCAGCTCGATTTCCGAGACCAGCCCCAGGCGCGTGAGCAGCCCCAGCAGGTCGCCGGCATCGGTGGACAAGCGCCGGGCACGCTCCAGGTCGACGGTTTTCAGCCCGGCGTGCTGCATCAGCCACGCGCACACTTGGTCGGTGTGCGGTATCTGCAGATGGCAGGCATCGATAGGCATGGACGACATAGTAGTGGGTGTCTGATTGCGAGAAAGTATGGCTATTTGGAACTACTGGGCATTAAAGGTAAAAGGCCATTAGTTCGCCACGCCGCAGTCGAAGTTAACCGGGGTTATCGACTGGAAGTTACAACGCTAGTTCCGGAAGCTCGGAAACAAACTGAAAAGAATAGCCAAGGACTGTCCCGGATTTCCGGTACAACCCTTGATTTAAAGCCTTCGTTACCTGCCGTCAGGATTTGGCTAATTGCAATTAGCCACTTACTTAGTTATTCAGGCACTTTCGCGCTCGATCAAGCGACATTGCAAAAGATTCAAGCGCTGAACTTCTTCTTCAACCGGCAATACGCCCAAACTTTGCAGAACCCGCGTCGCTGCTAATACACCGATATCCAGGGCCGGCGGTTTGATCGTACTTAGGCTCGGCAACAACATTTCGGCAAACGGATAATCGCCAAACCCCAGCACCGCGCAGTCCTGCGGGATCTTCACGCCGGCTCGCTGCCCGGCCAACAGGCCGCCGGCGGCCAGGTTGTCATTGGCGAAGAAGATCGCGTCGGGCGGTGTCGCATGGCCCATCAGGGTTTCCATCGCCTGCTTGCCCGCTTCAAAGGGCGCGCGGTCAGCGTCGGGGGCGAATACCCAGGGGTCGACGCCCAACGCCGTCAGCGTCGCGGCGAACCCGTCTCGCCGCTCCAACGCGCTGAAGTCGCCCGGGGCGCTGTTCTGCACGAAGGCGATGCGCCGATAGCCTTTGCCATGCAGGTAGCGCGCGGCCGTGACGCCCACGTCGTAGTGGGAAAAGCCGATCTGCAACGGCTCGCGCTCTGGCACGTAGTCCCAGGTTTCCACCACCGGGATATCGACGTCGGCGATCATCTTTTCGGTGCCCGCGCTGTGGAAGCGACTGGTCAGCACCAGCGCCGCCGGCGACCAGCCGAGGAAGGCGCGCACCGCGCTTTCTTCCTGTTCGGCGCTGAAGTAACTGGACGCCAGCAACAGCTGGTAGCCGTGGCGGCTGAGCGTGTCGCTGAAACCCTGGATGGTATTGGCGAAGATCGGCCCCGAGATGTTCGGGATCACCATCGCCACGATCCGCCCTCGCGCCGAAGCCAGCCCGCCGGCCACCAGGTTGGGCACATAGCCGAGTTCGGCGACTACCGCGGCGATGCGCTCGCGACGCTCGGGCGAGACCTGTTCCGGCTGGTTGAAATAGCGCGACACGGTAATCGCCGATACCCCAGCCTGACGCGCCACGGTGTTCAAGGTGACGCGCCCGGCGCCACGGCGTTTGCGCGGTTTGTCTTCGCTCACGGGATGATCCTGTTAAAAACCAAAAAGAATATAGGGCTAATTTTTTAGTATTTGACGCTCTAAACCAGACCTACCAATAATGCCGATGTTAGCGCTAACAAAGCGCGTTGTCTGCTACTCGCTCGAGCGAATGCCCAAGACAGTTTCACAGGCGCTGACGGTCGCAAGAACCGCAGCGGTTCAGGGCATTTCTTTCGAGCGGACACAGCATGCACAGACGCACTCACTTGTTTTTACTCGCCGGTTTGACGGCCCTCCCCGTACCCGGCGCCTTTGCCGCCGACGAGGCGGAACCGACGCTCAAGTCCGTCACGGTCACGGCTACCCGCCGCGAAGAGTCGCTGCAAAAAGTCCCGGTGGCGGTCTCCGTCCTGGACGGCGAGCAACTGGAGCGCGACAACCGCAACGGCGTGGCGAGCATCGCACAACAAGTGCCGTCACTGAACTTCCGCACCGGCGCATCGAACAAGGACACGTCGCTGTTCGTGCGCGGCGTCGGCACCATTTCCACCTCCCCTGGCGTCGAGCCCACCGTGGCCACCGTAGTCGACGGCGTGGTCTACGCGCGCCCTGGCCAGGCCACCCTCGACCTGCTCGACCTGGAACGCATCGAAGTACTGCGCGGCCCGCAAGGCACGCTGTTCGGCAAGAACGCCTCGGCCGGCGTGCTGAACATCACCAGCAAGGCGCCGACGGCCGAAACCCATGGCTATATCGACCAGTCCTACTACAGTGGCAATGAGAGCCGTACCCGCTTCGGTATCGGCGGCAGCCTGGTGCCGGACGTACTCCAGGGCTCGATCAGCACGTTGTTCGGCAGCTACGATGGCAACGTCGACAACCAACATAATGGCCAGGAGGTCAACGGCTACAACCACAAGGGCATTCGCGGCAAACTGGAATTCACCCCGAATGACGACGTGAAACTGACCCTGATCGCCGACTACATGCAGTCCCACGACGATGCGCCGAATGGCGTGGTGAGCAAGTCCCTCACCCCGGCCTTCGCCAATGCGTTGAACCCGGTGCGCGCTTCCAGCGACAACCGTGATATCAACACCGACACCCGCAGCCATGTGGAAGACACCAACAAGGGGTTGTCTGCGCAACTGGACTGGAACCTGGGCGACTACACCCTGACCTCGATCACCGCCTGGCGCGGCTGGGACAACACCCAGTACCAGGATGGCGACCGCCTCGGCAGCGTCACCGCCGCGTTCCCCGGCACCGCCGACAAAGGCGAGCTGGCCTTCGACCAATACTCCCAGGAACTGCGCCTGGCCTCACCCAAAGGTGAATTCCTGGAGTACGTCGGCGGCCTGTTCTACATGCACGGCAAAGACAAAGAGACCTACCAGCGCACGCTGACGACCACCACACGCACCAACCGTGGGATAGCCGACTACAGCACCACCAGCGACAGCTACGCGGTATTCGGCGAGACCACGCTGAATTTCACCTCGCGCTTTCGCGGCATCGCCGGCCTGCGCTATACCCACGACGACCTGAAATACGATCACCGTCGCACCTCCACCTCTGCCACCCTGGTCAGCGGGATTCAACCGGCCACCTCGAGTTCCGGCTCGGTGGATGAGGATGGCTGGTCCGGGCGCCTCGGCGTGCAGTACGACATCACCGACAACATCACCAGCTACCTCACTTACTCGCGCGGCTACAAAGGCCCGGCGTACAACGTGTTCTTCAACATGCTGGCGCGTGACACCGACGCGCTCAAGCCGGAAACCTCCAACACCTGGGAAGCCGGGATCAAGGCCACGGCCTGGAACAACCGCCTGACCACCAACCTGGCGGTGTTCCACAGCGATTACGACAACTACCAGGCCAACTTTTTCGACACGGTTGCCGGGCAGGTGGTCACGCGCCTGATCAACGCCGGCAGCGTCAGCACCGAGGGCGTCGAACTGGATTACGCCTTGCAGGCCACCCAACAGCTGAAATTCTCGGGTGCCCTGGCCTACACCCGTGCACGCATCGATGAATTCGCCTGCCCGGCGGGCGCGGCGGCCACCTGCAATGTCAATGGCAAGCCGCTGCCTTACAGCCCGGACTGGAAAAGCTACGTGCGCGCCGACTACACAATCCCGCTGGATAACGGCCTGGACATCGAACTGGGCACCGATTACAGCTGGCAGAGCGAAGTGCAGTACGACATCAGCCAGAATGTCGACACCAAACAAGGCGCCTACGGCATCTGGAACGCCAGCGTGGCCCTGGCCGACTACAGCAACGGCTGGCGCGTGGCGTTGCTGGCCAAGAACCTTGCCGACAAGTCCTACTCACCGCTGCTGGCCACCGGCGGCAACTACATCTACCGCGCCGTGCCCCGTGACGATGAACGTTACTTCGGCGTGCAACTGCGCAAGGATTTCTAAGCATGAGCCGTCAACTGAAACTCGGCGCCTTCCTGATGGCCACCGGGCACCATGTCGCCGCCTGGCGCCACCCGGACGTGCCGGCGAATGCCGGGCTGGATTTCGCCCAGTACAAACACCTGGCGCGCGTGGCCGAGGCGGCGAAGTTCGATGCGCTGTTCGTGGCAGACAGCATCGCTGCCGCCACCGGTGAGGTCGCCAGCCATATGGCGCGCTCGGACCATTTCGAACCGCTGACATTGCTGTCGGCGTTGAGTGCAGTGACGGAGCATATCGGCCTGATCGCCACGGCGACCACCAGCTATAACGAGCCTTACCATGTGGCGCGTAAATTTGCATCGCTGGATCACTTGTCCGGCGGGCGCGCCGGCTGGAACCTGGTGACCTCGGACAACGCCGCCGAAGCGCAGAACTTCGGGCGCGAGGAACACCTGGGCCATGCTGAGCGCTACAGCCGCGCGCGCGAGTTTCACCAAGTGGTCACCGGCCTGTGGGACAGCTGGGAAGACGATGCCTTTGTGCGCGACAAAGCCAGTGGCACCTATTACGACCCGAGCAAGCGGCATGTGCTGGAGCATGTCGGCGAACACTTCCGGGTCAAGGGCCCGTTGAATGTGGCGCGCTCGCCCCAGGGCCAGCCGGTGATCGTGCAGGCCGGCTCTTCCGAAGCGGGCCGCGAGCTGGCCGCGCAGACCGCCGAGGTGGTGTTTACCGCGCAGACGTCGCTGGCGAATGCCCAGGCGTTCTATGCCGACCTCAAGGCGCGTTTGAGCCGGTATGGACGTGAGGCGGACGCGCTGAAAATCATGCCTGGCGTATTTGTGGTGGTCGGGCAGACCGAGGCCGAGGCGCAGGCCAAATTCGCCACGTTCCAGGCGCTGGTTGAACCTGAAGTGGGCGTCGCGTTGCTGGGGCGCATGCTGGGCAATTTCGACCTGTCCGGCTACCCGCTGGACGGGCCGTTGCCGGCGCTGCCGTTGACCGACAGCGGGCAGCGCAGCCGCCAGCAACTGTTGAGCGAACTGGCCGAACGCGAGCATCTGACACTGGCACAACTGGGCCGGCGAATTGCCGGCGGTCGCGGGCATTACAGCCTGATCGGCACACCCACGCAGATCGCCGACGAGCTGCAGCGCTGGTTCGAACAGGGTGCAGCGGATGGTTTTAATATCCTCGTGCCGCATCTGCCCGGTGGGCTGGAAGACTTTGCCCGCGAGGTGGTGCCCGAGCTGCAACGGCGCGGCCTGTTTCGCACCGAATACAGCGGCTCGACCTTGCGCGAAAACCTCGGTTTGGCGCGCCCGCAAAATCGCTTCAAGGAGGTTCAGGCATGAGGATTGCCTCGTTATTGCTCAGCCTGCTGGCGGTTACGCACACCGCATTGGCGGCCGCACCCGACACTTTGCGCATCGGCTATCAGAAAGGCTCGATTGCCCTGGTGCTGGCCAAGGAACATGGCTTGCTCGAACAGCGCTTTCCGCAGACGACGGTGAAGTGGATCGAATTCCCCGCCGGCCCGCAGATGCTCGAAGCGCTGAACGTCGGTGCGCTGGACGTGGGCTCGACCGGTGACATCCCGCCGCTGTTCGCCCAGGCCGCCGGCGCCGACCTGGTCTACATCGGCGCCGAGCCCCCCAAGCCCAGTGCCGAAACCATTCTGGTGCGCAACGACAGCCCGCTGCATTCAGTGGCGGACCTGAAGGGCAAGAAAGTCGCGTTCCAGAAAGGCTCAAGCTCTCACAACCTGATCCTGCGTGCCCTGAATAAAGCCGGCCTGAGCTACAAGGATATTCAGCCGGTGTACCTGCCCCCCGCTGACGCGCGCGCGGCGTTCGAACAAGGCAGCGTGGATGCCTGGGCGATCTGGGAACCCTACTCGTCACTCGCCTTGAGCCAGAGCCCCAGCCATGTGCTGGCCAACGGCGAAGGCCTGGGCCTGTCGGGGCCGGTGTATACCGCGCGGCGCGAATATGCGAAGGACAACGGCGGCTTTATCCATGATCTCTTGGATGAACTCAGCAGCGCCGAAGCCCTCACCCGCAGCCAGCGCGAAGACAGCCTGCGCGTGCTGACACAGTTCATGGGCCTGCCCCGCGAAGTGATCGCACGCTACATGGATAACCGCCCGCCTTCGCCGATCTTGCCGATTGATGAGGGGATCATTAACGCGCAGCAGGCGACGGCAGATTTATTCTTTCAGAACCACCTGCTGCCCAAGGCGATTGAAGTGAAGAAGGCAGCGTGGAGTGTTGACGCTCGCTGATAGCAGCACTGTGGAGATGCCCATGAAGGCGGTGGGTCAGTTGACCTTGTATCGACGGATAGCCCGCCATCGCAGGCAAGCCAGCTCCCACAGGTTGCGCGGTGCCCTGAGCCACAACACAAAATCCCATGTGGGAGCTGGCTTGCCTGCGAAGGCGGTGGGTCAGCCACTGCATGAGGTGACTGGTACACAGTCTTCGCGAGCAAGCCCGCTTCCACAGTTTTGATCATCGTCCGGGTTTGGATTCGAGGTGTTTCGCCCACATTCGCGCCGACGGTACGACCCGGTTCGAACTTGAAATACAACCCAAATGTGGGAGCTGGCTTGCCTGCGATAGCGGTCGGTCAGCCACTGCATGAGGTGACTGATACACCGCCTTCGCGAGCAAGCCCGCTCCCACAGTTTTGATCGCCGTCCGGGCTTGGATTCGAGGTGTTTCGCCCACATTCGCGCCGACGATACGACCCGGTTCGAACTTGAAATACAACCCAAATGTGGGAGCTGGCTTGCCTGCGAAGGCGGTGGGTCAGCCACTGCATGAGGTGACTGATACACCGCCTTCGCGAGCAAGCCCGCTCCCACAGTTTTGATCATCGTCCGGGTTTGGATTCGAGGTGTTTCGCCAACATTCGCGCCGACGGTACGACCCGGTTCGAACTTGAAACACAACCCAACTGTGGGAGCTGGCTTGCCTGCGAAGGCGGTGGGTCAGCCACTGCATGAGATGGCTGACACACCGCCTAAGCCAGCAAACCCACTCCCCATTTTCTAACCGAGCCGGGTGCTCTTCTCGACCAGGCACATGGGCGTGCCCGCCACCGGCTCCTGCATGATCTGCACTTGCACTTCAAACACCTGGCGCATCAACTCGGCACTGATCACTTGCTCCGGCGCGCCATCGGCCACCAGCTTGCCGCCGTGCATCACCGCCAGGTGATCGGCGTAGCGGCAGGCCTGGTTGATGTCGTGGAGCACGGTGATCACCGTCTTGCCTTCGGCGGCGAGTTCGCCCATCAGGTCGAGCAGTTCGACCTGGTGGCTGATGTCGAGGTAGGTGGTGGGTTCGTCGAGCAGCACCACGGGCGCGTTCTGCGCCAGTACCATGGCCAGCCAGGCACGTTGGCGCTGGCCGCCGGACAGGTCGGCCAGGGCACGGTCGGCCAGGTTATCCAGTTCCAGGCGCTGCATGGCCTGGGTCACATGGGACTGGTCGTTGCCGCTCAGGCGCCCCCACAGTGAGTTGTGCGGGCTGCGACCGTAGGCGATCAACTGGCGCACGCTGACGCCCTCCGGCACCGGCAACACCTGGGGCAGAAACGCGATCTGTCGCGCCAGTTGGCGGGCAGACAGGCTCGCATAGGCCTGGCCATCCAAGGTCAACTCACCCTGGGTCGGCTTGAGAATGCGCGCAAATGCCTTGAGCAAGGTGGACTTGCCGCAGCCGTTGGGGCCGATCAACGCGGTGACCTTGCCCACCGGCGGCGCGAACGACAGGCCCTGCACGATGCGCGTCGCGCCGTAACCGATATCGAGCTGTCGTGCGTGGAGAATACTCATGTGATCAGCCCTTGAACCGTGCCAGCAACCAAAGAAAATACGGCGCGCCAATCACCGCCGTGAGCACCCCCGCAGGGATTTCGCTGGGCGCAATCAAGCTGCGCCCGAGGGTGTCGGCGAGCACCAGCAGCAGCGCGCCGATCAGCATCGCTGCCGGCAGCAAATAGTGGTGATGCCCGCCCACCAGGCGCCGCGCCATGTGGGGTGCGACCAGGCCGATAAACCCGATCGGGCCGATCACGCCCACCCCCAGGCTGGTGAGCAGCACCGCGCAAGCCATTGCCAGCCAGCGCGTGCGGCCGAGCGCGGTGCCCAGGCTGTGGGCGGCTTCATCGCCCAGGGCGATCAGGTTCAGCGGCTTGGCCAGGCACAAACCCAGCGGGATCAGCACCAGGAACGGCAGCACCAGTGCCACATGGTGCCAGTTGCGGCTCCACAGACTGCCGGTCAGCGCGAGCAAGGCGGTGTTGATATCCAGCGGATGGGACAGGATCAGAAACTCGGTGACGCTGGACAGGGTCACCGCAATCGCCACCCCGGACAGCGCAAAGCGCACCCCGGAAAAACTCACGCCGGTGTTGTACAGCGCCAGCAGCAACGCGCCGCCGGCACCGCCCAGGCACGCCACCAGCGGCAGCCAGGCGATCGGCAGGTGCGGCCAGCCGATGATCGCCACGGTCAGCGCCAACCCCGCGCCTTGTGTCACGCCGAGGATTTCCGGCGAGGCCAGCGGGTTGCGAATCACCCCCTGCACAATCGCCCCGGCCAGGCCGAATGCGCAGCCTGCGAGGATCGCGATCAGGCTGCGTGGCAGGCGGTGGTTCCACACTTCAAAGTCGAGCGCGTCATGGGCCAGCAGGCGGTCCAGCACGGTCTCCGGCGCGAGCCACACGGTGCCCGCGCTGAGGCTGACAAAGGTCGCCAGCACCAACAAACCGAGCAACAGCCAGAGGCGCAATCGTGGCTGGGTCATAGGGCACGCCTGGCGAGAAAGAGGAAGAACGGCGCACCAATCAACGCGGTGACCACCCCGGCCGGGGTTTCCACCGGGAAGGCCACGGCGCGGCTGAGCAGGTCGGCGCCCAGCACGATCACCGCACCCAACGCCGCGCTCAGCGGGATCAGCCAGCGGTAATCGTTGCCGAGAAACTGGCGCAGGATATTCGGCGCGATCAGCCCGACAAAACCAATCGGCCCCACCGCGCAAACGCTAGCGCCCACCAGCAACAGGCTGGCGACAAACACCTGCAGGCGTAGGCTGGCGATGCCCACGCCCAACGAGCGCGCGGCGTCTTCGCCGAGGTTGATCAGGTTCAAGCGCGGCGCGCACCACAGCGCCCACAGGCCGCCGATCAAGGTGCACGGCCAAAGCAATTGCACCTGCGCCGCACCGACGTTGGCCAGGGAACCGGCCAGCCAGTTCAACACGCTTTGCGCCTGGGCCTCGACCAGGATCACGGTGAGGCGGGTCAAGGCTGCACACAGGGCTGCGACGGCAACGCCCGCCAATACCAGGCGCCCCTGGGCCGTGGTCGGCGACCAGGCACCGCCGAGGCTGAACACCGTGATCCAGGCCAGTGCGCCGCCCAGGCAGGTCATCAGCAAGGCGCCACCGGCGAACGGCAACGCGACCAACCCGGTGGAAAACAACGCAAGCCCCAACGCCGCCCCCGCCGTCACGCCGAACAACGAAGGCGATGCCAGGCGGTTGCGGGTGATGCCTTGCATCAGCGCACCGGCCAGGCCCAGGCAAGCCCCCACCAACGCCGCGCACAGCGCTCGCGGCACACGCAACTGAGCCACGATATAGGCCATGTTGCCGCCGACACGGCCCTGATGAACCAGGCCGTTCCAGGCATCCGCCGCCGTGAGGGTGAACGGTGACCAGCTGTACAACGACAGCCAGAACAACCCGGCGCCGAGCAGCAGAATGCCGGCTGCCGCCACACTGCGCGCCATGCTTATTGGCTCAGTACGGCTTTACCGCCCTTGAGAATCGCCAACGCGTCTTCGGCGATCTGCTCCGATGCCAGCACCCCACGGTTACGCGCCCAGCTGTCGCCATCCACTTCGGCCACCTGCTGGTGACGTACGGCGCCGAGCACTTGCCACAGCGGCTGCTTGCTCCAGCTGTCGACGATGCTCGGGCGGCGGTAATGGCCGACCAGTAACCAACCCGGGTCGAGGGCGAGGAGTTGCTCCAGGCTGACGAACTCGGTCGGCGCCGCATTCGCGCGTACCGCTGGCACCTTCAGGCCGATCGCCTGCAGCACGCTGCCCGCGTAGGAGTCCGGGCCGTGCACCGAGAAGCTGTCTTCCCGCGCGACACCAAACAATACGTTGGTGCCGGCGGGGATCTGCGCGGCGATTTTTTTCAGGTTGTCGCGGTTCTGCGCGATACGCGCTTGCATCTGCGGGCCTTTGCCGAGGGCCTTGCCGATCAGTTCGGCGGACTTGAGGCTGCCCTGGTAATCCTCGCCGCGCGAGGGCAGCAACAGAGTCGGCGCAATGCTCGCCAAGTCGCTGTACAGCGCCTGATGGCGGTTAAGGTCGGCAACGATCAGGTCCGGCTTGAGCCGGGCGATTTCCTCGATGCTCGGCTGCGAACGCAGGCCTACGGACTGCCACTGGCCGATGGCTTGGCGCACCCTGGGCAGCACGCGGTTGGCGTCGCCATCGTCAGCGGCGCCAACGGGTGTGACGTCGACGGCGGCCAGGCTGTCGAGAAAGGAGAACTCCAGTACCACCACGCGCTTGGGCGCATCCGATAGATGCACGGCGTGCTGGCCGTCATTGAGGTCGATGGGCGCAGCGCTTAACACGCTTGAAGAAAACGCCAGGAGGCAGGCGGCAAGGGTCGGGATGGAGCGCAGCATTCGCATGACAAGTACCTCGGCGTTAAAACACCCCGGCTAGACAGGCTGGGGAAAACGGCGGGTACTATTCCATATCGGCGCGGCGTGATCAAAAAACATTCTCATTTCCACCCTGGCAACGGGCTTGTTGTGCTGAGCAAGCCTGTTGGGGTCAGCAAACTTGTTGGGGTGAGCAGGCTTGTTGGAGTCAGCAAATTTATTGTGGTGAGCACGCTCCTGTGGCGAGCGGGCTTGCCCCGCGTTGGGCTGCGTAGCAGCCCCAAAACAGATCAGCATGGAATGCCTGGCACACCGCATTTTGCTTGAAAGGGGCTGCTGCGCAGCCCAACGCGGGGCAAGCCCGCTCGCCACAAAAGATCCTGCGCACCCCGCCCTGCAGGCTCACCATAGAAAGCCTGCTCACCATAGAAAGCCCCCTACCCAGGCATACCCGTCACAGCGATCAGAAATCGACAGTAGCCGACAGCAAATACGTACGCGGTGTCGACAGGGTCAGCCCCGGCTCGCTGTCATCCGACGCTCCCGCCGAACTCCAGTAGCGTTTATCGGCGACGTTTTCCACGTTCGCGCGCAAGGTAATGTGCTTGTCATCCACCTTGAACGCATAGCGCGCGCCGACGTCGACACGGTTCCAGGCGTCGATCTCCTTGACGTTGGAGGTGTCCAGGTACTGCGAGCTGGAGTAGATGCCACGGCTGGTCAGCGTCAAACCTTCGAGGCCCGGCACATCCCATTCGGCGCCGAGGTTGACGTTGTACTTGGGCGTGGCCGGCGCGCGGTTGCCGTTGGTGGCGCCGTTGGTGGTGTCCTGCAGCTTGCTGTCGATGTACATCACCCCGCCGAGCAGGCGCACGCCCTTGAGCGGCTCGCCGAACATGCTCAGCTCCGCACCGGTGTTCTGGCGCTTGCCGTTGGGACCGAACACCGTCGTGATGGCATTGGTTTCGTAGGCAGGCTGCTTGATACGGAACACCGCAGCGGTCACCGCAAAGGCGCCGGCGTCGTATTTGGCGCCGACTTCCACCTGGCGGCTGATGAACGGCGGGAAGATTTCATCGTCGTTGGCCGAGGTCGACGGCGCGACCTTGCCCTGGCTCAGGCCTTCCATGTAGTTGGCATACAGCGACAGTTTGTCGGTGGCCTTGAACAACAGGCCACCGGACGGCGAGATCTTTTCTTCGTCATAGGCGGTGCGGCCTTTGACCCCGTTGTTCCAGTCATCCACCTTGACCCGCTGCCAGCGCGCGCCGAGGGTCAACAGCAGGCGGTCGTCAAAGAAGCCCAGGGTATCGGACAACGCCACGCCACTGAAGCGGTTCTCGGTGTAGACCTTCGGATCGGGGCGGGTTTGCACCGAGGGTGTCGGTATCTGCACCGGGTTGTAGAGGTTGCTGCGGCCCTGCGCATACCGTGCGCCGCCGTTTTCGAAATCCATATAGAAGTAGCTGGCGGCCAGGTTGACCTCATGGCTCACCGAGCCGGTCTGGAACCAGTTGCGCACGCCGGCGGTGTAGGTGCGCACATTTTCATCGCGGGTGAAATCGCGCGGCAGCACCAGGAAGTCGCCGGCGGCGTTGGTCACAGACACTGCATGGCGCAGGAAGTCGTGGTTACTTTTGCGCGCGCCCATACCGCCGTACAGCATGACGTTATCGCTGAGGTCGTACTCGGCGTTGACCGTCCCGAAGGTGTCGTTGGTGCTGGCCTTGCTCCAGGACTGCGCGTAATTGCGACGCACATCGTTGGCGCTCGGCACCGGCGCATTGGCTGCCACCTGCACCCGCTCCTGCGGGGCATCGGTGTCGCGCTCGGTGTGACCGATATCCGTGGAAAGACGCAGGCGCTCGCCACGATAATCCAGGCCGAGCACGGCCATTTCACGGTCGACACTCTGGTGGTCCCACTCGGTGTCGCCGGACTGCTTGACGCCGTTGAAGCGGATACCGAACTTGTTGTCCTCGCCAAAGCGCCGCCCTACATCCACGGCGCCGCCGGCCTGGCTGTCGGAGGCCCAGTTGCCGGTAAACGAGTTGATGTCCTTGTCGGTGGCGCGCTTGGGCACCACGTTGATCCCGCCGCCCACGCTGCCACGCGGCGAGATGCCGTTGATCAACTGGGTCGGGCCTTTGAAGATGTCGACGCGGTCGGCCATTTCCATGTCGATGGTGTAGGTCGGCAACACGCCGTAGAGGCCGTTGTAGGCCACATCGCTGTTGAACAGGCTGAAGCCGCGGATGGTGAACTGTTCATAGCGCCCACCGGCCGGGTTGGTGGCGCGTACCGACGGGTCGCTGGCAATCAGGTCACCGAGCGTGCGCGCCTGCTGATTCTTCACCGCATCCTGGGTGTAGGTGGTCATGCTGAACGGGGTTTCCATGAAGTCCCGCGTGCCCAGCAGGCCCTGCGAGCCGCGCCGCGCCACCTGGCCACCGGCGTAGGTGTCGCCGTCGTAGAGGCCGGTGGTGCCGAGAATCGAGGTCGGCGCCAGCTCCAGGCTGCTGCCATCCGGTATCGGCACCAGCATGTAATCGCGGTCGCCCATCGGTTGCAATTGCAGGCCCGACCCTTGCAGCAAGCGGGCAAAGCCCTCCTCCACCCCATATTCACCGGACAAGCCACTGCTGCTGCGGCCGCTGACCAGCGCCGGGTCGACGGACAGGTTGACGCCCGACAACCCGGCAAACCGGGTCAGCGCCGCGCTCAGGCTGCCGGCCGGCACCTGGTAACTGCGCCGGGCGGCGGTGTCTTCGGCATAGCTGACGGGGACGAACAACGGGCTGGCGCTGAGGCTCAGCATCAGGCTCAGTTTCAGCAACGGGCGCAAGCGCAAAGGTAGAACTGCGGGCATTGGAGGAAGCTCTCGATTTTGTTCACTTGCCTGGAATGACAGGCGAGGCGAAAAAAGGGGACAGGCTTCGGCCAACTTTCTTCAACATCGCAGGGAAATGGCGACGCCACCTCCCTGAAAAATGGGGAAAAGAGCCACAAGAGTTTCGGATTTTTCGAAGCGTGCGTTTATGTAGTCTTTTTTATAAAGGAACTCCCACGAAGCTTCCGGGTCGGCTGATGTACCTATTTTCATTTCACTACACGGATGGGTCGGATGAAACAGATGTCCTTCGTCGAGACCGAGCATGCTGGCGCCGCCAAGGACGCTCTGTATGCCCGCCTCTCAGGCCCCAGGCACGCTAACGCAAGCCAGCAGGCTGTGCACGACTTTGATAGCTGTCGGAATATCGAATCAGGCGCCGTATTCATTATTGCCTCCGGCCTGTCAGCCAAGTCATTCCCGTTCGAAACGTTTGCGCACGTGCCTATGATCACGATGAACGGCGCTGTCTCGATGTTTCTGAACACAGACATCCAACCGTTTTTTTACGCCTGCACCGACAGAAGCTTCTCCAAGCAACAGCCGGATTTATTCAAATACGCCATGGCAACCAGCAAACGCGTGGCGCTGTGGGAGGACCATGCGCAATCGTCCCGTGCGCGTCCGACCGGGCAGCTCTATCGGCTGACCAAGGCGAAAAGACCCTCCTGGCTCGATGCGGCCATGGGCAGACACGCTGCCCTGGTGGCCGACCACTCCCTGCTCGCAATGCGCAAAAGGCCGGTAGGCTTCAGCAAAGACATGAGCAAGGGTTTTTTCGACGCACGAACCGTGGCCTACCTGGCCATCCAGTTGGCCTACCACGCAGGCTTCACCAAGGTCTTTCTGGTCGGCGTCGACCTGCATGAAAATTCGGGACGGTTCTACGAGACCCAAGACTCGGTCAAGTCGCCCTGCGGGCTCGATGAGCACTATGAAACCCGCATCCTTCCCTCGCTCGAGCTGATGTCCAGGAAGGTCATGGGTAATGACTTCATGGTGTACAACTTCTCCGACTGCTCGCGGATCCCAGAGAGCGTCATACCCCGCGTGACGCTGGGGGAAGTCCAGGCGATGCTCCAGTAAGCCTGCGCGCAGCACTTCCAGGGCCCAAGCCCTGGAGCGCGCCGATCACGCTCCCCCTTCAATCGCCGCGGCCGGGCAGCATGCCTGCGAGCACGTTGTCCTTGTCAATGAAGTGATGCTTCAGCGCCACCAATGCATGCCCACCCACAAGTACCCCGCATAGCCAAGCAGTGTAGGTGTGGATGGCCTTCGCCAAGTCATAGAGACTTTGATCAGGCTCCACCAGCGGCGGCAACAGCAACAACCCGGCGAGCAGGATGGGTTTGTCTGCAACCGAACTCCAGTACCAGCCGGACATCGGCAACCCCACAAGCGCAACGCCGTACAACAGCAGATGACCGACGAACGCGCCCCGCTGCATCAGCGGGCTCATCGTCGCAGGCATCGCCGGGGCCGCATGTGTAAGACGCCAGCCAACACGCAGCACGATAAGCAAGAGCAGAACGCTGGCCATCGCCTTATGGACAAAGGTGAGCTGGTGCTGAGGGTTAAGCTCATCGCGCCAATGCACCGCCACAATCCCGACAAACCAAGCCACCACCCAGATCAGCGCCATGCCCCAGTGCAACCACTTCGCGGTGGCCGTATAGCTTTCTGCCTTCGACATTCGGATAGCTCTCCCTTTTTGAGAAGCTTGGATTATCGTCAATGGGCGTTATCGAAAAACCGTAAAATGCCGATGATGATGATCGAGTTTTCTGATTTTTCAGGGGGGATGGCGGGTCTTCAGATAGGCTGCAGCGTTAACAAAGTGGGGACTTCACCGACCTTCGCGGCCAGCCTGCGAGGCGCGATTACTTTTTTACGGGCATGAAAAAGCCCAATCGTTTCAGATTGGGCTAAGTCATTGAAAATATGGTCGGGACGGAGTGATTCGAACACTCGACCCCTAGCACCCCATCTCCTTTTTCATGCTTCTTGAAAGATTCCAGAATTTTACTCTGGAATTTTCTAAGCTAGTATTTACTTGAGCTCCAGCGGTATTCTGCTCTAAGAGAGTCCAGTAACGTCCATCAAGAGCCGACGTTTTTGTGGGGGTAAAAGTAGGGGGAGCCCATTTCATGGCCAAAATCACCATCAAAGAACTCGAGTCGCTGACTCCCAACGATGCCGGCCGAATCCTCCGAGAGGATGGCAATCTAGCCGGTCGAATCTCAGTCCGTAAGGACGGCGTGTCGGTCAGCTTTTTCTATCGCTATCGCTGGGGCGAGCAGAACAAAGAGTACGCCTGCGGAACCTGGCCGCGCAAATCCCTGACGGACATCCGCAAGGCCCGCAACCAGGCCAGGGCGCTCATTGATGAGCAGATCAATCCCAACGAGCAAAAGAAAACCGCCAAGACACAGGCATACGCTGCTGCTAACGTAGAGGCCGAACAAGTCAAAACGACGAAGGTGAAAACGCTGACCGTCCAGGACCTGGTCAAGGTCTGGCTATTGGATGGCGTGGCACGGAAAGATGGTAATGCTGAATTGCAACGACGCTTTAACAAGGACCTTTTTCCGACAATTGGCAAGACCGCGGTGAGCAGCGTCTCCGAACACGATGTTCGAGCGCTGATTCGCGCCGTGGTCAACCGCGGCGCTCACCGGCAAGCGATCAGCTTCTTCGCCGACCTCACTCAGATGTTCGGCTGGGCCAGAAAACGCCAACCTTGGCGGGCGTTACTGATCGAGGGTGATCCGACTGAACTGGTCGACATCTCCCCCCTGATCCCTGCTGACTACGAAGCGGAAAGAAGCCGGATCCTTTCCCCGGCGGAGCTGTTGGAACTGCACACCCGCTTCCAGCAAATGACAGCCGATTACGACGCCCTCCCCGCGGGCCAAAAATACGACGGCATTCGACCGCTAAAGAAGGAAACACAGCTTGCGCTCTGGATCAGCCTGGGCACGCTGTGCCGGATTGGCGAGTTGCTGCAGGCCGAATGGAAAAATGTCGATCTAGACCAGCAGACCTGGTTCCTCCCCAGCGAAAATGTCAAAGGCACCCGTGGCAAAAAACAAGACCACCATGTCTTCCTCTCCCCCTTCGCCCTGCATTTCTTTCAGGAACTCAAAATCCTGACGGGAGACTCACAATGGTGCTTTCCGAACAAGCTGGATGATGGGCATGTGGACGTGAAAGTGGTGAGCAAACAGGTAGGCGATCGCCAGGCCCGATTCAAAAACCGCAAAGCCCTCTCCAGAAGGTGCCATGACGATACCCTAGTCCTTGCCGACGGCCAAAACGGCGACTGGACGCCGCATGACCTGCGCCGTACGGGGGCGACCATGATGCAAGCCTTAGGCGTCAGCCTGGACGTCATTGATCGCTGCCAAAATCATGTACTGGCCGGATCTCGGGTGAGACGCCACTACTTGCATCACGACTATGCCGAAGAGAAGAAAAACGCCTGGAACCTATTGGGCGATCGGCTCAGTGCGGTGTTGTCTTCGACCTACGAGCATCGCCAGCAGAATCGATGATGTCTTTTCCAGATTATACCGCGACAGGATCACTGCTGCCTTCATAAGTCGATTTAGTTAGTGCTGTGTCTTCATAGCGTCGTAGGGATCGCCGCGCGCTTTTTCAGGTCCGTTCCGGCCAGCCATGACCGGCAAAAATCGGCCAAGATCAGTCATTCAGCGATGGCAATGTTGATTAGTGAGAGCTATTTATGGCGCCAGCCATGACATAGCGCATCGGCTACCTGGTTCAAAACCGTAGCCATTTACGACCGTCTATATACTCTTCATTCCACAGCCGCATTAACCTGCCATCGTTGCCTGGCGGGCTAAACATCCGACATCATCAAACTTTCCCCCTCAAACACTCCCGCCACCTTCACGTCAGCGCAAAGCCCCCGGATGATCAGGACTCCTGCCCTCTCAGCTCAAGGAGCTAAACATGCTGGATAAACTGTCTCAGGAAATTGTCAGTCGCGCGGTGTCGCTGGCAAACGAGCAAGGCTTCGCAATCTGCATCAGCGTGGTTGATGACGCCGGACTCTTGCGAGCCTTTCTGCGAATGGATGACGCCCTCCCCGGCGCCATAGAAGTCGCCACCAAAAAGGCTCGCACCGCTGCGTTGTTCCGGACGGACAGCGCTGAGCTCGGTGTTCGGGCTCAGCCGGGGGGTGATATTTACTCCCTGGAAGGCACCAACGGCGGGTTGATCAGCTTCGGTGGCGGCATTGTTCTGCACGACCGTCAAGGCAAGGTCATAGGCGGGCTCGGGATATCGGGTGCAACAGTCGAGGTGGATCAAGTCATTGCACTGGGAGCAGGTCGCCCACAGCTCTGACCCTATTGAACTTTAATCAGCTACCTATTTGAGGATTGACTCATGCAGCCGTCTACAAAAAGAAAACTCGGCCGAGTGAACCTGGATGTCAGCAATTTTGCCTTTGGGACCTCCCCCGTCGGCAACCTGTTTCGCCCCACCGACGAAGCCACTTCGGATGCAATGTTCCAACGCGCCTGGGAAGGTGGTGTCCGCCTCTTCGATACTGCCCCGATGTATGGCCACGGCCTGGCCGAACTGCGCACCGGGCACTCGCTGCGCTGGAAGAATCGCGATGAGTTCGTGCTCTCATCCAAGGTCGGACGCGTTCTCAAGGCCAAGCCCCGCTCGCAAATCGATTTCAGTCCCTGGAGCAACGCTGCCCCAAATGAAATGACCTTCGACTACAGCTATGACGGCACCATGCGCTCGTTCGAAGACTCTCTCCAACGATTGGCGCTGGAGCGAATAGACATTTGCTTTATCCATGACATCGACGTCTTCACTCGTGGATCGGAACAACCTCAAGTGTTCAAGCAAGCCATGGACGGTGCCTGGCGGGCGCTCTCACGACTGCGCGACGAAGGCGTGGTGAAAGCGATCGGTGTCGGGGTGAACGAATGGCAAGTCTGCCATGAAGCCCTTAAGCAACGGGATTTCGACTGCTTCCTGCTCGCCGGTCGCTACACGCTACTCGAGCAGGACTCCCTCAATGAATTCTTGCCACTGTGCGAAGAACGGGGGGCTGCCGTGCTCATCGGAGGGGGATTCAATTCAGGGATATTGGCCACCGGTGCCGTCGAAAGTGCTCGATACAACTATGCCCCGGCCCCTGCACATATCCTTGAGCGGGTACGGGCCATCGAAGTGGTGTGCAAGGCGTATGGCGTACCACTGCCGGCCGCCGCCATGCAGTTCGTGGTCGCTCACCCGGCGATTCCCTCGTTCGTAGCCGGCACACGCACCCCGGAGCAACTGGAGAAGAATCTTGAGTGGTTCAGTCACCCGATTCCTGCCGAGTTCTGGCAGGCATTGAAACGTCACGGGCTTCTGCGTGAAGACGCGCCAACCCCTGACTGATAGTTGCAGCGTACGGAATGCAAGGTCTGGCGCGCTTAACCTGACCTTGCATCCATGCCGAAAGAAGTAACTTGAGCGCTCGCTCTTCCAAAAGATGAACAAGGCACCTGCAAAAAAGCCACGACGTGCTGTCGTGGCTTTGAAATAGAGCTGAAGATTCAGGCCGTAAAGCTAGAAACTGCTCTGGATTTTTACCCCAGCCACCCAGGCATTATCGACCTCGCTAACGCCTCCCGGATTGTGTACGTACTGAATATTGGGGCGGATGACCAGCCACTTCGTTGCGTGGACACCATAGTACAACTCAGCGTCATACTCGTTACCCTGTACCGGCTGATACGCGGGCTTGTCGTAGTCGGTCTGGTTGTTGGCCTGGTTGATCGCTTTCTGATTATTGCGAAAACGCGAGTTGGTACTGATGCGCGCCACACCGAATCCGAGATCGTCCTGGGGACGGGCATCGAACAAGCCTTTATAGGTCAATCCTGCCTGAACAAAGTGCCCGACCTGACTGGTTTCCCGGTCCTGCACCGTTACGTTGGCAAACAGCGACAAACCACGGCTGGGGTCACCATTATGAGTGGTGACCTGCTGTTGTGCGACTAACCAGTAACCATATTTGCTGTCACGTGAAACCAGGTTGCTGGACACATCACCGGGCACTTCACGGCTTTCGACATCGGTGGCATCGGCAGTGCTGTAATAAGCGCCCACCCGATACTCGCCGGGCAGAGAGTTCACTGTTGGCGTCCAGAGCAACTCTATCGGCAGGATCAAACCTTCTCCGCCACTCAGGTTCAGTTTGAAACCGTTACTGTCTTCCAGCAGCGAAGGGTTGTGTTCGTAAGCCCCCACCTGGACGAACACTTGTGGTGCCAGTTCATACTTGATTCGCCCGGCCCACTGCGAGATTGGCCAGTTGAACCAAATACCGCCGCCGGCCCAGTTGCCCATTTGCGAACCGCACATCGCCAGGTTCTGGAAATCGCAGGGGAAGCTGTTGAAGTCTTCACCTTCACCAAAGCGCCCGAATTTAAGGTTGAGTTTCTGATCCAGATACGACTGGCTGATCCACATCTGCGTCAGTCGCCACGTCTGCCCTCGCCCCCAGACTTCCTGGTTCGAGGAGTACATCGGCGCGCGCGGGTCACTGATCCGGTCATTGGTGATGTTGTGGCCTTCACGCTCGGTGATGGCCAGCTTGAATGTTGCATCCTGCCAACCGAAGATTTTCTGCAAATCCAGTTTCGCACCGAGGGTGAACTGCCCGGCCCAGCGCGCCGTTCGATCCTGGTCATAACCGCCATCGGCGTTGTAACCCAGCTCGCCGACATAATCGAGCGTGAAGTCATAACCCTGCTGCAGAAGTTCGTTGCGTGTACCGCCCCAATCGCCGGTCATGCCCACTGCATCTTTGTCGAAAGGCCCGGCTGCCATGGCCTGGTTAACTCCGGAAAGTACCGAACCCATAGCGATTAAACCGGTAAAAAGCGCGCAGGAATGCCTCCCGCGCAATTGAGCGTTGATCATTGTGTGGCGACCTCTGTTGTTTTTGATATGAGTCTTGAGCGCACAACCCATCGCCCACGGCCTGTTGAAGAACAGGCCGCGCCGATTTCACTGACAGCGTTTAAATCAATGTTTAACGGACTTTTCCGACGGTGTTACAACGAGGCCTGAAGTTCCGGAAGTGTTTCGAACAGATCCGCCACCAGGCCGTAATCGGCCACCTGGAAGATCGGCGCTTCTTCGTCCTTGTTGATCGCAACGATCACTTTGGAGTCTTTCATGCCGGCCAGGTGCTGGATCGCGCCGGAGATACCGACGGCGATGTACAGCTGTGGCGCAACGATCTTGCCGGTCTGACCGACCTGCATGTCGTTGGGTACGAAACCTGCGTCGACCGCGGCGCGCGAAGCACCGACGGCAGCGCCCAGCTTGTCGGCCAGGGCGTACAGGTGTTTGAAGTTGTCACCGTTCTGCATGCCGCGACCGCCGGAAACGACGATCTTGGCAGCGGTCAGTTCCGGACGATCCGATTTAGCAAGCTCTTCGCCAACGAAGCTGGAAATTGCAGCATCGTGAGCAGCAGCAACGGCTTCAACGGCAGCCGAACCACCTTCAGCGGCAACCGGGTCGAAACTGGTGGCACGCACGGTGATCACTTTCACTGCAGCGTTCGATTGCACGGTAGCGATGGCGTTACCGGCGTAGATCGGACGCTTGAAGGTGTCAGCGCTTTCAACCGAAATGATCTCGGAGATCTGGTCAACGTCCAGTGCAGCGGCAACGCGCGGCAGGATGTTTTTGCCATTGGAAGTGGCGGCAGCCAGGATGTGGCTGTAGCTCGCGGCCCCTGCTTCTTGAACGAGAGCAGCGACCAGCGGTGCAACGTTTTCCGGCAGTTGATGAGCGTAGGCGGCGTTATCGGCTACCAGCACTTTAGCCACGCCAGCGACTTTCGCAGCGGCTTCAGCCACGGCGCCAGCGCCCTGGCCTGCAACCAGAACGTGGATGTCGCCACCGATTTTGACGGCAGCAGCAACGGTGTTCAGTGTGGCCGGGGCTAGCACTTTGTTGTCCTGCTGATCGGTTGAGTAGTCAGCAATAACCAGGATAGTCATTCAAATCACCTTCGCTTCGTTCTTCAGTTTCTCCACCAATTCAGCCACCGACTTGACCTTGATACCCGCGCTGCGTGCAGCAGGCGCTTCGACTTTGACGGTCTTGTTGGTGGGGGCGGTGGAAACGCCCAAAGCGTCCGGAGTCAGCCCTTCGAGAGGCTTCTTCTTGGCTTTCATGATGTTTGGCAGAGACGCGTAGCGCGGCTCGTTCAAACGCAGGTCGGTGGTGACGATGGCTGGCAGTTTCAGGGAAACCGTCTGCGCGCCGCCGTCGATTTCGCGAGTCACGGCAACGCTGTCGCCGCTGATTTCGACTTTCGAAGCGAACGTGCCCTGACCGTAGCCGCTCAATGCAGCGAGCATCTGGCCAGTCTGGTTGTTGTCGCTGTCGATGGCTTGTTTGCCAAGGATCACCAGCTGAGGCTGTTCCTTGTCGACAACGGCCTTCAGCAGCTTGGCAACGACCAGGGAAGTCAGGTCTTCGGCGGACTCGACGAGGATGGCGCGGTCGGCACCCAGAGCCAGCGCGGTGCGCAGTTGCTCTTGAGCGGTGGACGGGCCGACGGAGACGACGACGATTTCAGTCGCAACACCTTTTTCTTTCAGGCGTACGGCTTCTTCCACGGCGATTTCGCAGAACGGGTTCATCGACATCTTGACGTTGGCGAGGTCGACGCCGGAATTGTCCGCCTTGACGCGAACCTTGACGTTGTAGTCGACCACCCGCTTGATTGACACAAGGACTTTCATTGCTGTTTTCCACCGTATTGGGATGTATTACTTGACGACCGGAAGCTTCGAACGATCGATGGTGAAGGCCACTGCGATGATCAGGATCACGCCGAAAACGATCTGTTGGGCAAACACGCTGACACCCACGAACGTCATGCCGATCCGCACCACGGAAACCAGCAGCGCACCAATCAGCGTTCGCCAGACGCCACCCACGCCACCGGTCAATGCCGTGCCCCCCACCAGTACCGCCGCGATTGCCGGCAACAGGAACTCATTGGCCAAAGTGGGTGAACCGCTGGACAGCCTTCCGGCCATGATGATTCCAGACAACGCCGCCAGACCGGCCGAGATCGCGAAGGTCATGATCTTGATGCGATTGACGTTGATACCCGACGCCCAGGCAGCGGGCTCACCGGCCCCAATGGCGTTGCCGAACCGACCGAAAGGCGTCTTGCGATGCAGGAAAATGCACAGCATGAGCACAACAAAGGCCACGCAGACTTCATTGGGAATTCCGGCGGTATGGCCAGTGACCCAGCCAAACCAGGCATCGCGCTCTGCGCCGTCGATATTGATTGACCGATTGTTCGACGCGAGCATGGTGACACTGGTAACGACGCCGCCGACCGCCAGGGTGACAATGAACGAGGGCAGTCGCAGCCACGTATGCAGCAAGCCACTGAGTGCGCCGGTCGCGATTCCCAAGCCGAGCCCGATCGGGAAAGCCCAGAATCCGTAAGCCGGCAACAACAGCGCGACAATCACACTGGCCATGGAAGCCACGGCCTGGGAAGACAGATCGATACCGCCGATGAGCAATACAAAAGTAATGCCGGTCGCCATCACAAACAGTGTCGAGGTGTCGGCAAGCAGACCAAGAACAGCACCGGGGTGAATGAACCCAGGGTCATATCCGCCGATCAGTGCAACCAGAACAATCAAGGCCAGCAAAGGCGCCTGACTGCGAAATCCGCTAAGGGAAATGGGCATTTTTGTACTCTCTCAAACCATGTACTTGATCAGGTCTACTTGCTGCGGCTTGGCGCCGGGCAGGCAGTCGAAGGATTGAGCAACTTCACCATCTCGCATGACCAGAATCCGGTGACTCAGCCCAATCATCTCCTCCAGGGTATCGGCGGTCAGAATCACCGAGACGCCTTGGCGGGTGATCTCGCGGATCAGTTGGTAAACGTCTTCCTTGGCACCCACATCCAGCCCGCGAGTCGGGTGATCCAGAATCAGAATTGTGGAGCCCGCATTGCGCCACTTGGCCAACACCACTTTTTGCTGGTTGCCACCACTGAGGTTGAGCAGCAAAGCATCCGGTCCCGGGGTTTTGATGCTCAGGCGCTTGATCCAGTCTTCGGCGATCGAACGCTCTTTGCGCTCATCGAGCAGCCCAAGCGAGGTCACTTGACCGATGCGCGCCAGGGTCATGTTCTGCGCCACGCTGAGCATTGAAACGATGCCTTCAACCTTGCGTTCACGGGGGATGTAACCGATACCCGCACGAATCGCCGCCCGCGGGTTTCCAGTGTCCAGACGACGGCCTTGCACCTGGATTTCACCGCGACTTTTAGGCATCAAACCGGCCAGTACCCGACACAACTCTTCACGGCCCGAGCCAATGACCCCGGCGATGCCAAGCACTTCTCCCCGATGCAAATCGAAATCCAGGCTGGAAAAGTGGCCGTCGAGCGCCAACTCGCGCGCCGACATCACGACCTCGGACAAGCACGGCTGCTGGAGTGACTCACGGTAAAACTCGGCATGCAGCGAACGACCTACCATCAAGGTGTGCAAGCGGTCTTTCGAGGCTTCGGCGGCGTCCATTTGCGCCACCACTTCCCCGTCCTTCATCACATAAACCCGGTCACTGAGGTCGAGTAACTCGTCCAGTCGATGGGAGACGAAGATGAACGAAGCACGGGACTTGAGTTGCCGCACCAGGCGGAACAATGTGTCAATTTCCTTTTGTTCGAGTGCCGAGGTCGGCTCATCCAGAAGGATCACCAAATGACCGTCAGTACGCTCTTCCAGTGCCAGGGCCTTGGCCAGTTCAATCATTTGCCGCTGACCGAAGCTCAACTCACTGCACAACATGCCAGGGTCGATATCCAGATTGACTTTGGCCAATTGCAGGCGAGCAGCCTTGTGCAGTTTTTTCCAGTTCAGCCAACCGAAGCGCGAGAACTCGTCCTCGCGCCCCATGAACAGGTTTTCAGCGACCGACAGGTTGAGCAGGATCGATTGCTCCTGGTAAACCATGGCGATGCCGTTGGCGGTGGCGCCACGCGGACCATCGAGCAGGATTGGCGAACCATCGAGTTCCAAATGACCTTCATCCGGTTGGTAGACACCGGTGAGAATCTTCATCAACGTCGATTTGCCTGCACCGTTTTCGCCGATCAGCCCGACAACTTCGTGTTTGCGCACTTCAAGCGAAATGTTCTTCAGCACCGTGACGCCGTTGAACCGTTTACTGACATTATTGAGCGTGAGCATGGGACCTCCTCACTTGACGACACGTGCTTTCGCACGATCGAGGGCGATGGCTACAGCGGCAATAATCAGCACGCCCTGCACACCTTGCTGGACGTAGGGGGCGACCCCCATCAGCACCATGCCATTGCTGACCACCACGACGATCAACACCCCCAGCAACGTTCCCAACGGACTGCCATTGCCACCTGCCAATGAGGCGCCGCCAACGACAATCGCAGTGATCGCGGTAAACAGTTGGCCTTGGGCAATCAATGCATGCCCTTGCCCGAACTGAGCCACGGCGAGGATCGCCGCCAACCCGTAAAAGGCCCCGGCCAAAGCGAAAATGGTGATCCGCGTACGGTTGACGTTGATGCCATTGAGTCGCGCCAGATCCTCCCCGCCACCAATGGCCAGTGCGTGCCGCCCCAGCGTCGTGTGCCGGGAAATGAAGTGAGCGACACCCAGCGCCAACACCACAATCCAGACCGATACCGGCAACCCCATCAGGCGAGTCAAGGCAATCGCCCGGGTGTTCATGTCGAGCACCCGCACGGTGTTGCCTTCAAGCAAAGCGGTGGCCAGGCCAATGCCGATGAAACCGACGCCCAGCGTGGCCATGAACGACGGGATGCGCATTTTGACTTGCAACAGCCCGTTGATAAGACCGGTCAGTGCGCCAACCAGGATCGCTATCGGCAGCGCCCAAAACCCAATGGCGTGGCTATTGATGGAGTTGCCGATCAGCAAAGCGAGCGATACCGCTGAGACCGCAACAACCCCTTCAACGGAAAGGTCGATACTTCCCATCTGAATAACGAACAGTCCCCCCAACGCCATCAGTAGCGGAATTGACGATGTGGTGGCGATTCGAGCCAGGTTCATCGGGTCAAAAAAACTGGGATTGACCGAACCGATGAGCAGACCGATGAGCAGCAGGACAATAAGCGATGAAAACCGTCGCAGGCGGACCATGACGATAACTCCGGAAACAGGCATTGAAAAAGCGTTCATGTGCCGCTGCGCCTCTAATTAAAGGGCAGCAGAAACAGGAAAATTCGTGACTGAGGGGTTACGAGTTGTAGCGAATGGGCCCGGCAATTCGACCCCAGAAATCGCTGACATCCAGTGTCGGCGTCCCCTTGAAGTTGCTCGCATAAAAGGCTTCGACGTTCTTCTTCGTGATCAACTGTGGCCGAACATAGAACTCGCGATGCTCGTGAGGCTCTTTAGCCGGATCGAACTGGCCGGTTTTGGCTGCATGCGCCAGTGCCAATCCCATGCTGCCGAGCCAGTACGGGTCCAGGTTGGAGGTGGCGACATATTCGCCGGTACGAATGGCATCCACGGCCTGTTCGATAGCATCGATACCAACCACCGGAATCGTCCCCGCCAACCCTTCGCCGCGTAACGCTTCCAGTGCGCCCATGCCCATGTCGTCATTGGCGCACCAGATGCCTTTGATCTCGCTGCCGAAACGCGTTAGCCAGGACTGCACGATCGGGAACGCTTTGTTGGCACTCCAGTCGGCCGCCTGGAAATCCAGCAGCTTGATGTCTGGATATTTTTTCAAGGCAGCGTCAAGGCCGCTGCGGCGTCCGATCGACGCAACGTTACTGAAGATGCCGCCCAAGCCGACGATACCGCCCTTTCCACCCATTGCTTCGAACAGTTCAATGGCCACCGCCTCACCCACGGCCTGGCCATCCTCGGCCATGTGTGCCACCCAATACGGACTGTAGTCCCAGGGATGCATGTCATCCGGCTTGTTCCAGATGGTCGTGACGTATACGCCAGCCTTGACGCATTGCTCGATGATGACCCGGGCGTCGGCGGAATCGTTCGGTTCGACGTTGAGGATCAGGTTGCCGTCAGTCTTGGCGATCAAGGCGCGAATGTCGGCAATGCCCTTCTGGCTGTTGCCTTCGGTCACAAGCGGCGAGTACGGCAGCTTCTGGCTGGCGGCATAGGCTTCACCGCCCCGATTGAAAATCGCGTGGTAGGGATTGGTCAGCGAACGGAAGGAGTTGGAGAAAGTCAGCGTTGTCTGTGCCCACAGCATCGTGGGAAACAAACCCGCCACTGCACCGGCACCGGCCAGGCTGGCGGCTCCCAACAGCAGCTTGCGGCGGCTCATTTCGAGGAGCCGAACTGGATCATTTTCATTGTTGTTATTCATGTGACCTCCGGGCGCGCCTCACCGGGTGATAAGCGCTTTATTGTATTTTTAGTAACCAACTAGTTATTTATAAATCTAATGCAGCGAGGATGCAATCGTTAGCGATTGGAGGAGGTTAAAAAATTCTCGAATGGTCGATAGCGATGAAGCTCCTGCGCATCAAGGACAGCCATCGATGCGCAGAAACCCAAGCGTTATACGGTTTGATCCTGGGATTGGAGACCGCTTTTGGTCTGCACTTCAGAAGGCGTCAGGGTGCGCCCCAGCAGAAAGTCGGCCCCCTTCTCGGCAATCATGATCGAAGGCGCATTGGTGTTGGCGCTGATCAGCCGAGGCATCACTGAAGAGTCGATGACGCGTAGCCGCTGCACGCCGCGCACACGCAGCTGCGGGTCGACCACAGCGAATTCGTCTACCCCCATTTTGCATGTCCCGACCGGGTGATAGCCGGTTCGACCGCAACGTCGTGCGTAATCTTCGTAATCCGCCTGGGTGCGCACACTGGCACCAGGAAAATGCTCGGATTTGAGGTAACGACTCAAGGAATGCTGGGCCATGATTTCCCGGCTCAACTTGATACCTTCTACTGAGACATGCAGGTCATACGGGTCGCTGACGTAGTTGGGATCAATTGACGGCGGTTGCAAGGGGTCAGCGCTACGCAACCTCACGCTGCCACGACTGCGAGGGCGCAGGAAGTACGAGTTGAGCGTGCAGCCAGCCCCCGAAGGAACGGGAGGAATACCCGCCTCGACACCTGCCCCCGGCAAAAAATGAAACTGCAGATCAGGCGTGCTGGAGCGTGAGTCGCCGTACCAGAAAGCGCCAGCCTCAGCGATGTTCGAAGTCACGGGGCCTTTGTTGAAGAGCTTATATTCCAGACCTGCCATTAACATCATGTGCGGCTTGGCGTACTTGTCCAGGCTCTGCGAACCCTTGAGCTCATAGACGATATCGATGTCAAAATGGTCTTGCAGGTTCCGCCCTACACCAGGCAAGTCCTGCTTGACCGCGATCCCCAGACCGGCCAGTTCTTCGGCCGGACCGACACCAGAGAGCATTAGAATCTTGGGGGAGCCGATAGCCCCCGCCGCCACCACGACCTCGCGCTCGGCCGCGACGAATTTCACCTCTCGCGAACCGCTACCCTGAACATACTCCACACCCGTGGCCTGGCCGTCCTCGATACGAATCCGCGTCACCAGGCATTCCGTCTGAATGGTCAGATTGGGTCGATTGCGAACCTTGCTCAAATAACCTTGGGCCGCGCTGCAACGGCGTCCGCCGCGTTGCGTGACTTGATAGGTGCCACAGCCTTCTTGCCTGGCACCATTGAAGTCCGGGTTGTACGGAATACCCGCCTCCTGGGCAGACCGCACGAATGCCTTCGTCAGCTCGTTGACCGTGATCAGATCGGAGACACCCAAGGGGCCTTCGGTGCCATGATACTCATTGGAGAACCGCTCGTTGTCCTCGGCCTTGCGAAAATAAGGCAGCACATCGCGATAAGACCAGCCACGGCAGCCCTCCTCCTGTTCCCAATCGTCATAGTCTTTGGCATTGCCACGGGTATAGACCATTGCGTTGATCGAGCCACCCCCGCCCAGAACCCGGCCTTGGGGAAAGAGAATCGAGCGATTCTGGATGTCACCCTGCGCCACGGCTTCATAGCCCCAGGTCAGAGGCCCACCCGTCATCTTGAAAAAGCCGACCGGCATATGAATGTAAGGGTTGGTGTCAGCGGGCCCCGCTTCGAGCAAAAGTACTCGAACGTCGACCGACTCGCTCAAGCGCGCCGCCAGCACGCAACCTGCCGAACCACCGCCGATAATGACGAAATCGTACATGGTGATGTTTCCTCTCTTGTTTTTGTACGGTCGCGGGTCAGGCCTGAACCCAGCGGGAGCGCTCGCCCAACTGGACATGCACGGATTTAAGCTCAGTGTATTCCTCCACCCCGTAACGGCCGGTTTCCCGCCCGATACCCGACTGTTTGAAGCCGCCAGAAGGCAGCTCCGGGCCGCCGGCAATGGTGGTATTGACCCATACGCGACCCGCCTTGATTTCCCGCATCGCCTGCAATGAGGTTTCCAGATCGCGACTCCAGATGCTCGCAGCCAGGCCGAACGGCGTGTCGTTGGCCAGCCGCATGGCTTCTTCGAAATCGTCAAACGCGGTGATGGTCAAAACTGGGCCAAAGATCTCTTCACGGGCAATGACCATGTCTGCAGTCACCTGATTGAAAACTGCCGGCTGCAAATAGAGCCCTTGCACGGAATCGATTCTGGCTCCGCCATGAACCAGCACAGCCCCTTCCTTGCGACCTTGTTCGATGTAACCCAGGACTCTTTCCAGATGACGCTGCTCGGTAATGGAACCGACCTGCGTCGACTCCAAAAGCGGGTCACCGATACGGACTTTTCCAATCAGCGCGAGTACTTTTTCGGTCAACTGTTTTTCTACGGAGCGATGGACCACCAGACGGCTGCCACTGACACAACATTGACCGGCGTTGAAGCAAATGCCAAAGACAATGGCATCGGCCGCAGCGTCCAGGTCAGCGTCGGCGAAGACGATCTGCGGATTCTTGCCTCCCAGTTCCAGGCCAATTTTCTTCATATTGCCAGCCGCCGCGTTCATGGTCAGGCGACCGACTTCGGTAGAGCCGGTGAACGACACCATATCGATATCCGCATGCCCGGAAATGGCTTGACCAACCACCGAGCCCGGCCCGGTCAGCACATTCACGACACCATCGGGCAAACCGGCCTGCTTCAACAGTCCGGCCAACATCAACGTGGTACCGGAAGTCAGTTCGCTGGGTTTGACCACCACAGTGCAACCGGAGGCGAGAATGAAGGGCAACCGCTCTGCGAGGATGAAGAATGGAAAATTCCACGGTGTGATCAAACCCACCACACCCACCGGCTCACGCGTCACCAGCCCAAGCAGGTTCTCGCCAAGATTGTTGAACGAGTCACCGTGCAGCGCCCTGGCCTGTCCTGCGGCATATTCCCAGATGCCCGCAGCACCGAGCACTTCACCCCTCGACTGATTGATCGGCTTACCCGTTTCGAGCGTCTCGCAAAGCGCCAGCTCTTCGCTGTTCTCGCGAATCAATGCCGCTGTTTTCAGCAGTATCGTGGCGCGAAAGTCTGCCCCGGATTTGGCCCAACGCCCGTGATCGAACGCCCGACGAGCTGCTCCTACCGCCCGATCGACATCGGCCACGCCCCCCGATGGATACTGACTCACCGGAACATTGTGCGCCGGACTCAGTCGCGTTACCTGCTTGATTGCCGAGCCCTGGGTCCATTGCCCGTCGATGAACATGTCAAAGTGGCGCGGCTGAACTGGCAGTTGATGGATCCGGGTGTTGCCATTGTTGTCATTCACAAAAACGTCCTCTGTACAGCGTTCGATTCAGGCAGTTGAAGATTCAAAAAACCGGGAAAATGAACCCACCGCCAAAGATATATAACTAACCGGTTGTTTACATGCAAGCCTCAGGCTAAGCTTTATTTGTCAGTTGCATACCCTACGGCTAAGCTCATCGCCCGGCCGCCGTGGCAAGCCATATCAGCGTTATGAGTAACAGCACCTATGCTCTGGAGAGCGTTTTAAATGCCCACGAAACCTACCGACGACACGTCGGCGCGTCCTACTCGCGATTCCGATGCCACACGACTGAGGATTCTCAATGCGGCAAAAATCGAATTTGCCAAGTTGGGGCTTGGCGGTGCCCGCATTGACAGCATCGCGCTGAGAGCAAAATCCAATAAACGAATGATTTATGAGTACTACGGCAATAAAGAAGGCTTGTTCGAAGCCGTGCTTGAATTGGCCTATCAAGACATTCGCCAAGCCGAACGCAAGCTCAAACTGGAAGAACTGGAACCGGTCGAAGCGATCAGCAAACTGGTGAGCTTCACCTGGAAGTACTACCTGAAAAACCCTCACTTCCTGACCCTGGTCAACAGCGAGAACCTGCACAAAGCCGCGCACTTGAAACGCTCTCGCGAAAAGATGCATGACATGCATGCACCGATGGTTTCGATGGTGGCCGAGATCCTTGCCCGAGGCGTTGCACAGGGCGTATTCCGCGAAGGCATTGATCCAATCCAGCTGAACATCACGATTGCCGCGATCAATTACTACTACCTCAACAACCGCTTTACCGGCGAGATCATCTACGGCTTCGACCTGATGTCCCCGGAAGCGCTGCAAGCCCGTATCGACTTCAACATTCAGACGATCCTCGGCATGCTGCGCCCCGACTGAGACAGCCAGCTCCAATCGCCCCTTTTCGCTCGCACGCAAGCCAAAAGGGGCAAGCATCACACCAGCCCTGCCACTTTCACATCGCGAACGATGGGCGTGAACGCCATGCGATCAAGCACGTCACGCTGGATATCGACGCCTTGTGCAACCTCGATCAACTCAATGCCTTCGGGTATAAGCCTGAACACTGCGCGCTCCGTGACATAGAGCACTTCCTGTCCGGCCAGTACGGCTTGCGGCCCGCTGAAGGTGATATGACGGACTTTTTCAACCAGCTTGGGAACCTCGCCGAGCCGATTGAGCTGCAACTCGCCACCGACCTTCGCCACCTCCAATCCCTTGGCCTCAAAGGCTCCGCAAAACACCACTTTGCGAGCGCCCTGGGTAATGTCGATAAAACCACCGGGACCGACCAGCGTGCCACCGAGGCTGGATACGTTGACGTTGCCCTGGCTGTCCATTTCGCCCATGCCGAGAAAAGCCAGGTCCACCCCGCCACCGCTGTAAAAATCAAACTGATCAAGGGAGGTGACAATCGCTTGCGGATAACGCGCAGCGCCAAACATCGCACCGCCCATCATCCGGCCGTTATGAATGCCCTGTTCGATACTGCCCCAATAACTGTCTTGCAAACCGCGCTCGGCGAGCAATGAAGGAATGCCGCCAGGAATGCCGAACCCGAAATTCAAGGACATGCCGGGCATGAATTCGTCAGCTGCGCGCTGCGCAATGATTCGACGGATGTCGTCTGGAATGGACGTTTCGACCTCTGCCGATTGCGCCAGGCATTCGCCGCTGATGGCCGGGTCATAATCAGCCGCTGCACACTGACGTTGCTCGGGCACAACGACCACTTCATCGACCAGCACGCCGGGAATCCGTACCAGCCGCGCCGGAACAAAAGCACTGTCGCTCAGCTCACGAACCTGGGCGTACACCTTGCCACCACTGTTATGGGCCGCCAGCGCCAGCGCATAGGCATCCAGATCCGCCGCTTCGTGGCACAGGGAAATGTTCCCGCTCGGATCAGCCAGGCTGCCCCGGACAATGGCCACATCGACCTTGAATGGTTTGTAACGCAAGTATGTTTTGCCATCGATGTCCAGACGCTCAACGATCGATTCGGTCGCCCGAGCGTTGCATTTGCCACCCGCAACCCGTGGATCGGCGAAGGTGCCCAGACCGATATGCGTAATCAGGCCCGGACGCGCCGCACCGATCTCCCGCATCAGGCTCATGATCACCCCGGCAGGCAAGCTGTACGCCTCTATCGCATTGTTACGCGCCAGCGCTTGCATCTTGGCCGACCAGCTCCAATGCCCGCCAATGACCCTTTTCACCAAGCCTTCGTGTGCGAGCCGCTCCAGACCACTGCCTTTCCCATCTCCAATTCCCAGCGCGTGAACCACGGTAAGCCCGCAGGGATGACCTGTACGCAAAAACGATGCTTCGATCGCCGCAAGCAGCGCGTCAGGTTCAAGCAGAGTCCCTGAACCGCAGACCGCGATCGTGGCCCCGTCACCCATCCTGCTAACCACTTCTGACGCTGATGAACAGCTTCTTTTCATTGTTGTTTCCTCATCAATACGTTCGCCGCAATCGAATCCGAGATTTTTCAGAGAGCGCTTGACGCTTTCAGAAAGGACGCATTAAATAAATAACCGGTTGGTTACATAGATTCACTTTAATCCAGCTAAAAACAGAACACAACCCAAGCGATGAAGGCCTTTTCCCGTCGCGCAACAGAAAGGAAAAAAACAATGCAGCTTTCTGAAACCCACGTGCAGATCCGTGATCTGGCCCGTCGTTTTGCCGACCAGGCAATCCGCCCGCTGGCTGAACAGCTCGATCACGACGAAAGCTTCCCCGCCGCGCTGTACCGTCAAATGGGTGAACTGGGCCTGTTCGGCATCACCGTGCCTGAAGCGTTTGGTGGTGCCGGCCTGGATACCAGCGCCTATGCGTTGGTGATGGAAGAGTTGTCGCGAGGCTATGCCTCGATAGCGGACCAATGCGGTCTGCTGGAGCTCATCGGCACCTTGTTATCGGTGCACGGCAGCGCCGAGCAGCGTGAGCGTTTTCTGCCCTCTTTGCTGAGCGCACAAAAGCACCCGGCGTACTGCATCACCGAAGCCGAGGCCGGCTCAGATGTGTCGGGGATTCGCACCACTGCTGTTCGTACCGAGAATGGCTGGCTGCTCAACGGTTCGAAACTGTGGATTCATAACGCACCGGTGGCTGACCTCGCGTTTGTGCTGGCGCGCACTGACCCGGCGGCAGGCAAACGCGGGATGAGTATTTTCATCGTCGATTGCCATTTGCCCGGCGTGTCCAAAGGACCCAAAGAACACAAGATGGGACAGCGCGCATCGCAGGTCGGCGGATTGAATTTCGACAACGTCGAACTCGCTCCCGATGCCCTGCTCGGCCAGGAAGGCCGTGGTTTTCACATCATGATGAGCGCCCTGGACAAAGGCCGGATCGGCATCGCGTCGCTGGCGGTGGGCATTGCCCAGGCAGGTCTTGAGGCGGCGCTCGAGTACGTGCCGCAACGCAAACAGTTTGGCAAACCCATCGCTGACAACCAGGGGTTGCAGTGGATTCTGGCGGACATGGCCAAAGACATTCGTGCCGCGCGCTTGTTGGTGCTCGATGCCGCGGATCGCCTGGACCGCGCTGACAACGCCACCATTGCCTGCTCGATGGCCAAGTGTTTCGCCGCAGACATTGCCGTAGCGCACACCGCCAATGCCGTGCAGTTGTTCGGTGGCAGCGGATTCATCCGTGGTTTCGAAGTCGAGCGTCTGTACCGCGACGCGAAGATCACCCAGATCTACGAAGGCACCAACCAGATCCAGCGCACGATCATTGCCCGTGAGCTGCTTAACCACGGGGCACGCTCATGATTGCGCGTCCAACCGCGCTGGTTACCGGCGCACGCGGAGGTATCGGCCGCGCCATTGCGGTGGGCCTGGCGCAAGCCGGTTTCGATCTGGCCGTGGTGGATTTGCAGGTCGATGAGGCGCTTCAGGAAACCGTACGGCTCGCCACAGATGCAGGCGCACACGCGGTTGCACTGGTCGGTGACATCGCGGCCATCGAGCGAAATGAAACGCTGCTTGATGCTGCCCAGGCAGCACTCGGTCCGCTGACATGCCTGGTCAATAATGCCGGAGTTTCGGTTCTGTCACGGGGCGACTTGCTTGACGTCACCCCGCAGAGCTTTGATCGATGCCATCAGATCAACACCCGCGGTACGTTCTTTCTGACCCAGGCGTTTGCCCGCCGTCTTAAATCGCAAACGCCGAGCGAACGCCATCGCTGCATCATCACCATTACCTCCTCCAACGTGCATGCGGTGTCGACCTTGCGCGGCGAATACGGCATTTCCAAGGCCGGCTTGTCCATGGCCTCGCGCTTGTTCGCAGTGCGTCTGGCCGATGAAGGCATTGGGGTCTACGAGGTGCAACCGGGGCTGATCGCCACCGAAATGACGGCACCGTCCAAGGCCCGCTACGACGCGGAAATTGAACATGGTCTGACCGCCATTAAACGCTGGGGACTGCCCGAAGATGTCGCGCGTGTCGTGATCACCATGGCGACTGGTGGCTTGCCCTACACCGTCGGCCAGGCAGTGCCAGTGGACGGCGGCCTGTTGATTCCAAAGTTCTAATTTGCCAAGAGACACGCACATGCCTTTAACCATTGATTTGTTGACCTCTGACGCGGCCCGCCCGCTGCAGAAATACTCGTTGACTGGCGAGCCTCTTTTACCGCCGGCTAAACCGTTGCCCAATAACCGAATCGCCTTGTCTGCCGCACACGTCGTCGCCGACCCGTTCAGTGCCAACCAGCCTGGCAGCACAGCCGCCATCGACTGGGACAAAACCCTTCAGTATCGGCGCTACCTCCTGCAACAGGGCCTGGGCATTGCAGAGGCAATGGACACGGCCCAGCGTGGCATGGGCCTCGATTGGCCGACCGCACTGGAGCTGATCAAACGCACGCTCGAAGATACTCGCGACATCAAGCATGCAGTGATTTTTTCCGGCTGCGGGACTGATCAATTGGCGGCAAATGAGGCCAGTAGTCTTGATGATGTTCTCAAGGCGTATGACGAACAACACAGCGCGATCGACAAGCTCGACGGGCGCATCATTCTCATGGCCAGCCGCGCCCTGGCGCGTGTTGCCAAAGGTGCCCAGGACTACAAACGGGTCTACCGCAAGGTACTGGCGGATGCCCGGCAACCGGTGATCTTGCACTGGCTGGGTGACATGTTCGATCCGGCCCTAACCGGGTACTGGGGCAGTCAGAAGTTTGAGCAGGCACTGGAAACCTGTCTTGAAATCATTCACGAGAACCCGGCCAAGGTCGACGGAATCAAAATCTCGTTGCTCGACAAGGAGAAGGAAATCCTCCTGCGCCGACGACTGCCGGAATCGGTGAAGATGTACACCGGTGACGACTTCAATTATCCGGAACTGATCGCCGGTGATGAACAGGGTTTCTCCCACGCCCTACTGGGTATTTTCGATGCCATCGCACCGGCAGCCTCACACGCACTGGCGGCTTTGGCAGAGAGTGATGTGGCGCGTTACCACGCCCTGCTTGATCCTACCGTGCCGCTGGCACGCCTGATTTTCAGCAGCCCGACCCAGTACTACAAAACAGGTGTGGTGTTCCTGGCCTACCTCAATGGTCATCAGGATCACTTCATCATGCTCGGTGGCCAACAAGCCATGCGTCCCCTGCCCTACTTCTGCGAGATCTTCCGTCTTGCCGACCAGGCCGGGCTACTCAGCGACCCGACATTGGCCGTGGCCAGAATGAAAACCTTCCTCGGTCTCTATGGCGTAGACGCTTAACGTGTTACGCGGAGCGCCGCCTGTGCCGCGCTCCGTGATGGGACCATCTGCATTCGTGGAGAATTGAATGACATTGCGCACGCTGGAAAACCGGCTCGACCTCTGTTCGATCAACACCGCCACACTCGGCCATCGTCTGCCTATCGAGCAGACCCTGGACCTTATCGCCCACGCGGGATTCGGTTACGTCGCCCCGTGGCGCAAGGATATCCAAGGCCGCACGCTCAGCCAGGTTCGCCGGCAGTTACACGACAGCGGACTAAAGGTAAACGCTTATTGTCGCTCGACCTACATCCCGCAAGCCACGCGAAAGGACTTCGACGCTGCCATTGCCGACAACCTCAAAGCCATCGAGGAAGCCGCCGAGTTGCAAGCACAATGCTTCGTCATGGTGGTCGGTGGCTTGCCCGCAGGCTCCCGGGATCTGCCGGCAGCACGCAATCAGGTAGCCGAAGGCTTGGCCTTGCTGCTTGATCACGCCAAACAGCATCAGGTGTCGCTGGCTCTGGAACCGCTGCATCCGATGTATGCAGCGGACCGTTCCTGCTTGTCGACGCTGGAGCAGGCATTGGACTTGTGCGAATTGCTCGAGCCTGGAAACTACCAGCATCTGGGCGTTGCCGTGGACGTCTATCACTGCTGGTGGGACCCCAGGCTGCACGAGCAAATACAGCGCGCCGGTGCACAACAACGAATATTGGGCCTGCACCTGTCCGACTGGCTGGTGCCTACCCAGGACTTGCTGCTGGATCGCGGCATGATGGGCGACGGGGTCATCGATCTGCGTGGCATTCGCCAGCAGATTGAAACGGCCGGTTATGAGGGCGCTGTCGAAGTCGAAATCTTTTCCCGGGACAACTGGTGGAAACGTGACGAAGCCGAGGTTTTGCGCGTGTGCGCCGAACGTTTGCAGCGCTGTTGTTAACTGCCGTACCCCCACAGTTCACAAGAACAATAAGAAGCGAGATGCCCAAATGTCACATCAATACCGCTGGCAAATCTGTGCGCTGCTGTTTTTCGCCACCACGATCAACTATCTCGACCGACAGGTGCTTGGCCTGCTCAAGCCACTTCTGGAACAACAGTTTCATTGGAGCGAGACGGACTACAGCTATCTGGTCATTGTCTTCCAGGCCTGCTACGCGGGCGGACTGCTGATCTTCGGCAAACTGATCGACCGCTTGGGCACCAAGCTCGGCTACGGCCTTTGCATCACGGTCTGGAGCATCGCCGCGATCGGCCATGCCGCTGCCCAGTCCACCTTGAGTTTCATGTACATGCGCGCCTTGCTGGGGCTGGGTGAATCGGGAAATTTCCCGGCGGCCATCAAGGCCGTTTCTGAGTGGTTCCCGAAAAAGGAACGAGCCCTGGCCGTAGGCATTCTCACTTCCGGAACCAGTGTTGGTGCAATTCTGGCACCCGCCTGTGTGCCATGGCTCGCAGCTACGTACGGCTGGGAGTCCGCCTTTATCATTACCGGCCTCACAGGATTTGTCTGGCTGGTTTTCTGGAAGATTTTTTACCAGAGCCCTGCCGCACATCCAAGGATCAGCCCAAGCGAACTGGCCTACATCAACCAGGACGCTCACATTGAACCCGTCGACAAGGTCAAATGGGCCGATCTGCTAAAGCTGCGCTCCACCTGGGTGTTTGTCACCGGCAAGTTCCTCACCGACCCGATCTGGTGGTTCATGCTGTTCTGGTTGCCGTCCTACTTCTCCAGTCGCTTCGACCTGGACCTCAAGCACCTGGGACTGCCGCTGATGATTGTCTACTGCGCGACCTCCATCGGCAGTGTCGGCGGCGGCTGGCTTTCGTCGCGAATGATCAGTGCTGGCTGGTCGACAACAAAAGCCCGCAATAGCGCGATGTTGTTCATGGCGATACTGGTTTTGCCAATCGGGCTCTCCAGCTATATCGACAACATGTGGGTCATGGTTGGCCTGTTGAGCCTGGCAGCCGCAGCCCACCAGGGCTGGTCAGCCAATCTGTTCACCACCGTTGCGGACAATTTCCCCCGCTCGCAAGTCGCCTCGGTCATGGGCATTGGCGGCACGGCGGGCTCAGTGGGCGGGATGATATTTCCATTGATCGTCGGCATCGTTCTGCAACACTACAAGGCCCTGGAAAACCTTACCCTCGGCTACAACCTGATTTTCATTGTGTGCGCGAGCTCTTACTTGACTGCGTGGATAATCATGCGATTGATGGCCAATCGCGGTGCACCCTTGCTTCAAGTACCCCTGAAGTCCTGATCGCCAGGGCTCCGGCCGGGCCACGCGCCAACGACTGTTCGTGGCCCGAAGTCTCAATTCAGACAAACGAAAGCGCCTCACATGATCAACGAGAACAAAGGCATACAGTCCGTCGAACGCGCAATGATGATTCTTGAGACCATCGCGGCGGCAGGTGGCGAAATCCGTCTGGTAGACCTTGCGGCGCAGTCGGGCTTGCACAAAAGCACCTTGCACGGGTTGCTCAATACCTTCGCCGCCATGGGCTACATCGCCCGTCGCGGCACGCACTACGCCCTGGGCTTGCGTCTGCGGGAGATAGCGCAGCCGTTGAGCGATGCGGATGCACACTTGCGCGAAACCTTTGCCCCCGCCCTGCGCACGCTGGCCGACCGCAGTGGCGAAACCTGTTTTCTCGCGGCACCTTGCGGCACCCGCGAATACTTCTATATGGACGCCCTTGAAGGCACCGGCAGTCTGTGTGTTGCCAGCCCGCGTGGGCGCCGCGCGGGCCTGACCACCTCGGCCATCGGCAAAATATTCCTGGCCTTCGACGAAGACTTGCGCCGCAGTTTGCGCCGCGCGCAATTGCTACCTGCGGAGCTGGAGAGTGAACTGGCAAGCATCGTCACAGCCGGCTATGCATTGGACCTTGAAGAAGCCGAGGCCGGGCTCAATTGCGTAGCACTGCCCCTGCGCTTGCAAGGTCGGGTAGTCGCGGCGCTCGGCGTCGCGGCACCGGCGTCTCGCTTGCCCCAAAAAGCGTTGCACAAGCTGGCGACCCAGGCCATGCGGGAAATGTTCGACATGCTCAAACTTTAGTCGCCAATGGCCCGGGGCATATTCCCCTGGAAAGCAATCATCGGGATCATCGGGACTCTGTCGTTTTACTCATTGGAGTCCCGAATGTTTGAGCAACTGTCCTTGCAAGTGATTAACCGTGCAAAAGAACTGGCGCGTGATCAAGGCTTCGCCGTTTGCATCAGCGTGGTCGACGATGCCGGACTTCTGCGCCATTTCGTCCGTATGGATGACGCCGTGCCCGGCGCCATTGATGTTTCACTCAAGAAAGCGCGCACAGCGGCATTGTTTCGCACCGACAGTGCCGAACTGGGTGTGCAGGCGCAACCGGGTGGGTCCATCTACTCGCTGGAGGCCACCAACGGTGGTCTGATCAGCTTTGGTGGTGGCGTGGTGTTGCAGGATGAACGGGGCAAGGTCATCGGTGCCGTAGGCGTCGCCGGTGCCACTGTCGAGGCTGATCAGGTGATCGCTCTGCAGGCGGCAGGCCGTCCATGAGTCAGGCCATGCAACGCATTCATCCAGGCGTACTGGCATTGGCGGTGACAGCCTTCGCTATCGGTATGGCCGAGTTCATTGTCGTGGGTATCCTTCCAGCTATCGCCTCTGACCTCGACATACCACTGGCGCGTGCGGGCAGCCTGGTCGGGCTATACGCACTGGCGCTGGCCATAGGTACGCCATTGACGGTTCTGGCTTTGGCACGCTTACCACGAAAACCCGTGTTGTTGACGCTTATTGCGATCTTTCTGGGCGGGAACCTGCTGGCGGCACTGTCCACCGATTACCGCTCGCTATTGGCAGGACGCGTTGTGACAGCACTCGCGCATGGCAGTTTTTTTGCTATCGGGGCCACCGTCGCCGCCTGCCTGGCGCCAAAGGGACAATCAAGTAAAGCGATCGCAGCGATGTTCGCCGGTCTGACGCTGGCAATGGTTGTTGGAGTGCCGCTTGGCAGTTTCCTGGGCAACGGCATGGGCTGGCGACTGCCGTTTTATGCCGTCGCGTTGTTGGCCGCATTGGCCCTTGTGGCTACCTCCCTGTGGTTGCCTAACGTGCCAACGCCGCCATCGGGAAAAGCGTTGACTCAACTCGCGGCACTCAGGCATCCAGCCATCCTGGCGATGATGATGGTGACTGTATTGGGCTTCGGCGCAAGCTTTGCGGCATTCACCTTTATCACGCCGATCCTTACTGATATCAGCGGTTTTTCAACCGCAACCGCTAATCTGCTGTTAGTCGTATTCGGCATCGCGACACTGGCGGGCAATCTCGGTGGGGGCCGTCTGGCCGCCAAAATGGGCTGGCAACCTGCACTCCGTGTGATCTTCGTACTGCTTGCATTTGTACTGGCCGCCGTTGCGCTGTTGCTGCCCTATCAGGTGCCGATAGTGGTGATGTTGTTTTTCTGGGGCGCGCTGGCCTTCGGTCTGTCTCCCGCAGCACAGTCGGGGATGCTGGCCACCGCTGAGCGTTTCACCCCACAAGCGGTCGCGTTTGCTTCGGCGCTGAACATTTCGGCATTCAACCTAGGTATCGCCTTAGGAGAATCCAGCGGCAGTGCTTTGGTCAACAACGGGCAGATCACCCTTACTCCTTGGGCGGGTGTTGTAACGGTTATCGTTGCACAGTTGCCGCTGGTTTGGCTGGTGTCGCGCAATCGTGGCGATCAGCGCCAAATACACCGCAGCTCCACTGTTGGTTGAGGCTGCTTATGAAGTTGCCGGGCAGGCCGTGATGGGCTGGTCAATTTTGGTGCTGACCACCATTACCCATCTGTGATGGGGGCGTCAGTTATCCATTAAATCCCTCTCTTACAAAGGTGAAGTACATGAATGAAGTCCGCGTCTCTATCGCCGTTGAACGCCCCATCGAGCAAGTCTGGGCGCTTCTCGGCGGATTTGATTGGTTGCCACGCTGGCTGAATGCCATCGCGAGCAGTACCCTCAGCGATGGTGGGCGTCTGCGCCACCTGAAAACGGCTGACGGTGCAATCATCATCGAGCGCTTGCTCACCTTTGACGAAGATCAAAAGCAATATACCTACGCCTTGCTTGAAGGTCCTTCGCCGGTCATTGATTACGTCGGCAGAATGTCCGCCAAGGTTGATGTTCAGGGCGGAACAGTGGTCTGCTGGTCCAGTACCTTTTTGATCAAGGACGCCGATGAAACTGAGGTTGCCCGGAATTTTGAGGACTTGTACCGCGAAGGTCTGGAACACCTGAAAAACATCATCGAATCCACGAACTGACGATTGCGACTTAGAGGTGATATCTGCACCGGCGTGCTCATGAGCATCTTGCTGGTGATCTTGATTTCACCTTGCCTGGGCCATTGAGTGACTATTGGTTGTCGGTATACCCGGATAGCGCTCAGCGTTTCGCTAGCTTCGCCACTGTGATTACACGCCATCCGTAGCGATTCTAAACAAGCAGCGATCGGCACAACTCACGAACATATCCCCCCACGACTCTGGCCGCTTTGGACAACGGGTGTTGGTGAGTGAATGTCAACGAGTCGGATCAAGAAGCATTTTTGATCCCCATTCAGGATGCCGGGTTACAGACGCATCTTCGCTCGCTTGACATTCGTTACAGCTGAAATCATGAGTTGGACAGGATTGTCAAAGTTGATGAGGGCAAGGAGAGATCTCGATTTTTTCACTATAAGCACCGGTCTGGAGCACGCTTGACGCCGAAGGCAAAAAACCAACGTCGAAGGACCTGGCTTTTTTACAGCCAACAATCGAAGAGCGCCTGTCAGAACACGACAACTATATTCATGGGACCGGTGTCGTGCTGGAACCGGGGGAACTCGCCGATCAAGAGCTGTTCCTGGAATGGTTCTACCGCCCCTCGAGCGGAAAAGTCGCCCCAATGATGCTGAACTTCAACCGGCAAAGCGAAAGCTTCTACAACTACCAGGGCATGCCCTGGTTCACGCGCCCCAAGCTGACGGGCGAAGCCTCGGTCGAAGGGCCGTTCGTGGATCTCTATGGCACCGAACTCTACATACTGGCGTTCTCCGTGCCGATTTTCGCCGGCGGGCATTTTGTTGGCGTCGCCGCGGCGGATATCGCCCTGCACGAATTCGATCAACTGCTCACCCGTTGCCTGCTATGCATGAAGAATGTGGCATTCATCATCAACGGCGAAGGCCGGTTCATCGCGGCTAATTCGGCGAACTGGTTCGTCGGCAACATGGCCAACCGCCCTGCTGCCGCCAAAGTACACAAGCTCAAACCTCTGTCGATCGAGTGGTCGCTGGTTGAGCTGCCGGTGCCGCGGTAGATAGCTGCACGCCTGGGCAAAACTGTTTTCCGACTCTCCCACAACAGCAAAAATCGAAGAGGAAATACAACTCCAATCGGCAGAAAACCAGCACAGGAAATAGTTCGCGAGGAATCAGACTGGGTCAGTGGCATCTCGCTAACTGGGTCAAATCAGCGCTGGTGCCAACACAAGTGGAGATTACGAAGGGTTTTACGTGGAGTAATCGAGCTCAGAGCCAAGCGATCAAAAGTGCAGCGCTTGTCCTACCTCGCGACTCAAGCGGACAAAGTCCCAAGTGCTGCCTAGGTTTAGCGGAGCCGCTCGTTTCAGGGGTGACGATGAGACTTATCGTCGTGCTGAGAACAAACGGCCACTAATACTTTTATGAGGTTGAAGGAGACACTACGGTCACCGAGGGAGATTCCACCGAGAGCCAGTCGTTTTGTAGGGGTAAAAACGACCAAAAACAAAAAGGGGTCGCGAGATAAAATCTCGCAACCCCTTGAATTATATGGTCGGGACGGAGTGATTCGAACACTCGACCCCTAGCACCCCATGCTAGTGCGCTACCGGACTGCGCTACGCCCCGACTAGGCGTGTTACTGGGTTTGCTTCGCAACGAAGCGATCAGGAATATACCGCAAGCTTTTGAAATGTGGAAGTATTTTAAAAGCCGGATTTATTTCTTCAAAACCACCAGCACATCTTCGAGTTCGGAGATCATCTGGCGGATCAGTTGCTTGTATTGGGTGGTGTCATCTTTGGCTTCATCACCGGACATGCGCTGGCGCGCACCACTGATGGTGAACCCCTGGTCGTACAGCAACGCACGGATCTGTCGGATCATCAGCACATCCTGGCGCTGATAATACCGACGGTTCCCGGTGCGTTTGACGGGGTTGAGTTGAGGAAACTCCTGCTCCCAATAGCGCAGCACGTGCGGCTTTACCGCGCATAGCTCGCTGACTTCACCAATGGTGAAGTAGCGTTTGCCTGGGATGACGGGTAGCTCGTCGTTATGACTTGGTTCCAGCATAAGCCTCAACTCGGGCCTTCAACTTCTGCCCTGGACGAAAGGTGACCACACGGCGAGCCGTGATCGGGATTTCTTCTCCCGTTTTTGGATTGCGGCCAGGCCGCTGGCGTTTGTCCCGCAGGTCAAAATTGCCGAAACCGGACAATTTGACCTGCTCATTGTCTTCCAGAGCGTGCCTGATCTCTTCAAAAAACAGCTCGACCAATTCCTTGGCCTCGCGTTTGTTCAGACCCAACTCTTCGTACAGACGTTCCGCCATCTCAGCTTTCGTCAAAGCCCCCATACGTCACTTCCTTAACGTGGCGTTCAACCTTTGTTCGAGCGAGGTGAGGATATTTTGTGTCGTGGTATTCACCTCATCGTCATTAAGAGTGCGCGATGGATGCTGCCAGGTCAAGCCAACTGCAAGGCTTTTTCTATGCGGATCAATGCCTTTACCCTGATAGACGTCAAATAGCCTGAGGTCTGTCAGCCATTCCCCTGCATTTTCACGGATTACATCCAGAACGGCAGTAGCGGCCACTTCACGGTCAGCGATCAGCGCCAGGTCGCGACGCACTTCAGGGAAGCGCGACAACTCGCTGAATTTAGGCATCTTGCCCGCGGCGACTTCAGCCAGGACCAGCTCGAAAACGAAGACTGGGCGGTCCAGCCCCAGGGTTTTCGACAGCTCAGGGTGAATAGCCCCCACGAAACCCACCAGGCGACCTTCGCGCTCAATGCGTGCAGTCTGGCCCGGATGCAGTGCCGGATGCTGACCCGGTACAAAAGTGAAGTCATCCAACGCACCGGCAAAGCCCAATACTGCTTCCACGTCGGCCTTGACGTCGAAGAAGTCCACGCCATCGCGGCCCTGCGCCCAGCCTTCCGGCAGACGGCTGCCACAGACCACGCCCGCCAGCATTGGCTCTTGCTTGAGGCCGTCGAGTTGACCGACGAAACGCAGGCCGCTTTCGAACATGCGCACGCGGTCTTGCTGACGGTTCAGGTTGTGGGAAAGCGCCTTCACCAAGCCAGGCCACAGCGACGAACGCATGGCAGCCATGTCATTGGAGATCGGATTGGCCAACAGCAGCGGCTCGACGCCCGGGTTGAACAGTTCGAACTGCTTCGGGTCGATGAAGCTGTAGGTCACCGCTTCCTGGTAGCCACGGGCAACCAGCAGACGGCGCAACTCGGGCAAGTGCGCACGCGCCTCGGCCTTGGGTTGTGGTGCCAGGCGGGCTTGCGGGTAGCGAACCGGCAGACGGTTGTAACCGTATAGACGCGCCAGTTCTTCGATCAAGTCGACTTCCAGGCTGATATCGAAGCGATGGCTTGGCACTTCAACGTGCCACTGCCCTTCCCCACCGGCGGTAATACCCAGGCCGAGAGCGGACAACAGTTGCTCGATTTCAGCCGGTGCGATCACCAGGCCGAGCATCTGCTCGACGCTTTTGGCACGCAGGGTAATCGGCGCAATGGACGGCAGGTACTGCTCACTGACGGTTTCAGTGATCGGACCCGCTTCACCACCGGTGATTTCCAGCAGGAGGCCCGTGGCGCGCTCCATGGCTTCACGGGCGAGTTTCCAGTCCACACCACGCTCGTAGCGGTGCGAGGCATCGGTGTGCAGGCCGTAGGAACGCGCCTTGCCAGCGATGGCGATCTGGTCGAAAAACGCGCTCTCCAGGAAGATATCGCGGGTAGTCGCGGATACACCGCTGTGCTCGCCACCCATCACACCGGCGATGGCCAGGGCGCGGGAATGGTCGGCGATTACCAGGGTATCGGCACGCAGGCTGACTTCCTGGCCATCGAGCAGCACCAGCTTCTCGCCTTCTTCGGCCATGCGTACGCGGATGCCACCGTTGATTTCGGCGAGATCGAACGCGTGCAGCGGTTGGCCCAATTCCAACATCACGTAGTTGGTGATGTCGACAGCGGCATCTATGCTGCGCACGTCAGCGCGACGCAGGCGCTCGACCATCCACAGCGGAGTAGGCTTGGACAGGTCGACGTTACGGATTACCCGACCCAGGTAACGTGGGCAGGCGTTGGGCGCCAGCACTTCGATCGAGCGCACTTCATCGTGCACTGCCGCTACAGGAGCGACCACGGGGCGGGTCACGGGGGCGTTGTACAGCGCACCCACTTCACGGGCCAGGCCGGCCAGGGACAGGCAGTCGCCACGGTTCGGGGTCAGGTCGACCTCGATGCTGGCGTCTTCCAGTTCCAGGTAGACACGAATGTCCTGGCCAACCGGTGCGTCGGCCGGCAGCTCCATCAAGCCGTCGTTGCCCTCGCCCACCTGCAGCTCGGCCTGGGAGCACAGCATGCCGTTGGACTCGACGCCACGCAGCTTGGCCTTCTTGATCTTGAAGTCGCCTGGCAGCTCGGCACCGATCATGGCGAACGGGATCTTCAGGCCCGGGCGCACGTTAGGCGCTCCGCACACGACCTGGAAGGTCTGCGCGCCATTGCTGACCTGGCACACACGCAATTTGTCGGCGTCCGGATGTTGCTCGGTGCTCAGCACCTCGCCCACCACCACGCCACTGAAAACACCGGCGGCCGGCGTCACGCTATCGACCTCGAGGCCGGCCATCGACAGACGAGCAACCAGCTCGTCGCGACCTACCTGCGGGCTTACCCAGCCACGCAGCCATTGTTCACTGAATTTCATCCTGCTCTCCTAAAGATTCGTTACGACTAGCGAAATTGCGCGAGGAACCGCAAGTCGTTGTCGAAGAACAGACGCAAGTCATTCACGCCGTAACGCAGCATGGCCAGACGCTCGACGCCCATGCCGAAGGCAAAGCCCGAGAACTCTTCCGGGTCGATCCCGGACATGCGCAGCACGTTGGGGTGAACCATGCCGCAGCCCATCACTTCCAGCCAGCCGGTCTGCTTGCAGACGCGGCAGCCTTTACCGCTGCACATCACGCATTCCATGTCGACTTCAGCGGACGGCTCGGTGAACGGGAAGAACGAAGGACGGAAGCGCACCGCCAGCTCTTTCTCGAAGAACACCCGCAGGAACTCTTCGATGGTGCCCTTGAGATCGGCAAAGTTGATGTCGCGATCAACCAGCAGGCCTTCGACCTGGTGGAACATCGGCGAGTGGGTGATATCGGAGTCGCTACGGTACACACGGCCTGGGCAGACGATGCGGATCGGCGGCTTGTTCGCTTCCATGGTGCGGACCTGTACCGGCGAGGTATGGGTGCGCAACAGCATGTTCGCGTTGAAATAGAAGGTGTCGTGCATCGACCGGGCCGGGTGATGGCCTGGGATGTTGAGCGCCTCGAAGTTGTGATAGTCGTCCTCGACCTCAGGGCCTTCGGCAATGCCGTAGCCGATGTGGGTGAAGAACTGCTCGATTCGTTCCAGAGTCCGGGTGATCGGATGCAGACCGCCCGAGGCCTGGCCACGGCCAGGCAAGGTCACGTCAATCGACTCGGCGGCGAGCTTGGCCGCGAGATCGGCCTCCTCGAGCGACGCCTTGCGCGCATTGAGCACCTCTGTGACACGCTCCTTGGCGACGTTGATCAGCGCACCGACTTGCGGACGCTCTTCAGCCGGCAAATTCCCCAGGGTCTTCATCACCTGAGTCAATTCGCCCTTTTTGCCAAGGTAGTGAACCCGGATTTGCTCCAGGGCATTGATATCTTCAGCGCTTTGCACAGCCTCAAGAGCTTGAGCGACGAGCGCGTCCAGGTTTTCCATGTACAGACTCCAGATACAAAATAGGGGAAGAGCTTGAAGGCTCTTCCCCTATTTATGACGTTTAACACCTTGGGCCACAGGAGTGACCCAGGGTGACTGTCGGGGGTACTTAAGCCAAGGTGGCTTTAGCTTTCTCGACAATCGCAGCAAACGCCGCTTTTTCGTTCACTGCCAGATCAGCCAGAACCTTACGGTCGATCTCGATGGACGCTTTTTTCAGGCCAGCGATGAAACGGCTGTAGGACAGACCGTTAACACGAGCACCAGCGTTGATACGAGCGATCCACAGAGCGCGGAACTGACGTTTTTTCTGACGACGGTCACGGTAGGCGTATTGGCCTGCCTTGATTACCGCTTGCTTGGCAACACGGAATACGCGTGAGCGTGCGCCGTAGTAGCCTTTAGCAAGTTTCAGAATTTTTTTGTGACGTTTACGGGCAATGACGCCACGCTTTACACGAGCCATGAGTTACTTCCTCTATTCTTGATCCAAAAATTAACGAAGGCGCAGCATGCGCTCGACTTTTGCCACGTCAGACGGATGCAGCAAGCTGCTACCGCGCAGTTGACGCTTACGCTTGGTCGACATTTTGGTCAGGATGTGGCTCTTGAAAGCGTGCTTGTGCTTGATACCGTTAGCAGTTTTCAGAAACCGCTTAGCAGCACCACTTTTAGTCTTCATCTTTGGCATGTTCGGATACTCCGCATTCAGTTGATAAACATAATCAGAAGGCCTGCCGTGCCCTGTTGATTACTTCTTCTTTTTCGGGGCGATGACCATGATCAGCTGGCGTCCTTCCATCTTAGGATGCTGTTCGACCGAACCGTACTCGAGCAGGTCAGCTTCAACCCGCTTGAGGAGTTCCATCCCCAGCTCCTGGTGGGCCATCTCACGGCCGCGGAATCGCAAGGATACCTTGGCCCTGTCCCCATCACTCAGGAAACGTACCAGGTTGCGCAGTTTTACCTGGTAATCCCCTTCCTCCGTCCCTGGACGAAACTTGATTTCTTTTACTTGAATCTGCTTCTGGTTTTTCTTCGCCGCAGCAATCTGCTTCTTCTTCTCGAAGATCGACTTGCCGTAGTCCATCACCCGGCAAACAGGCGGGACTGCGTCGGCGGAGATTTCCACCAGGTCCAATTTGGACTCTTCAGCGATACGAAGCGCTTCATCAATCGAGACGATGCCAATCTGCTCGCCGTCAGCGCCAATTAACCGAACCTCGCGTGCCGAGATATTCTCGTTGATCGGGGCTTTCGGTGCAGCTCGTTTATCTTGTCTCATTTCACGCTTAATAATAATTACTCCGAATCTGGGCGACCACGCCGGGAAACCGCTTGCGCGAGGAACTCAGCGAACTGGGCGACGGGCATCGAGCCCAGGTCAGCACCTTCACGAGTACGCACAGCGACAGTCTGCATCTCGACTTCCCGATCTCCGATAACCAAAAGATAGGGAACCTTGAGCAAAGTATGCTCGCGGATTTTAAAGCCGATCTTTTCATTTCTCAAGTCGGACTTGGCACGAAATCCGCTTTCGTTGAGAGTTTTTTCAACTTCAGCGGCAAAATCTGCCTGTTTATCAGTGATATTCATGATCACTGCCTGGGTCGGAGCCAGCCACGCAGGGAATGCACCCTCGTAGTGCTCGATCAGGATCCCGACGAACCGTTCGAACGAGCCAAGGATCGCCCGGTGCAGCATAACCGGGTGTTTACGGCTGTTGTCTTCGGAGACGTATTCGGCTCCCAGACGGATCGGCAGGTTAAAATCGAGCTGCAAGGTACCACATTGCCAGACACGGCCAAGGCAATCTTTCAGCGAGAACTCGATCTTCGGCCCGTAGAAGGCCCCCTCGCCCGGCTGCAGGTCGTACGCAAGGCCCGCACTGTCTAGCGCTGCGGCCAGCGCAGCTTCGGCGCGATCCCACAGCTCGTCGGAACCGACGCGTTTTTCCGGACGAGTGGACAGCTTCATTTCGACTTCGGTAAAGCCGAAATCGCGATAGACATCCATGGTCAGCTTGATGAACGCGGCGGATTCGGCCTGCATCTGCTCTTCGGTGCAGAAGATGTGGGCGTCGTCCTGGGTGAAGCCGCGCACACGCATGATGCCGTGCAGCGCACCCGAGGGCTCGTTACGGTGGCAGGCACCGAACTCGGCCAGGCGCATCGGCAACTCGCGGTAGCTCTTCAGGCCCTGGTTGAACACCTGCACGTGGCACGGGCAGTTCATCGGCTTGATGGCGTAGTCGCGGTTTTCCGACTGGGTAGTGAACATGTTGTCGGCGTAGTTGGCCCAGTGCCCGGATTTCTCCCACAGGCTGCGGTCAACGACTTGTGGAGTCTTGATCTCCAGGTAGCCGTTTTCGCGCTGAACCTTGCGCATGTATTGCTCGAGCACCTGGTACAGGGTCCAGCCGTTCGGGTGCCAGAACACCATGCCCGGCGCTTCTTCCTGGAGGTGGAACAGGTTCAGGCGCTTGCCGATCTTGCGGTGATCGCGTTTTTCAGCTTCTTCGATGCGCTGGATGTAGGCCGCCAGCTGCTTCTTGTCAGCCCAGGCAGTGCCGTAGATCCGCTGCAGCTGCTCGTTCTTCGCGTCGCCGCGCCAGTAGGCACCGGACAGCTTGGTCAGCTTGAACGACTTGAGGAAGCGTGTATTCGGCACGTGCGGGCCACGGCACATGTCGACATATTCTTCGTGGTAATACAGGCCCATGGCCTGCTCGTCCGGCATGTCTTCCACCAGACGCAGCTTGTAGTCTTCGCCACGGGCGGTGAACACGTCGATCACTTCGGCGCGCGGCGTGACCTTCTTGATCACGTCGTAATCTTTTTCGATCAGCGCGTGCATGCGCTGCTCGATAGCCGCCAGGTCGTCCGGGGTGAAAGGACGCTCGTAGGCGATATCGTAATAGAAGCCTTCTTCGATGACCGGGCCGATCACCATCTTCGCGGTCGGGTACAGCTGCTTGACCGCATGGCCAATCAAGTGCGCGCAAGAGTGGCGAATGATCTCCAGCCCCTCTTGATCCTTGGGCGTGATGATTTGCAGGCTGGCGTCACGGGTGATCAGGTCGCTGGCATCCACCAGCTTGCCGTCGACCTTGCCGGCCACGGTGGCCTTGGCCAGGCCTGCACCAATGGATGCGGCGACCTCGGCTACGGAAACCGAATGATCGAATGAACGTTGACTGCCGTCGGGAAGAGTAATAGTTGGCATGGCGCCTCCTCTCCTAGTGGTGACCCCTACCAAAGGTCACGTGGGTTGGGATGAGCCAGTACAAGATCCAACACCAGGCCGTTCAGTGATGAACGCCTGCCTTACAGCGGCAGGAGCCTTTCGGCCAACCGATAATCGAACCAGAGTGACTGGAGTGAGCTAAAAAGAAACATGGCAAGGCGGCAATTGGCACGCCCGGAATTCGCCAAGCGCAAGATGCTAGCACAGATGAACGGTCATCGCGCCGACGGCATCCTGCGTAAACGCAAATTCCGGCCTTTATAGCTGCAAAAGTGAACTTGAGCTGTACGCCATGCCTCAAACCCACTGAGAATCGCCGTTCGTCCTCGACCCAAAGGAGCATCCCATGATGCGTTTCACCTCTACCCTCGCTCTCGCCGCTACCCTGAGCCTCCTTTCCCTCGGCGCGCAGGCTGCAGCCCCATCCAACTGGCCAGCCGGCGCCCGTGACAGCTTCGTCAGAGACTGCAGTGCAGCCGCCCAACAGAACGTGGACGCCAAAACTGCCAAAGACCATTGCGAATGTGGCGCCGACAAGATCAACGCAGAATTGAGCACTGCCGAGATCAAGGAGCTGATGACCAATCAGAACGCGGATCCTGCGCTCAAGAACAAGGCAGTCGCGGCGATTACGTCGTGCAAAGTCGTGAAGAAAAAGTAACTTCGACCCGAAATCAGACGGTCGTTTTGCTGAAAAAAAGGCCTGAAAACTGCCATTTCGCACAAATTACGCAGCTTTTACGGCTTTTTTTAACAGCTGATATTTCGTGCTAAAGCCCCGTAGATCGGGGCTTTCAGCCAAGAACAGCACTAAACGCAACGCTATTGATTAGCAAACAATGCCTTGGGGGGGCTCCCAAGTCGAACATTTCGACTATGATAGCCCAGTGTGCCCAGTTGGCCTGAGCAGCACAGCACTACTGAAAATATATGTTTCTTGGAGATACACCATGTCTAATCGCCAAACCGGCACCGTTAAATGGTTCAACGATGAAAAAGGCTTCGGCTTCATCACTCCTCAAGGTGGCGGTGACGACCTGTTCGTACACTTCAAAGCTATCGAAAGCGACGGTTTCAAAAGCCTGAAAGAAGGCCAAACCGTTTCCTTCGTGGCTGAGAAAGGCCAAAAGGGTATGCAAGCTGCACAGGTTCGCGGCGAGTAATTCTCCGCTGAGCTAAAAAAAACCCCGTCCATGTGACGGGGTTTTTTATGCGCGCTGCAAAAGCCGGCAGGCTATCAGCCGCAGTTGACCCGCGTGATCACCAGGTTATCGTCGGTGTTGAGGTTCAAGCGGTCGGAGCGGTATTCCAGGGTGATCATATCGTTGGGCTTGAGGATGCGCGCGTTCTGCGCACCGGCGCGGGTACGGGCCTGCTCCAGCAACTGGGGCGAAGCTTTCTGGCCGATCGTGAATTCGGCGGCCTTCGACTCACAGCGGCTATGACCGGCATCGGCCACGGCGGCGTCTTTGGCTGGCTCAGAGGCACCCTGGGTGCTGCAACCCGCCAACGCGAGTGCTGCCAACAAAGTACCGAATGATGCGAGCTTCCAAGGCATGAAGCCTCCTATGATAAAAAATGGACAGAGATCGTGCGACAGCAGTCGCGCGGATTGGTTTCAAGACGTAAACCGCCGCGTGGCAAGTCTGCCTGACTCTGCACAGGCATTCGCCCGGTCAATCGTGACCAGATATGAAAACAATCAGTAGATATCGATGTAGTCAAACGGCGGCTTCGGCCAGTTCTGCTTCAACGCATTGAAAATCTGCGTGACCCATACCTCATCGCTCGCCGCCACATTGCCTACATAACCAGAGCCTTTGGCCCAGGTTTCCAGGCGAAACAGCAGCCCATCGATGTCCACGCCGCCCACAGCCTTCCCGGAAGAGATGTAGGCAATGCCGCCCTTGGTCACCCGCAACTGGGTATGTTCGTCGTCGCTGGCACTGGCGATCAGTTGACGCACGGCGGCCAGGGTCAGGTTCTCGGGGTTGTTCAAATCGATCTGCACGCGGTGTTCCCCGGCAATTGGACAGGCCGACAGTGTCGCACAGGGCTGGGCATCTGCCGAAGCGCTTGATGCCTAAGTAGCAGTGCCAAACGCCGCGCAAAATGGTTAACTGCGCCCGTGAGAACCGCGTTCCAGCGCATTGCCCAGTACTTTCAGCCCCGTGAGATTTCCATGACCACCGTAACCCTCCAAGCCGACATCAAAGCCAAGTGGCCCCAGGGACAGAGCTCCTACAGCCCCGGAAGCCCGGAGGAATTGGCGATCATCGGTATCGACCTGCTGGTCAAGGAACTCGGCACCCAGGCGGCGCAAGCCTTCATCGGCCAGATATTCGAGAAATACCCGGCCGACCACATGGGCGCACACGACCCCGAGCGCGAATAAGAACCGGCCGGCGAGCGCCGACCGGCTACAGCATTACTTCAGACGCGCGAGGCGCTCGGTCAGCAGGTCGAAGAAGCCCTGGGCGTCGCCGTTTTCAACCCAGAACGCGTTCTTCGGTTGTTTCAGGCCGTCGTACCAATCGACGATGGTCTGGCCGAAGGTCGGGCCTTCACGGCTGTCCACCACCACATTGACCTCACGGCCGCTGAACAGCGAAGGCTTGAGCAGGTAGGCAACTACGGTAGCGTCATGCACCGGGCCGCCGGGAATGCCGTAGTGCTCCATGTCGCCCTTGACGTATTCATTCAGGATATCGCCGACGATCTTGCTCGCGTTGTTCTTGATATCGGCGATCTGTTTCAGGCGCGCTTCACTGGTCAGGACCTTGTGGGTCACGTCCAGCGGCAGGTAAGTCAGCTTCACCCCGCTCTTGAGCACGATCTCGGCCGCTATCGGGTCCGCGAACAGGTTGAACTCGGCCACGGGCGTGATGTTGCCGCCATTGAAGTGCGCACCGCCCATCACCACCACTTCCTTGATGCCTTGGGTGATTTCCGGCGCCTGGGTCAGTGCCAGTGCGAGGTTGGTCTGCGGACCGAGCATGGCGATGGTGATGCTGTGGGGCTTGGCGGTGCTCAGGGTCTTGATCAGGTAGTCGACGGCATTGCCGTCAGCCAGGGCCTTTTTCGGTTCATGCACGGTGACCCCGGAAATCCCCTCCTTGCCATGGATGTTCTCGGCGTAGATCGGCGTGCGCAGCAGTGGCTTTGGCGCACCGGCGTACACCGGAATGTCCTCGCGCCCCGCCCACTCGCGCGCCAGGCGTGCGTTGCGAGAGGTCTTGTCCAGGCGCACGTTGCCGGCGACGGTGGTCAGCGCACGAATGTTCAACTCATCCGGCGAGGCCATGGCGAACAGCAACGCCACCACATCATCGGCACCAGGATCGGTGTCGATGATCAGGTCGATTTTTTCCGCCGCTTGGGCGCTCGCAGCAGTGAGTGCGGACAAAAGCAGAACACTCCGAAACAGATTTTTCAGGGTTGGGAGACCACGTTGCATAAAACACTCCTTGTCGTTGGGAACTCTAGAAGGTTACGCCGGACACCAGCGCGATATTGCAGTAAGGCTGGCATTCGCCGGTGCGCACCACGGCGCGCGCCTTGCGGCTGAGCTGTTTGAATTCGTCATGGTTGACCAGCCGCCGCTCACCCAGGGCCGCCTGTTCGGTGAGCGTATTGAGCTCGGCCAGCGCCGGCGGCTGCTTGAGCAGGATCTCTTCGGCCAGCACATGGCTTTCCACCTGCATCTCACTGAGCACGATGCGCAAGGTGCTGATGAAATCCGGGATGCCCTGGGTCAACGCCAGGTCGATCAACTCGACGCCGGGCGGTACCGGCAAGCCGGCATCGCCGATCACCAGGATGTCGCCGTGACCCAGGGAGGCGATCACGCGCGACAGGGCGATATTGAGCAGAGGGGTCTTTTTCATGAGGGCACAAAACCTTGTACGTCGTGCAGCGTGGGAATGGAGGGTTGCGCACCGGCACGAGTGACCGACAGCGCTGCCGCGACCTGGCCAAAACGAATCGCCTCGGCTTCGCGCTTGCCATTGGCCAGCGCTGCCGCGAAGCCACCGACAAACGTATCGCCGGCCGCAGTGGTGTCCACTGCCTTGACCTTGGGTGCCGGCAAATGCTCGAACACTTGGCCGTCAGTAAACAGCGCGCCCTCGGCCCCCAGGGTGATGATGACCTTACCGGCGCCCGCCTTGATCAACTGCGTCGCAGCGACCTTGGCGCTATCGAGGGAATCAACCGTCACGCCGCTCAGCGCACTGGCTTCGCTTTCGTTGGGGATCAGGTAGTCGATCGAGGCGTACCATTCGGCTGGCAAGGGCGCGCTGGCCGGGGCCGGGTTGAGGATCACCGTCTTGCCCAGTTCGCGACCGCGCTTGAGGGCATAACCCACGGTATCCATCGGCACTTCCAGCTGGCAGATGATCACGTCGGCCGCCTGCAGCACGGCGTCAAACGCCTGCAACGAAGCGGGCGTCAGCTGACCATTGCTGCCGGCGACGATCACGATGGCGTTCTGGCTGTTGTCGTCGACCACAATCAGCGCCACGCCGCTGGAGCCATCTACGGTGCTGACGGCCTGGCAATCGATACCTTCCACCAGCAACGCGTCACGCAGCTGAGTGCCATACGCATCGCTGCCGACGCAGCCGACCATCGCCACCTCCGCCCCGAGCCGCGCCGACGCCACAGCCTGGTTCGCCCCCTTACCGCCGGGCACGGTGGAAAACGTCTGGCCAACCAAGGTTTCACCGGCACGCGGCAGCCGGCTGGCACGGGTGACCAGGTCCATGTTCAAGCTGCCTACTACCACTACTTTTGCTGGCATACATCAGTACTCATCAATTCGGTTCAGCGGTATTGCGCAAACGTACCGGCGATAGGCGCCGTCGACTCGCGCAACACGATGCTCGGCGTCACGATCCGTTGATCGATCGGCAGTTGGGGTGTTGCAATTCGTCGCAATAAAAGCTCGGCCGCGGTCTCGCCCAGTTGCACGATCGACTGCCCGACCGTGGTCAACGCCGGGTAGACATAGCGACCCATTTGAATGTCATCGAACCCGATCACCGACAGCTCGCCGGGTACACGGATATTACGCTCGGCAGCGGCGCGCAATACGCCGAAACCAATCATGTCGTTGCTGGCGAAAATCGCACTGGGCGGGTTTTCCGCTAGCAGCTTCACCGCCGCGGCATACCCGCCGGTGCTGGTGAAATCACTTTCCTGCGCGCGATCAGCCGCCACCTCGACGCCCGCCTCGCGCAGCGCGCGGTGATACCCCGCCAGGCGCATCTGCGCGACACGGGTATGGGCCGGGCCGCCGATGCAGGCGATGTCCCGATGGCCCAGCTCGAGCAAATGCCGGGTGGCCAGGTACGCGCCCTGCTCATGGTCGATGCGCACCAGGTCGACATCAATGCCGTCCAGCGCCCGGTCGACGATCACCATCGGCGTGCGCACCGCGCTCAAGCCGGCGGCGAGGCCACTGTCATCGCCGCCCACCGAGGTCACGATCAACCCGTCGACGCGCTTCTCCAGCAACACGCGCAAATAGCTGCGCTGCTTTTCGGCGTTGTCATCGGAGTTGCAGAGGATCACGCAGTAGCCGTTACGCTCGCAATAATCTTCGATGCCGCGCGCCAGTTCGGCAAAATATGGGTTGAGGCTGTTGGGCACCAACAAACCAATGGTTGCCGTGGTCTTGGCCTTGAGCGAGCGCGCGACGGCGCTAGGCACGTAGTCGAGCTGCTTGATCGCCGCTTCGACTTTGATCCGTACCGGCTCGCTGACCGGGCGCGTCTTGTTCACCACGTGGGACACCGTGGTGTAGGAAATGCCTGCAAGCGCTGCCACATCCTTGATCGTTGCCATGGTTCAGCCTCGACGACTGGCGCGCTGGCTGCGGTAGGTATCGAGCACCACGGCAATCACGATCACGGCCCCGGTGATGATGCGTTTGGTCGGTTCCGTGGCACCGATCTGCGCCAGGCCGGCGGCCAATACGGAAATGATCAACACGCCGAAGAAGGTGCTGATCACCGAACCGCGTCCGCCCATCAGGCTGGTGCCGCCGATCACCACCGCTGCAATCACTTGCAGCTCCAGGCCGGAGCCGGCATTCGGATCCGCCGCTTCCAGGCGTGAAATCTGGAACAGGGCCGCCACACCGGCCAACAGGCCCATGAGGCTGAACACCAGGATTTTATACGGCTTGGGGTTGATCCCCGCCAGGCGCACGGCCTCTTCGTTGGTGCCGATGCCGATCAGGTAGCGCCCGAAGACAGTGCGGGTCAACACCAGTTGGGCCGCTATGATCACCAGCAAGGCGATGATGAACGACGGCGAAATCCCAAAGGCAATCGGGTTGGACAGCCAGGCAAACGAGTCGCCGATGTAGGCGGTGCGCGAACCGGTCATCTGGTACGCCACGCCACGGGCCATTTCCAGCACGCCCAGGGACACGATAAACGAGGGGATCCGCCAGGCCACGGTGATCGAACCGGTGATAGTGCCGGCCAATGCGGCGCAGCCCATGCCGAGCACGGCCGCCGGCAAGACGCTCCAGCCCCAGCCGAGAATCGCCACGCTGACAGCCGACGCCGCCAGTGCCAGCACCGAGCCTACCGACAGATCGATGCCACCGATGATCAGGATGAAGGTCATGCCGACCGCCAGCACCATCAGGTCTGGAATCTGGTTGGCCAGGGTGCTGAAGGTGTCATAGGACAGGAAGTGATCGCTGAGCACCGAGAACAGCGCAATCATCGCCAGCAACGCGCCCGCCAGCCCCAGATAGGTACCCAGGCCGTAGAAGTTGCCGCCAGTTTTACCGGGGGAAGTTGTTGTTTTCATGGGGTATCCCTAAGCACTGCGTCATTGAGCAGCGCATCACGTTTCTGATAGCCGGCAAAGGCGGCGGCGAGCAATTCGTCCTGGGTCCAGCTGTCGCGCTCGAAGGTCTCGATCAGGCGGCCGGCAGACAGCACGCCGATGCGGTCGCAGATCAGCATGAGTTCGCGCAGGTCACTGGACACCACCACCAGCGCTTTGCCCTGGCGGGTCAATTCGCCGAGCAAGGCATAAATGTCGAACTTGGCACCCACGTCGATGCCACGCGTGGGCTCGTCGAACAGCATCACCGAGCAGTCGCGTTCCAGCCAGCGGCCAATCACGACTTTCTGCTGGTTGCCGCCCGACAGCTCCGATACCAGCTGCGCCGGGCTGGAACTGCGGATACGCATGGCGTCGATCTGGCGCTTGGCCAAGGCGGTTTCGTCGCGGCTGTTGACCACGCCGCCGCCGGAGATTTCCGGCATGTTGCCCAAGGCGATATTGGCGCTGATGGACTGGGTCAACAGCAGGCCTTCGCCCTTGCGATCCTCGGTAATCAGCGCAATGCCATGGCCGACCGCGTCCACTGGCGAACGAATGCTCACCACTTGGGCCGGCGAACCCAGGGCCACCGTGCCGCTGTCGGCCAGGTCGGCGCCGAAAATCAGGCGCAGCAACTCGGTGCGACCGGCGCCGATCAGGCCGGAGATGCCATAGATCTCGCCGGCACGCACTTCAAAGGAGACGTCGCGGACCTTGTCCGCGCGGGTCAGGCCTTTAACCGTCAAGGCCGGGCCGCCGATGCTGCGCGGCCCCAGGTCAATGTGTTCGCCCAGCTCGCGACCGACCATCAAGGTGACCAGTTGCTCGCTGTTGTAGTTGGCCATCGGCTCGACGCACACCAGCTTGCCGTCACGCAGGACCGCAATGCGTTGGGCGACACGGGCGAGTTCTTCAAGCCGGTGTGAAATGTAGATGATCGCCACGCCCCGGGCCTGCAGGCGGGTGATTTGTTCAAACAGCATCTCGACTTCACGGGCAGTCAACATGGCCGTGGGTTCGTCGAGGATCAGTACATGGCAGTCGCCGATCAGGTTGCGGGCGATCTCGACCATTTGCTGGTGGCCGATACCGAGGCTGCCGACCAGGGTGTCCGGGTCGATGGCGTCCAGGCCGACCTGGGCCATGGCTTCGATGGCGGCTTTGCGCAACTGCTTGCGACTGATCCAGCCACAGTGGCTGGGCAGATTATCCAGGAACAGGTTTTCGGCCACGGTCAGCGTCGGCAGCAGGTTGAGCTCCTGCATGACCATGCGCACGCCCAGTTCTTCAGCCTGGGTGCGGCTGCCGGGACGGTAATCCTGGCCGTTGAACTGCATATGCCCGGTCGTCGGCGTGACCAGCCCGCCGATGATTTTCGACAACGTGCTTTTACCAGCGCCGTTCTCACCGGTCAGCGCCAGCACTTCCCCACGATTGAGCGTCAGGGTGATGTCGGACAGAACCGGTTGGGCATAGGTCTTGCCGATACCGCTGACCGAGAGGACAGCGTTCGGGGCGGAAGATGACATAGGAAAATCTCCAGGCGCCCGCTCAGGACGAGCGGGCGCTGTTGGGTGCTGCCAGGATTACTTCTTGAGGACGAGTTCGACCGGGGTTTCGATCACGCCATCTTTGGCATCGACTTTCTCACCCTTGACCAGCTTGAGCGCGTTCTGGATACCGAACACAGCTTGCTGGGCAGCGGCCTGGTCAGCGGTCGCCAGGACGCGGCCGTCCTGCAGCATGGGCTTGATGGCTTCGATGTTGTCGTAGCCAACTACCAGGACCTTGCCAGCCTTGCCGGCTGCACGCACGGCGGAAACCGCGCCCAGCGCCATGTTGTCGTTACCGGCCAACAGGGCCTTGAGGTCCGGGTATTCGCTCAGCATGGCCGAGGCGACTTTCTGGCCCTGGTCGATTTCCCAGTTGCCGGATTGGGTCGAGACGATCTTCATGCCGGCAGCGTCCATCGCATCCTTGTAGCCCGCGGTGCGCTGCTGGGCGTTGGTGGTAGTCGGTACGCCTTCGATGATGCCGACCTTGTCACCCGCGGCCAGTTGCTTGGCCAGGTAGTCGCCGACCAGCTTGGAGCCTTTGCGGTTGTCCGGGCCTACGAACGGGATGTCGAGGTTTTTGCTTTTCAGCACGTCCGGGTCCAGGCGGTTGTCGATGTTGACCACCTTGATGCCGGCATCGGAGGCTTTCTTCAACACCGTCACGAGTGCCTTGGAATCGGCGGGCGCGATGACGATGGCGTTGACCTTGGCGAGGATCATCTGATTGACGATATCGATCTGCGCGCTGGTATCGGTTTCGTTCTTGATACCGTTGGTGATCATGTCGAAATCGGCGGCGTGGTCTTTCTGATAGGCCTTGGCGCCGTCCTGCATGGTCACGAAGAATTCGTTGGCGAGGGATTTCATCACCAGGCCAACCTTGGGTTTGGCGGCGTCATCGGCGAATGCAGAGGAAAGAGGTAAAACGGCGGATGCGGCAGCAAGCACAGCGACAGCAAGAAGACGTCCAGCGAATGGCAGCTTCATGGGTTCACTCCGATCTTATGATTATTGTGAGCAACGCTTGCACCGAAGAGTGCTTCGGCAGCCCTCCCACCCGGGGTGGCTGATACGAGCTGTCACGTTACTCCAGGAGTGCGCCGTGAAACATCTCGCAAACGTTTGCGTTAATCAAACTATGAGAACCTTGTCGAGATTTGTCAACGGTAGAAACCGGTCTTTCATCCAAGCCCTCTAGCGCCTGGCCTCGCAGTGTGCAAGGCGCGAGATTAAACATCGCGACCTGCCCTTCGTTCTCTAAAACGACAGGCTTTGCCGGATCATTCGCCACCGCCCCCATGAAACCAGTGCGCATTTTCGGACAACCGAACGCAATCGCGGCCAATGTTCGGAAAGCCGGACGAAGGGGGTTCGAACGCACTCAAAAACAACAAAATAAGTTGTTTTAAATCAACAGCTTAATTTATATCCGTGAATACAATCAGCCTGGTACAGATCCTGCTCTCATCCTGCACCTCGTGGCATTCAGAACCGCCCGGGTGTTCTAGATGAACCTGCTACAGCACTCATCAAAAACCAGAGAGAAAAATAATGAAATCTGCACTGAAGAACATTGTCCCGGGCGCATTAGCCCTCCTGCTGCTGTTCCCTGTTGCCGCCCAGGCAAAGGAAGCCGAAACCAAGACCAAGCTGTCCAACGTGGTGATTCTCGCCACCGGCGGTACCATTGCCGGCGCTGGCGCCAGCGCGGCCAACAGTGCCACCTACCAGGCGGCGAAAGTCGGTATCGAGCAATTGATCGCTGGTGTTCCTGAGCTTAGCCAGATCGCCAATGTACGCGGCGAACAAGTGATGCAAATTGCGTCCGAAAGCATCAACAACGAAAACCTGCTGCAACTGGGCCGTCGCGTCGCCGAACTGGCCGACAGCAAGGACGTGGATGGCATCGTGATCACCCACGGTACCGACACCCTGGAAGAGACCGCCTACTTCCTGAACCTGGTGGAAAAAACCGACAAGCCAATCGTCGTGGTCGGCTCCATGCGCCCTGGCACCGCCATGTCGGCGGACGGCATGCTCAACCTGTACAACGCCGTGGCCGTGGCCGGCAGCAAAGACGCGCGCGGTAAAGGCGTGCTGGTGACCATGAACGACGAGATCCAGTCGGGTCGTGACGTCAGCAAGATGATCAACATCAAGACCGAGGCGTTCAAGAGCCCATGGGGCCCGCTGGGCATGGTGGTTGAAGGCAAATCCTACTGGTTCCGCCTGCCTGCCAAGCGCCACACCATGGATTCGGAATTCGACATCAAGACCATCAAGAGCCTGCCGGACGTGGAAATCGCCTATGGCTATGGCAACGTGAGCGACACAGCGGTCAAGGCCCTGGCCCAGGCTGGCGCCAAAGCCATCATCCATGCCGGCACCGGCAATGGTTCGGTGTCTTCCAAGGTGGTCCCTGCCCTGCAGGAACTGCGCAAGCAAGGCGTACAGATCATCCGCTCTTCCCACGTGAATGCCGGTGGCTTCGTTCTGCGTAATGCTGAACAACCTGACGACAAGTACGACTGGGTCGCCGCACATGACCTGAACCCGCAAAAAGCCCGCATCCTGGCCATGGTCGCCCTGACCAAGACCCAGGACAGCAAAGAGCTGCAACGGATGTTCTGGGAATATTGATTCCTGGCCATACCTTGTAGGAGCTCGCCTCTCCAGACGCGCTCCTACACATTTCACTCCCCCGCCTTACGCAAAACTACCTGAACAGCTGTCAGACGAACTTCTTGAAATTTAAGCAGTTGCGAAATCGCCCACAGTTAAATACTGTATGTGCGTACAGCTTATTAAGGAATACTCCGTGGCAAAGTCCTCTTCCGCAGCGCCAACCCCGCCTGATGCCTACGAACGCCTGGCCATTCGTGTGCAAAAGATCATCAACTCGACCAACGCCCAAAAAGCCAAGGCAGCCTTGATCTTCCGCCTGCCGGACGAGCCGGAGGATGAGTGGGAGCGGTTGCTGGAAGAAATTGCGGAGAACGACAACGTCACCCTCGCCTATCGGGACGACGGTGGCGTGCAGATTTTCTGGGTTGTACCGAAGGAAGATTGATTCAATGAGTGTCCGTTTTATCGCTGTGTGCTGCCTGTTCTTTGCTGTCGGTGCCCAGGCCCAGGCACCCCGCACCTTCAGCGAAGCCAAGAAAGTTGCCTGGAAACTCTATGCCCCCCAATCCACCGAGTTCTACTGCGGCTGCAAATACACCGGCAACCGCATAGACCTGAAAGCCTGCGGCTACATCCCGCGCAAAAACGCCAACCGCGCCGCCCGCATCGAGTGGGAGCACATTGTTCCGGCCTGGCAGATCGGGCACCAGCGCCAGTGCTGGCAGAACGGCGGGCGCAAGAACTGCACGCGCCACGATGACGTGTTCAAGCGCGCCGAGGCAGACCTGCACAACCTGGTGCCGAGTATCGGCGAGGTCAACGGTGACCGTAACAACTTCAGTTTTGGCTGGCTGCCGGTGCAAAGCGGGCAGTACGGCTCATGCCTGACCCAGGTCGACTTCAAGGCCAAGAAGGTCATGCCCCGCCCGTCTATCCGCGGAATGATCGCGCGCACCTATTTCTATATGAGTAAGCAGTACGGCTTGCGCCTGTCGAAACAGGATCGCCAGCTCTACGAAGCCTGGAACAAGACCTACCCGGTGCAGGCTTGGGAGCGCCAGCGCAACCAGACCGTGGCGTGTGTGATGGGACGTGGCAATGAGTTCGTCGGCCCGGTGAACCTGAAGGCCTGCGGTTGAAACTGGGCGGTACTCCCGCCCATCCAGCCGATTATTGCGCAGCCGCGTGCTCGATGACTTGCGATTCGGTATCGGTTTTCTTGGCGCGTGCCAGCTTTTCAGTGAGTTGCACCTGCTTGGCCTCGGCTTCAGCCTTGGTGGCGAACGGCCCCAGCAGCACTTCGTCCTTGCCGTCGACCTTCACGATGTAAAAATTGAAACCATGTTCCAGCAACCAGGCCGTGAGGTCGGTGAGCGCCTGTAATTTGTGGTCGGGTGGCCCGACCCATACATCCCATTCCTGAGCGGCAATCGCGCCGGTTTGTGGCTGGCTTTCAGTCACGGCAGGCTTGGCCTTGGGCGCATCGACGCTTTTGCCTTCACCGCAACCGGCCAATGCCAACACCGCAATTGCCATCGCTACTTTACGCACTGCCCTGCTCCTTAAAGGATTAAAGAGGCGACTTTATCATTCACTGTCTATTCTGGCCGTCATAAACGTTGGCTTAAACAATGCGAATGATGTATCGCAGACCTGTATGATGCCGGCATGGGAATTAATGCCGCCTCTATGCGTCCTAAAAGAGGCAGCCACAGGGAAGCGCTTAGCAGTAAGCTACACACATCTGACATCTGCCCTGTCTGAAACACGTGTCCTTAAAAGTAATCAAGGAGAAGTCCATGCTTATACTCACCCGCAAAGTCGGTGAAAGCATAAACATCGGTGATGACATCACGATCACCATCCTGGGCGTCAGCGGCCAGCAAGTACGAATCGGCATCAACGCACCCAAGGATGTTGCCGTGCATCGCGAGGAGATCTATCAGCGCATCCAGGCCGGCCTGAGTGCCCCGGACAAAAACCAGACGCCTTGAAGAACCTTCAGTAGCCAGCCCTTTCGTTCACTGTAACGGCTGGCGAAAACCCCTTCGAACCGCTCTAGTGTCTATTGCGTGACTGACGCCTCCAATGCATTCATCTTCGCGCCAAGATGAAACTGTCTTCACGCTTTGAACTTGTCGTGTCATCCATAGCCGAATCATCTACTGATACCCTGCCATCCGTGCGCGCGAAGGAGCACGTCGATGAGGCTAACCCCTGCGCAACCATTCGCTCTACGAGCCTGGATCATCGCCCTCCTGATAGGGCTGGCATTCGTGGGGCTGGAATATGGCTTGAGGCTTGAAATCGCAGGCACCGACCCCGCCGATCCGCCGTCCTGGCTCGACCTCACACTGGTGCTGGGTGGCTACCTCTTCATGTTCTGCCTCAAGCCCATCCAGAGGGCCGTGCAGCTTAAATTGTGTCAACAAACCGCTCAGAAAAATGCACGTTGATGCGCAGCGCTTCGCTATCAGATCGCCGGTATTTACAGCGACGCAGCACGACCTATGCTTTGCTCTGCACGCTCACTGAAAGGTGCTGAAACCGATGGACACTTTGAGCAAATCGCAAATCGAGTCTGCACTGGCTGCCCGTCTGCCGAGCTACAAGGTCACCTGCACATTGCACGCCGACGGCACCCTGTCGGCGGTGCTCAGCGGCCCGGAAACCGACCACTTCGCAATTACCGGAATTGTGCGCGCGCACTATCGTGGGGCGGAAGCCATTGCCCGGCTGGCGAATGAAATTCTCAGGGAAATGGTGCTGTCCCGCCAGGCGATGAGGAATGACCGTATGCAGCCTCCCTCTGCTTCACCTGGCTGCGAACAAGGCCGAGACCAGTAACGGGCTCGGCCTTTTTGTATCAGCCCACTTCATTCTGCAAGGACAGCAAGCCATCAGCACCGCGCTGCACGCGCAGGTGGGCATAGCCGTCAATCCTGGCGTGCTCGGTCACCATGGGCTTGAGGTGCGTCGACGTTACGACCATCACGTCCGCCCCTGCCGCTTCTCCCGCACGAATCCCCACCGACGCATCTTCAAACACCAGGCAGTCCTGCACCGGCACGCCCAGGCGCTGTGCCCCCAATAGGTAACAGGCCGGGTCGGGCTTGCCAATGGCGACGTCTTCGGCCGTGACCAGCACCGCCGGCGGCGCAATCCCGGCCGCTCGCAGCCGACGCAACGCCAGCTCACGAGGCGCCGAGGTGACCAGCGCCCATTGATCGCCCGGCAGGCGGTTCAGAAACGCGACCGCGCCAGGGATCGCGACAATGCCTTCGACATCATTGATTTCCGCTTCGGTAATCCACTGCGCCTCTACTTCAGGATCAACCCCCGGCAACGCCTGGCGGGTGATGGTATCGATCGCGCGGGCGCCGTGAATGGTGGTCAGGAACGCCGCCACGTCCAGGCCGTGGCGTTCGGCCCAGGTGCTCCACACCCGCTCGGCGGCGGCGATGGAGTTGAGCAGGGTGCCGTCCATATCGAACAGAAAGGCGCGGTAACGGCGGGCAAATACGGCTGAACCTCGGATGGACACTGCGTGGCTTCCTCGTGGGCGGTAACAAATAATCGGCCCGATGCAATCTACGGATCACCTCGGTGCTTGTAAACGCCGCCAACCCCTCGATCGCATTACAGCTTTGTAATGAAGCTGTAAGTCTTGTCAGCACCCTCACTTCATACAGTGGCGGCGTCAGTCACCCACACCGGTTGACGCCACCTTCCCACTGATGAAAAGGGTCACCCCATGAAACCTGCAAGCAAACTCTGCCTGATCGCCGCCAGCCTGCTGATGCTGGGTACCGGCACCGCCCTGGCCGGCACCGTCGCACCGGTCAAAGCCAACAACGTGGTGCTGGTGCACGGTTCCTGGGCAGATGGCTCGAGCTGGTCCGAAGTGATCACCCGCCTCCAGGCCGCCGGCCTGCACGTCACCGCCGTGCAAAACCCACTGACATCGGTGGCCGACGATGTCGCCGCCACCAACCGCGTACTGAATCAACAGGACGGTCCTACCGTGCTGGTCGGCCATTCCTACGCTGGCACCGTGGTAAGCGATGCCGGGGTGAACCCCAACGTCAGCGCCCTGGTGTACGTGGCGGCCCGCGCCCCGGATGCCAATGAAGACTTTGTCGCGCTTTCCGCCAAGTACCCGACCATGCCGGTGCGGGCCGGTGTGGAGGATCACGATGGCTACCTCACGCTGAGCCAGGACGCGTTTCTCAAGTACTTCGCCGCCGACGTGCCGCACGCCAAGGCCATGGAGCTGTACGCCGTGCAGCAACCCATCACCAAGAGCCTGTTCAGCGGCCGCACCGTGAACGCCGCCTGGCACACCAAGCCGTCCTGGTACGCGGTGTCGACCCAGGACCAGACCATCAACCCGGACCTGGAACGGTTCCTCGCCAAGCGCATGAACGCCAGCACGATCGAGCTGCCCTCGAGCCACTTGTCGCTGGTGTCCCACGCCAAGGAAATCACCGACCTGATCCTCGAAGCCTCCGGCCGCCAGCCTTGAGCCCTTGCATTACAAACTTGTCATGAACCTGTTGGTTGGCTGTTCGGAGCGCTTGGTTACCGTGAACCCACTGCCACGCTCTGGCAGCCAACCTATTAAGAGAGAGATCGCCATGAAACTGTTTATCCTCGGCTTTGCCGCTTTGTTTGCCACTGGCACCGTGTTCGCTGCCGAACCCGTCATCCACGACAAGACCGGCTTTTTCGTGCATCTGGATGTCGACAAAGTCTTGTCGAGTACCGATACCTACGGCCAATGCGGCATCGTTCCCGCGCGTCTCGACTACCTGGACCACCAGGGCCGCGAACACGTGCTGGACTACCAGGTACAGGCGATCGGTTGTCCGAGTGACAATTGATCGGACTACACTTGCGCAACGCACAGAAGCAGGGCACTTCCCATGAACATTCTTGTAGTCGAAGACGAACCCAAGGCCGGCAATTACCTGCTTAACGGCCTGCAGGAGCTGGGCTACTCCGTCAGCCTCGCCCGCGACGGCGTGGACGGTTTGCACCAGGCCCTGGAAACCTCGTTCGACGTGATCGTGCTGGATGTGATGATGCCGAAGATGGACGGCTGGGAGGTCCTGCGCCGCTTGCGCAAGGAAGCCGATACGCCGGTGCTTTTTCTGACGGCCCGCGACGATATCGCCGACCGCATCAAGGGCCTGGAACTCGGCGCCGATGATTACCTGATCAAGCCCTTCTCCTTCGCCGAACTGGTGGCGCGCCTGCGCACCCTGACCCGCCGTGGCCCGAGCCGGGAAGAAGAACAACTGCAGGTCGCCGACCTGCAGATCGATGTGCTGAAACGCCGCGTGACCCGCGCCGGCACACGCATCACCCTGACCAACAAAGAGTTTGCCCTGCTGCATTTGTTTGCCACTCACCAGGATCAGGTGTTGTCGCGCTCGCTGATTGCCTCGCGAGTGTGGGACATGAACTTCGACAGCGACACCAACGTGGTGGACGTGGCCGTGCGGCGCCTGCGCCTGAAAATCGACGACCCGTTCCAGCTCAAGTTGATCCACAGCGTGCGGGGCATCGGCTACCGCTTCGATACTCAGCCATGACCCGCCGTCGCCATTATTCACTGACCCTGCGCCTGGCGGTGATTTTCGCACTGCTGGCCTTCGCGCTGCTGGCCACGCTGGGCGTTGCGCTGTACCGCGAACTGGAGCGTGAGTTGATCAAGCGTGACGACGCTGCGCTGATCTATCGCACCGATCAGTTACGCAACCTGCTCAACGACAGCAATACATTGGATCTGATCAAGACCAAGCCTGAGCTGTTCCAGAACATGCTGGGCAACAGCGAGTCAGTGCTGAGCATCGCGGCGCCGGGGCAGAAGCCCTTGCTGCTGGTCAACCCGGGCAATATCGAGATGCCGGTGGTGCCAGCCGTTGCCAAAGACCACGCGCTGGGCCTTGCCGATGTGCACCATTTGCCTGGGGTCAACAATGTCCCCTTCGCCGCCGTGGCGGCGTCGATCGATTCGGGGGACCTGGGCAGCCTGCAAGTCACCACCGGACGCTTGATGACCGAACGCACCGCCATGCTCGCCAGCTATCGCCTGAGCGTGTTTATCCTGGCAAGCATTGCCGCGATCATCCTTGCCCTGGTCGGGTACTTGCTGGTGCACCGTGGCCTGCTGCCGTTGCGACGCCTGGCCCGGCATGCCCAGGGCATCGGCGTCGGCAACCTGGCCGAGCGCCTCGACAGCTACGGCGCGCCAAAGGAATTACTGCCGATGATCGACGCGTTCAACACCATGCTCGAACGCCTGGCCAGAGGGTTTGTGCAACTGGGCCAGGTGTCCACAGACATGGCCCACGAACTGCGTACGCCGATCAACAACCTGCTGGGCGAAACCCAGGTCGCGCTGCAACAGAGCCGCAGCATCGAGAGTTATCAACAGTTGCTGGCGTCCAACGTCGAAGAGCTTGAACGCCTGGCGCGGATGCTCGACAACATGTTGTTCCTCGCCCGCACTGATCCGGCCAGCGCCCTGCGCCAACGCCAGGAACTCAGTGCAGCGGATGAAGTGGAACGTATCGCCGATTACTTCGAAGGCTTGGCCAGTGACGTGGAGGTCAGCATTCATGCCGAAGGTGAAGGCGTGATCTGGGCTGAACCGATGCTACTGCGCCGGGCCCTGGCGAACCTGTGCGCCAACGCGATCAAATATGGCGCGCCGCGTTCCGAGCTGCTGATCCAGGCGGTGCCACACGCCGAAGGCATCACCCTGAGGGTCAGCAACCAGGGTGAAACCATTGCTGCCGAGCACCTGCCACGGCTATTTGAGCGCTTTTACCGGGTGGATGAATCGCGCGAGCGCTCGGCCCAGTCCAATGGCCTGGGCCTGTCGATTGTGGCGACCATCATGCAGTTGCATAACGGTCGATACAGCGTGAGCAGCGAGGCAGGACTGACGTGTTTTGAGTTGTTTTTTCCGAGGCGGGACGACTGAACCGCGCCTCCCACGCAGCTGGTGTTATTTTGCAAAAATTTGGCTGTCACCCCTGGCCGGAGTTCCCACTATTCTTTTCCCCAAAGCGCACGCTCAGTATGGGAAACAGGTGAAGTGCAGTGGAAAGGAAACACTATCGATTCGGCGGGACAAACTCGCTGAACACCCCACCTCAAGGCAGAGGTGGTGGCGGTAACGACGGAGGTTCAGGCATGGAAAAACGATTGGGTCTACTGGAAAAGGGGCTGGCTGAAATGAAAGAAAGGCTGATCACCGTTTCGAGCAGGGCAGACTCCCTGGAAAAGCACTTCGCGACCAAGGCGGACCTTACGACCACCGAGGTGAATCTCATCAAATGGTACGTGGCCACCGCCTTCGCAATGACAGGCCTGGCGTGCGCCATCACCTTCGGGCTCACCCGCCTGTTTGCTAGCTGACGATGACCCGCGCAGGTCAGCTGACCTGCCCGCCCGTTTCCGTCACATCCACTGATGTATGCCAAGCGGCCAGCAACGCCACCCGCAGTCCCTCGACCTGCGTCTCCAGCGCCATTGACGCGGTGCCCGAAGCCAGCACTTGTTCGGGCAGATATGGCACGTGGATAAACCCACTGCGCACGGCGCTAGCAGCCAGTGCATGCTGCAATAGGTAAAACACCTGGTTACACACGAAGGTACCGGCCGTGTGCGACACCGTCGCCGCAATCTCCGCTTCGCGCACCGCCTTGACCATCGCCTTGATCGGCAGCGTGGTGAAGTAGGCTGCGGGGCCGTCAGCCACCACGGCGGCATCAATCGGCTGCTCGCCGAGGTTGTCGGGAATACGCGCGTCATTCAGGTTGATCGCCACCCGCTCCATGGAAATAGCACTGCGCCCCGGCCCCAGCCCCGTGGCGATCACCATCGCCGGCTGCAATTGGTCGATCAACTGGATCAGGCACTCACCCGCCGTGGCAAACGCACACGGCAGCCGACGCGCAACAACCTGCACATCGGCGCCCAGTTGCCAGCCATCCAGCAGGCGTACCACTTCCCAGGACGGGTTTATCCGGTCTTGATCAAAGGGCTCGAAACCCGTCAACAATAGAGTCTGCATCGTGGCCTCACATCAACAGGTAAAGCAGGACAATATTGACCACCAGCATCATCAGCGCGGTCGGCAGCTGGGCCTTGATCACCGCGTTTTTGTCGGGCAACTCCAGCAGTGCTGCCGGCACGATATTGAAGTTGGCCGCCATCGGTGTCATCAACGTACCGCAGTAACCCGAGAACATGCCAATCGCGGCCATCACTGCGGGGTTGCCGCCGTAGATCCCCACCAGCACCGGCACGCCGACGCCGCCGGTCATCACCGGGAATGCCGCGAAGCCGTTCCCCATGATCACCGTGAACAGTGCCATGCCCAGCACATACACCATGACTGCCACCAGCTTGAAATCCAGGTTGATGTAGGTGGTGGTGACATGCGCGACGGCCGTACCGACTCCGGCTTCATTGAACAACAGCCCCAGCATCGCCAGCATTTGCGGCAGCACCATGGCCCAGCCCAGGGCCTCGGTCAGGCGCCGCGATTCGCGCAAGGCCTGCACCGGGGTGTCGCGGGTCAGCCAGCACGCCAGGCCGAGGGCGATCAGGCACCCGATGCCGAGGGAAACGAAGGTGGTGTTTTTCGGGTCCAGCAGCGGTACGCCGCCGATCTCGGTGTGCTTGAGCAATACTGAGCCGATCACCGTCGTCAGGGGAATCGCCAACGCCGGGATAAACAGTTTGTGCCCCAGGCGACCGGCGCTGGCGCGGGATGCCTTGTCATGCAGCTCGGCGTGCGTGCCACGGCCGACGCCACCCAGCCCGGCAATCAACGCCATGACCACCACGCCAACACCAATGACCACCGAGGGCAGACGCTCGCCCACCAGGAACGGAACCGCGAACAGCAACCAGAACAAGGCGCTGGACCAGCGCTTGGGGTGGGTCCGGTCCATCAGGATCATGCCCGCAGTGATCAGCAGCAGCACTCCGGCGAGCCAGTACAGGTATTGAATCGAGATGATCATTGCGCGGCCTCCACGGCAGTGGCGACAGGCGTCATCTCACGGGTCAGCCGCCGGTCGAACCGATGCAGGCGAATCGCGTGAATGATAAACGCGCAGATCGCCGTCGGGATGCCCCACACCGCGATGTGCAGCGGCTCGACATCAATCCCCGAGCCCAGCAGGAAGGTGTGCATCAGCGCAATCGCACCAAAGGCGACGAAGATGTCCTCACCGAAAAACAGGCCGACGTTGTCCGTCGCAGCGCACATGGCCAGCACCTTGTGGCGCAACTTGTCCGGCAACTTGCCGTAGCGTTTTTCCGCTGCGCCCTCGGCCATCGGCGCCAGCAGTGGGCGCACCATCTGCGGGTGTCCGCCGAGGCTGGTCAAACCCATGGCGGCGGTGGATTCACGCACAAACAGGTAGATGATCAACAGGCGCCCTACCGTGGCGCGCTCGAACCGCGCGATCCAGTTCTGCGCGTGCAGGCGCAACCCATGGCGCTCCAGCAAGCCGATAACCGCCAGCGGCAATAACAGAATCAATTGCAGGGCACGGGTCTGAAGGAAACCGTCGCCCATGGTCGCGAGGATTTTTTCCAGCGGGAAGTGGGCGGCAAGCCCGGTGGCGATGGCGGCGGCGGTCACCACCAACAGCGGATTGAAGCGCAAGACAAAGCCAACCACGATCACAAGTACGCCGATCAACGGCCATAAGTTCACAACAGTTTGCATGGCGGTGAGGTCCTTTAATGCGCGCTGCGGCGCCGTTACAGCAGGATGTGAACAAAGGGTTCACAGCAGGAAGTGGCGTGCAGTCGGCTCGGTTTTTTATTGTTGACCCGGAAGGTCGAGCGTCAGTGGCGGCAACTTTGCTGCCTGGGGGCGGGAGGTGTCCAACAAGAAAAATTGTTGCTGCAAACCAATAAATTTTGTCGGGGTTTGCTGCGCACACGTAACAAGATGTGGACAGGTAACCCGCGAGTCACGCATCTTAGCGCCGCCCGTTGATCGGGTGCGGCACCGGGTACCGGCGCACGCCTCTCTCACTATTGTTGTGGATATGGAAATTCGATGAAAACCCAAAAGGTCCTGATCGCCCTCTCGTGCGCCGTTGCCCTGTCCCTGCTGGGCGGTTGTGCAGCGAAAGTTAAAAGTGGCGGCAGCGCAGCACTGGCCATCCCGGAAGCGGCCAAGCAGAACCTGGTGGTGAGCATCCAGGGCGAAAAACAGGTGGAGCAAAACCCTGACTGGAACCTGCTCAAGCGCGACTGGAATAACGCGCTCCAGGTCGAAGCACGCCAGGCCGGCTTCACGGTCACCGAAAGCCCTAAAGTCGCGGCCAATGGTGAAGACGGCGTGGGCATCAGCATCAACGTGAGCAAGTTTCGCTACATCGAACCGGGTTCGCGGTATGTCGCCGGTGCGCTGGTGGGTAATGCCTGGGTGTTCTCCCGCGCTGACTACTCCGACTTGAAATCCGGCGCGCCCATTGGCTCACGCACCTACGACACGTCATCCTCGGCCTGGGAAGGCGTGGCTTCGGCAATGACGCAGAAGCAGGTCCAGGCAATCGCCAAGCAGATGATCAGCGACATCAAGAGCGCCAAGGCCCAGTAAGCCACCGCGCCTGCAAAAAGGGCCAACCGCCGGGTTGGCCCTGATACTGCAATTCCGCCTGGCTTGCTTCAGAGTTGCTTGAGGGTCTCACGCGACACTTCTTGCAGACCCGCCTCGGTGATTTTCTTCCAATCACTCTCCGTCACCGCCTGCATGCTTTCATTCTTGCGCGTCACCACATTCAGCGCAGTGGCGCCCGGGGTTTCGATACGCAGGTGGGCTTTGTTACTCACGTCGACAGAGAAGAAGCCTGGGGTAAACCAGGACCAGAATTCGACAATATGCACGTTCACTGGCGCGGCATCCGGAGTGCCTGGCTCGGTGACGACCTGGTAACCGGCCTGCTTGTAAGCCGCGGCTACCGACTCATTCACCAGTTGGGAAACGGTGCGGCCGGAGGGCAGCAACACGTCGCCCAACCCTTTGCCGTAACCGTTGCGCTTACGGGCAATGGCGCGCTCGGTAATCGACTTGTCATTGACCTCGTCATTTTTCAGCGATGGCGTATCCGGGCTTCGTGGAGCTATCTGGAAAACGCGATCATCCACGGTGCTGATCAGGACTTTCTTGCCATTGCTTGTTGCTGCGGCCTGGCTTGTGCTGAGCGGCGCAACATTGACATCCACTTCCGACCGACTCGTGGCGCATCCCGCCAGAACCATCAGTGCCGCAATCCCCACCACTAACCGAACGCTCATGACTACCGCTCCTTATCGCCATCGTTGGCATGGCCGGATATCGGCCGGCGACGATTGTACATGCGCGATATCATTTAGACATCACTCCGACTTTTTTGAAAGTAACTGCATGCCGGTGAGTGTGTACTCAAGCCCGACCCGGTATCGTCAACCCAGAACGACCGTCAATGAACAAGGGGCAGCACCGGTGACTTCTTCCGCCACACCCACCGCCGAGAATGGCCTCAGCATCCAGACCCGCCTGATCGCCCTGGTGGTCGCCGTGACTTTCTTCATGGAAAACCTCGATGCCACGGTGATCGCCACGGCATTGCCGACCATGGCCACAGCGTTCGGGGTCACGCCGGTCGACATGAACATCGGCATCACCGCCTATATTCTCGCCGTGGCGATCTTCATACCGTTGTCCAGCTGGATCGCCGACCGATTGGGTGCGCGCCGGGTATTTGCCGGCGCGATCATCGTCTTCACGCTCGCCTCGCTGCTGTGCGGGCTGAGCCAGAGCCTTGAAATGTTCGTCTTTGCGCGCGTCCTGCAGGGCATCGGTGGTGCACTGATGGTGCCCGTGGGGCGACTGGCGGTGCTGCGCAATACGGATAAAAAAGACCTGGTCAAAATGATCGCGATCATCACCTGGCCCGGCCTGGTGGCGCCGATCCTGGGGCCAGTGGCCGGCGGACTGATCGTCACCCATGCCTCCTGGCCCTGGATCTTCTACGTGAACCTGCCGCTGGGCGTATTGGCGTTCGCCGCCGCACTGTGGCTGGTACCGGAAGGTCGCGAAGCCAGCGTGCGCAAGTTTGATGCGAAGGGGTTCTTACTGCTCGCAGGCGCCTGTGTCGCCTTGCTGGGCGGGCTGGAATGGTTGGGCAGCGAGGCCGGCGAAATGCTCATCCCAGGCGTGGCGCTGGTCGCAGCGGGCATTGCGTTGGCGGTGTGGGCCGTGCACCACTGTCAGCACCATACTGACCCGTTGTTGCCGCTGCAGACCCTGGCGATCAATACCTTTCGCGTGAGTATCTATGGTGGATCGCTGTTTCGGCTGGCCATCAGCGCGCTGCCGTTCCTGCTGCCGTTGTTGTTTCAGGTGGCCTTTGGCTTATCCCCGGTGGACGCGGGCCTGTTGGTGCTGGCGGTTTTTGCCGGCAACCTGGCAATGAAACCCTTGACCACGGCCATCATGCAGCGCTTCGGCTTTCGCCAGGTGCTGCTGGTGAATGGCGTGATCGGGGTGGCGTCGATTGCGGCGTGCGCCCTTTTCACCGCGCAGACTCCGCTCGCGGTCATCGCAGTGGTGCTGTTTGTGGGCGGGTTGTCACGCTCGATGCAGTTCACCTGCTACAACTCGATTGGCTTTGCAGATGTGCCCAAGCCACGCATGAGCGAGGCGTCGGCGTTGTTCAGCATGTCGTTCCAGTTGGCCATGGGGATGGGCGTGACGGCAGCGGCGCTGTTGTTGCGCGCGTCGATGAGCGTGCAGGGGCATGAGATTCACGCACAAGTGGGTGACTTCCGGGTGGCGTTCATCGGGGTGGCATTGCTGGGGGCGCTCGCGCTGGTAGACGTCTATCGACTGCCAGCGCACGCGGGAGAAAGTGTGTTGAAGCGCGGTTGAACGCCGCCTCGTCGAATTAGGCGGTGGTGCTGACGATTGATCCCGTCGCACTGCCGCCCTCAGCGGTGACAGCCTGCAACAGCGCGGCAGTCGCTGTCTGCAACGCAGCGGCAGTGGTTGCAATCTGCGCTTGTTCCGCCGCAACCGCAGCAGCCTTGGCCGCCTCGCTCTGGTTGCTGGACTGTGCCTGCTGCATGGCTTGTTGTTGCTCTTGAAGTTGCTTTTGCAACTGCTCGATCTGCTTCTTCAACTCCTTGACCGTGTCCGACTCCGTCGAGCTGGAAGACGCCTGGCCACCGCCGCCAGCACCCGCAGTCGCTTGCGTGCCCGCGTTCATATTGACGGTCAGGCCGCCGGTACGGTTGGTGCTCTCGGTTGCCTGGGGAACCGTCGAGGTTGCAACGCTTTGACTGCTGGCTACGGCAGGAGGATTGCTAATGTTGATGAGCATGCCAAATGTCCGATGATGAAGGCTTACCGACTGCATCGGCGTGTCGGTCGATTAATTGAGGGCGGCGTCAGGATTAAATCCGAGGCAACAAAAAAGGGCCCACCTTTCGGTGAGCCCTTCTAGACCGCCCAGCAGAGCGGATTTTGTTTGGTAGGCGCGATTGGACTCGAACCAACGACCCCCACCATGTCAAGGTCTGCTAGGAGCAGGCTCCTAGCCCTGCTGCTCTTGGATTTCACAGAACGCCCATTCACACCTATGAGGCGTCAACAATGGCCAATTTCCGCGTACTTCCGTCCGGCAACTGGAATGCTCAGGTACGGGATAACAGCACTATTGCAGGGTCTACATCGCCAATCTTGGGAAACTAGGCTACCTCCCGCCATAGGATGCTCATCTGGTTGTGAGTTTCTATTAGTACGTCGATAGCGTAGTACAGGACGTCATAGAAGGCGGGATCATCTATGAAGGTACGGATGACCCAGAAGCCTTTATAGAGGCTGCAAACGTCCTTTAATTCGCGTTAGACGCTGCACAGCTACTGGCTGACAGACATGAGCAGAAATAAGCGTCTCCAGACCGTGAGCCGCATGATTTGAGCAGTAAGCGGAGTAGTACAATCGGAAAACAAAAAAGCCTCGCAGACCTTGATCTGCTGGGCTTTCATTTGTATGGCGGAGAGATAGAGATTCGAACCCTAGGTAGTCGTGGAGGTACAACGGATTTCGAATCAGTCCAATCCGGCCAACGGGGAGCCTTCGCTAATCAAATGCTGATGATGCAGTTGCGGTACAGAAGATCAACAATCGCTCTCAGGCGCTCGCCAAAGGCCGTGCTGTCGCTGACACTACAGTCGCCAATGATCAACGCATAAAGAAAGTAAACGAACATGAAGCGACGGTACAGCCCCACCTACTGGCATGCCCGTACAACAAGTTGACTACGCTTCAGGCCATAGCTGACTAACTCAACGCAAAAGGCTCGCGTACGGCCCGTGGCGCCACTTTCACACCAACGGCAGTACGTTGCTCATGCTGGCTTTCAATGTCTCATTCTGAGGCTGTTGAGGCTTCAAAGCCGCCCAACTTATTTCTCTTTCCCGCAGGTTGCCATTTGGCCTACTCGTGATGTGCTTAGCACCTCTCGCACTCAAAGCCGATTCACGATCCGTACCTATTATTTTTCACGTAGTCATACTTGAAGCGTCAGCGGGGGCCCACTTATTTTTGGCGGCGGGGCAAAGACTATACCCACAAATAGATAGAAAATCAGTCTCGTGCTACAAACAAAACATACAAGGAACTGAGAGAGAGGGCGTCATGGGTGAATTTGCAAAATCGCTATCTGAACGAAGCAAACACACCAAAATCACAAGCGGCCATTGCCTGATCTGTGGCACATACGGAACACTTTCCCAAGATCATGTCCCCCCACAAGGAAGCATCACGGTAACTGTGGTGGAACAAGTCCACCTCACCGAAGCTTTCGACCTCCAACTCCCAAAAGTGAAAGGCGTGCGATCTCCGAATGGCAGCAAATTCCGCACAATCTGTCGAAACTGCAACATGACGGCACTGGGTCAGAATGACGGAGAAATCGCCGATGTCTGTAAGTCTCTAACGCTCAAAATCAACCATTTCTTCAAGTATGCGAATAGCCCCGTTTCGAGTGTCCACACCCCAGTAAACGCCCTGAAGTACGCACGCGCTATGGTTGGTCACGTCCTATCTGCCACGTCGGTAGAAGAATGTTTTAAACCCGGCCAATCCACACCCTACTTCGATCCACTGAAGGCGTTTGTGCTAGGCGATGATCACGCCATGAGCGATACACACGATATCTTCTACTGGTTCTTTCCACACAAGCATCATCAAAGCATCAAGCTCTTCAGCGTGAAAAACGGGCAGAACACGTGCTGCATGAGCCTCCTTTCCTTTTTTCCCCTGGCGTTCCTTATCACAGAGAAAGACAAGGGAATATATCCCGCGGGAGCGGTGAAACTGGAGCTAACTGATAAGTCGCTGTTTTTGGATCTTTCGGGTCGGAATGTTCGTTTTTCCAGCTTCCCTGCGGTCGAGTTGCAAGGGGATCAAATGGTCGCACTGGCTGCCCAGATGTCTATCGTAAGCTACCCCATAAAATAAACAGTCAAAGGAGCAACTATGCGGAGAAGGTGGGATTTACCTGCACTCAAGGAACATATTCGCACCAGCGAACCCGACAAAAAATGGCTGCTAAGTACCGTCGACTCGGTTTATCAATCCCTATGCATATATCAATATCACAAGAATGCGGCTCGCAAAGCGTTTGCCGCCTATAACGCTGATCACGACCCGGACGGGATTAAAATGTTTGCTGCCGCAATGATGGCAGGGTCCGACGAGGAGCTAGAGGAGTTCGCGGCTGCCAAAATCGCGAGCGAAGCAAACCTGATTGCCGCAATCAACATCACCCGCAATACATTCGATATCTTTGCTCAGATAGTTAACGCCATGGCACTCCTCAATCCAATCCCCATCGAGGATTGCACCATCAGTAAGGTGCGTGACACCCTTCCTGAAGGCCCACTGAGAAAGGAAATAACACGAGCCACTAAGCTCCATTGGTTTAGATATCTCGCTGGATTCAGCAACACAATCAAACACCGCCAACTCATATCGCACAAGACATCACAGAAGTATGAAGAGGGTACAGGTGAATATCTTGGAGGTGGAGCGGAGGTAGCGGCCTTCAAGCATCACCGAAAAGAATTTAAGAGCTATTGGGTACAAGAGGTGCTGCAAGGCACAGTGGAAATGCACAATGAAATTGTCACCCTCGGCATTACCCTCAACGAACATTGCCTGACTCCAGCCACACCCTAACCGCAACGAGATCAGCGTTCACATTGCCCGTGTGAACGAACCCGATATTTTGTGAATGTTCTGTAGGAATCCCAGACAACAAAAAAGGGCCCACCTTTCGGTGAGCCCTTCTAGACCGCCCAGCAGAGCGGATTTTGTTTGGTAGGCGCGATTGGACTCGAACCAACGACCCCCACCATGTCAAGGTGGTGCTCTAACCAACTGAGCTACGTGCCTGCTGTGAGGCGGCATTCTACGGAATTCCGGAGGGGTGTCAACATCTTTTTTGCAGCTAACCCTATGAATATGCGAATTTTTTATTTGCGGCCGGCACATCGGTATTTTTTCGGTGGCTGGCAGGCAATTTTCAACTCAGGTAGGATCGGGGCACTCGTAAAAAATATAAAACAGAGGTTCCAGGATGGCGAACACCCCCTACCCCCAGTCGTATTACGCCGCTTCCGCGAATGCCGTACCGCCACGCCCAAGCCTGCAAGGCGAGGTCGAAACCGACGTGTGCGTGATCGGTGCCGGCTACACCGGCCTTTCCAGCGCGCTGTTCCTGCTGGAGAACGGTTTTCGCGTGACCGTGCTGGAAGCCGCCAAGGTCGGCTTTGGTGCCTCTGGTCGCAATGGCGGGCAGATCGTCAACAGTTATAGCCGTGACATCGACGTGATCGAGCGCAGCGTCGGCCCCAAGCAGGCACAGTTGCTCGGACAGATGGCGTTCGAGGGCGGCAAGATCATTCGCGAGCGGGTGGCGAAGTACCAGATCCAGTGCGACCTGAAGGACGGCGGCGTGTTCGCTGCACTCAACAGCAAGCACATGGGCCACCTGGAGTCGCAGAAGCGCCTGTGGGAGCGTTACGGCCATACGCAGCTGGAGTTGCTGGACGAACGTCGCATCCGCGAGGTCGTGGCGTGTGACAACTATGTCGGCGGCCTGCTCGACATGAGCGGCGGGCACATCCACCCCCTCAACCTGGCGCTGGGCGAAGCAGCGGCGGTGGAATCCCTGGGCGGCAGCATCTATGAGCAGTCCGCGGCAGTGCGCATCGAGCGCGGCGCCAATCCCGTAGTGCACACCGCCGAGGGCAAGGTCAGGGCCAAGTTCATCATCGTCGCGGGCAATGCCTACCTGGGCAACCTGGTGCCGGAGCTGGCAGCCAAGTCGATGCCCTGCGGCACGCAAGTCATCACCACTGCACCGCTGGGTGACGAACTGGCCAAGTCGCTGCTGCCGCAGGATTACTGCGTCGAAGACTGCAACTACCTGCTCGACTACTACCGCCTCACCAGCGACAAGCGCCTGATCTTCGGCGGCGGCGTGGTGTATGGCGCACGCGACCCGGCGAACATCGAGGCGATTATCCGTCCGAAGATGCTCAAGGCCTTCCCGCAGCTCAAGGACGTGAAAATCGACTACGCCTGGACCGGCAATTTCCTGCTGACCCTGTCGCGCTTGCCACAGGTCGGCCGCCTGGGCGACAACATCTACTACTCGCAGGGCTGCAGCGGCCATGGCGTGACGTACACACACTTGGCCGGCAAGGTACTGGCAGAAGCCCTTCGAGGCCAGGCAGAGCGTTTTGATGCGTTTGCCGACCTGCCCCACTACCCATTCCCGGGCGGCCAACTGTTGCGCACGCCGTTTGCCGCACTGGGCGCCTGGTACTACGGCTTGCGCGACAAATTAGGCTTTTGAGGCAAAACCTGTAGGAGCCCGCTCGCGGGCGATGGCGTCCGTGAGTTCGCCATTGCCCATAAGCGGGCTCGCACATTTCATAAATCGCAGACACAAAAAACCCCGGTCTTTCGACCAGGGTCTTTGCTATCGGATCAAAGTAGCCAGAGGCTTTCTTTGTGCTTCAAGGCGTTCAGTGGGCCTTGAGGCAGATATGGCGCAGCGGACGGGACTCGAACCCGCGACCCCCGGCGTGACAGGCCGGTATTCTAACCGACTGAACTACCGCTGCG